>NZ_JBQCIV010000150.1:0-127284 GCF_051953405.1 Trinickia sp. | reverse complement strand
AGGAGCGGATGCGCCGCCTCATGGACGCCGTCGAGGATGCGATCTTCATGCTGAATCCGCAGGGCCAAGTCACGAGTTGGAACGGCGGCGCCTTGCGCGTGCTGGGCTTTCATGCGACGGAAATCATCGGGCGGCACTTCTCGCGTTTCTATCCGGTGGAAGCCATCGCGGCGCGCGAGCCCGAGCGCGAGCTGGCCGACGCGGCGGCATCCGGCCGGATCGAGAAGGAAGGGTGGCGCCTTCGCAAAGACGGTTCGCGGTTTTGCGCGAGCATTGTCGTAACGGCTGTGTATGGCGTGGCCGGCGAGCTAGTGGGGTTCGCCAAGGTGGTGCGCGATATCACCGAGCGCAATCAATTGCGGCAACTCGAATACGCGAGCGAATTGGGCGCGCGGATCGAAGCGACGCGCGAAGAAGAGAAAAAGCGGATTGCGCGCGAATTGCACGACGACCTCGGGCAACAACTCACCGCGCTGAAAATGGACCTGACCGCACTGACCTCGGAGGACGTGCCGCTCGCCGACGATCCCTCGTCGGCACTGGACGCCGTGCGCACGCGCGCACGGGCGATGCGCGACGCCGTCGATCACGCGATTGCCTCGGTGCGCCGGCTCGCGGCGGGCTTGCGGCCGGCCGTACTCGACGATCTCGGTTTGCTGCCCGCGCTCGAATGGCTGATCGACGATTTCCGTCAACGCTCGCGGCTCAGCATCGGCATGGCGACCAACGCCGAGGACGTCGTATTCAACGACGCGGCCTCGACGGCGATATTCCGGATCGTGCAGGAAGCGCTCACGAACGTCGTGAGGCACGCGCATGGCGCGACGGCGGTCGATGTTGCGCTGATCTGCACGGCGACGATGTGCGACGTCGCGATTCGCGACAACGGGACCGGCATCGATGCGGTGGCCGACGAGCAGGGGCGCCCGAGCCCATCCGGGCTGGCCGGTATCCGCGACCGCGTGCGCCGGCTCGGCGGTTCGGTCGTCATCGGGAGCGAAACGGGGGGAGGGTTCGCCGTTCGCTTATCGGTGCCGCGCGATGCCGTCGAGATGCCCGGCGAGGTTTGACGCGCCGCCCCGTGTGCGGCTCAGAACTGATAGTTCACGGCGAGATCGAACACCCCGGATGCGCGTGTCTGGGTGAGCGGGCTGTGCGCGGCTGCACCGACGAGCTGCTGGAACGCACCGTCGGCGCTCACGACCCAGTGCTTGTTGACGGTCCATGACGCCGAGACCCCGAAGCCGACTGAGCGGATGCCGGCCGAGGCATCGTACTGCCGGTAGCCGGAGCGGGCCGCTTGCGCCGCATTCACGCCGAACCAGCTATTCATATAGCGCGAATCGGCGATCGTCATCGTCGGGCCGGCAAACCATGCGAAGGTCTCGGAACTGCCGGGCATCGGCATATAGGCGCCGAGATCGCCGATCCATCCGTTGTCGCCGCCGAAATTGCGGCGTAGATCGGCGCGCAGCACGAGTGGAAACGATTTCGAGACGGCGTACTCGCCCAGCAGCCGCAGGCTGGGCGCGGGATTGATGTTGTCCAATCCGTGCAGGTGTTCGAGATCGTCCGCCGAGCGCCGCCCCAAATCGTAGGCTGCCGCTACGCCCACGCGCCAATTCGGCCCCGTGAGCACGTTCATGCCGATGCCTTCTCCCGTCGATAGAAAGAACCGGTCGCGATAGCGAATGTCGATGCTCGGTCCAGCCAGCATGCGATAGCGGTCGGAGCCGTCATAGCGCGGCTGGAAGCTCGCGGACGGGCCGATTCGAATGCGCCATGTCGGTAGGTTCGGCGCGAACATCTGCTCGAGCAAGATGCCCGACGAGTATTGCCACTCGGCGAGCGGAGAGGGGGTTTGCGCCTGCGCCGGTGTGCAGGCGAACGCCGTGAACAGCGCTCCCGCAACAGCGAGGCGCGGGGCCGCATGAGAGGTCGACATAGCGCTTTTTCCTTGTTCGATATCGCTATCGATATGGTTACAGAACGTCTAAGCAAATCGTGCCAGACCTCAGAGCAATGCGCATGCCCTTTTTTTTGTCGCCATGCGTTTTAGCGGGATCGTTATTTGCATCGATTCGCGACTGCGTCGAGACCAACCCGGGAGAAACACACGTGACCCAGCGCGACAATGCCGAAGCGACCGATGACGTCGTGCTGTGGCGCACGATTCGGCCGGCCATGGCCGATCATCGCCGCGTCCTCGTCGTGGACGACTACCGCGACGCCGCCGAAGCGTTGCAACTTTTGCTCGATGCGGACGGTTTCGAATGCCGTGCGACGAGCGATCCGCACGAGGCGTGCGCGATCGCGCGCGAATGGCAGCCGTTCGCCGTGCTGCTCGATATTGCGATGCCGGGACTCGACGGCTTGGAGGTGGCGCGGCGCCTGCGCGGCGATGCCGCGACCGCGCACATGCTGCTCATCGCGTGTACAGGCTACGCGTCCTCCGAAGATCGGGCTCGCGCACGCAATGCCGGATTCGACGCGCATTGCGCCAAACCCCTCACGCCGCAATTGATTCTGCGCGTGCTCGAATTCGCGAGCGAAGGCTCGCATCGCGTGGCCGACGATCTCGGCGACGCGTACGACGGTCGATCGCACGCGGGCCGTTAACGCCCATCAGCGGACACTAGGGAACGTCGCCCCGCGCCGCGACATCGGTTGCGCGCGCATGCATCCGCAAAAGCCCGCCGGCGGTCCTTGCCAACGCGAATATGGCGTGATTGAATCGCGCCGAGCCGGCGCGATGGCGCTCCGATGGCGCTCGTACGGCATTAGACACGCTCGCAGGAGGGGACCGTGAAGCATGGGTTGCACGCCTATTTCGTTGCGACGGTCGTCGCGGCCGCGACGTCCGTGACCTTAGCGCCTGTTTCCGCATGGGCAGGCGCACCGCGTGCCAACCACGGCAACGATCCATTTTTCCAGATCTCGCAAGCGATACCGGCTTGCCCGGTCCCGCTCGGGCCGTTGCAAACGCAGCAGGAGTGGCTGGCCGATTCGCATTACCGGATCGAACGCGGCAATAGTTGCTGGTGGGAAGGGCGCTGCAGGCTGCCGAACAGCTACCTGTACGACAAGGAAATCGAGGAAGCCGCCAAGCGCCGACTGACGAACGTCGAGCCTTCGACGCATTGGCGCGAGCATACGACGCTCTGGCTCACGCTCCAGCGACGATTCATTTACGTGGAAGGCTGCGTGGCGCCGGATTTCGATAAGCAGGCGTTTTTTTCCGAGCTGGCTAAAACGGCGGACGTCGAGCGCGTCGTCGACGAGACGATCGCCGATCCTGCTTCCGACGCGCTGCCTTACCGGACGCTCGCGAACCCGGACAAACTCGCCTATCCGCGCGACGGCGGTTGATCCTTCGGCGCACGCCGCTCGCGCCGGCCCCCCGCTCGCTTGCGCTTGTAGCGTTTCATCAACGGCGTGGCAGTCATGCCGTGCACGAATACCGAGGCCGCCACGACGGCCAGCGCATACGGCGCAAGCGGTGCGATATCGCGCTTGGCGCCGTGTTCGAGCGCATAGGCCAGGTAATACACGGTGCCGATGCCGCGGATGCCGAACCAACTCATCAAGCGGCGTTCCATCGGCTTGGCGCGCGAGCCGAGCAGCGACAATTCGACCGCAAGCGGACGCACCACGACGAACAGCACGAGCACGAGCGCCACGCTGCGCCACGTCACGAGCGGCGCGGCGAGCGTCCCGAGCAGATTGCCGACCATGATCATCATCGCCATCTCGGCGATGCGCTCGAGTTCGACGGTAAAGCCGAGCACTGACTCGGCCATGTAGGCGTGCGCCTTGTCGGGATGGGCGGCCGTCGCGGCGACATCCGAGGAGTCGATCGCACCGATTGCATCTTGCGGCGAGCGTGCGCCGGTCGCGCGATGCTCGACGCGGCGCATCGCCACGCCCGCGGCGAATGCCGCCAGAAAACCGAAGGTATGAAGGAGTTGGGCGATCCCGTACGACAGCTCGATCAGCCCGAGCGCGAAAAAGCCTTCGAGTCCGAGGGCTTGTGCGTACCGTGTACGCAACCAGGCGACCGCATGCGTCGTCGCGAAACCGAGTAGGGCGCCGATCCCGATGGCACCGATAAGGCCCCAAGCCGTCTCGAGCAGCGTGCTCGGCGAGAACACCGCGGGGCCGCCGGCTGCCCCGTTCGCGCACAACGCGAGTGCGCCCAGCGTGAACGGCAGGGCGACGCCGTCGTTGAGGCCGCCTTCGCCCGAGAGCGAGAAACGCACGATGTCGAGATCGTTGGCATCGCGCACTTGGACGTCGTGCGCGAGCACGGGGTCGGTCGGTGCGAGCATGGCCGCGAGCACCCAGGCCGGCCCCCAGGGCAACTTCAATCCCCATGCGCAAAAGAGCGCCAGCAACGGGACGGTGATGACCATTGCCAGCAGGCCCAGGCGCACCGGCAGCGACCATAGCGCCGCAAAAATCGGCGCGCGTAGGCGTAGGCCGATGGCAAAGAGCGAGGCCAGTAGCGCCACTTCGCTTAAGAGCCGCACGAGCGGTGCGTCCTGCTCGATATCGAGCGATAGCAACCCGAGACCGTTCGGCCCGAGCAGGAAGCCTGCGACGAGATAGAGCATGGCGCCCGTCAACGGCAGGCGCTTGAACAAGGAACTGGCCACGCCCATGCCGACGAACAGGCCGCCGACGATGAGGAACCAAATTGTCTCTCGCATCGGGGAGCCAGGCGCGCGGGCTCAGTGCGCGCGCCCGAACGCCTCGCGCAATTTTCCCTTGGCCGCCTGCAGCACTGCGCGGCGGGACTTCGGAAGATGCTTGCCGGCGCGGTTGATGTAGAAATTGAGCATCGACATCGCCGATTGATAGGGCGTGCCGCGCCGTCGCTTACTGGCGAGCGAGGAACGCTTCAACGATTGCGCGATGTCTTGCGCGCTCGCCGATTTGAAAATGCCCTGTTCGAGATCGAGTGCGTCGCTCTTTTGCATGACGTCGTGCGACCAGCGCCGCGGTGCGTGGCTTCGGCTCGACGCGGCGTGCGCCTTTTCGTGATGGGCGCGGCTTTGCGCGTGGCGCTGTCGCGGGGGGTGACCGGCGCGGCGTCGCGTCGACGAATGGGCGGAGGTGGAGGTCATCGGTTCGTTCCTGAGCAGGGTCGTCGGTAGGCGCCGCTATCGCGGCGCGGCGCGATCCGCCTCGCGGCGAATCCTAGCGGCGACGCAACCCGCATGCCATCCGCAGAATGATCCGAACCGAGTTTGGCACGGATGATGCGTCACCAGCACCGCCTCGCGAGCGGTGCCTCAAGGGCGGGCCCTCGCGGGCGAAGCCGTGTTTCGTAAATACAATTCGATGGAGAAAACCCATGGCGAACCAACCGTTTCTGTCGGACGTCCAGGCCATTCGCAAGCGTGCGCGCGAGCATATCGAAGAAGGGGCCGTGACCGCCGGCTATCAGGCCGATCGCGCAACGGTGCTCAAGCTGCTCAATGACGCGCTGGCGACCGAGATCGTCTGTACGTTGCGCTACCGCCGCCACTATTTCATGGCGAAGGGCATTCATTCGAAGAGCATCGCGGACGAATTTCTCGTGCATTCGAACGAGGAGCAGGGGCACGCCGATATGTTGGCCGAGCGGATCGTGCAGCTCGGCGGCGAGCCGAACTTCTCGCCGGACGGATTGCTCTCGCGCAGCCATGCCGAATATGTGGAAGGTACATCGCTCGTCGACATGATCAAGGAAGACTTGATCGCCGAACGTATCGCCATCGACAGCTACCGAGAAATCGTCAGTTTTCTCGGCGACAAGGATCCCACCTCGCGCCGCATCATGGAAACCATTCTGGCCGTCGAGGAAGAGCACGCCGACGACATGGCCGATCTGCTGACCGGCTTGCCGAGCGATTCCAAGCGTTGAAACGTGCGGCATAGGCACCGCATTTGCTGCGGTGCAGGCAGCACTTCACATCACATCGAGGAGCTGCGCCGATGACTACGAAATCGAAAACATTGGAAGGTTGCAAAGTCGCCATGCTGGCGATGGACGGCTTCGAAGAGGCAGAACTCGTCGAGCCGAAGCGAGCGTTGTCCGAGGCCGGCGCGTTGGTGCACGTCATCTCGAAGAAGCCTGGGCAGATACAAGGGTTTCGCCATACGGAGCGCGGCGGCATGGTGACCGTCGATGCGACGTTCGATCAAGTGCGGCCCGACCAATACGATGCGGTCGTGTTGCCGGGCGGCGTCGTCAACGGCGACGCCATCCGCTCGATCCCGGAAGCCCAGGCGTTCGTCCGCGAACTGGACGAAGCGCATAAGCCCGTTGCGGTGATCTGCCATGGCGGCTGGCTGCCGATTTCGGCCGGCATCGTCAAGGGACACACGATGACGAGCTGGCCGAGCCTGCAGGACGATCTTCGTAACGCCGGCGCGACGTGGGTCGACGAGGAAGTGGTCGAGGACGGCAATCTGATCACGAGCCGCAAGCCCGACGATATCCCGGCTTTCAACCGAAAGCTCATCGCCCAGCTCGAACATCGAGGCGCGGCGCGATGAATCCGGTGACGCCTGCGACGCGGGCGCGTCGAACGCACGAGGCACGACGGGGCCAACCGTGAACGTGACCTTCGAAGAAGATGCTCCCGTGTTCGACGGCGCGCAGATGGTGGTGCGGTTCGTCGCGCTGGTGGACGGCGTGGCGCTATCGTGCGCGATCACGGCCGAAGCGCTCGAAGATCATTTCGGCGCGCGTTCGACGCTCGAAGCCGAGCTGCTGCGCGCGTTCGCCGATGGGCGCGAACGGATTCGCGAAGTCTGCAAGCGCGCCGTCAAAGACAGCGGCGGCGCGGCCGTCGTTTTGCGCAGCGGCTTGTTTCGCATCGCACCGAACGGCATCTCGTGAAGGTCGAACGTGTCGATAGGCCATGCTCAATGCGCAACGGGCGACGTGCAATGAGCAATACGCAATACCCAATGAGTAGGGAGGACGTGTCATGTCGCTGATCGTCGCAGGTCGCTTTACGACATTTGCCGATGCGCAAACGGCTGCCAATCGGCTGTTCGAGGCGGGGTTCGTGCAGGAGGATGTGACGCTGTTCTTCGTGAACCCGCGCGGACAGCACGCACGTTTTCCCATCGGCGGCGATCGGTATGCCGATCCTCAGTCGGCCCATGCGTCCAAGGGTGCGGGCAAAGGCGGTGCGATCGGCGCGGTGATCGGCGCCGTACTGGGCGTGGCGCTGTTCAGCGCGTTTTCCTCGCCGTTTTTCGTCCTGCTGGTGGCCGCGGGCGTCGGGGCATACGTCGGTTCGCTGGCCGGGGCGATGTCGCATACGCGGGGCGGCGGCAAGCTGCAAGATCGCGACGTTCCGCATGAATCGCGCGATTCGGGCGTGCTCTTGGCTGTCCATGTGTCGCCGGACAATCAACTCGAAGCCGCCCGTGTTCTGCGCGAAGCGGGAAGCCTTGAAATCGAGCGCGCACACGGCCGCTGGCAGCACGGGCGCTGGGCCGATTTCGATCCCACCAAAGACGTCGAACCGCTCTCGGTGCCGCCGAGCGCCAGCGATGCCGAGTCGCGCACCGAAGCGCACGTCGAGCGGTGAGCCGAGCGTCGAACCGTTAGCGCGCCTCGTTAGCGCGGCTCGTTAGCGCGCCTCGTTCGCGCGCGTGTTGACCGGCTGCCCGATTTCATTCCCGACCATGGGTATTGCGCGAGATCGGCGTTTCGCCGCACCGCTCGCCTGCGCTCGTCCGGCCGTCGCGCCCGATCGCCGGTGATTCGATAGGCATAGTCATTGCAGTATGGGAGCGAGCGTTGCCTCGAACGAATCACAACGCTCAGTGCCTGCCGCGATGAAACTCGCGCGGCGGCGACGCCAGGGCCGACGCGCCGGCATTCATCAGGAGGACACGATGCTTCGATACGCCATTGTCTTTTTTATCATCGCGATCATCGCGGCCATCTTCGGTTTCACCGGCATCGCAGCCGGCGCAGCCGAGGTTGCGAAGATCCTATTCTTCATTTTCCTCGTCATCTTCTTGGCGACGCTCTTGATCGGCGTATTCAGGTGACGCGCTAGGGAGAATAATAGTCGTTGCCGTTGCAGGGCTTACGAGCGCTTTGCAAGGAATGCAGAGCGCTCGCCGGCATCGCTTGCGGGCCTTTGCATCGGCGTGCGTCGCCGGCTTCATGGCGCGCTTCCTGCGCGATTGCCGGCGAAAGGAGATTGGCCATGTCACGCGTGATTTGGAAAGGGGCGATCAGCTTCGGTCTCGTCAACGTACCGGTCCAGTTGCACGCGGCCACGCGGCCCGAACGGACGAGCTTCAATTTGCTCGACAAGGAAACCGCGGACCCGGTCGGCTACAAGCAAATCAACAAGCGAACCGGCAAGGAAGTGCGCCGCGAGAACATCGTGCGCGGCTACGAGTACGAGAAGAATAATTACGTCATCCTCACCGACGACGAAATCCGCTCCGCCAGCCCCGAATCGACGCAAACGGTCGATATCCTCGCGTTTGTCGAAGCGTACTCGGTGTCGTTTCTCTATCTCGACACGCCATACTACCTGGTGCCGGAACGGCAAGGGAAGAAAGCGTATGCCCTGCTGCGCGAAGCCCTCGCGAAGAGCGGAAAGATCGGCATCGCCAATGTGGTGCTGCACAACAAGCAGCATTTGGCCGCATTGATTCCTGCCGGCCCCGTGCTTGCGCTCAATACGTTGCGATGGGGCGGCGAAGTGCTCGACATCGGCGACCTCTCGCTGCCGCCGGCCGACCCGAAGGCGGCAGGCGTCAGTCCGCGCGAACTCGAAATGGCGACGAAGCTGATCGACGACATGACCGAGCAGTGGGAGCCCGAGCACTATCACGATACGTTCCGCGACGACATCCTGGCGCTCGTCGATCGCAAGGTACGCGAGGGCAAGACGCACGAGATCAGCGAAGGCGCGCGTGCACCGGCGCGCACGCGCGCAACCGCCGACGTGGTGGATTTGTCGGAGCTGCTCAAACGCAGCCTCGGCCGAGGCAAGGGCAAGCATGCGGCGTGACGCGCGAGCGGCCAAGCGTCGGTAACGCCTTTGGAAACTCATTCGAACGAGCGGACCCGTATGGCTGACAAGCTCGAGACTTATCGGAAAAAGCGTCACTTCAACGCGACACCCGAGCCGTCGGGCGCCGAACGTGCCGAGCGTGCCCGAAGCGCGAAGCGCGCAACGCCCGCCCGCGGCGTGGGGCCGGCGCTCTCGTACCTGATCCAGGAACATCACGCGAGACGCCTGCACTACGATTTCAGATTGGAATTGGACGGCACGCTCAAGTCCTGGGCCGTGCCGAAAGGGCCGTGCCTCGATCCGTCGGTCAAGCGGCTTGCTGTGCACGTGGAAGATCACCCCGTGGAATACGGCACCTTCGAAGGCGAAATTCCGCCGGGCAATTACGGCGCGGGAACCGTGATCGTGTGGGACCGCGGCACCTGGGAACCCGCGGGCGGAATCGAGCAGGCGCGCAAAGCCTATGAAGCCGGCAAGCTGAAGTTCACGCTGCACGGCAAGAAGCTCCATGGCGGATGGGCACTCGTTCGCAGCGCGATGCGCGGCAGCGGCGACAAGGAACAATGGCTCTTGATCAAAGAGCGCGACGAGGAGGCGAGGCCCCAGAGCGAGTACGACGTCGTGGCGCAAGAGCCTGGCAGCGCGCTATCGGACGGCGCCGCATCGGGTGAGCGAACGAACGAGAAGACGCTGAAGAAGACGGCGAAGGGGGCGAAAAAGACGCCGAAACGCTCGAAGCAGGGTGACGCGGCGACGGCGGGCACAGGGGGCTTGGCTTTGCCGGCGTCGGCGTCCGCCCCGCACGCTGGCCGTTCGCGATCGGCGCATCCCGATATCGTCGCCACGCGTACGACGCAATCGTTGCGCGAGCTGGCTGTGTCGCCATCGATCGAGGGTGCCGTCAAGGCTCGCCAGCCCGATTCCTTGAAGCCGCAGCTCGCCACCTTGGTCGACGACGTCCCGACGGGCGACGACTGGTCTTACGAAATCAAATTCGACGGCTATCGCACGTTGGCACGCATCGATCGCGGCGACGCGAAGCCGGTTCGAATCTTGACGCGTAGCGGCCTCGACTGGACGGCGAAGTTCAAGCGGCAAGCGCAGGCGTTTGCCGCGCTCGATGTCGAAACGGCCTGGATCGACGGCGAGGCCGTCGTGCTCGACGAACACGGCGTGCCCAGTTTCCAGGCGCTGCAAAACGCGTTCGATGCGAATCGCGGGCAGGACATCGTCATCTTCGCCTTCGATTTACCCTATTTGAACGGCTATGACTTGCGCGACGTTCCGCTCGTCCAGCGGCGTGCCTTGCTGCGTGCCTTGCTAGAAGGATTTGGCGACGACACCATCCGCTTTTCGGAAGATTTCGCGCTCGATCCGCACGACCTGCTGCATAGCGCCTGTGCCATGGCACTGGAAGGCATCGTGGGCAAGCGCTGCGACAGTCGTTATACCTCGACGCGCAGCGGCTCGTGGATCAAGCTGCGCTGTCGCCGCCGGCAGGAGTTCGTGATCGGCGGCTATTCGGAGCCGTCGGGTAGCCGCAGCGGGTTTGGCGCGTTATTGCTGGGCGTTTTCGACGCGCGCGGCAAGCTTCATTACGCGGGGCGCGTCGGCACCGGCTTCGATGCGGCGACGCTGCGCTCGATCAAGCGCGAATTGGATCAGCTGGAATCCGCGCGTTCGCCGTTCGCGGAGCCCCCCGTGGAGCGCAGCCGGACCAAGGTGCATTGGGTACGGCCCGAACGGGTGGCCGAATGCAATTTTTCGGAGTGGACGAGCGAGCGCGTGGTGAGGCAGGCCTCGTTCATTAGTTTGCGCCGCGATAAACCGGCGCGCGAGATCGTTCAAGAGGCGCCTCGCAGTGTCCGCGAAGCAAGCTCGGATGGCGCAACGACGGCGAGCGTAACAGGCCGTCAAGCAAGGACCGCAATGGAAACGCAAACCGACGTAGCAACGAAACGAGCTAACGAGGCTCGCAAGCCGCGCGCCCAATCGCTAAAGGAAGGGGACACCGTAGCGGGTGTACGGATCTCGCATCCCGAGCGCATGATCGACCGATCGATTGCGTTCGCCAAGCGTGACTTGGTGCGCTACTTCGAGCGCATCGCACCGTGGCTGCTGCCTCATGTCAAGGGGCGGCCCGTCGCACTGGTGCGCGCACCGGACGGCATCGAAGGCGAGCTGTTTTTTCAAAAGCACGCTATTCGCCTTTCGATCCCCAACATCACGCAACACGAGGGGCTGGATCCCGGCCATCCGGCGCTCATTACGCTCGATAGCGTAGCGGCGCTCGTGGGCGCCGCCCAAATGGGCACCGTGGAGCTGCACACCTGGAACGCGTTGGCGACAAACATCGAAAAGCCCGATCGTGTCGTGTTCGATCTCGATCCCGATCCGCAGCTCGGATGGGACCGCATGATCGAAGCGGCGCAATTGACGCGCGAGCTGTTGCAAGCACTCGGCCTGCAATCGTGGTGCAAGACGAGCGGCGGCAAGGGGCTGCACGTCGTGGTTCCGTTGGCCCGGCAGGCGGGGTGGGAGGAGGTGAAGGCCTTCGCACAAGCCACCGCTCAACATATGGCCGCGACGCTGCCCGATCGATTCAGCGCGAAGATGGGCGCGCAAAATCGGCGAAGCCGCATTTTCGTCGACTATCTGCGCAACAACCGGGGTTCTAGCACCGTCGCCGCATTTTCTCCACGGGCACGCCCCGGGATGGGCGTTTCGGTGCCGCTTGCGTGGGACGAACTCGCCGAGACCACAGGCGGCGCGCAATGGACGGTCGAAAACGTGCACGAAAGACTCGCGGCGTTGAAGGCCGATCCGTGGGCGGACTATGCGTCGACGAAGCAGCGCATAACGAAAAGCATGCGTCAGCGTCTCGGGATGAAGGGCGATTGAAAACCCGCTAAGCGTCGCGCGATCCGCGTTGCGCAAGAAGCGCGATGGGCGCGCTTCTTGCGCTGTCTTGGGTCTCACGGATTGACTCTAGCGGAGGCACAGATGGCGCAGACGGTAGGCGATTTCATCGTCGAAAGATTGCATCGGTGGGGCGTGCGACGCATGTTCGGCTACCCCGGCGACGGTATCAACGGCGTGTTCGGCGCACTGCGCCGTGCGGAAGGAAAGATCGAATTCGTTCAAGCGCGCCATGAGGAAATGGCCGCGTTCATGGCGAGCGCTCATGCGAAATTCACGGGCGAACTTGGCGTATGCATTGCGACGTCGGGGCCCGGTGCCGCGCATCTCGTCACCGGTCTTTACGATGCGCGGCTCGATCACATGCCGGTGCTCGCAATCTGCGGGCAACAGGCGCGCGCGGCGCTAGGTTCCCATTACCAACAGGAAGTCGATCTCGCGTCGATGTTCAAGGACGTGGCGGGATCTTACGTCCAGCAGGCGAGCGTGCCGGCGCAGGTGCGGCACATGGTCGACCGGGCGGTGCGGATCGCATTGTCGCAACGGCGCGTCACGGCGATCATCTTGCCGAACGATCTGCAAGAACTCGAATACTCGCCGCCGGCGCGCAAGCATGGGACCGCGCATTCGGGCGTCGGTTATTCGCGCCCGCGTATCTTGCCCGAGCCCGCCGACCTCGCGCGAGCCGCCGAGGTGCTCAACGCCGGTAGCCGCGTCGCGATGTTGGTCGGCGCCGGCGCGCTGCACGCGACCGATGAGGTGATCGCCGTGGCGGAACGGTTGCAGGCCGGCGTCGCGAAGGCGCTGCTCGGCAAGGCCGTCGTGCCCGACGATTATCCCTGGGTAACGGGATCGATCGGCTTGCTCGGAACGAAACCGAGTTGGGAACTGATGACGCATTGCGACACCTTCCTCATGATCGGCTCCGGTTTTCCGTATTCGGAATTCTTGCCGAAGGAAGGCGATGCGCGCGGCGTGCAGATCGACATCGGTGCCGATATGTTGAGCTTGCGCTATCCGATGGAGGTCAACCTCGTGGGCGACAGCGCGGAAACGCTACGTGCATTGTTACCGTTGCTCGATCAAAAGACGGAGGAAACCTGGCGCAAGCGCATCGAGGGATGGACGTCGGAATGGTGGCAGACGCTCGATAAGCGCGCGAAAGAACCCGTCAAGCGCGGTGTCAATCCGCAGCGGATTTTTACCGAACTTTCTCCGAAGCTGACCTCGGATGTGATCCTCACGAGCGATTCCGGCTCGTGCGCGAATTGGTACGCACGCGATTTGAAGATTCGGCGGGGCATGATGTGCTCGCTCTCCGGCGGGCTGGCTTCGATGGGGGCGGCCGTGCCGTACGCCATCGCCGCAAAATTCGCGCATTCCGACCGGCCGGTGATTGCGCTCGTGGGCGACGGCGCCATGCAGATGAACAACATGGCCGAACTGATCACGGTGGCCAAGTATTGGCAGCAATGGAAGGACGGGCGCTGGATCTGCATGGTCATGAACAACGAGGATCTGAACCAGGTGACGTGGGAGCAGCGCGTCATGGAGGGCGATCCGAAGTTCGAGGCATCGCAGGATTTGCCGAACGTGCCGTTCCATCGCTTCGCGGAACTGATCGGGCTCAAGGGCATTTACGTCGACACGCCCGAGGCGATCGGCCCGGCATGGGACGAAGCATTGGCCGCGGGCCGGCCGGTGGTGCTGGAAATCAAGACCGATCCCGAGGTGCCGCCGCTGCCGCCGCATATCACGCTGGTGCAGGCGCGCAAGTTTGCGCGAACCCTCATGGAGGGCGACCCCGAAGAGGGCAGCGTGATCGTCAACACGGCCAAGCAGGTGATGGCGTCCGTGCTGCCGGGAAAGAAGGACGATTAGCTGGGTAGCCGCGGACCGCGAGCGTTGGGAACATCGCGCTCGCGGTACCGGGCGGGAAGGCGTTCCTCACCGCAGTTGACGTTGCGTTGCGCGAAATACCGCGAGCAGCCCAACCGCCAGCGCGATTCGCAACGCGGTGACGCGCACCGCGACTTCGCTTCCCGGCTAACGAACCACGCACTGGATGCAGGCGGGGAACCGGATGCGCAAGGTGAGTTCGCGGCCTTGCGAGTGGCGCCCGCATTGCCCGTCACGTGCTGTATTTTCGGTAGGTATCGCCTGTCATGAGCGCTCTTTTGCTGTCCCGCGTGCAATTCGCTTGGGTTATCGCGCTGCACATTTTGCTGCCGGCATTCACGGTGGGCCTTTCCTGCTATATCGCGACTTTGGAGGTGCTCTGGTGGGCCACGGGCCGCGACGTCTACCGGCGGCTTTCGGCGTTTTGGATTCGCATTTTCGCGGTCTCGTTCGGGATGGGGGTGGTGTCGGGCATCGTCATGCCGTTTCAATTCGGAACGAATTGGAGCCGATTCATCGCGGCAACGTCGAGCGTCATCGGTTCGCTGATGGCTTACGAAGTGCTGACCGCCTTTTTCCTCGAATCGGCGTTTCTCGGCGTGCTGCTGTTCGGCCGCAGGCTCGTCCCGCAGTGGGCGCATGTATTGTCGGCGATGCTCGTTGCGCTCGGCACGTTGATGTCGTCGTTCTGGATTCTGGCTGTCAATAGTTGGATGCAGACGCCGAGCGGCTATCGGATCGTGGCCGGCAAGTTCGTGCCGGACAGCATGCTATCGATCATTTTCAATCCCTCGTTTCCGTACCGGTTGGCGCATACGGTGACGGCTTTCCTCGTGACGACGGCTTTTGTCATTCTCGGCGTCGGTGCGCATTACCTGCTTCGCGAGCGTGTACGGGAAGAGGGACGCGTGATGGTGAAGATGGCGCTCTGGTTTCTCGCGATCATGGTGCCGGCTCAAATTGCCATCGGCGACGAGCATGGGCGCAACACGCTCGAATATCAGCCCACCAAGCTCGCGGCGATGGAAGGGCTCTGGGATACGGGCCGGCGCGTACCGGCGAACTTGTTTTCGATTCCCGACGACCGCGAGGAGCGTAACCATTTCGAGGTCTCCATCCCGGTGTTGGGCAGCATCTATTTGACGCATGATCCCAACGGGCTTGTCCATGGGCTCAAGGACTGGCCACGTGCCGATCGGCCGACTGTGCCGATCGTCTTCTTTGCCTTTCACATCATGGTTGGTGTGGCATTGCTCATGCTCGCCGTCGTGATCGGCGGGCTCGTTCTGTGGCCGAAGCGCAGGCTCTATGCGAGCCGACGATGGCTGGCGGTTTGCCGGTGGGCAAGTCCGCTCGGATTCATCGCGGTGCTAGCCGGTTGGACGACGACGGAGGCGGGGCGCCAACCGTGGACCGTATACGGATTGATGAGGACGGCCGATTCGGTCACCCCTTCGCTGACGACGGCGGACGTATCGCTGTCGCTTGCGTTGTATGTGCTCAGCTATGTGTTCATTTTCGGTTCGGGGATCGTGTTGATGGGGCGGCTGCTGCGGCTGGGTCCCGAAGCGGTCGGGACCGTCAAGCCGACGCTGAACCGGCGGGCCGCGCGTCCTTTGTCGGCGGCACAGCATGAGGATGACGACGCGTCGGCGGCGCCGGTAGTTCCGGGGGAAATGGGAGGCAACAATGACGCAGCTTGATTTGGTCCCGCTGTGGGCGGCCATTCTCGGATTCGCCGTGTTGATGTACATCCTATTGGACGGCTTCGATCTGGGTGTCGGCATTCTCTTTTTGCTGCGCAAGAGCGAGGCCGATCGCGATGTGATGATCGCTTCGGCATCGCCTGTTTGGGACTTCAACGAGACTTGGCTCGTGTTGGGCGGCGCGGGGCTGTTGGCTGTTTTCCCGGGGGCGTTCGCGATTATCGTGCCGGCCGTGTACTTTCCGGCGCTGTTGATGTTGTTAGGGCTGATTTTCCGCGGCGTGGCGTTCGAGTTCCGTGGCGTGCCGGGGGCGAACCGGCGAGCGTGGAATGGCGCGTTTGCGTGCGGATCGGTGCTTGCGAGCTTCGCTCAGGGCGTCATTCTCGGCATGTTCATCCAGGGCTTTCGCGAAGCGGGCGGACAGTTCGTCGGAACGAGTTGGGATTGGGTGCGGCCGTTTCCGATTTTCGCGGGCTTTGGGGTGATGGCGGGTTACGCCTTGCAAGGGGCCACGTGGTTGATCATGAAGACCGAGGGGCGTCTTCAGATGTGGGCGCGGCGGGTCGCGCAGCGGGTGATGGTGCTCGTGTTCGTATTCATCGGGGTGGTCAGCGTGGTGACGCCGCTGTTCAGTCCGCGCATTGCGGCGCGTTGGTTCACTTGGCCGAACCTGGCGTTCTTTGCGCCGGTGCCGCTCGTGACGCTCTTGCTGGCCGGGCTGCTCGTTCGCGGGGCGGGGCGCGGGCGCGAGGTGTTGCCGTTCGTCTGTTCGGTGGGCTTGTTCTTTTTGTCGTTCTCGGGGTTGGTGATCAGTCTCTGGCCGATGATCGCGCCGCCGTCCGTGACGCTATGGCAAGCGGCGGCGGCACCGGTGTCGCACGAATTTTTGATGATCGGCACGGCGTTCGTGCTGCCGATCCTGCTGATCTACGTGGTGTGGTCGTATTGGGTATTTCGCGGGAAGGCCGGGGAGCAGGGAGGGTATGGGCACGAGTGAGAAATGCGCGGCGGAATAGGCGGGGACTACCCTGCGGGGGGACCTTGCACCGACTAGACGACTAACGGTCTGAATATTCCGGCGTTTTCTCGTTTGCCTCCGATCGGCATGTACTGTGGCCGCTTAGCAGGTTTTTGCGATCTGCGCCTGCACACCATGGTTAACAAGTCCAGAAGGAGCAACGCCGGCATGCCGATTCCAGCATATATGTGGCTCAAAGACGATGGCGGGGCGGCCATCAGAGGTTCTGTTACCGTCCAGGAGCGCGAAGGCAGTATCGAGGTGGTCGGCTTTAGTCACGGCCTGAATCTGCCGGTGGATAGCCGCTCCGGTCAGATTGTCGGAACGCGCTTGCACGCCCCGATGTGCATCGAGAAGGCGTTCGACGCCTCCAGCCCATACTTCTATAAGGCCGTGGCTACGGGGCAGACGCTGAGATCCGCGGAATTGAAGTGGTACAAGATTAACGATGCAGGTCAGGAGCAGGTGTATTTCATCATGCTGTTGGAAGGGGTGAAAATTGCCGGGATCAATCCAGGAATGACTAACGCAAAGCTGGCTGAAATGTCGGCGCCCAATCACATCGAGTCAATTTCCATTATGTATGAGCGAATCACATGGCATTACACGGATGGAAATGTTAGGTACACCGACTCGTGGGATAACCGATAGCTTCTTGGAGGTACGAATGGCTTTGCAAGGGAAGTTCATTGTAAGCAACGCGCCATTGTCGCCGCTGTCGATATTTGGAATTGGTACATTCATGGCGATCTCCGGCAATGGAATGTATCGAAATCGCGGCGGCTGCACAGCGATCAAGGACAATGGTCCAATACCTGCGGGACGTTACTGGATAGTGGACCGTCCTACAGGGGGGATCGGATCACGCATACAGACCTGGGCGAAGGATGCAGCGAACTCAATAATTGGAACACCCACTAACCATGGGGAGTGGTTTGCGCTCTATCGGGACGATGGCAAGATCGACGATGTCACATGGGTAGACGGCGTCGAGCGGGGCAATTTCCGCCTCCATCCTATCGGCGGAAGAGGGGTGTCACTGGGCTGTATTGCTGTACAAAGCCGCTCGGACTACCAGGCGATTCGACGCGCGTTGTTGCATACCGCCACTGTGCCCGTTCGAAACGGTGATCTCCGCGCATACGGCATGATCGAGGTAATCACCTATGGCAACGCCTGTCCGTAGCTTGCTGATCGGGTTATCCAAGGCGCTGCTTTTTGTCGTCTTGTTCGTATTTTCGATGCGATTCGTCCATACGTATCCGCTGCCGATGCCACCTGACCAGCAGCAAAAATTGTTCTTGATTTCTCAGGAGCTTGAAATTCGCGATCCAGATGACCTCTATCTTTCTGCAGTCGCGATTGTGAATCTGATCGTTGCTTCGATGGAATACGTCTTAATCGCAAAGATCTGGATCTGGATAAAAGTCAAGTGGGGCGTGCGATAGTTTTTCATGCCATTGTCGCGGAACGAAGTGATTGAGAGCGATTGGCGATGACGCAATCGGACTCCATGGTCGTGCAGATATTGCCGGGAATGCGGCATGACAGCTCCCGCGCGCGGGCCGAAACGATGAGGCGTCGTTAAGCCGAAGGTTAGGCCTGCGTTCGACGTGGGCGCGCGTCTTGCGGGGCGTCGAGTCTCCGAGGATCCGGCGCAATGGTACGGAGCCCGTGTTGCTCGACGGCATTGCGATCCTTATGGTTTTGAGGGTCTTGCTGGCGTTCGATGCGATCGCTAGCACGGGCCCCGCTTATGCTCGTCGCGCAGCATGACGGACGATGTGATGGAGCGGAATCATGAAAAAAGTTGTCGTCATTACGGGAGCGGGCGCGGGCGTGGGCCGCGCGTGCGCCGACGAATTCGCCAGGCACGGCTACGATGTCGCATTGCTCTCGCGCGAGCCAGGCCGTTTGCACCGTGCGGCGAACGAAGTGCAAGCGACATACGGCGTGAAAACGCTCGCGCTGCCGACCGACGTTGCCGATGCATCCGCCGTCGAGGCCGCCGCAACGGAGGTCGAGAATAACCTGGGACCGATCGACGTCTGGGTCAATGTAGCCATGGCGACGGTCTTTGCCCCGGTCTCGAAGTTAAGCGCCGAGGAGGTCGAGCGCGGCACCAAGGTGACCTACCTCGGCCAGGTGTACGGAATGATGGCGGCGCTCGCGCGCATGCGGCTTCGGAACCGAGGGACGATCGTCAACGTCGGTTCGGCCTTAGGTTACCGCTCCGTTCCGCTGCAATCGGTCTACTGCGGCGCAAAGTTCGCCATTCGCGGTTTTACCGACGCTCTGCGTTCGGAAATCATTCACGATCGACTCAAAGTCCACTTGACCATGGTCGATTTGCCCGCGGTCAATACCCCTCAGTTCGACTGGGCAGCCAACAAGACGGGCAAGCGGGCGCGTCCCGTGGCGCCCATCTTCCAGCCCGAAGTCGCTGCGCGCGCCATCTACTTTGCGGCGACGCATCGCCGCCGGCAGATTTGGGTCGGCTTTTCCACCGTCAAGGCCATTCTCGCGAACCGCATCGCGCCGGCGCTAATCGATCGGTATCTGGCGCGCAGCGGGTATAGCGGACAGCTCACGAACGAACCGCTCGAAGCCGACGCGCCCAGGAACCTATTCGAGCCGGTACCCGGCGATTTCGGTGCGCACGGTCGATTCGACGACGAGGCCCGCCAACGATGTTGGGAGATGTTTACCGATCGGCATCGAACGCTGCTCTTGGCGATCGTCGGTATCGGCGTGCTGAGTGTTGCTGGGTCGTGGTTGCAAAGGCGAGGCTAGCCCCTTCAGCCGAAGCGTTGAAGACTCACGTATCGTCGGGTACGACAACGAGCGCCCCAAGGGGGATCATCGCCACGTCGACGGAGTCGAGGAGCCTTATTGCTTTACCGGCCCAGAAGATCTGATTAAAGCGTTTCTCGCAGAAGTGACGCGCAGGAGGTCCCCATGAAAACCGCCACCATCCGTATACGCCGCAACACAGCGTCCGCCCTCGCGGAAATGGGCGAACAGTTTGTCAAAGCTTGGCATGAAGGGAAGTCGGACACCGATACGTTCGAGTTCGAGTCGCCCAAGGCGTTGTTCGCCGTGTTGACGCCAAAGCGCTGGGAACTCATCGAGCGGTTGCAGGCACTCGGCGAAAGCAGCCTGCGCGCACTGGCGCGCAACTTGGGCCGCGACGTGAAGCGGGTGCACGAAGATGCTGCCGTATTGCTCGATTGGGGGCTGATCGAGCGGACCGCGAGCGGCAAGCTGCATGTGCCGTACGACAAGATCCATACGGAGTTCGATCTTCTCGCCGCCGCGTGACCGATCACCACGCGGCGGGCACTGCAGCCTCGGTCCATGCCAGCGTTGCCTTGCCGTCACCCGTGCGTGTACCCCTTCGCGGTGCGCTCGAGCGTGAAAACCTGCTCGGCGCGTGTCCCGTTTCGCTCCGGCACGTCCACTGTCCCGTGATACGCCACGCGCCATCCTTCTCGTGTCGCAACGATAGGGACGTTCCCGCCGGGGCGGCTATCCAGGTCGACAAGCCCATCGGGCGGCACGGGAACGTTGTTCTCCAACGTCGCATTCGAGTGGATGACGTTGTCTTGCCACATCGATGCATCGCGTCTGGCTTCCAGCCCTTTGGCATCGGTGTCGACCGTGTCGTCCGACGCGGCCATGCCCGCGTTGTCGACAGAAACGGTCCTGGCGTTCGCGCGTGCAACCGGATCTTCGCTCTCCGCATCCTTCTTCGCACCATGTTCGATCGACGGTAGCACCGCGGGCTCTTTCGCTCCGACCCAACTCGTCGGCGTCTGATGTTTGCCCTTGCCGAACTCGCGCCCTTGCGTCTTCGCGTCGGGCATGTCCCCCGCGGCCGGCGTCTTGGCCGGACTGTTCGCGGCAATTCGATTCTGCTGGGTTTGAGTCGGATTGTTCTGCGCGTTCTCTGCCATCGCTAGCCTCCGAATAGTGAAACCGATTCAGAGTATTCGACGCAACGTCCGTGCCGGATCCCACCGCGCACGGGCGGCCGAGGCTCACAACTCCCCACGCGCACGCAACGCCGCGATCCGATCCGCGGTCCGACACGCAATGGCTTGTATCGTCAACGAGGGATTGACCCCGCCCACCGTCGGAAAGACCGAGCCGTCGCAAATCCAAAGGTTGGGAATGTCCCAACTGCGGCAGTCGGCATCGACCACGCTCGTCTCCCGATCGTCGCCCATCCGTGCAGTGCCGTTGAGGTGGCAGGTGTCGTCTTCTTGACGCCATACCTCTTTGGCGCCCGCGGCTTCCAATGCGGTACTCATAAAATCGAGCGCGTGCTTGACGAGCCGTTTGTCGTTATCGCAAGGCGAGTGGGTGATGCGCGCAATCGGCAATCCGTAGGCATCTTTCTCGTCGGCAAGCGTGACACGGTTCATCTCTTGCGGAAGCGTTTCGCCAACGATCTTCAGCCCCGCTTGATGGTTGTACTTCTCCATTTCGTGATGCAATGCGTCGCCCCACAGGCCTCGGCCGGTTTGCACCGCGGCCCAAGCATTCGGCAGCGGCCCTTGGCTCATGTAGCAGTAGCCGCCGTGAAAGTCCTTGCCTTCGTCCGTATAGTTCCAATGCTCCGTCATAGCAAGCGAAGGCGGGCCCTTGTACCAGCGGATTTCTTCATCCATCAAGCCCCACACGGCCTGGTTCGCTTGCACCATCAGGTTCTTGCCCACGAGCCCCGAGCGGTTCGCGAGGCCATCGGGGAAGCGCGGCGTTGCCGACATCAACAGCAGCCGTGGGGTCTCGATGGCGTAGCCCGCCACCACCACGTTGCGCGCGCGCTGAAACTGCCAGCGGCCTTCGCGGAAATACTCGACGCCCGTCGCTCGGTCGTTTTCGTCGACGGCCACCCTGCCGACCATCGCCAAATCGCGGATTTCCGCTCCCGCTTTTACGGCGCGCGGAATCCAAGTCACTAGCGCGCTTTGCTTCGCGTTGGTCGCACACCCGGCCACGCAAAATCCACGATAGACGCAGGGATGCGCTTTGCCCCGCGGCGCGGAGATCGTGGCCAGCGGCGTCGGGCTCCAAGGGATGCCGAGCGCCTCGCAACCGCGCGCGAGCACGAGTGCCGCCGCATTCAGTTCATGGGCGCGATAGGGGTAACGAGGCCGATGCGGGCCCCAAGGATAATTGACCGGGCCCGAGATCTTCAGCGCATCTTCCACGTAGCTGTAGTAACGCCACATCTCGCGCCAATCGATCGGCCAATCCGCGCCGTAGCCGAGCGCGCTGCGCGACTTGAACCATTCGGGCCGGAAGCGCAGCGAGACCATCGCGAAGTGCACCGTGCTGCCGCCCACCGCTTTACCGCTATTGTTGCTGCCCATCTTGAGCGGTTGCTCGCCGTCGCAAATGCGTTCGTCGGTCCAATAGAGTTTTGCTTGATGCGTCTCGTCGGAAGCGAACTCTTCCAGCGGTCGCCACCATGCGCCGGCATCGAACGCCACGACGCGAAAGCCCTGTTCGGCCAGACGGCAGGCCAGTGTGCCGCCGCCCGCGCCGGTCCCGACAATCGCGAAATCCACCGCTTCGTCTTGCGGATATTCGCGCATCGGTATCCAGCCGCCCACCGTGAATACGTCAGGCGCCCGCCCGTGCTTGCCGCGCGGGGTATGCATGGCATCATCGCGCACGGCGATTCTCCTTGTGTGCGCGTGCTTCGTCTCCGGGATGCGCTTCGGCTGCCTCCCAGGGGTCGCGGCGGTTCGCCTGCATGCGCACGTAGCCGCGCGGGTTCGCCGGGCCGCCGAAGCCGATCTCGTTCCACGAGTGCGGATGCGAGTAGTAAGCGGCGACGATATCGTGCAGCGCGCGCAGTTCGAAGAAGACATCGGACGGCATGCCCTGCCACGCGGCATCTTTCAGTTCGCCGCGCTGCATGCGCTCGACGAGCGCGCGTTGGCACGCTTCGTCGATATCGGCGAAGCCTGTTTGGTGGGCGTTGCGACTTTCGACGTCGAGCGCGGCCAGGCCGATGCACCAGGCGTCGCGCAGCGGCGGCAGGCGTGCGTCGCGGTAGCCGTCGCGGCTATCGTCGGCCAGCGTCGTATCGACCAGCGCCGCGACCGGGACGAGCGGATCGGCCCAGCGCACGTTATCGCCGCCCTGATCCGAGCGCAGCGTGTCGCTGTCCGAAACAGCGTTGCACGAATGCGGCACGAGTACCGCGCATAACGCGCTCAACACACGCCATTGGGCATCGTTGAAAAAGCGCGGCATGTTGCGTTGGGCGAGCCGCGCATCGATGACATCGCGCGTCACGTCGTCCCACGATGGCGTGTCGCGTTTGAGCAGAACGTCGTAGCCGGGATACCGGGAAGCGGAGGACGATGGAGGAGGGCTCATTTCTCGGTGTCTCTCAAACGCAAGGCGGCGAGGCCGGCTGTCGCAAGTGCGGTGAAGCTCGGCGGCGCCGGCAGCGGCGGGCCGCTCAAGACGTTTTGCGACCAATTGCGCCAGCCGCCGCGTTGGCGCGCCACGCCGCGAATGTGGAAGCCGACGCCGATCGCCCCGAGTGCCGCCGTCGCGCGCAGCCAGAGCCGGGTCCACCAGTTCGGCCGGGGCGGGGCGAGCGCGGCGCGTGCAAGCAGGAGCGCCGCGATCGGCGGCACGGTCACGGGCGCGTACATCGCGCGGTGTTGAAACGCACCGCGAAAATGCAGCAAGGCGACCTCGCCGACCGTGCCGGCCATGCCTACGGCCGCAAGCAGCGCCAACGCCTTGCCGGCAGGCATGCCCAGCAACCGGGGATCGTGCGCGGGTTCGTCCCGCAACCGTTCGCCGACAGCCCCTAGCGCGCCCGAGAGCAGCAGCGCTGCCGGTGCGCCGAGGGGCGCGCCGTAAAAAAGGTTGTGCCAACTGAAACGGCCCGGACGTTTCGTCACGTTGTAGAGATGGAAACCGGTGCCGGCGATGCCCACGCCGGCGGCGGCCAGATAGATCGCATTGCGGATGCGATGACGGCTACCGAGATGATCGGCGCCGCCATGAATGCCGGCGGCGAGCGAGAGTGCGCCCACAACGAGCGGCGTGTACATCGCAGGATTTTCGAACGAGCCGCGATAGTGTTCGACAGCGGAATCCGTCAATGCCGACCAGGCGAGCAGCGCCGAGCTGCGATTGAAGGCACGCGCCGCGTGAATGTGCGCATCGACGCGAGCGCCCGGGCCGACGGATCGTAGGGCTCGAGCAGCGAGCGTACGCTTGCTGTCATGAGACGAAGCAGCCTTCAACAAGGCCGCCGCGGCTGCGGCGCCCGCCGCGACGCCCAAGGCTGCGACAATCCCGCTGGCGGTACGATTCGTCGGCATCTGTCTCGCGTCTCCCTTCAAAGTGCGTACGGCCCAGCATCGGCGCGCTTGAACTCGAGTCCACAGCCGGGGCGGGCGAGATCGGGCGCGATGGTGCCGTGCTCCGCTTTCGGCGCGCCGTCGAACAACATCGATTCGATGCGCACGTGATCGTGAAACCATTCGATATGGCGCAGACGCGGTGCTGCCGCGGCCAGATGACGATGCAATGCCGGCGCGCAGTGCGCCGAGAGCGGAATGTGCCAGGCGTCGCATAGCTGCGCCGCTTGCATGAATCCGGTTACGCCGCCGCAGCGTGTGGCGTCGGCTTGCAGCACGTCTACCGCCTGCGCTTCGAGCATTCGGCGAAAATCGTCGCCCGTGTAGGCGTACTCGCCCGCCGCGATATCCATTGTCGGCGGCGCGGCGTCGCGCACGATGCGCATGCCCGCCAAATCGTCGGATGAAACCGGCTCTTCGAACCAGACCACGCCTTGGTCGACAAAGCGCTCGGCGCATTGCAACGCGCCGTTGACCGTGAGGGCGCCGTTCGCATCGACGAATAACGCCGCGTCGCCGATCGCCGATCGGGCCGCTTGCACGCGCTGGGGATCGCGCGCCGGGTCCGCGCCGATTTTCATTTTGACGGCGGTGCAGCCGTCTACATCCACCCAATGCGCGAGCTGATCGCGCAATGTCGCATCGTCGTAGCTCGTGAAGCCGCCGCTCCCGTAGATCGGCACGCGTTCGCGCAACGGGCCGCCGATCAGCCGCACGAGCGGCACGCCGAGCAACTTCGCGTTGAGGTCCCACAGCGCGAAATCGAGTGCGGAAATGGCATTCGCGCATAGCCCGGAGCGGCCGATATTGCGCACGCGCCGCCATAAGCGTTGCGTCAGCGCCGCGAGCGATCCCGCATGTTCGTGCAGTAGGACCGGCGCGAGCGTGTCGCGGATCAGCGCCGTCGCGCTGGCGTCGGTATAGGTGTAGCCGAGCCCCGAGCAGCCGTCGGCTTCGATGTCGACGACGACCAGCGTTGTCGATGTCCATTCGAAAGTGCCGTCCGCTTCGGGCGCATCGGTCGGAATCTTGTAGGCGCGCGCGCGCACCGCCGAAATCGGCGCGGTATCGCGCGCGTCGGGCAGGTGCAAACGAGAGGTGGCAGCGGACGTCATCGTCATGTGCAACGGGTCGGACAGGCTGGGGTGGATGTGGCTTCGCCGGCGAGCGTCATGCCGGCGCCAGGCTCGACAGAGAAATCAGCAAACGCTATGCCGCATCCTGCCAGCCGCCGCCGAGCGCCTTATAGAGTGCGACGAGATCCGTTTCGACCTGCGTCTGCGCTTGTACGAATTGCGCCTGCACTTGCGACAATTGACGTTGCGCGTCCAACACCGCGATGAAGCTTACGAAACCCTTGGCGTAGCGTTCGCGTGCAAGCTCGAACGCACTGCGTTGCGTCGTGACAGCTGTGGATAGCGCATCGCGATGCGAGAGATCGGTGCGATAGACGGCGAGCGCGTTGTCGACATCGCGCAGTGCGACGAGCACTGCCTGGCGATACGCGAGCGCGGCTTGCGCTTGACGCGCGTTCGCCATGTGCAGATTCGCGACGAGCGCGCCGCCTTGGAAGATCGGCAATGAAATGGCCGGTCCGAACGAGTAGAACAAGTGCGACCACCGCGTAAGGTCGGAAGCGTTCGACGCCCGCGTGCCGATCTGTCCCGTCAACGTCAGGTCGGGATAGAACTGCGCCACGGCCACCCCCACGCCAGCCGTCGCCGCATGCAGTTGGGCTTCGGCCTGACGTACGTCGGGCCGCCTGCGCGCGAGCGTCGATGGCAGGCCCACGGCGATGCTTGGGGGCAAGGCCGGCAACGGTTCATGCTGCATGAGTTGCGCGTCGAGCGCGCCGGGCTCGGCGCCCACGAGCAGCGCGAGCGCGTTGCCGGCCTGGACGATTTGACCGTCGAACGGCGCGACGTTGGCCTGTGCCTGCGCGAGCGCGGCCGCCGCTTGCTTGACATCGAGCGCGCTTGCCAGCCCGACGCTCGCTTGGCTTTTCGTCAACGCGAGCGTATCGCGGGCATCGTCGACAAGATGCTCGGCGATATCGCGCGAAGCTTGCGCCCCGCGCAATTGCAGGTATGTTTGCGCGACTTCGGCTTCGAGCGACAGCAAGGCATCGTTGCGGCTCTCGCGCGCCGCATCGACGTTAGCGGCAGCCGCTTCGACGGAGCGGCGCACGCGCCCGAACAGATCGAGTTCCCAGGAGGCGTCGAAACCGGCTTGCCAAAGGTTGATCGGCGAGGTGATGCGGTCTAACAGATCGTCGGCTTGCTTTTGCACGGCGGGACCCGACCCGGGCGCAATCGCATCGATCGGCGAGTTGGGCGCGCCTAGCCGATCGACCTGACCATACACGCCGTTCGATTGCAACATGCCTTTCAGCCCGAGTTGCTCGCGGCGATAGCTCGCGCTGGCGCGCAGATTCGGCAAGCCTTTCGCAGCGGTCGATTGCAGTTGCAAGCGGGCCTCGACGATGCGCAAGACGGCTTGCTGCAAGTCGAGATTGCCGGCGCGAGCCTGCGCGATCAGCGTGTCGAGCGTCGTGTCGTGAAAGGCACGCCACCATCGCGGATCGGGATCGCTATCGACGACGACGGCAGGCGCGGATGCGCCTTGCGTGGGGTTCGCCGCGCTTGCTGCGTCAGAGCGCGGATCCGCTGGCCGATCGAGATCGTGCCAAGTCTGCGGCACATGGGCTTGCGGCGGATGATAATCGGGACCGACAGTGCAAGCGGCCAACGCGCATGACAGCAGCACCGGGCCGAGCGACTTGACGAGGCGTTGCGGTGCGCGCCGCTGTCCATTCGCTGGAAGCGAAGAAGCCCGGGTCGGCATGTCAATGCCCTCCCGCGCCGCCCGCGGCTTTCACGGGCGAGAAGAAAAACATGAGCGGCACGCAACACGCGCACAGCACGGCGAGCATCGCGAAGACGTCGATATAGGCGAGGATCGTCGCTTGCGAGACGAACGTTTGGTACATCATGCCGTTCGCCGTCTTCAGCGCCTGTGCCTGCGGTTGTCCCATCGTCGACGCGATCGTCTCGGCGCGGGCATTCAGTGCGTCGGTGAAATTGCTCGAGAGCGGCGTCATATGCGAGGCCAGATGCGCCATGCGCGCTTGGGCACGCTCGCGGACCAAGGCCGTGGAGACCGAGATGCCGATCGACCCCGCGACATTGCGAAACATCGTGAAGAGTGCCGACGCGTCGTTGTTCAGGTCTCTCGGCACGCTCAAATAGGCGAGTGCTGTCGTCGGCACGAATAGGCACCCGATCGCGAACGATTGCGCACTGCGCATCATCGTCAAGGTCGTATAGTCGATGTCGGGCGTGAGGGTGTGCGCGTACGCGAGCGCCGCGGCCAGCAAGGCGAACCCTAGGCCGATGAAGAACCGCGTTTCGATGTGCGGCATCATCTTGCCGATGATCGGGATTTCGAGCGTGATGAGCAACGCCCCCGGCGACAGGACTAAACCCGCTAGCGTCGCGGTATAGCCGAGCCGCGTCTGTGCCAGCTGCGGGATCAGCACGGCGCTGCCATACAGCACCATCGCGAACGCGCCGATCGCCACGCAGCCCAGCGCGAAGTTGCGGTCCCGTAGCGGCGCGAGGCGAACCACCGGCTTGCTCGTATAGGTCAGCCATACGGCCGCGCCCGCGAGCCCGACTGCCGCCAGCGCCGCAAACACGCGGATGAAAGGCGAGCCGAACCAGTCTGCGTCTTCGCCGCGATCGAGCATGACTTGCAGGCTGCCGAGGCCGACGGCGAGTAAGCCGATACCGATGTAGTCGATCGACAGTTTCTCGTTCTTCGTTCGCGCCCACGGCGGATCGTCGACGAGTTGCAGGACACCGAGCGTCGTGACGATTCCGACCGGGACGTTGAGCAAGAACACCCATCGCCAGGAGAAATGGTCGGTGATCCATCCGCCAAGCGTCGGGCCGAGCACGGGCGCGACGACGATCGCTACCGCGGAGATCGAAAACGCGCGCGAGCGTTGCGCGGGCGGAAAAGTGTCGAGGATGATCGATTGCTGATTCGGTTGCAGGCCGCCGCCGAAAAAACCTTGAAGGATCCGGAACACGATGAGTTCGCCCAGATTCGTGGCGATGCCGCACAGGAACGAACAGACGGTGAACGCGCCGATGCACAGCAAGAAGTAGCGTTTGCGGCCGAGCAGTCGAGCGAAAAACGCCGAGATCGGCAAGACGATGCCGTTGGCGACGAGGTAGGACGTGAGCGTCCACGTGGCTTGATCGTAGCTGGCCGACATCGTGCCGGCGATATGCGGCAGCGCGACGTTGACGATCGTCGTATCGAGCACTTCCATGAAGGCAGCCAGCGTCACGACGACGGCGATCAGCCAGGGATTCGCGCGGGGGTGCCAGTTTTCGTTCGCCATGGATCGATCGATGCGCTTGCGTTACTTGAGGTACACGGTCGGCTCGACGGACAGACCGAGCGGCAGCGGATGATCGGTCGGCATGCCGCTGTCGATGACGATCTTGACGGGCACACGCTGCACGATCTTGACGAAATTACCGGTTGCGTTCTCGGCCGGGAACGCCGAGAAGCGCGAGCCGCTGCCTTGCTGAATGCTGTCGACGTGGCCATGCAATGTCAGGTTGGGGTAAGCATCGACATCGATCGACACGTTGTCGCCGGGGCGGATTCGGTCGAGCTGCGATTCCTTGTAGTTCGCCGTCACCCACATTTGCGGCGTCACGATCGAGAACAGCGACGCCCCGGGCTGTAGGTAGGTGCCGAGTTGCACGTTGCGGCGCGTGATCCAACCGTCGGCGGGCGCGCGCACCTCGCACCAGGCGAGATTCAATTGCGCTTGCTCCAGTTTGGCGCGCGCCTGATCGACCTGCTGCCGGCGCTCCTCGACGGCGGCGGACGCTTGTCGAATCTGCTGTTGAACGAGCGAAGCGGTGGCGAGCTGCGCCTGCGCTTGTTTGACGGACGCGCGGGCGGACGCTTCTTTCGCGTCGGCCGCGTCGATGCTTTGTTGCGACGTGGCACGCGCATCGACGTGGTGTTCGCGATCGTATGAAGCCTGCGCCTGCCGCAGATCGGCGCGAGCGGACGATGTCTGCGCTTGGGCCTGTCGATATTCGGCCGGGTAGCGGATGCGCGCGATATCGAGTTGGATCTGAGCGGTTTGTAATTGCGCCAAGGCGAGCCCGAGTTGTGCGCGCGCATCGTCGACTTGTGCGCGATACTCGCGCGGGTCGATTTCGACAAGTACATCGCCCCGATGGACGTAAATATTGTCGTTGACGCCGAGCTTGACGACATAGCCCGCCACCTTTGGCGCAATCGTAATGGCGTTACCGTCGGTATAGGCGTCGTCGGTGCTTTCTTGATTGCGCGTCATAAACCACCAGACCGATGCCACGATCGCGAGCAGGACGATGACGATGGCCAAGACGATCAACGGCTTCTTGCTGCGCGATTTGCGATTGCCTTGGCTTTCGGCAATGCCATTGCCATTGCCATTGCTGTCGTGCGCTTCATGACGTTGGTCGCCATCGCTGCGATCGCGGCGTCGATCTTCAGGCTTGTCTTCGTGTGCGGAGGGAGGGGATTCGGACATAAGAGGTCGCCATCACGAACTATGGGACCGGTTCGCAAACCGCATACCCGACGCTCGGCATTCGAAGCTCGCTTGTAAATCCGATACGTCCCCGGCCGCAAAACCGCTGATTCGCCCGCGGTGCGGACCGGGCATAGCCTTTGCGCCGCAACGCTCGTTTTCAAGCTCGATGCAAGGGGGATACCCATGACGAATGCAAGCGGTCAACCACCTAGCGAAAAGAACCACGAAGAAGAGCGGATCGATCACGGCGTGGACGAGACCTTTCCCGCGAGCGATCCACCGGCAGTGGGCGGGGCGACGCGGATCGACCCGGATCGACCCAACCCGGATCGGCCCCACAAGCCGGGCGAAGGCGGGTCGAGCGAGGACGGCGGCGGCAGCGACGATACGCCAAGCCAAGGCTCGAAGGGCAGCGGGCGGAACCCGACGGGAGAAAGCGACAACGGCTTGAGCGGCATTGCAGGCTAAGCGCGTGACGCAGAACGACACGGCACCATGAGCGCCGCCCCGCTTCAATATCTGGTGCACGCGGCCGGGCCGGCTTCGGCGCCGGCCTATCGGCTCGGCTGGGCACTGATCGCGCTCGTGGTCACGGTCATGGTCGTCATCGCGCTCTTGCTCGTCGGGGCCTTGATTCGGCGCCGGCCTGCCTTGCCGAGCGCCGCGCAGGGCAAGCTCCCTGCCGACGCGGGCGGGCTGAATTGGCTCGTGATCGGCACCGGCGTCTCGTCGGTCGCGCTGTTTGCCGCGCTGGTCTACGCGATGACCACGCTTCAGTCCGTCGCGTCTGCTCCCCGCGAGCCGCCATTGACGATCGACGTGACCTCGTACGACTGGTGGTGGAAGATCGACTATCCCGACGCGGCGGATCCGTCGCGCGAATTCGTGACCGCGAACGAGATTCATATTCCGACCGGCGTACCCGTGCGCGTCGAGCTGCGCAGTGCGGATGTCATTCATACATTTTGGGCCCCGCAACTGGCCGGCAAAACCGAAATGATCCCGGGCCAGACGAATGTGCAATGGATCGAGGCGGACACCCCGGGTGTCTATCGCGGGCAGTGCTCTCAGTTTTGCGGCGCGCAGCATGCGCACATGGCATTCGAGGTGGTGGCTGAGCCGCAAGCGCAATTCGAGGCGTGGCGCGAAGCGCAACGGCGCGGTGCGCAACCTTTGAGCACGCCCGATGCGCGCGCGGGCCAGCGTCTCTTCGAAGAGCGATGCGCCGGCTGCCATTCGGTGCGCGGAACGTCGGCGGCGGGGATGCAGGCGCCCGATCTGACCCATCTCGCGTCCCGGCGCTTGATCGCGGCGGGGCAGATGACGAACACCGCCGAGCACCGGCTCGATTGGATCGAGCACGCTCAGCGTATCAAGCCCGATTCGTTGATGCCGTCGATTGCGTTGTCCGCCTCCGAGGCGGCGTCGCTCTCGGCGTACCTGTCCACTTTGCAGTGAGCGAGGAACGATGTCAGAGACGCCCGTATCCGCCTTGCCCGGCGATCCGCCGGGGACCGTGAGGCTTGCGCGCCCCTTGCGACGCGGCATGCTCGACGAGAACGGCAAGGCCCGGCTGCATGAACTGTGGGAGACGCGCCCCGGTTGGCGCGGCTGGCTCTCGACGGTCGATCACAAGACGATCGGCCTGCGCTATCTCGTGACGGCCTTCCTGTTCTTGCTGATCGGCGGGATCGAGGCGCTCATCATGCGCGTGCAACTTGCGCGTCCGAACGCGGCCGTTTTGACACCGGAGCAATACGATCAGCTCTTCACGATGCACGGCGTGACGATGATCTTCCTTTACGCGCTGCCCGTGCTGTCCGGATTTTCGAACTACTTGTGGCCGCTCGTGCTGGGCGGCCGCGATATGGCGTTTCCCCGCCTCAATGCATTTTCGTACTGGGTGTTCTTGTTCGCGGGGCTCTTTCTCTATGCGAGTTTTCCCCTGGGCCAAGGCGCGGATGCCGGCTGGTTCAATTACGTGCCGTTGTCGAGCCTCACCTACGATCCCGGCCCGAACATCGACGTCTATGCATTGGGGATGATCTTGCTCGGCGTATCGACGACGGTCGGCGCCGCCAATTTCGTGGTCACGCTGCTGCGCATGCGCGCCGCGGGCATGTCGATCGACCGCATTCCGGTGCTCGTATGGGGCACGCTCACGATTTCGGTCGGTAATCTATTTGCGGTGCCGTCGGTGAGCTTGGCGTTCCTCATGCTGTGGCTCGATCGGCGGATCGGCACGCACTTCTTCGACGTAACGGGGGGCGGGGGACGTGCGCTGCTTTGGCAGCATTTGTTCTGGGTCTTCGCGCATCCGTGGGTCTATGTCGTCGTGTTGCCGGCCATGGGGATCGTCTCGGATGCGCTGCCCGTGTTTTGTCGGCGTCCGCTAGTCGGCTATGGGCCGGTCGCGATTTCGACGGTGGCGACGATGGTCATCGGCTTCGTCGTGTGGATTCACCATATGTTCGCGACAGGCATTCCCCCGTTGGCGTTGGCGTTCTTCGGCTCGGCCAGCATGATCATTTCGATTCCGAGCGCGGTCGCGACCTTCGCGTGGATCGCGACGATTTGGCTCGGGCGGCCCGTGTTCCGAGCGCCGTTCTTGTTCTTCGCGGGCTTCGTGTTGCTGTTCGTGATCGGGGGCGTATCGGGCGTCATGACGGCCGCTGTTCCGCTCGATTGGCAACTGACGGATACGTACTTCGTCGTGGCGCATCTGCACTACGTCTTGATCGGCATCAACGTGTTTCCGGTCGTGGGCGGCATCTACTTCTGGTTTCCGAAATTCACCGGACGCATGATGAGCGAACGGCTGGGCAAGATCGCGTTCTGGCTCATGTTCGTGGGCTTTAACCTCGGTTTCTTCCCGATGCATATCGCGGGATTGCTCGGGATGCCGCGCCGCATCTATACGTATGCGCCGGACATGGGCTGGAACACGGTCAATATGCTCTCGTCGATCGGCTCGTTCGTGTTCGCGTTCGGGATACTCGTGTTTCTCGTCGATGTTTGCTACAGCCTCAAACGTGGGCCGGCGGCCGGCAGCAACCCTTGGGATGCGCCGTCGCTCGAATGGTCGGTGCCTTCGCCGCCGCCGCCCTATAACTTCGCAGTCCTACCGATCGTCGCCAGTCGGCATCCGCTTTGGGAAGCGCGCATGGAGGAAGAGGCCGACAAGCCGGTGGGCGCGCGTTCCCACCTCGACGAAGGCTACCTCCTCGGCCAGGGGCGCGAAGCGTTGGGCACGACCGCATTGAGCGGCAAGCCGTACGTGATCTTGAAAATGCCCGAGGATTCGTACGCGCCGTTCTTGCTGGGCGTGTTCTCGGCGCTCTTTTTCGCCGCGCTCGCGATGCAATGGTGGGGTGCCGCGCTGGCGACGATCGCGGCCTGCGGCGTGTCGATCGCCGTCTGGTTATGGCCGAAGCGTGCGTTGGTGCAGCGCGAACCCAGTACACCGGTGCCGATGGAGGAAGGTTGAGATGCCCCGTCTCCCACGCTCGCCTCACGCGCTGCCTCCCGATCCGGCGCTCGATGCGCTCGGCGGCGGTGCCGGGCACGCCGAGCGCGAAGATGCGCAAGCGGTCTTGCTGCATCCCGCCGATGCACTGCCGGTGGGCAGCGCGGGCGAACGCGCCAGCGGGCTGCTCGGCTGTCTCATGTTGATCGCGACCGAGGCGTCGCTGTTCGGTTACCTGATTTTTTCGTATCTGTACCTGGCCGTGCAGCAGACGCATCACTGGCCGCCCGAAGGTTTGCCTAGGCTCGGGCTGTCGTCCGTCAATACCGCGATTCTCGTGTCGAGCAGCGTCTTCGCGTGGCTTTGCGAACGGTTCGTACGCCGCGCCCGCAAGCGGTGGGCGGCGGCGTCGATGGCCGTGGCGGTCGTGCTCGGCGTCGTCTTCGTCGGCATTCAATTGCACGAGTGGCACGACCATCCTTACGGCATGACGTCGCACCTGTACGGATCGCTGTATTTCACGATCACGGGGTTTCACTTAGCCCACGTGCTCGTGGGCATCGTCGTGCTCGTGCTGCTCGGCTGGTGGACGGCGCTCGGCTACTTCGACGAACGGCGTCACGCGGCGCTCACGATCGGCAGCTTGTATTGGCACTTCGTGGACGTCGTGTGGCTGTTCATCTTTACGACACTGTATTTGACGCCTTATTGGTTATAGGGGCTGCGTAGATGCAAGCGAATCGCGCCGGCCGCGGCGAACCCGTTTCGGTTTTGATGTTGACGATCGGCGTGTTGGCCGCGCCGGCCGCTTGGCTGCTGCAGATCTGCGCGGGCGAAACCATCGTTGCCCATACGTGCTTTCCGCACGATATGCCGCTGCGCGTACCGCTGTCGTCGGCGATCGGCTGGAGCGTCGTCGGCGTGAGCGGGATGACGCTGATCGTCGGTGCGCTCGGTACTTGGCTCGCGTGGCGTAACTGGCGTCGCTTGAATCGAGCGGGGCACCGCCAAACGCCCGCAACCGTCGATACGAAAGTCGAGGGCGAAGCATTCGTTGCCCGGGTCGGCTTGATGGCGAGCGGGTTGTTTTTGTTCGCGCTGGTCGCGACCGATGTGGCGACCGGGCTCGTGTCGGCATGCATGTGAAACCTTGAATCGATGACGAGGCGCTTATGGTCTTCGGCTTGCGCGTTCGATGGCTTCGGTGGGGTATCGCGACGTGCGCATTCGTGTGCGCTAGCGCGTGGCCGCTGTCGAGCCGAGCCGACGGCGCGGCCGACGCGGCGCTCGTCGCGCGCGGTGCTTATCTGGCGAAGCTGGCCGATTGCGCGGGATGCCACACGAATGCGCCGACTGGCCAGCCGCCTAAGCCTCAAGCGCCGTTCGCGGGCGGGCTGCCGATGGGCTCGCCGTTCGGCACGATATGGACGAGCAACATCACGCCGGACCCGGTGTTCGGCATTGGCCGCTACACCTACGACGACTTCGAACGAGCGGTGCGAGAAGGGGTCGCGCCGGGCGGCAAGCGGTTGTACCCGGCCATGCCGTTTCCTTCGTTCTCGAAGATCAGCGACGACGACATGCACGCGCTTTACGCGTATTTCATGCATGGCGTTAAGCCCGTTGCCTCGCGGGTGCCCGAAACGAAGCTGCCGTTTCCGTTCGATCAACGCTGGGGGCTGGCCGTTTGGGACGAGCTGTTCGCCCCTCACGAGCGCTTCGGCCCACGGACCGATCGCAGCGCCGAGTGGAATCGCGGGGCCTATCTCGTGCAGGGGCTGGGCCATTGCGGTGCGTGCCATACGCCGCGCGGTCCGGCCTACGAGGAGCGGGGCTTGAGCGACGGCGATCCGCTCTACCTAACGGGTGGCACGAACGACCATTGGTATGCGCCGAATTTGACCGGCGATCCCGATTCGGGGTTAGGCGGATTGTCCGCGGACGATATCGCCGCGTTCCTCGCGCACGGTCATGGCCGCGGTTTATCGGCGTTCGGCAGCATGGTAGAGGTGATCGAAGACAGCGGGCAATACATGAGCGCCGACGATCTGCGCGCGATTGCAACGTACTTGAAGACACTGCCTGCGCGCGCCAAAAGCGGCCACGTCGATACCGATCCGGCCCGCAACGCCGCGACTGTCGATGTCCTGCGCACGGGCTCGATCGAGTATCCGGGGGCGGGTATCTACAACGCGTATTGCGCGCGTTGCCACCAGGCAGACGGACGGGGGCAGCCCGGGAAGTACCCGCGCCTGGCCGGGAACCCGATCGTCGTTGCACCGCAAGCGACTTCGCTCATTCGCCTGCTGCTCGACGGCAGCCGCAGCGCCGAGACGCAGGGCGGCCCCAAACCGCAGCGTATGCCGTCGTTCGTCGGCAAGCTGGACAGCACCGAGATGGCGCGCGTCCTGACGTTTATCCGAAACGCTTGGGGTAACGAGGCGAAGCCCGTGGCACCCGTGCAAGTGGAAAGGATGCGCGAGACGCTGCATCGATAGAGGCGGTGGCATGGCCGTTGCGGGCAGAAGGACTCGCGCGCCGATGATGGCTTGGGTGCGCATGGCCCAGCCAGGGCGTGAGCAATGTCACACATGGACCTTTATTTTGAAGGAGGTGATTCGATGAAGATTCGTATCGTGCGCCGGACGCTTTGCGCGTCGGCGATGTCGGCGGCCCTTGCCTTGTTCGGTGCACCGTCGTTCGCGCAGCAATCGAGCACAGGCGCAAACGCCTCCGGTATGGCGCAAACCCCGGGCAGCGAGGGCGCCGCGGGTACCGCCGGTGCGTCGGCGACGCCGGCGGGCACGACCGCCTCGCCCGCGCCCGAGGGCGCATCGAGCCCGACGGCCTCGCACGGACGGCATGCCCACAAGAAGCATCATCGCCGCTCGCGCCATCATCGCGCCTCGACCGCGGCTAGCCAACCGGAGGCAGCGTCTTCGACGAAACCATAGCCGGGCGAGGGCGACGCCGCGACGGCGGCGGCGCCGAAGATCGTGGTGAAAACGGCGGACGCAGCGCATCGGCACGGTCCGCCGTTGCGTCGTGTGCGTCAGAGCTTGACCCCTCCGGCTTCGGGCGCGTCGGGATCGAGATCGTCCCGCGCGACATCGTAGTCCGCTTCGTATTCGTCGTCGGCCCCTAGACTGCGCCAGTAGGGCTCGCGGCCATAGTACTGATGCACGGACGTGGCCCAGGTGGCGTCGGCCATCGAAGGCCAATGCTGCTTGTCGAAGCCAGGCGCGTTCTTGATCCGCTCGGCCGAGAGTGCGACGAGGAAGCACTTGCGTGTCGTATCGAGCGTCAGTGCGTTCCAGGGGATCGCGAGCAGCTTATCGCCGATCCCAAGGAAGCCGCCGCACGACATCACGACATAGGCAATGCGTCCGGCGTGGACGTCGAGCATGATTTCCTTGACCTTGCCCACTTCCTCGCCGTCGGTGCTGAGGATCTTGTCGCCGTCGAGCGTGCTGGCGGCCATGACATCGGGACCGGGGCCCGATACGTCTTCGTTGCCTTTGCCGACGATGCGCGCGCCTTGCGCGACGTCCGTTCTGCTCGTGGTGCTGTGGGTACGCATAGCGTTTCTCCTATTGAATGCGTGAAGCGATGGTGCGCGAGGCGCGCGAAGCGGTGCCAGCGAGCGAACGCGCTGCGCGAGGCCGTCGCCTATACGCAGGCTAGTGGCAAGCAACGGCTGTTCCACCGAGCCCCGCGGTGGGTCAGCGGCTTTTGCCGCCTCCATCCATGCCCGTGCCGGTGCGCCAGGCGCGTTTGCCTGCCTCGGACAGTTCGCCGCTGCTGTGCGTCTCGTCGGCTTGCGTCCCATCGACGGCCATGTCGCCGCCGGGCGGCTCCAACGAACGTTGTTTTTGCTGCTTGCGAGCGGCGACCCGCTCGTCCTGCGATCTGCCGCTATGGATCGTCATCGTGGTTCTCCTTGCGAGAGTCCGGGTGCAGGGTTGGGCACGCATCGCGCGTGCCGGACATCGGCGTATGCAGCACCGCAACGTCGCTCGCCGGGATAGGCGCGACCGTTGCTGGACCGATATCGATCGACATTCATCGAGGAGATCGAGATGAGCACATTGGATCCGGACAACTTTCCGCCGGGGAGCAACCCCGAGCCGAGCGGCCGGGAAACGGGGGCGCTCGGGCCGAGCGATTCTTCCGACAGCGGCAGCGACATCGCCGGTGCAAAGCGCCATGAATTCGATCGGGACACCGAATTGGACGAGCATGCGCTCGAGACGGGCGACGCCGAACTCGCGAGCGACACCGACCGGGCCGGCACGGGCGAGCGCTCGTCGGCGGACGGCGATTCGACCTTGATCGACGACGCCGATATCGAGCCCGATCGCATCGACCATCCGGGTGCGCCGGAGCAAGGGATGGAGCCGTAACGCCGCTTGTGGATGCAGGGGCGGGCGCCGGCGTCCCCTCTCGGGCGGTTGGTCTGCGCGGCTAGTTTGCTCGATTCGCGGCGCGTGTCGCGGCCGGGGAGGGTGCCGCGCGCAACGTACGTTCCGATCCAGCGCCGACCGTCGCCGGTGACGAAGGCACCGCCTGCGCGCTGGCCGAACCCGCGGGAATCGCATGTTCGATATCGACAGCATGGGGATACAGCAGCAACAGCGCGCGCAGTACGCCGTTGGTCCAGCCGAAGCCGTCTTGCAGCGGATATTCGCCGCCGCCTGCCGATGCGTGCCCCGCGTTGCGGCCGATGTCGTACTTTTCGACAAGCTTGCCGGTACGCGCGTAGTAGTCGACGTTGGTGCGGATCCATCGCGTGGCGATCGTATGGGCGAGCGCTGGGTCGCCATAGCGACGCAGGCCGATTACCGCAAGGTATTGCAGCGGCGCCCAGCCGTTGGGTTCGTCCCACTGTTGGCCGCTCGCGGCTTGCGTCGTCGCCATGCCGCCGGGGCGCAGCAAGCCGCGCTTGACCGACTGCGCCACCGCATCCGCCTGCTGGCGCGACGCCACGCCGGCGAATAAGGGGTAGACCGTGGCCGCCGTCAGCCGGTCGAGCGGGGCGCGGCGAACCAGATCGTAATCGGCGAAGGCTCCGATGCGAGCATTCCAAAGCCATCGGCGGATCCCTTCCGCCCGCGCGCTGGCGCGCGCCTCGAAGTTTTCGGCGCGCGAAGCGTCGCCCTGCATCCGATACGCTTTCGCCAGCGTGCGCTCGAGCCCGTATAGCAGCGCATTGAGATCGACAGGCACGAGCGAGGTGACGTCGATCGTGGCCAGCGTGCGGTTATCGGCGAACCAGCGCGAGCTGAAATCCCATCCCGTCTCGCTGCCCGCGCGCAAGTTGCGCCATAGGTCGTCGGCGTTGCGCTGCGGCATCGCGTGCGCCGTTTCGACATCCTCGCGATAGGACTCGTCGCGGGGCGCGGCGCGTTCGTCCCAATACCGATTGAGCACGGTGCCGTCCGCGAGCCGCACGACATGCCGCTTGGCTTCGCCAGGCCCGAGCGTTGCCGCGCCCTCCATCCAGTACGCGTACTCCGTCTTCAGCTCCGGCAGGTATTGCAAATAGACGCTGTCGCCGTCGTGCCCAGCGAGCAGCCCCACCATCTGCGAGAAAAACGGCGGCTGCGACCGGCTCAAGTAATAGGTTCGATTGCCGTTCGGGATGTGTCCGTAACGATCGATGAGCGCGGCGAAGTTCTTCAGCTCGTCTTGCGCGAGATCGTAACGGCCGCTGGCGACGAGGCCCAGCATGATGAAGTACGAATCCCAGTAGTAGATTTCGTCGAAACGTCCGCCCGGCACGACGTACGGCGCGGGTAACGGCAGCAGCGACGACCACGGGCTGGCGACGGGATCGGGGTCGCGGCGCAGGACGTCCCATAACGCATCGATGTGTTGCACTACTGTTTGCTTGGGATCGGATACATAGGGGTGCGCGTCGCGCGATGGCGCATCGAAGTGCGCGTCGACGAACTTGCGTAGATCGAAGCCTGCTTGACCCCGCGCAGCGCGGTAGGCGGCGAGGATTTGCGACGGCGCTTGCCGGGGAATCATGTCGGCGAACGTCTTGCTGTCGGGAAACAGATGCGCGAGTTCGACGTCCCGGTAAAGCTCGCCGAGACTTTCGGACGGCGGGACCGGAACGACCGGAGAGGACTCGCCTAGCGGACTCGATGCGGCGGCGCTCGGCGGGACCGCCTCGGCGACAGCTACGGTCGCGCGCGTAGGCCGGTGGACGGCGGCAGGCTCGGCGGCAAAGCACGCGGCGGCGCAACACAAAGCGGCAGCGAGCGCCGGGCGCGCGAAGGCGAAGTGCATGGAGCGGATCCTCTCGTAGTTCGTCGGGGGCCGATGCCCAGCGGCGGGATGCGCGCCCCGCATATTGGATTCGATGCATCGGCGCCGGCCGACGACGCAAGGTCCGTGCCGAGCGGCGCGCTAATTGGCGCCTTCGGTTGAAGAGGGGAACGATGCTTCGCACGAGTGTGGCCGGCGGCATCGCGCGATGCGTGCCGCCGGATCGCATGTCAGGACGCCGCGTGCCGTTTGCGACACGGTTCGGCACGCAGCGGGGGACAGGGGCCGGTTGCAACGCGAGAGGCGCGCCGGGCCCAGTGCGGGGGAACGCGACCTCGACCTGTCGTTCCGAGGCCAGTCAGGCGAGCAAGCGCCTGTTACTGCAGATGCTGCCCGCCGTTGATCGAGATGTTGGCACCGGTAACGAAGGCGGCTTCGTGCGAGCACAAATAGGCGACGAGCGCCGCCACTTCTTCCGGCTGACCGAGACGGCCGACGGGAATCTCCGGCAGGATCTTCGACTGCATGATTTCGTCGGGGACGGCGGTGACCATCCGCGTCGCGATGAATCCCGGCGAGACGGTATTCACGGTCACGCCCTTGCGCGCCACTTCGAGCGCGAGCGATTTCGTAAAACCGTGCATGCCCGCCTTGGCAGCCGCGTAATTCGTCTGACCGAAGCCGCCCTTGCAGCCGATGACGGACGAAATGTTGACGATGCGTCCCCAACCGCGAGCGGTCATGTCCTCGTACCACTGCTTCGTCATGTTGAAGACCGAATCGAGGTTCGTGCGCAGCACGGCATCCCAGCTGTCTTTCTCGAGCTTCTTGAAGCTCGCGTCCCGCGTGATGCCGGCGTTGTTCACGAGGATGTCGATGGGCCCGATTTCTGCCTTGATCTGGGCGGCGCAGCGTTCGCACGAGGCGAAATCGGCCACGTCGACGGGGTACGCGCGGAACTGCCGGCCCGACGCTTCCATGCGGGCGAGCCAATCGTCGGCGCCGGTATTGCTCGGCGAATAGGTGACGACGACGGCATGACCGACATCGTGCAACCTAATGCTGATCGCTTCGCCGATGCCACCCATGCCGCCCGTTACGAGCGCAATTCTCCTTGTCATCTTCGGTTCTCCTGTGACGAGCGTTTGACGAAGTGAAACCTAAATTCGAACGGCGCGACGAGCCGCAACGACCGCCACGGCGATCGCACCGCGTTTGCGCGACCTGCGCGTGCCGTTATCGCAAGCGCGAACAGGCTTGAAGAATCGAGTTGCCGTTTTCCGTGATGCGAGGCCGAGGCACGCCGAAATCTTCGGACGGAGCCTCGAGCGCAATCAGGTGACGCTCGAGCAAGGTGCTCAGCTCGGCGCGGTCGCCGATCTGCTCGGGCGCATCCTTGACCAACATCAGCGTGGCGAGTTCGTGTGGGCTCAGCATGCTGCTCTCCAATGAAGCTAAGATAGTCGATTCGATCGGGATGATCGGAGTGGGCCGGTGCGGGTTGCACCAAGTTGCCCAACGCATCAATGACTTCGTCGACGAAAAGCGCTGAGTAAAGCCGGAAAGCATTCCGGGTGATAACTAAAAATCGAGAGGCGATAAGAATGGCTATTCATACGATGCTATGAAACGTTTTCGATGTTTTATTGTGGTCAAGCGTAGGAGGTATTAATTACCCGCCGTAGGCACGCATCCTGCGGCGATACGGTAATTGTTTCGGCTGCCCGGCTGGTTGGGTGGGGCCGGGCGTCATTCGTTGGTTGCGCAATACTAATCCCGTCTTGCGCGATTCGCAATATGGAAGAGCGAGCTTTGTCTATTACCCCATTTGTTCTGATGGGTACTACTACTTGAAGCGCAGGTTCCGTATTGGCTTTCGAAAATATTTGCTTACGAACAATGCATATCGATTTAATTCGCGCGTCACAATCGCCTTGTCTCTGCCAGATCCGGAAGGCGGTATTTTCGTACGGGCCCTCTTTTCGAGCCGGCCCAAGTTGCCGGCATACGCCACCGTCGCGCGGCGATACCGTGGAAACGCACCACCCGCGTCGCGGTCCGCTAATTGCTGCTCCCGACCATGACGGCAGCGCGGATGAGCCGCGGCCGCTTACCGGAGGACACTGCCCATGCAAGAAGCCCAGGAACCGAAGAACCCCGGAGACGAAGCGCCGCCGGACGCACCGGGTGTCGGCGAAAGCCCGTGCCGCGTCTGTCGGGGCACCGGCATGGTGGAAGGACAGCCTTGCACGATCTGCGGGGGCACGGGCCGCGTGCTGCAGGGGATTGGCGGGGGGTAAGCCACTGCCTGCATTCGGATCGCAGGCCGGCGGGCACAAGCGAGCCCTCCGTCTCGCGGCCGCGCCGCTCCGATCGAGTTGAGCCGTGTTGCGCCCGCGCATCGATCGCCGATGCGCGGGCGCATTGCATTATTTCGGCTCGACTCAGTGGTGATCGCGTCGGGTCGTGGCGGTACCCGATGCGACGCCGGTGGTTTCCACGCGCTCCATATTCGAATCCCAGTAGGGCGCGCTGCCGTAATAGTTGTGGAGTTCGCTGGCCCAGGCGACATCGGCCATCGCGGGCCAGTGGTCCTTATCGAAGCCCGGCGCGTTCTTGACGGTGTCGGCCGTGGCCGTCAGCAGGAAGCACTTGCGATCGGTGTCGAGCGTCAAGGCGCTCCATGGAATCGCGAGCAGCTTGTCGCCGATACCGAGGAAACCGCCGCTCGACATCACCGCATAGGCGATGCGCCCGGTGTAGACATCCAGCATGATCTCTTTGATCTTGCCGACGTCTTCCCCGTCGGAACTCATGACCTTGTCGCCGTCGAGCGTACTCGCGGCCATGACATAGGGGCCGGGGCCTTCGGCGGTCGCACTGCCTTTACCGACGATGCGCGTTTCTCCGCTGCTGCCGATGGGATCGGGGGAAATGCTCATGGGAAGCTCCTTTCGTGATGAACGGATGGCGCCGGTACGTCGTTGCCGTATGCCGGGCGTCTGTCCTGAACGGCGGATTGCCGAATCGTCATTGCGTCATTGCGTCATTGCACCTGCGCGATCGCTTTCGAAACGGCGGCGGGACTGTCGTAGTTCTTATCCGGCAGCCGGTCCAGCAGATCGACGATCTCGCGGTCCGCGTGATGGGACCGCGCCGTCTCGGCAAGGTGCTCGCGCGTCGTGGGATAGTCGACGCCCGCCAGCGCCTTTTGGACGGCGACCGGCGAGGGCTGTCCGGGGTGTCGGTGATCCTGAGAGTGGGCCGGATGCTGGGCCATCGATGCCTCCTTCGGCGAAGTGGAACACGTCTTAGTTTGAGCAACGGTCGTTCCTCGTCGTCGCGGCCTGCGCACGGGCGAGGCGGGACGCGCAACACGCGACGCTCAAAAAAGGGCGCCTGTAAAAGCTGCACCGTCGGTGCAGGGTTTGCGATGGGTATGAGCATTGCTCGACCGAGGTATCCAGCCGTTTCCGTTGCAACCCTCGACGAGGACGCTTCGCCATGCGCTCAGACCCCGCACTCGACAAGCTTTGCATCGACACGATCCGCACGTTGTCGATGGACGCCGTGCAAAAGGCCAATTCGGGCCACGCGGGTGCGCCGATGGCGCTCGCCCCCGTGATCTATCAACTTTGGCAGCGGCACCTGCGCTACGACCCTAGCGAGCCGCTGTGGCGCAATCGAGATCGGTTCGTGCTCTCCGTGGGACACGCGTCGATGCTGCTGTATGCCGTGCTGCACTTGGCCGGCGTCAAAGCGGTGGACGACGAGGGCCGCGCCACGCCGGACCCGGCGGTATCGCTCGACGACATCCGACACTTTCGCCAACTCGACAGCAAGACGCCGGGACACCCCGAATACCGTATGACGACGGGTGTCGAGACGACCACGGGCCCGCTCGGGCAAGGGCTCGGCAACAGTGTGGGCATGGCGATCGCCTCGCGTTGGTATGCGGCGCGGTACAACCGAGACGAGTTCGATTTGTTCGACTATCGCGTCTACGCGCTCGCGGGCGACGGCGATCTCATGGAAGGCATTTCGCACGAGGCCGCCTCGTTGGCCGGCCATTTGCGGTTGTCGAACCTGACGTGGATCTACGACAGCAACCGGGTGACGATCGAAGGGCATACCGATCTGGCATACAGCGACGATGTGCAAACCCGCTTTCGCGGCTACGGCTGGCACACGCTGACTGTCCACGACGCGAACGATACGTCCGCGCTCGAGGCTGCCCTGAATGAAGCCGAACGCACGACCGACGCACCCACGCTGATCGTCGTCGAAAGCGTGATCGGATGGGGCGCGCCGCACAAACAAGGTACGGCCGCGGCGCACAGCGACGCGCTTGGCGAGGAAGAGGTGGCGCTCGCGAAGCGCGCGTACGGATGGCCCGAGAACAAGTCGTTCTATGTGCCGCCGCAGGTGCCCGAGCGATTCGCCGAAGGCGTCGGTGCGCGAGGCGCGCACACGCGCGAGGCGTGGCAGTCGCGCTTCGAGGCCTACGCGCAGCGCTATCCCGAACTCGCTCGCGAACTCGAATTGATCGAGGCGCATCGCTTGCCTGACGGATGGGATGCCGATGTGCCTTCGTTCGACTCCGATGCGAAAGGCGAGGCGACGCGGGCTTCGTCGGGCGCCGTCCTCAATGCGATCGCGCCGCGCGTGCCCTGGATGCTCGGCGGCGCGGCCGACTTGGCTCCGTCGACCAAGACGCTGCTGAAGTTCGACGGCGCCGGCAGCTTCTCCGCCGACGACCCGGCGGGCCGCAACCTGCACTTCGGCGTACGCGAGCACGCGATGGGGGCGGTGGCCAACGGTCTTGCCTTGTCGAATCTGCGGCCCTACACGGGCACGTTTCTCATCTTCAGCGACTACATGAAGCCGCCGATCCGTCTGGCGGCGCTCATGGAGATCCCCGTCGTATTCGTCTTTACGCACGATTCGATCGGCCTCGGCGAGGATGGGCCGACGCACCAGCCCGTCGAACAACTGGCCTCGTTACGTGCGGTTCCGGGATTGACGGTGCTGCGTCCCGCCGACGCGAACGAGGTTAGCGAAGCATGGCGGCTCGCGTTGGCGGCCACGCGGCGTCCCACTGCACTGGTGCTGTCTCGGCAGCCGCTGCCGACGCTCGATCGCACGCGCTACGCTGGAGCCGATGGTCTGCGCCACGGTGCCTATGTATTGGCCGATCCGCCGGACGGGGCAGCGCCGGCCGTCCTACTGCTCGCGACGGGCAGCGAAGTGCATGTGTGTCTGCGCGCGTACGAGCGGCTGACCGAAGAGGGGATTGCAGCGCGGGTGGTGTCGATGCCTTCCTGGGATATCTTCGAGCGGCAGGACGACGCGTATAAGGACGCGGTACTGCCGCCCGAGATCGACGCGCGCGTTGCCGTCGAGCAAGCCGCTACGCTCGGCTGGGACCGTTATGTCGGCCGCACTGGAGAAAAGATCGTCATGCATACGTTCGGCGCGTCCGCGCCGATGCGCGATCTGCAAGGGAAGTTCGGGTTCACGCCCGATCGTGTCTACGAAGCCGCGAAGCGGCAAATCGCGCGCGTCGTGGCGGCTTCGGGGTTGCCGGGCGGCAATTGAACGCGGGGGCGCAAAGCGAGGAAGTGGGCAAGCGGACCGAGCCGATGTGGTCCGGCCCGCGAGCCAACGGTACCGTAGATCCACAGGGCCCGCGAGGCGGCGATCGTGCCCGCCCGCGGCTTACCCTGCGCACAGTTACGCGCTTACGTTATTGCTGCCCCTGTCCGTGGTACGTCTGCCCTTCCTGTTGCGGGGAGTAACCGCCCGTCGAATCCGACGGGTTTTCGTCGTTCATCCCTGGGGAGACCGTCGAGCGCCCAGAACGGGAACCCGTGGTGCCTGGGCTGCCGTAGCCGCCGGTACTGTTGCTGTTGCCCATACCGGGCTGAACGCCGGGCTGTTCGAGCGTATTGCCCGACGGCGCGGCGCCTCCGCGTGTCCCGCCGCCGGCTCCGCCGGCACCGCCCGCCGCTCCGCCGGCGCCAGCACCCGCCGAGCCGCCCGCCGAACCGCCTCCCGGTCCGCCCGCGCCTTGCGCATAAGCACCCCCTGCGCAGGCAAGTGCGATGACCGAAATCGTGGAAGCGAGCAGCGTCTTCGTCGATGCTTTCATCTGTTCCTCCGTCCAAAAAAGGTTGCGTGATGCGCGTCCAATTTCAACTTCGCACGCACACCATCACTGCTGCAAAGGCCATGCCGCGCACGCCATGGGGCAAAGCGAAGCGAGGGCTGGAACGAGCATTGCGACCATCTTGCAAGGGCCACGCGCGATGTCCGTGCGCGGCCCTTGTGCCCCGGGCCGGAAGAAAGGAGTGCCGATGACTGTCTCGCTCGATGCGCGGCAAAGTCTTGCCGAAATCGAACATGCCTTGTTCAAAAGTTTTCCGTTTCCTTCCACGTCGATCACCCACGTGACGAACTCGGACGGTGTGGTGACGATTCAAGTGTCGTGGGTCGCCTCGGCGGGCAGCATGAGTATTCTCGATTCGCGTTGCGCGATGAGTCTCGTCATGGAGCCCGCCGTGCTCGAACGGTATCGCGCACTGCCGGGGGCCAAACGGCTCCGGGTACGGGAGGCGTTGCGTGCCCACGCCGAGGATGCACTGCGCCGTCATTTGCCCGCGGGCGGCGTCGATCTCGCCGAGTGCAACGTCATGGTGGGTGTGGACGAATCGGTTCTCGCCGATGCCGAGCGAGGGCGCGCGTGAAGCGGATCGAACGACGGATCCGCGCAAGGGTGAAGGGGCGCATTGCGGCCGACATAGGGCATGCGATGTGGCGCTATCGGACGCAAACGTTCGGTGCGGCGAGCTTGATGATCGTGGCGAAACTGGCCGGCGTGTCCGTGCCGCTCGTGCTGCGCGCGATCATCGACGATCTGGGTCACCGCACCGCGCTGGCCTTGTTTCCGGTCTTTCTCGTCCTGGCGTACGCGCTGTTGCGGTTTATCGGCGACGCGCTCGGAGAAGCGCGGGACGTCGTCTTCAGTACGGTCACGCAGCATACGGTGGCCGGGCTCGCCGAACGTACGTTTGCACGCTTGCATCGGCTCGGCGCGCGCTACCACTCGCAGCGCGAAACGGGATCGATCGTGCGCGACGTGCAAAAGGGCACGGACGGCGTCGGCTATCTGCTCAGCGTCGGGTTGTTCACGATCTTGCCCGCCATCATCGAAATCGGCACCGTGATCGGCATTATCGCGAGCAATTTCAATGTCACGTTCAGTTGGATCATTGCGGCGACGCTGGTGGCGTACGCCACCTACACGGTTATCTTTACGCGGCGACGCATGCTCGTGCAGCGCGAGGTCAATCGGCTCGAAGCGGCCTCCGATAGCCGGCTCGTCGACAGCATGCTCAACTACGACACGGTGAAGTATTTCGCCGCCGAAGACATCGAGACTGCCCGTTATCGCGGCGTGCTGTCCCGCTGGATCGTGGCCCGCCTCGCCAATCAGCGAGCGCTGACCGCGTTGCATCTGGGGCAGAGCGCGATCGTCTGTTTCGGTATCGCGGCCATGATGCTGCTGGCGGTGCAGTATGTCGTCGGGGGGCGCATGACGCTCGGCGATCTGGTGCTCGTGAACGCGTATATCGTGCAGGTGTGCATGCCGCTCAACACGCTCGGATTCGTGTTTCGCGAGACGAACGATGCGCTCGCGAACGTCGAGCGCATGTTCATCGTCTTGGCAGCGGACAGTCTCGAAGGCGGCGATGCCACGGCCGACGAGGACCGCGACGCGCCCGGCGCGACGCCGTTGATCGTGACGGAAGGCGAGATTGCATTCGAACAGGTGGACTTCGGCTACGACCCGGCCCGGCAGATCCTGCACGAAGTGGATTTCCGTGCGAAGGCCGGCACGACGCTGGCTGTCGTCGGCGGCAGCGGATCGGGGAAGTCGACGCTCGTGAGGCTGCTGTTTCGGCTCTATGCGCCGACGCGCGGGCAGGTGACCATCGACGGGCAGGATTTGCAACGCGTCACGCGCTATTCGCTGCGCCGGGCGATCGGCATCGTGCCGCAGGACACCGTGCTCTTTAACGAGACGATCGCCTACAACATCGGCTACGGGCATCCAAACGCGACGCGTGCCGATATCGTGCGCGCGGCGCGCGCCGCGCAACTCGACGGGTTCGTCGAACGATTGCCCGACCATTACGACACGCGTGTCGGCGAGCGCGGAGTGCGTCTATCGGGCGGCGAGCGCCAACGGATCGCCATTGCTCGCGCGTTCCTGAAGGATCCGCCGATTATCGTCTTCGACGAAGCGACATCGGCGCTCGATACGCGTTCCGAACGCGCGATCCAAAACGAATTCCGACGATTGGCGGAAGGCCGGACATCGATCGTGATTGCGCATCGGCTATCGACGATTGTCGACGCGGACCGGATCCTCGTCATGGAGCAGGGCCGCATCGTCGAACAAGGCCGGCATGACGAACTCTTGGTCCGGCCGGGGGGCGTGTACGCCCGCATGTGGGCGCTGCAACTCGAACAGGGCGAATTGGAACATACGCAGCGCAAGCTGGCGGCGCAACCGATGCGCGTGGGCGACCTCGTCGCGGCGATCGCGGCGCGCGTTGCGACCGAGGCCGTCGAGCAAGGCGTCGATTTCGGTGTGCGCGTCACCGATCCCGAACTGCCGGTGACAGGAGAGACCGAGCAGATCCAGCGCGTGGTGGCGATGCTCTGCGCCAACGAGATCGAGCAGGCGGCGCCGGGCGAGCGCGTCGAGTTGCGGGCACAGCGCGACGGCAACATGGCGTGGCTCGCCGTAGTGGGGGCGCAGGCCGAGCCGGCCCCGCTCTCCGACGAGCAAGCGGCCGAGGCCGAGCACATCGTGGGCGTGGCCGGCGGCGCGTTCCGGCCGATGGCGGTCGATGGGCGCGTGGCCTATGTCGCTTCGTTGCCGTTGTTGCCGGTGGTCGGGGCCGACGGTACGGTGGCACCCACGGTGCAGCAAGGCGCGGCGAGACTCGACGGCATCAACGTTCTGGCGATCGACGACGACGAGGAAGCGCGCGATGCGCTGGAAGCGGCGCTCGTGGCGACGGGGGCGCGAGTCGAACTGGCGGCGTCGGGCGACGATGCCTTGCGGCGCCTGCTCGACGCGACGCCGGCGCATTGGCCGGGCATCGTGCTGTGCGACATCTCGCTCGGCGACGAGGATGGCTGCGAGGTCTTGCAGAAAATCCGCGCGATGGCGAGCCAGTACGACGGCAGCTCATTGCCGCCGGCCATTGCGCTTACGGGACATAACGATGCCGCGATCCGCGAGCGCACAGCGCGAGCGGGCTTCGGGGCGCATTTCGTTAAACCCGTGCCGATCGATGCACTGGCGGGGGAGATTCGGCGGCTGGCGGTGCATGGGTGAGAGCCTCGTGAAGCTGCCCGACGATATCGATGACGACCGTGCCATCCTCATGTCCGATATCTTCCCGACTGGCTGGTTCGGCGCACAGCTCGCTCGCATCCGCATGGGCGATACGGTGGCCGTCTTCGGCGCTGGGCCGGTCGGGCAATTTGCCATTGCGAGCGCGAGGCTCATGGGCGCGGGCCGCATCTTCGTCGTAGATCGGCTCGAATCGCGGCTCACGATGGCGCGCGCACAAGGGGCGGAGCCGATCGACTTCGATCGAGAGGATCCCGTCGAAGCAATCCGAACGCTGACGGGCGGAATCGGCGTGGACCGCGTGATCGACGCCGTGGGCGTGGATGCCGAGCGTGCCGACCGAGGGCCCGCCGCCGACGGACAGCAGAGCGAAATGTTCGATAGGGAGGTAAAGGAAGTCGCGCCGGAGCAAGCAGCCAGCGCGCATGGCGCCGACGGCCAATGGAAACCGGGCAGCGGCCCGACGCAGGCGCTTCAATGGGCGGTGAAATCCGTCGCGAAGGCAGGCACGATCGGTGTTATCGGCGTGTACCCGCCGAGCCTCGCCAGATTTCCGCTCGGCGAGGCAATGAATCGCAATTTGCAGATCCACATGGGCAACTGCAACCACCGGGCGATTTTGCCGAAGCTCGTCGAATTAGTGCGCAATAGTTCGATCGATCCGATCGGAATTCTCACGCAGCGCGAACCGATCTTGAATGCGATCGATGCCTATAAGGCATTCGATAAGCGTCAGCCGGGATGGATGAAGGTGAAGCTCGAGCCTTAGGCCGATCGAACGACACGGCGAGCACCTGCAGCCGTAGCCGTAGCCCTACGGAAAAGTCCAACGCACGCGACGTCCGGCCGTGGGACCGGCGCCCCGTTATACGGTATCAGCGCGATACGCCCGCGGCTCGTGCCCCGCCGGCCAGCGGGCGCGCTTCGAGCCGTGCGCGAAAGTGCTCGGCCGTCGTGCGCAAGCCTTCGTCGAGCGTCGTTTTCGGCGACCATCCCAGCAGCGCATGCGCCTTTGAAATATCGGGTTGCCGATGCCAAGGATCGTCGATCGGCAAGGGGCGAAAGACGATCTCGCTCGACGAGTGCGTGGCGGCTCGAACGTGCTCGGCGAGTTCGAGCATCGTGATCTCGTGCGGATTGCCGAGATTGACGGGATCGCAACTGCCGTCGGGCGCATCCATCAAGCGGATAAAGGCATCGATCATATCCTCCACATAGCACAGCGACCGCGTTTGCGCGCCGTCGCCGTAGACGGTCAACGGCTGGCCCGATAGCGCCTGCACCATGAAGTTCGACACCACGCGGCCATCGGCCGGGTGCATGCGCGGCCCATACGTATTGAAGATGCGGGCGATGCGCACCTGCACGCCGTATTGGCGCCGATAGTCGGCAAACAACGTTTCGGCGCAGCGCTTGCCTTCGTCGTAACACGAGCGCGGCCCGATCGGATTGACGTGCCCCCAGTAGTCTTCCTTCTGCGGATGCACGCGCGCATCGCCGTACACCTCGCTCGTCGATGCTTGAAAAATTTTCGCCCGCACACGCTTGGCGAGGCCGAGCATATTGATGGCGCCATGCACGCTCGTCTTGGTCGTCTGCACGGGATCGTACTGATAGTGAATCGGCGATGCCGGGCAAGCAAGGTTGTAGATTTCGTCGACTTCCACATAAAGCGGAAACGTCACGTCGTGCCGCATCAGTTCGAAGTTGCTTCGTCCGAGCAAATGCGCGACGTTCTCGCGCGTGCCCGTAAAAAAATTGTCGACGCACAGCACGTCGTGTCCCGCATCCACGAGCCGTTCGCATAGATGCGAGCCCAAAAATCCCGCACCGCCCGTCACTAGAATTCGCTTTCGATCGAGTTCCTTCATCCTCGTTGGCTCCGTTTATGGCTCACACTATCGAACGCTCACATCGCGACTTCGCACAGTAGGTCGTGCCAGTCGCGCGCGAATCGCTCGATCCCGAACCGTTCGAGCGCGGTGCGTCGCGCGTTCTGTCCGAGGCGGCGCGCTTCGCTCGGATCCGCGAGCAGTGCGCGCATTCGCTCGACGAGGCTGTCGACATCGGTTGCGACATACCCGTTCTCGCCGTCGGCGATGACCGTCGATAGCTCGGTGGTCGCCAAGCCGATGATAGGCATGCCGATCGTCATGGCTTCGATGATCGCGAGGCCGAGGCTTGTCCAGCGAATCGGATTGAAGAAGAATCGATAGCGCGCCGTGAACGCTGCCAGATCGAGGTTGCCGATTTCGCCGAGGCCGCCCGCTTGTTGCGCATTCATTCCCACCAGGTCGAGCGGGACGCGCCCGGCGGCCGATGCATAGATGTCCGCGCCGAGCCGCCGGCCGCGCGTGGCCAGGTTGTTGATGACGACGACGCCTCGTTCGAGTTCGCCCGAGTAGCGCACGCCCTCCGGGACGAGCACCCCGTGTTCGATCACGCGCGTGGGAACCGCGTCGCAATCCCACATCAAGCGATTGAAGTGCGTGACATGCACGAGCAACGTGGCCGGATCCGTCACCCAATGCCGCTCGGCGAACGGGTTGTTTTGCGGCGGATCGTGTTCGAGGTAAACCGACGGCAGCTTGCGCTGCGCTTCCGACAGCACCATGAGCCGATCGTGCTCCCAATGCTCCCGATGCTGATACAGCACGACATCGAAGTCGCGTTGCGCGACGACGGCCGCATCGACTTCATGCACGTTATTGCCCCACGGCAGCACGCCCGAGCGGCCGGCATACCCCGGCGGATGGCCCGGCCGAGTGACGAGCCAAAAATCGTGCTGCGCTTGCGTGAGGTAGTACAAGTAATTGCCGTGAACGTGCCAGGTCAGCACGCGCAAGCGCCGGTTACGTGGCATGGCCGCGCTCCTGCTCTCGGTGGTGGGCACGCGCGTGCAGCACACTTGCTCCCGCAGGATGGGCGCGCGCGCGATGGGAAAGCTGCTCGAGCGCCGCCGCGACAACATGCGACACGCTCACGTTCAGCGCGCAAGTGTGACCGAACGGGCAATCGCGGAAAGCGCAGGGGCGGCACGGGGGATAATCGGCCAGAACGCGGTGGCGCGCGCGATCGAGCGGTGCCCAGCGGCGCGTGTCGCTGCCGGAAGCGATGACGGTGCTCGGCGTGCGCATCGCGGCGGCGACGTGCGAGATGCCCGTGTCGTTGCAGACGACGAGCCGCGCGCGCGCCACGAGCGCCGCGAGCCCGCCGAGCGTCGTCGCGCCGGTCAGATGCAAAGCAGGCGCGGCCATCGCGCCGAGCACGGCCGCGGTGATCGCCGCTTCGTTGGCCGTGCCGGTGATCGCGATTTGCCAGCCGCGAGCGGACAGGGCGTCGGCGACCTCGGCGAAACGCGCGGGCGGCCAGCGCCGCGACGGCAACTGGGCGCCCGGATGCAGCAGGATCAACCGCTCGGGTTCGATGCCGTGGCGCGCTTCCAAGGCCTCGTACTCGCAGCGATCGTGCAGCGAAAGCGGAAACCACAGCGTGTCGTCTTGCGCATCGATGCCGAGTGCGCGCACGAGCGTCAAGTATCGGTGCGGCTCGGGCAGGTCGTCGGGCCAGGCGATGAAGCCCGGCTCGCGCGCTTCGTGCGGTTGGTGAAACCCCGCGCACGCGCGCGCGCCGAAGCGCTTGACGATCTCATTGGCCGGGCCGCCGCTGCCGTGCATTTGCAAGGCAAGATCGAAGTGCCGCGCGCGCATGGCCGCATAGAACGCCGGCAGACCGGCATCGGTCTCCTCTTGTTCGGGAAAGCCGCGCGCACCGGGGAAAACGACCCATTCATCGATCAGGGTCGAGAACCGTTCGACGAACCGCACCGCCCACGGCAAGCCGATCAGCGTGATGTGCGCGTCGGGCCACGCGCGACGCAGGGCGCGCAAGGCGGGCACCGCGCAGAGCATGTCGCCGAGTTGGAGCGCGCGAAAGATGGCCACGCGTTCGGGCGGCGGCAGCGGGGATCGAGCGCGCGAAGCGGGCGACGGGGACGCACTGGACGCGCAGGATTCAGAGGAAGGCAATCGCATCAAAGGAACCATGTTCGATAGCGGCATGCACCGCGCAAGCGCCAATAGATCGAAAGGAAAGGAATGACCGCGGAAGTGACCGCCATTTCGGCGACGTGGCGCCACGCACGGCTGCGCCCGCGCATCCGCCGCGCGAAAAATCGTAGCGCCAGGGCGATCCAAACGAGCGCGCCGACGCCCGCGACGGCCGGCGCTTGCACCGCCGCGCCTGCCACAGCGGCGAACGCCGCTGCCACTTGCACGTAGTAGTCGATCGGCGGCCGGCTCGCGATACGTTGGCGATAGAGATCGGGATGCTTGCGGTACAGCAGCGCCTCGAACGCGCTCTTGCGTTGCTGGGCGAGGCTCACCCCCCAACGTGCGGGCCGCACGGGATGGATGACGCGGGCATCGGGCGCCTTGACGATGCGCCCGCCTGCGCCCAGCAACGCAAATTGCAAGTCGGAATCCTCGCGCCATGCCGAGGTGAAGCGTTCGTCGAAACCGCCGACGGCAGCGAGCGCGGCGCGTTTGACGAACACGTTCGCCGTGGCGAATTCCGCCCGTTCGAGCCCGCTCGCATCGGCCTCGTAATCGGTCGGATCCGCCGGCAACGGCACGGCGATCGCGCCCGATGCGGCGCACGCGCCATCGGCCAAGGCGGCGAGCCCGGCTTCGAGCCAGCGCTCGTCGGGAATCGTATCGTCGTCGGTAAACGCGATCGTTTCGGCTCGCGCTTCGCGCCACCCGGCATTGCGCGCCCCCGCCGGTCCTTGCGTCGCCGCGATCGGCAAGTATCGAATGCTCAATCCACGCGCGCGGTGCGCATCGGCGATGCGTTCGACGAGTGCGCGCGTGGTCTCGTCGGGCCCGTCGTCGCATACGACGATCTCATAGCGCGGGGGCGGCAGCGTTTGACGCACGAGCGCTTCGAGGCATCGCTCGAGCAGGGCCGGCCGACGCCAGGTGGGGATCACGACCGATAGGTCCGGGCGCAGGCCGGCTGCCGTGGCGCGCTCGCGCGACGCACCGTCGTCGTGCTGAGATTGAGTGCGAGCCGACACGGAGGTATTCACGCCGCGCCTCCTTGCTGCTTGACGATGAGAAACGGTCCGATCACCAGCGCATCGAGCGGCGAGGTCCAAAACGATTCGAGCGCATCGCGCGGCGAATTGACCATCGGTTCGCCGCGCGTATTGAACGACGTGTTGACGAGGATCGGCACGCCGGTGCGCGCATGGAAAGCCGCCAGCAAATCGTAGTAGAGGGGATGCTGGGATCGGTTGATGGTTTGCACGCGCGCGGTACCGTCGACGTGGCGCACGGCTGGGATCCGGTGCGCGACCTCGGGGCGCACATCGAAGATGAACAGCATGAAGGGCGCGCGGCGCGCGTCCACGAACCAAGCATCGGCGTGTTCTTCCATGACCACCGGTGCGACGGGCCGGAAGTCCTCGCGGTCCTTGATCTCGTTGAGCTTGGCCTGCATGCCGGGATCGATCGGCGAGGCGAGGATCGAGCGCGCGCCGAGCGCTCTCGGCCCGAACTCCGTGCGGCCCTGATACCAGCCGATGACGTTGCCGGCCGCAAGCAAATCGGCCGTTTCGCCGGCCACGTCGTCGAGCCGCTTAAACGGCACCTTCGACCAGCGCAAGAACGCTTCGATTTCGGCGTCGGCGTACGAGGGCCCGAGGTAGGCATGCTCCATCGTCCAGCGCCGTGCACGGTCGCCGGTCAGGCCGCGCTCGCGCCAGTCGATCCAAAGCGCGGCGCCCAGCGCGGTGCCCGCATCGCCGGCGGCGGGCTGGACCCATACGTCCTCGAAGGGACCTTCGTCTCTCACGCGCGCATTCATGACGCAGTTCAGCGCCACGCCGCCTGCCATGCAAAGCCGCGCGAGGCCGGTCCGTTCATGAAGCCAGCGTGCGAGTTCGAGCACGGTCTCCTCGAGCACGGTTTGCAGCGAGCTGGCGACATCGTAGTGATGCTGCTCCAGCGGTCCGCCTCGCTCGCGCGCCGGCCCGAATCGCTCGACGAGCGACGGCTCCTCGACCGTATAGCTGCCGTTGCCGCGATAGCGGACGATCTCGCGAAAGACGTCCGCATACACGGGGCGGCCGAAAGCGGCGAGCGCCATCACCTTGTATTCGTCGGACGAGTGCAGGAAGCCGAGCCAGCTCGTGACGGCCTCATAGAGCAGGCCGAGCGAATGCGGTAGCTCGACTTGCTTGATGCGTTTGTACTGGCCGTCGACGAACTGGCCGAGGCTCGTCGTGACGCCTTCGCCGCGGCCGTCCATCGTGAGCACGGCCGTATCGCCGAGCGGGGCCGCCAAAAACGCACTTGCCTCGTGCGCGAGGTGATGTTCGACATAGTGCCAGCCGAAGCGGTGGCCACCTTCGGGCGCGCGAAAGCGCTTCGCGAGATGGTGCGGTGCGCCGTCGATGAGTTGTGCCCGCGCGTTGACGATGTAACTGATAAAGAGCGGGTCCCACGGCGATGCGCTCGGATGCGACGGACGTTGCAAGGCCGGTTCGAGCGGCAGGGCGATTGTGGCGGCGCCGTGCGCCGGGTCGGGCATCGAGGGCAATAGGCTCGGGTTGTAGGAGTAGGCAACGTGGTCGATATCGGCCAGCGTGATGCCGGCTTCCTTCAAGCAGTAGTCGATCGCATCGAACGGCATCTGCCACGTCGAAAACGGCACGGGGCGCTTGGCATGCTTGACGTGCGTGAAGCGCTCGTCCTCGGCGGCGGCAATCACGACACCGTCCTTCACGAGCGCCGCGGCGCTGTCGTGGTAAACGGCATTGACTCCGAGTGTGTACATGGCGATAGTCCGGCGGTAGTCAGGAAGTGATCGGGGTGCTGGCGCAGGCGGTGTCCGTGTTCGAACACCCAAGCTCGGGGGCGTTCGGCTCAAGCCGGACGCCGCATTCGGCCGCGAGTTCGAGCGCGGCCGCGGCCACCTCGGCGGGCGGAACGCCGGTCAGGCAACCGTGGTGGCCGGCCGGGCACTCGCTCCGATAGCACCAGCGGCATTCGACGTCGCGAAACAAGACGCGCTGCGCCGTCTGCCAAGGCGTGTGCTGGGGGTTGGTCAAGGCATACAAGTCGACGACGGGGGTGGACAAGGCGGACGCAAGGTGAACGGGGCCGCTGTTGTTCGTGACGAGCACGGCCGTGCGTTCGATCAGGGCGACGAATTCGCCCATGTTCAGCAGCCCCGAGCAATCGTGAAGACGCGCGCGGATAGAGGCATCGGCGGCGTCGATCGCCTCGCGCACGAGCGGCGCTTCATCCGAGCTTCCCGTCAGCAAGATGGGCCATGAACTCGCGCGCGCCAAATGTGTCGCCACTTCGCCGAAACGATAGGCCGGATAGCGGCGCGAGGTGGCGCTGGCGCCGGGATGGATCACGAACCACGGGCCCCGCGGCGCGAGGCCGCGCGCGGCGAGGCGAGCCGAGAGGGTGCGCCGCGCGTCGGCGTCGACGCTCAAGCGCATGCGCGTGTCGGTACAGGTGGCGCCCACTTTACGCACCAGCGCCAATTGGCGTTCCACCTCGTGTCGAACGCCGTCGTGCGGCTCCGTTTCATAGACCCAATCCGTTAGGAGTCCGTAGGGATTTTCTCGGCAGTGCGCGAGCCGCCGGGGAATGCCGGCCAGATAGCAAAGCATCGCGGCCGGCAATGCGCTCTGGCTGTAGACGGTGAAGAGGGCGGCGGCGTCGAATCGACGTGTTTCCAGCATGCGCTGCATGTCGAGATCGGCAGATGGCGAGGTCGACGGCGAGAGCCCGTGCCAGGGTGCGTTATAGGCGATCACGTCGTCGACGTCGCTCAGATAGGGGGCCGCTTGTGCGCCGACGCTAGACGTCAGCAACGTGATGTGCCGGCCGGGGAACGCGGTACGCAGCGCATGGATCGCGGGCGTCGTCATCAAGATGTCGCCGAGCCGATCGAGCCGCACGCACAGAATGCGTTTGACGTCCGCGCCCCAATGCGAGACAGGGGTCTCTCGTTCGCGTGCTTGCGACAGCGTGGGCGTGATCGCAAAGGGCAGCGCACTCATCGTTCGCTCCCCTTGGCTGCGCTCGATGGCGCACGAGGCGACGAGGCCGCCATGACGTCAAGGCCGGACGCGAGGGCGCGAGGATCGTCGCGACGATCATCATCGCCGCGCGGCGAGCCGATCGCCCGATCGTGCTCGCGGATGATCGCGAGCGCGGCGCGCAATAGATCGGGCTCGCGCAACGTCGGGACGCGTGCGGGGCCGGGCTCCCATAGCGTCTCGTGACCGTTATCGATCAGCACGGTTCGGCAGCCGGCTCGCGTGCCGGCCTCGATGTCGTCCAGGATGTCGCCGACGAACCAGCTTTGCCGCAGATCGATCCCATGCTCGCGCGCCGCCTGTAAGAGCAATCCGGGTTCAGGCTTGCGGCAGGTGCAGCGAGCGGCGTAGCGCGCCACGATGCCGTCGGGATGATGCGGGCACCAATAGGCGCCCTCGAGCGTGACGCCGCACGTCTCGAACATCCGCGTCAGGTGCGCTTGCATGTTGGCGAGCGCCGCGTAAGGGAAGCGGCCCAGCGCAACGCCGCTTTGGTTGCTGATCACGAATAGCCGGAAGCCGTGCGCGGCGAGGATGGCGAGCGCCTCGCCGGCCCCCGGCGCAAAGCGCATGAGGGCGGGGTCGACGTTGTAGGGGACGTCGTCGAGCAGTGTCCCGTCTTTGTCGAACAGCACGGCGGCAGACGTCATGGCGAGTGCGCTCGTAGGCAAAGGCGACGCGGGACTCAAGCGCGGCCCGCCGCGGCCTGCGCACGTTCGGCGTGCGCGAGGCGCGCGTCTCGCGTGTCGCGTTCGCCGGCGAGACCGCGTTCGTCGGCCTGCGCGCGTGCAACGCCGCGATAGACGTCTTCGAGCATGCGCGCCACGCGCGTCCACGTAAAGCTCGTGTGCACGCGTTCGAGGCCGGCTGCGCCCATCCGTTCGGCGAGTGCCGGGTCGCGTGCGAGGCGCGACAAACGCTCGGCCAGCGCATCGGGATCGCGAGGCGGCACGAGAAATCCCGTCTTGCCGTCGACGACGGTATAACGGATCCCGCCGACATCCGATCCGATGACGGGGCGCGCGCACGCCATCGCTTCGATTGGCGTGATGCCGAACGGCTCGTACCACGGTGTCGTGACGAATACGTCCGCCGCGCCGTAGAACTCGCGTAGCTGTGCGCGTCCGCGGCGGCCGACGAAGGTCACGTGCTCGGCCACGCCGCATCCGGCTGCTACGCCGCGCAGGCGCGCGATTTCGGGCGTGGCGATTTCATTCGGCAAATCGGCGTTGCCGCCGACAACGTATAGATGGGCATCGACGCCGGCCCGTTCCCTGAACCTCGCGAGTGCACGCACGACCGTATCGATGCCTTTGCGCGGGACGAGACGCCCTAGCTGAAGGACGGCGAACTGCTCGCGCGGCCAGCCGAGGGCGGCGCGGGCGGCGGCGCGGTCCATACGGTCGAACTCGGCCGTGTCGAACCCGCACGGCACGATTTCGACGCGCGACGGATCCGAGCCGTAATGCTCATGCAGATCGGCCGCATCTTGCGGGCACTCGGCGATGACGACGTCCGATTCGCGCACGAGGTCGTCTTCGATCGCGAAGCGCGCGTCGGGGAAGCCGTCGTCCGCGCCTTGATGGATCCGGCGCACTTTACCCAGCGCATGAAATGTCGTCACAAGCGGGGTGCCGAGCACCCTCTTGACCTTGAGCGCGGCCAGGCCCGACATGAAAAAGTTCGCGTGCATGACGTCGTACGGGGTGCGCTCGCGGCGGCAGAACCCCACTAGAAAATCCGCGAACGCCGGCATATAGGGCAGCAGCGCTTCCTTGGGCAATTGAGTCGGCGGCCCGGCCGGAACATGAATGACACGCACGCCGTCCATGTCGGACACGGCTGGCAACAGCGCGCGATCGCGCCGCGTGAACACGTCGACTTGGTGGCCCAGACGGTGCAACTGCCGCGCGACGTGGGCGACGTAGATGTTCTGGCCGCCGCTGTCGACGCCACCCGCCACGGCGAGGGGCGACGCGTGTTCACTGACGAGTGCGATTTTCATGAGTAGTCCTTGATATTGAAGACCTACCGAGCAGGTGCGCCGCACTTTGGTATCCATGGGCGCGAGGTGCTCGCGTCCTGTCGAGCACGCGGTGTGCCCATCGTCTCGGGCAACCGGTCAAACGTGCACAAGCGTTGCATCGGATAGAAACGCTGCTGTGATCTTTACCCGGTCTATCCGGTGTGACGCCTTCGTTACAGAGTCGATGTAATTACGCGGCACCGCGCGGTTAGGCGTCCGACGCCGCTTGCGGGTCCGCGCATCGCAAAAGGAGTGGTTTTTGCTGCCGTTGATTTCAATGGGCCGATCGGCTCGGGGGAACGAATGTTCCGAACGTTTCGAACGTTCCGAACGCCGAGGGGCGAACGGGCATTGGACGCTCACGTAAGCACGCAAGAAATGAATAGGCGCATATCGGTAGTCGTACTCACGCATAACCGGTTGGCTCAAGTGTCGCGAACGGTCGAGCGGTTGCTCGCGTTGCCCGAACGCCCGGCCGTGATCGTTGTCGACAACGGTTCGACCGACGGCACCCCGCCAGCGTTACGGCGCCGGTTTCCGAGCGTGTGCGTGATCGAATGCCGCGAGAACCTCGGGGCGGCGGGGCGCAATCGCGGCGTGGAAGCGGCGGCGACCGACTACGTGGCCTTCAGCGACGACGATACCGATTGGGCGCCGGGTTCGCTCGATCGGGCGGTGCGCATGCTCGACGAGGCGCCGCGTGTCGCGGTGTTGTCCGCCCGCGTGGTGGTCGGCGAAGCGGCGCGGCTCGATCCGACTTGCGCGCGCATGCAGGCCAGTCCCCTTGCGGGTAAAGCATTGCCGGGTCCGGCGCTCGTCGGGTACATGGCCGGCGCGTGCGTGTTTCGCACTTCGGCCTTTCGCGAAGTCGGCGGTTACGAGCCCCGGTTATTCATCGGCGGCGAGGAATCGCTCGTGTCGCTCGACCTGCTCGATCGCGGCTATGCCATGGTGTATTGCGATGCGCTGACGGTCGCCCACTACCCTTGCTCCGCGCGCGATGCGTCCCTGCGCCGACGGATGCTGGCGCGCAACGCCGCGCTCGTCGCGTGGTTGCGTCTTCCGCTTGCCGAAGCGCTAGCCGCCTCGGCGCGCGCGTTGACCGTTTATGCGAAGGAGGGGGCGTTCGTGCGAGACACCGCCGCGCTCGCGGCCGGTATCGGCTGGGCGCTGCGGCGCCGGCGCATCGTCGGCGCGCCGGTCCTGCGCATGCGCGCGCGTGTGCGCGATGCGGAGCGAAATTGGGCCGACGCGCCGCCTATGGCCGTTGCGCCGGCGGAGCCCGATCGATGACGACGTAGCGTTCCGGTTCGACGAGGTCGTTCGGATGGGCGTCGGCAAGCGCACGCAACTGGCTTCGATAGCGGTGCGCGGCCCGCCATTTCGCATTGGCCGCGTTCGGCGCGCGCAACGATGCCAACGGTGCGGCGAGCGCTTGCGCATTGAGCGGCGACCACACGTAGCCTTCGTCTCGAAGGGTGTCGTATCGCCCGCGGGCTGCGCCGCGAATGGTGCGATAGAGCGCGTCTTCGTAAAGGATCGCGCGCGCGATCCGCTGCCCGCGCACGAGCGCACGGCACGCATCGGCCACCAGCACGTGATCGGAGTGATACAGCCCGAGCGGGGCGACCAGGCGGCACGAACCCGCGGCCCGCCATGCGTCCCCCAGCGCTGCCGCCAGATCGGCGATGGCGGGTGTCGCGCCATACTGACTGTCCAAAAACGGCAGACGAATGGCGCGCGCGCCTAAGAGGGCGAGCGCCTGCTCGTCTTCGGCGATGCGGGCGCGCAGGGCCTCGTCCGAGTCGCGGTGGCCCGCGCTCCGGTCCCACTCCGTACGCTGCGGCGGGACCGGCTTGCCGCAAAACACCGTGCAGACGAACGAACCCGGATGGCGGGCGAGCAGCATGCCGCAGCTGAAGACCGCATCGTCCAGGTGAGGCGAGACGACGAAGAGCGGTGCGACACGGCGCGATCCGCCCAGGATGGGCGATGAGGGTAGTGCGGGCGTTGTGGGCAACAAGGGGCGCATGACGCGACAGCCGAGCAAGGGCGATGCCCGCGCTTGCGCTACCATCGCAGATCCGCCAACCGACGAACGACGACGCATGACTCTGGACAAGACCGACCGCGCCATCCTCATGGCAATCCAAGCGGATGGGCGCATGACGAACGCCAGCCTGGCCGAGGCGGTGGGCTTGACCGAGACGCCCTGTGCGCGGCGCCTGAAGCGGCTCGAGACCGACGGCTACATCGAAGGCTATCGCGCCGTACTCTCCAAGCGGGCGCTGCAGATCGGCGTGACGGCCTTCGCGCTCGTGCGCTTCGGGGTGCACGATCGGCGCCTGGCCGACGAATTCGAGCGGCAAATTCAGGGCTTGCCCCGGATCGTGTCGTGCCACAACGTCTCGGGCAGCGCCGACTATCTCGTTCACGTCGTCGCCCGCGATCTCGAAGACTACGGCGCGTTCATGCGCGACGTGCTGCGCGCATTGCCCGGCGTCACTTCCGTGGAATCGGTGCTGTCGTTACGGGAGGTCAAACGCGATGCGGGCCTGCCGCTGCTGTGAGGGGCAGGCCCGGACGAGGGCGCTGAGCGGCGTCGCGGCGAGCCGCTGGCGCATTTCCGAACGGTTGTCCGGAAGTTGTCGTATACGGACAGGCCGGCGGCGCGGGCCTTCTCAGGCGGCGAGCGCTTGGCGAATGGCCTCGGCGAGATCGCCGGCGGCGAACTTCGCCACATAGCCGGTCGCCCCCGCGTTCTTGACGTGCGCTTCGTTGGCCGTGCCGGTCAGCGAGGAGTGGATGATGACGGGGATGTCGCGCAGCCGGTCGTCGGCTTTGATCTGGCGCGTCAACATGAAGCCGTCCATCTCGGGCATCTCGAGGTCGGTCAGCACGAGCGCGACTTTATCGCGGGCCCGCACGCCTTCCTTTTGCGCATCGGCGGCGATTTTTGTGAGCGTATCCCAGGCCTCTTGGCCAGTCTTCGTGATGATGTATTCGGCGCCGAGCGCGGACAGGCTTTGCTCGATGAGCTTGCGGGCAAACCCGGAGTCGTCGGCCGCTAGAATTTTCGCGCCGCCGCTTATCTTGACCGAGGTTCCGACATCGGCCTTTTCGACGCTTGGATGTTGTGCCGGGAACACGTCGCGCAGCACCTGCTCGACGTCCACCACTTGCGCTAGACGCGAATCGCCGGTGTTGCCGTCGATACGCGCAATGCTCGTCACGGAGTTCCCGCCGGCCGATCCCTCGGCCGAGAGCACCTGGTTCCACTCCAAGCGGACGATATCGTCGACTTCCTCCACGGCAAACGCTTGCGTCGAGCGGGCGAACTCGGTCACCAGCAAGATGTTCAGGCCGCGCGTGGGTTGGCAGCCCATGAGCTTCGGCAGGTCGATGACGGGGATGATTTGCCCGCGGATGTCCACGGCGCCGATCATGTGCTCCGACGCGCCCGCGATCGGTGTGATCGCCGGCATCGTCATGATTTCGCGGACCTTGAAGACATTGATGCCGTACAACTCGTGCGAGTCGTCGTTTCCGGGGGCGGCACCGAGCCGAAACAGCAAAAGCTCGAACTTGTTCGAACTCGTCAGGTTGGTGCGTTCGTCGATCGAGTGATGATCAGCGGCCATCGAAATATTCCTCTTGGGTTGCGCCTGGGCGTCGCGGTTGCACCCGGGAGCGAGCGGGTGTCGCTGCCGATGCTCGGGCTATACCGCTGATAACGGCGCGCCGCCGGGAAAATTGATACGAGTTGGCGTTTCTCCTAAGAAAACTGTTAAGTTCGTCGAACCATCTGACGTTATAGGGCATGAGGGGCCTATCGTGCGACGGATGGGTCTGACTACAATCGCCACGTCGGCTTTCGACCCCAACGACGCGCCTTTACATTCCATGATCGATGCTCAAGCGCTTGGCCTGCCGCAGATAGAGAGCGCCTTCCAGCCCGTGTTGTCGCTGGCCCACGGCGCCGCCGTCGGGTACGAGGCGCTGCTGCGCGCGAAGCATGGCGGCATGCCATGTTCGCCGGACGAGGCGTTCGCCCTGGTGCGGCGGGCCGGACGCTACGGCGAGTACGAGCGCGCGTGCACGCTGCATCACGTGCGACGATTCATGCGATTCGCGGATGAAGACAGTGCCCTGTTCCTGAACCTCCATCCCGACGTCTTGGCCGATCCGATCCACGGGCCTGCGCTTGCCGACGACTTGCTCGAAAGCGGGGTCACGCCGGGGCGAGTGGTCATCGAGGTGCTGGAGGCGAGACAGGATACGCCGCAGGCCCTCGTCGACGCCGTGGATCGCCTGCGGGGCTATGGCTTTCTGATCGCGCTGGACGATTTCGGCGCGGGGCTCACGAATTTGGGCCGGGTCTGGGATCTGCGGCCCGATGTGGTCAAGCTCGATCGCGAATTGATCTGTAAGGCGGTGTCCAGCTATCGAAATGCGCGCAGCTTGCTGCGCCTCGTCGATTTATTGCATGACATCGGTACCTTCATCGTGGTCGAGGGAATCGAAACCGAGGAGCAAGCGAGGCTCAGTAGGGACTGCGATGCCGATTTCGTGCAGGGCTACTATTTCGGCAGGCCGACGATCGAGGTCGACGCGGGCGTGCCGCTGACCGCAGTGCCGATGTTGGACCTGGATGCGCAGCTCATGGATGCGCGCAAGCTGCGTCGGGTGGGCGACTTGGACGAGTTGGCGCCGTATCGCCGCGCATTCGGGCAGTTCCGCGATGCCTGGTGTCGGGGTGAGGGGATCGAACGGGCGGCGCGGCATTTTCTCGAGTGCGAATGGGCGCTGCGCGTGTTCGTGCTCGACGATACGGGCAGGCAGGTGGGCGAGAACATCGAATCGGACCGGCACGACCCGTGGCGCCGGGCGACCTTCCCTTTGTTGGCGCGCAGCGCCGGGGCGAACTGGTCGAAGCGTACGTACTTTCGCGATGCGCTCGTTCGACCGGGCGAGACGATCGTCAGCGAGCCTTACATGTCGTCGAGTTCGAAGAACCTTTGCGTGACGTTGTCCGTGCTCGTGCAGGTGGGCGGGCAGGGGTTCGTGCTCGGGGCCGATATCTTGTTCGAGGGGTTGTGCCGGACGTTGGCGTGAGCGTGTAGCGGCAGGACCGCATCGGCGAGATCGAACGATTCCGACGCCGAACGTGTTGCTGCCGGAGCGCCGCGCTCCGTGTCGGGCATCGATCGGCGTGCGAACGGCACTGCGTGCCGTATTGCCGATTGCATCAGCGCAAATCTGGGCGATGAATCCCCATTCGTATAAACGAATGAGGGGTTTCCGTAGGTGAAGGAACGGCATTGTGATCGATTTCAATCTAAGACGATGAGATTGATGTCTGCATTTCATAATGCATAGAGATTATGAGATGGCCGGGTGAAGACGGCTAAGCGAAAATGACGATAAAAAAAGTCGCGCGGGTGCCGCTGCCTTATGGTATGAGGCTTTCCGCGGTGTGGCCAATCCTTGATTCTGCCGTTGCCTGAAAATCGAATCGATCCCGTCTCGAAATAGGGCTTATTGACGGATCTGGGTATCGTGTCGCGGCTTTGCAACGTGCTGCGAAGCTTTGGCGTCGTGTGGGTAAGCTAGGTTAATCAACCAGTGTGATTGTGGCGAATGAACGGGGATCGTTTCACGAGACTCCGGTGGCGTCATTCGTCCTTCCAGCCCGCACAACGGAGTGCCCGTATGTCGTCGATTCTGCCTACACAGGCTTACGAGTTAAAGCTGGCGCCGCATCCGGCGCCGATGTCCGTCCTCAGGTTCGCGGGCAGGGATGCCGTCAGCGAACTGTACCGGTACGACATCGAATTTACGAGCCCGGTCGCCGGCATTCCGATGAGCCAAGTCATCGGCCGGCCCGCGAGATTCGTCGTCTCGCCGGTGGACCCGGATATGGGGTATCTGCGCAAAATGTTCGGGGAGAACGCCGAACAGTTCAGCAAGATGCCGCCAGCTTATACGATCCACGGCGTCATCACGGAGTTCGACGAGTTCGCAACGTCGGCTGACCAGACGCACTACCGCGTCCGGCTCGAGCCGAAGCTCGCCGATCTAAACCGGGGCGTGACGAGCCGGCTGTTCCAGATGCAGTCGGTCGAGGAAATCGTGACCAGCACGCTGCGACATTTCGGATACCAGGCAGGCGTCGATTTCGCGTTCAAACTGCGCCATGCCTACAAACGGCACGAGTATGTGACGCAGTACCACGAGACCACCTTCGCCTTCATCCAGCGTCTTTGCGCGCAAGAGGGGATCTGGTTTCGCTGGGAGCAAAAGAAGCATCGATCGGTGATCGTGTTCGGCGATGACCTGGACGCATACGCGCGCAAGCAGCGCACGGTGCCGTACCGGCGCGATTCGGGCCTCGACAGTGCCGGTATGGACGCGATCAAAACGCTCGAGAAGCGGACGCGGCGTGTGCCGAAGGCCGTGCGGCTTCACGACTACAACCACCGCGAGGCGAGCGTATCGCTGCTGGTCGAGGAAAACGCCGCCCGCGCCGACAAGACGACGGACGGGATCGACTACCGTTGGGGCGAGCACTACGCGTCGATCGACGAAGGCAAGCGCATCGCCCGTTTGCGCCACGAGCAGTATCTGGCGAATCAAATCGTCTTTAAAGGAACCGGCAACCCGTTCTGGCTCGAGGCGGGCGAAGTCATGCGGGTGGACCCGACCCAGACCGATGCGAAACACGGGATCTTTATCACGTCGGTCGAATCGAGCGGGAGCCGAGCCCAGGCGTATTGGCTGAGCTTCGAGGGAATTGCGTCGGACCGGGTCTGGCGCCCATCGATGGCTGCGACCCCGCGACCGACCATCGACGGCATCTTACCGGCGCGCGTGACGTCGCCGGGTAACTATAAATATGCCTATCTGACAGAGCAGGGGTGGTACGTCATCAAGCTGCCGTTCGATCTGGACACATGGAGTCCAGGCGGCACGAGCCGACCGGTACGGTTTGCAAAGCCCTATAGCGGCAGGCACTACGGCCATCACTTCCCACTGATCGACGGGGCGGAAGTCGCCGTTGTCTTTACCGATGGGCATCCCGATCGGCCCGTCATTATCGGGGCGATGCACGACGAGCAGCATCCGGATCTCATCAACAACCTGAGTCACACGCGCAACATCATTCGTACGGCGGCGCGCAACGAAATGCGGATGGAGGACAAGGAGAATGTCGAGCATATTCACCTGACGACGCCTTATCAGACCAGCGAGCTGAACCTCGGGCATATGGTCGATCCGCAACGCAAGGCGCGTGGACAGGGGGCGGAGCTGCGCACCGACGGGCACCTGGCGGCACGCGGGCCGCGCGGCATGCTGCTGACCGCGGAAGCTCAGATCGGCGCATCCGGCGATCAACTCGAGATGAACGGCGCCAAAGCACAGTTGGAGCGGGCGATCGAGCGCATGGAGTCGCTGACGGCGGCTGTGGAGGCGGCGGAAGCCACCGTCGCCGAGTTGAAGCACCAGAAGGCGCTCTATGCCGACGCGCTGGACGGCCTCAAGCGCGCGGCAATTCTCGTGAGCGCGCCGTCCGGGATCGGGCTGACCTCAGGCGAACATTTGCACCTCAATGCCGATCGGAATCTCATTGCGACTGCCGGCGGCAACTTCGACGTCGGAACCATGCGCAATTTCACGGTCGCGGCGGCCCGCCAGGTTTCGCTGTTTGCGCAGGCGCAGGGGATGAGGCTGATCGCCGCGAAGCAAGACGTGACCGTTCAAGCGCGCACCGGTGCGATGGCGCTGGCGGCATCGAAAGACCTGCATTTGAGCAGCGTCGACGGATCGATCGTGGCCGCTTCCCGCGGTGCACTGGCGCTGACGTGCGCAGGGGCCTATCTCAAGATGGAAGGGGGCAACATCGAGATGGGGTGTCCCGGCAACATCGTGCTCAAAGGTGGGCAGTTTCAATGGCGCGGCGCGAACAGCTTGTCCGTTCCCTTACCGGCGATGCCGATCGGAACGTGCAAGGAGTGTCTGCTGGATGCGCTGCGCGGCGTGGAAGCAATGACGGAGGTGGCGTGATGGCCGGCTCTGTCGGGATGGCGAAGATGTCGAGCGTCGAGTCTGCTTGGGAGCAGTGGCGCGAGCGCTTGCTGTCGAGGTTCGAGGTTTCCTGCGAAGACGAACCGCGGGCAGGGCTATACGTTCTTGTCGATTCTCGCGCGCGACCTGGCCTGGACAAGCTTTTGCCCGAGGTGCCGAGCCTTGGCTGGGTCTCGCTTTGGCGGGAATCGGTGCTGGAGTCCTATACGGACATCGCGCCGTATCTGATTCAGATCGATCGGCTTGCATTTAACAATCCGCGCGACTTGCAGAGCCGGCTCGTTCGACGCCTTTGGAGAGAAGGACGCGAACAGCACATGCTCACGTGGCTCTGGTCGCCGTTGGCGCTCGAAGCGTTGAGTTCGCATTTTGGGCGCTACAGCCGATACGCGACACCGGACAAGCGTGCATTCATGTTGCACTTCTACGATAACCGCATCCTGGAGCGATTGCGCGCGGTGTGGACCGAGGAGGAGGCGGCTTCATTTCTTTCGCCTTGCGCGGAGATTTGGTATCGCGAGCGAGATTTCGAAGAAGCGGTCTGGAAAAATCCTGGCCGTCCTGTGGCTTGCGCGATTGATAACGAGCAGATGCTTTCGGACGATCAGCATAAGAAGCTGCTGTGGCTGGGGCGGGCCGATAAGTTGGCGATGCAGTTGCGCGAGATGTACGGCTCGGTGCTCGATGGGGAGTCGGACGTATCGCTGTTACGGCGTATATCGGAGCAGCTCGAGCGCGCAGCGCGGTACCGCATTAAGTGCGATGACGATCTGTTGAACTACGTGTCGAAAGGGATCGTCATCGCGACGCGGTTCGATGAGCATCCTGTCATGCAGGAGCGGCTAAGAGGCGCGATGCGAGCCGACACGACTTACCGCGAGGCATTGAGCGAGATCGATGGCGAGGTGCTGAGCCAGGCGTCCCAGATGAACGACGTGCCGGATTCGAAAGGGGGGCGGCATGATGTTCGCGGCTAAAAGGGTCCTCGTTTTTGCGTCGATTGCGTTGGTACTCGCGGGCTGCGATGCTTTTTCTTCGGAGCCGGTTTATCGCGGGATTAGCGTGTCCGGAATGAACTACATGCCGTTCAATCTGAGTCGCTTCACGATTCGGGACAAGTATGGCAACACTGCGGGTGGGGGAGGTGACCTACCGCCGGGGTCGGGCGCGGGTAGTGTGAGTTGTTGCTACACACTGAAGGGTACGGAGTTTACGGTTAACTGGGACGATTATGATGCTGACGAAGCCCAGAAAGCGATCATTGCTCATAAGCCTATCGAGAAGGTTCGTAAAGTCGCGCAGGTGCATTTTCCAGCGACGGAAATATCCAGTGAGCCGGGAGCCGTGATGCTAGCGGTGCACTTCTATCCTGACGATCATGTCGAATTCGAATTTCGGGACGATCTGAGTGGTAGTCGGATTGACTACGCAGAGGTGGACTATTGGTTTCAATCCACGTACGGAAATGCGGCCAATCCTGATGATCTTGATGAGTTTGCTGCATTTAGGAGGACAACACGGGTCGCGGCGCAGGGTTGGCGAAAACACCGGCTAACGGATTCGGTCGACTTGGAACAGTACGTCTACTACACGTTGCTCGTGAACCCTAGGTTCGATGAACATCCGGCTGTGCAACGCATTCTCTGGGAAACGGTGGGAAGGTCCGGTGCGTTTGGTGAGGCCATGCAGAAGTTGCCAAAAGCCGTTGTTCGGGAAATCAAAACCAATCGTTTTGACTCTCTACGAACAGGAGCCGAACCCGGCTAGCAAGGCTCGGCGTCGCGCGTCCGATCGGGTCGATCGGGGGGGGGGCGATGTCAGTGTCTTCCCGTGTCCAATAATTTTCCAATTCGGATGGTGCTAGGCAATGATGCTGAAGATTCAACGATGGTTCATATTAGTAGCCACCGCGGTTGCGGTGATGGGATGCGATTCGTTCGCGTCGGAGCCGGTTTATCGCGGGATTAGCGTCTCGGGGATGAACTACATGCCGTTCAATCTGAGTCGTTTTACGATTCGGGACAAGTATGGCAACACAGCGGGTGGAGGAGGCGATCTACCGCCAGGGTCGGGCGAAGGTAGCGTGAGTTGTTGCTACACGTTGAAGGGGACAGAGTTCACAGTCGATTGGGAGGTTTACGACATCGACGAGATCACGGACATCTACGCACCGCTGCGAAAAATCCATAAAACAGCGAAAGTGTACTTCCCAGAGGAAAAGATACCAGGCGGCGCCGGGGAGGTAATGCTAGCGGCGCACTTTTATCCTGACGATCACGTCGAATTTGAATTTCGGGAGGATCTGAGTGGTAGTCGAATTGACTATGCAGAGGTGGACTATTGGTTTCAATCCACGTATGGAAATGCGGCCAATCCTGATGATCTTGACGAGTTTGCTGCATTTAGGAGGACAACACGAGTCGCGGCGCAAGGGTGGCGAAAACACCGGCTAACGGATTCCGTCGACCTCGAACAATACGTCTACTACACGTTGCTGGTGAACCCTAGGTTCGATGAGCATCCGGCCGTGCAACGCATTCTCCGCGAAGCAGTGGGAAAGGCTGGTGCGTTTGGTGAGGCCATGCAGAAGTTGCCCGATGTCGTTTTTCGGGAAATCAAGTCCAATCATTTTGACTCTGCACGCAATGGAGCTGAACGTGGCTGAACCGACTCAACTCGATTCCGCCGACCGGACACCCCGATGGGTGTTGGCGGCACTCGGCGAGAAGCGAAATGCGTACAGAAGCGACGCCTGTATTCCTTGTGGCGCAGTCGTACATATTGGCTTCTTCTTCGACGGTTTTGGTCGTCATCGCGATCATGACGATCCTGCTACATCGCGATACTCCAATGTCTGTCGGCTCTGGGAAGCTCATCGCGACAACAAAGACAAGCGTCGAGGAAAAGTTCCCAATCAATTCTGGTATCGCTTCTACTACTCCGGCCTTGGCACTGAACTGAACAAGGATGCCCGAGAAGGATTGGTCACATCCGCACTCGCCAAGGTCGCCAGCGAAAGCACAACGATCGCCGAGGAAAAGGGTATCGACATCGGAAAGAAGGTGACCGGTGTCGACCGTCTTTCGATCGACCCGGAGGGCGCTCTGATGGATGGCGCTAAGCAGAGTCTCGAAGAGTTTTCCTATCGTCCTTTGGTCGAATCCTTTACCGACCTGGTCGACCAGATAAAGGCGGCACCGGGCAACATAGGCCGTGTCCTGAAGATGACCGTCAACGGACGCTTAGTGCGCCGCGGACGGGCCGCGGTGCGCGCGATTCTCTACGACGCTAAGCAAAACCCGTTTACAGCGGGATGGAGCGCCGCGAAGGAAGTATTCAGCGGCTTGGGCCTGGATTCGATCCCATGGTGCCGAGACAACCGCGCGGTAGCGCGACTGTTCGGAACGGGTGTCGAAGTTCGCCTGGCCGCGGCCAAGAAGCAGTTCGAAAAGGCGATCGAAGACACGAAGCTGAAGGTGCCCAAGATCCAGCGCATTCAGGTCTCGATCTTCGGAGCCGACCGCGGTGGCGTACTCGCTCGAGCACTGGCGAACGAACTAACTGAAACATACCAACAGGAGGATAGCGAGGCGCTTGCGTTCGTCGACCCGAAGGATCCCAACGGCAAGCCCGTGAAGATCGAAATCAAGTTCCTTGGGTTGTTCGACGCGGTGTCGTCGTTGATGGAAGAAAACAAGCTGCTCGACATCGTGCCGGTTCTCAACTTGATCAAGGCGAACTACGGGGATCAGATGCTTGGCGTGCCCGAGTCGGTTGGTCATTGCGTCCATTTTGCGGCCGCGCACGAGCTTCGCTTTTACCAGCGGCTCGACAGTCTGGAGCAGACACGCGGCATTCAGTATCTTTATCCGGGGACCAGCGAGGACATTACGGGAGGCGCACCGGCCGGAAGACTGGGCGTCCGCGCCGAGCTGCAGCGCGTCGTTTTGCGCGACATGCTGTACGAGGCGCTATCGCACGGGGTAGTCGTCGATGGGATGGAAGATCAATTCAAGTACAAGCCCGAAACCTTTGAAAAATTCTCCCTATCCCATCCGCTCCCCGCGGGCAAAACCACCTATAAGATCGGCGAATTGATCGACGCGTATCGCGAGATCGTCCCTCGCACCCCCGGCTTGAATTTCCGCGCGCATATGGAGGTCTTGCTGCGATGGATTGCCGTGCGATATCGCTCGCCGGAATTCCGCTCGGCCCTCGCCACCCGCTCCGCGGCGCTGGAAGCCAAGCACCGTGCGCGGCTAAAGGAGATGAAGGAGGCCGAAGCGGCCTACCTAGAGGTCAGGAACCGGAAACCTCCGGCGGATAGCGCGACGCACGACCGAGCCCTGGTTCGTTGGCAGAACTCGATTTTGCCGGAGATGGAGGCCGGTCGCGCCGCGGGCATCGAGAAGCACCGCCCCTCGGAAGGCGTCTGGGAGCGCATCGAGCGCGAGGCGCAGGCGATGACGAAGCGCGAGTCCTACGAAGCGGGTTTGCGCGAGTCCGCCGACAACATGCGGCGCAAAGCAAAGGGCAACGATATGCCGTGGGGGGCCGATCCGCGGCTGGCCGCCGAGTTGATGGAGGCAGCGGCGATGTCGCCCGACCAGGAAGCGCTGCTGCAAGCGTGGAAGATGGGCTTGAGCGGTTCCCATCCGCTTCCTCCGAAGGTGATGGCGCTATTCGATTTGCTGGTTCACGACACGATGCTCACGAGCTGGCACGACCACCTCCTCTCGTCGAGCCTGTACTTCCGGACGCGAGCGACGGATGCGTTCGGCGTGACCGAGACCGGCAAGGACGATTGAACGATGGCCCTCGATTTCGCCTCGCTTCCGCCGGCACGACCGGTGCCCGATACGCCACCGTCTCGATTCGTTTGGACGGTAGCGTTCTTTATCCTGATGCTAGTCGGCATCCTTGCGGTGCTCCTGCTCTGGCCGGCGGACGAACCAACCCATACGGCGTGGTTCTGGACGTGCGTCGCCGTCTTTCCCATCGGGATCGCCGGATTCGTCGTCTCGCGCGTTTTTCGCGTCTACGAAGCGCGCCGTCTCGAAGCGATCGCTTGGAATACCGCGTCCCAGCGATATGCCGAGCAAGCGTTCGCGAAGGAAAGCGTTCCGCTGCGAATCCTCGGTGCGGCAATGCGAGTGACGGAAGACGACGCCGATAGCGACATCGAGCGCATCGTCGGAAAGCGCATCGAACTCGAGCCGAAGGCGTCCACTCATGAGGCCGACGCCTCGACCTCCGCACGGTGGTTTCAGCCGCTGGAGGCGCGCCTAGCCGCGGACGATGCCGAGCGTCACACGCTGATTCTCGAATGGCTTTACGACAAGCTATTGCTCGATCTGAAAGCGTCGTTGGCTGCGCCGCAGATCGAGGCTCGGCTTCATGTCTTGCTCGATATCAGCGGTTATGTCGGAGAAGCGGATCCGGTCGAACTTTGGCGGGTGCAATGGCGCAACCATCGGTTGAGAGAGACGCACGCTGAACGTGTCTGCGCGTCGCGCGATCTGTTCATCGTCGACGGCTGGCTCGACGGCGAGAAGGGGGCGCCTCGGCTGGATCGCTCGGTCGTGTTGCTCGTGTCCGTATCGTTAAGCGCCGTGCTGGATGCCGACCCGCGTGACGGTACTGCGGAGGCCGGTGTCGGTCTGCTCGTGACATTGCCCGCGCTTGCCGATCGACACGAGTTGCGCGCGATTGCCTCGCTGCACCGTCCGTTGCATTCCGCCAACGCGGAGCTGAACCATGCGCTGACGTATGCCCTGAGGTGGGGGCAAACCGAATTCCATGCACTGGGGGACGCCTGGCTCACCGGGTTCGACGCGCAAACGATCGGGGCGCTGCGCGTCGGGTTGAACCAGGTCGAGCGCGGCGAGCCGCGCAAGACGCCTATCGGCGAATTCGACCTCGACCGAACGATCGGGCGGGCCGGCAGTTCGTCCGGGTGGCTAGCTGCGACGTGCGCCGCGCTTCGCGCCGAGCAAACCGCAACACCCCAACTCGTCGCGCAACGCTGCGACGAATCGACTGTCGTTGCCGTCGTGGCGAGCGGCGATTGCGAACTGGATGGGACACGTACTTCAGTATGAACAGGACATTCAAACTCGATCTTTTCGGTACGCTCGTTTGCGTCATTCTTCCAGGCTTGGTCATCTGGTTACGGCCCCATTGGGTGGGGATCGCCGATGCCCATCGGGGACCGGCGATCGCCGGCCTGTGTGTCGTCTTCGTCGTCCTGTTTTTGGCATTCAGTCTCAGCGATTCACTGCATCCCACGTTCGCGTGGCTGGCCGTCCAACGATGGGTGCGCAACCGTACGACGGGGAATCGCTCCGCCACAGCGGGACAGTTGGACCACGCTCGGTCGCGGGCAGCAGCCCTTAAGCAATCGCTCGCCGACCGCCACGGCTGGCGCTGGCGCTATCGTGATCGATGGCTAGTTGTCGCGGGCGATGAGGCGTTGGTCAGACGCCTCGCTCCTGGGCTCGCCGATAAGGGGTTTCTTGTTACCGGCAGCACGGTCCTCCTGTACGCGAAGCAAACCAACGATGCGCTCGAGTGGGAATGGCTCGATCAGATCCGGCGTTTGCGCCGTCGTTGCCCGGTCGATGCGATCGCGGCGATAACGCTTCGCCGGAGCGCCCCAGGCAAACCATTCGACGCCGACGATCTCGTCCAACGCCTCGCACGCCACGCGCGCGCTCTGCGCTGGGCCGCTCCCGCGTATCTGCTCAACGTCACGGATTTCGATAGCGAGACATCGAGTCCCGACGAGTCTATCGGTTTCACGTGGTCGAACGCACGCACGGAGCCGGAGGAAATCGACGCGTCGTTGCAAAGCCTGATCGAGAACCTGGCGGATGCCGGTGTCGTACGTTTGACGAAGGATGCTTTCGACCGCTATCCGGCCGAACTTTCGCACCATATCGAGTCGCACCAAAGCGCGCTGTCGACCCTAGTGCGGCAAACTGCCCGGTCGCACGCGTGGCGCCACGCGGTTCACGGTCTTCTGTTCGCGCCGCTGTTCGACGATCGCGAACTGGCGCCGCCGGCAGTCGTGCAGGCGAATGAGGACGTACCGGCGCACGTCGTTCGACACCGAGCGATCTGGGAAACCATCGCTGGACACAGCCGCACCATTCGAGGCCGTCGCTTCGGCCTTTCGCTATCGACTTCCGCGGCATGGCTGACAGCGGGCCTGGCCGGTTGCTGGATCGGCGGCATGGTGCTGTCGGGATCTGCCAATCGCGCGACAGCGCAGCGCGCAGCCGACACCGTCGCACAACTATCCCAACTATCGGCCACGGGGGATCCTACCCAGGCTCTGCGAGTGCTCGACGAGTTCGACCGCCAACTGGACACGCTTGAAATTCATCAGCGCGACGGTGCGCCGTGGACGGTTCGATTCGGCCTCAACCGTGACGGCGAACTGCTCGACGCGTTATGGCCAAGTTACGCCGACGCCGCGAACCGGATCCTTGTCGCGCCGTTCCGGCGCGAGCTAGAGGCGCGCCTGCGACGGCTCGCCGCCTTGTCGGACGCAGAGATCGCCAGCGGCGGCGCGGCGCAGGTCCAAGCCATGTACGACACGCTGAAGGCTTACTTGATGCTGTCGAGGCCGGACCGCTCGGAGGCCGCATTTCTGACCTCCCACTGGGTCGCCTCCGCCGCACCGGTTCGTCCGGCGAACGCGTCGCTATCGGCCGGCACGTGGAAGGACCTGCGCGAACATGCCATTGCCTTCTTCTCGGATCACCTGAGTCGGGGCGTTTTGCCCGCCATGACGGCGGACGCCGGCCTCGTCGCCTCGGCGCGCCAGACCGTGATTAGTGTCCGGGGTATTCAAAACTCGACCGATGCGCTCTACCAGGACATCCTCGAGGACGCGAAGTTGAAGTATCCCCCGGTCTCGCTCGCGACGTTGCTCGGCGACACCACGAGCCGTGGTCTGTTCAATACCACAGCGACCGTGCCCGGCGTCTTCACGCACGCCGCCTGGGACGAGCGGATTTCGAAAGCGATCGACGAAGCGAGCGAACAGCGAAACGTCGCGGGAGACTGGGTGCTGTCCGAGGCGCCGCAGGCATCGAACGGTACGGCGTCTTCGTCGGACCCGCTTCCAGGGCCGAGTGCAGCGAGCGATCCGACGCGTTCGACGCTGAAGGCCGACCTACGCCGTCGTTACTTCGCCGATTACGCGCGGGCCTGGGCAGTGTTTCTCAACAGCCTGCGCTGGCAGCCGGCACCGACGTTGTCGGCCACCGCCGACCAACTGGCGCTGCTGGGGGATCCTCAGCGCTCGCCGCTTGTGGCCTTGATGCGCGTCGTTGCCTATCAAGCGAGCACCGGCGCGAATCTGCATTCGCTCGCCGACAATTTAATCAACAAGGCGCAGCAACTCGTTGGAGCAAACGAAAAGGATCCGTCGAAGCAAACGCAGCCCCAGCCTGCGCCGCTTGCCGACGCATTCGGTCCAATTTTGCGCCTGACTGGGAGCGATCTGGTATCGGGTGCACTTGCCAGCGCCAAGGCCACCGCGCAACCGACCGTCACCGGCGACCTGAGTTTGGCACGGTACCTCGAGCGGACGACGGCGATGCGCCTGAAGGTGTCGCAGATCGTGTCGAGCGCCGACCCCGATGCGCGGGCGCGTTTGGTCGCACAGGCGGTATTGCAGGGGAAGACGTCCGATCTCGCCGATAGTCGCGACTATGCCAGCCGGCTCGCCGCGAGCCTAGGCGAGCAGTGGGCCGGACTTGGCGCGGTGTTTCGGGCGCCGTTCGAACAGACCTGGGGCGTCGTCGTCCAGCCCGCTGCGTCGAGCTTGAACGAGATCTGGCGCGGGCGCATCGTGGCGGACTGGAACGAACGCTTCGGCGGCCGCTACCCATTCGCCGATTCCGACAACGACGCCTCGCTGCCCGATATGGCGCGCTTCATGCAGCCGGACAACGGGGTGATTGCGCAATTCGTGACGACGCAGCTCGCCGGCGTGGTCGAACGGCAGGGCGACCGATGGGTGGCGGCGCAAGGCGCGGACGATGGCGCGCTGACGATCGATCCGGCGTTCCTCGCCGGATTGAACACGCTGAGCGAGATCGCGACTGTGCTCTTTCCATTCGGGGATGCGCGGATTCGATACGAACTCCAGGCGGTACCGATACCCGGTGTCACCGAAATGAAACTCGTATCGTCCGGGCGCGAACTTCACTACTTCAACCAGAAGCAGGAGTGGATGCCGTTCGAGTGGCCCGGACAATCGTTGGAGAACCGATCGCGCATCGAATGGCAGACGGCCCAAGGCGGCTTGCGCACGGCACTAGATTCGCAAGGCCAATTCGGCCTGATCCGCCTGCTGGAGCAAGCCACAGTCTCGCAACAGGACCGCTCGCGTTATCTGGTGTCCTTCACACCGGATACCAGCCAAGACGCGACGCTCAAGGTGCAGCTGCGTAGCGCGGCAGGCGCGGGGCCGCTCGATGTGCTGCGGCTCAGGCACTTCACGCTGCCGCCTCGGATTTTTATAACGGGTGAGGCGAAAGCAGGGCGGAAGCGCTCCGATACCGGTCCGCCGCCGTTGCCCGCATCGGCGATCGAGGCGGCCGCGCATGCCGCGACGCCTTTGCCGCCGGGCATGCTGACGCCGGCCGAGTAACGCTGCGCCTCGCGCTCACCCCCGCCGCGCCAAACAAACCCGCGCCGCCTCCCGTTCGGCGGGCGTCAAAGCCGCGTCGAACTCGAATTGCCCGGCGATCAGCGTAGCGACGCATGCGCCGTCGCGCAAGGCGATGCGATTGCCGACTAGCGCCGGTACCTTCTCGCCGGGCAGCACGGTGCCGACGATATTGAGCGGATCGGCGGCGCTCACGGAAACGAATTGCCCATCCGGCTCGCGCTTGCGCACCTCACGCAGCAAGGCGAGCGCTTCGGGCTGCGCGAATTGCTCGCCCGATAACCCATTCACGAACCGGCCGCCGCGAATCAGCCCTCTCGCCTCCATCCGGTGAAATACGTGAAGCAGTTCGCGCCAGCGGGGCAGCCAAGCCGCCTCTCGCTCGAGCAATTGCCAAAACACGATGCCATAGCGGCGCAGCAAAGCCATCGCCACGTGTTCGATCGCATCGGGGGGCAGCGCATCCGAACCGGCGCGCGATAACGGCGTGCCATTCGTTGGTGCGGTCGGCGCGCGCTCCGTCTGTTGCGCCGCCGGCCGATCGGGCAGGCCGGGCCGCCGCAGCAATGCCCAGCGCCCCGCGTCCTGCATGCCGCCAATCCATGCGCCGCGATGGACGCCTCGCCGCGTCGAACCCCGTGCCCCGCGTTGACGCGCTACGGTCGGGGCGATGAGGGCGCGCAGCCCTGCGAAACTATCGGCATTGACGAGCCCCGCCGCGACAAGTTCGCCCAGCGCGGCCTCCACTTCGAGCGGCAACGCATGGGCTACGCCGAGCAATTCGTCGAAGAACATGGCGCCGTGCCGCGACAGCGCATCGAACAACACCGACGCACGCGGCGAAAGCGTGGCGGTGTCGGGCACCTCGGGCCGATCCGCCCGCCGATCGGCCAGTGCGTGCCAAACGGGCAAGGCGCGCCGAGGCAACAGGACGATCGGCGTCGTGCGAACCGGCGAGCTGGCGCTCTTGCCATCGGCGGCAAAGCGGGCCCAAACGAACCTGCCCGAGCGGCACAGTTCATCGAGCGCGATGCCCGTGTAATCGCGCAGCCGTGCGGGCAAAATCTCTTCTTCCCAAGCCGCGGCCGCCGCATCGAAGCCTTCGAGTTGCTCGAGCGTAGCCGCGAGCGCGTCGCGTCCCATCCCGCGGACGCTCGGTGCAAGACGCTGCCACTCGATCAAGAAACGGACGAAGTCGGCCCGCTCGACAGGCTCGATTTCGCGCCGCAGGCGTTTGATCGTGTATCGATGGATACGGGCGAGAAGGTGTCGCTCGCACCATTCGTCCTGCGTGGCGCCAGGACTGAATCGCCCGCGCATCGCATAGCCCTGGCTCTCCAGCGACACGAGTGCCGCCGCGACATCCGATGCGGGCAACGCAAGCGACCGCGCAATCGTCGGCACCGGCTCGGGGCCCAGCCCCGACAGCCGCGCGCGCAGGACCTCGACAAGCGCGGCTTCGGCGGAGTAGTCCTCGTCGAAGCCCTTCGGCGGGGTCAACCTCGGCGCGTAGGCCGCATCGGGATAGACGGCGCGCAGACAAGTCAATCGTTCGACGGGCAGCCACAGGGCTTCGTCCTGCGCCACCTGCATGCGCGTCGCACGGCCCGAACTCGCCAGCGATTCGAGCCATGGCAGCCAATGCTCGCGCGTCCGCGCTTCCGTTTCGTCGATGCAGGCCAGCGCGATCAAGGCCTCGTGCATCTCGTCGACATTGCGTGCTTGCGGCCAAGCCTCGTCGCGCACCGCCGCAATCGCATCGGCATCGAGCGCGCCGAGATCCGACGCATCCTCGGGATCGGTCCAGCGACGCGACAGCACCGCCTGCGTGCGGCGCTCTTCGAGCGGCGCGTCGTCGAGAAAGGCGTACGGCCGTGCATTGAGGATTTCGGCGGCGAGCGGCGAGGGCGCGGGCAGCTCCCGCGTCACGAGTTCGACCTCCCCGCGTTCCATCCGCCGCAGCAAGGCAAGCCATCCTTCGCAGTCCATCGCTTCGTGCAGGCAATCGTCGACCGTTTGATCGACGAGCGGATGCCGCGGCAACTCGCGTTCGCCGACGATGTTCTCGAGGCACGCCACTTGATCGGGGAAGACGGCCGCGAGCAAGTCTTCGCTTTTCATGCGCTGCAATTGCGGCGGTGTCTTGCGCCCGCCCGTGAAGCGCGGCAATGCGAGCGAGGTGACTGCGTTCCAGCGCCACCGTACGTTAAAGAGCGGCGCGTCCAGCAACGCTTGGATCAAGACATGTTCGGCACTCGCCGAACGCACAAAGCGCCATACCTCGTCGAGCGCAAAGCTGTGGCTACCGGTGAGCGATAGAACGATCGCATCCTCGGTCGCGGCCGCCTGCAATTCGAAGTTGAACGTTCGGCAAAACCGCTTTCTAAGCGCGAGGCCCCAAGCGCGGTTTACGCGGCTGCCGAACGGCGCATGAATCACGAGTTGCGTGCCGCCCGATTCGTCGAAGAACCGCTCCATCACGAGCGTGCGTTGCGTGGGCAAGACGGACAGCGCCGCTCGCGCACGAGCGAGATAGTCGACGATCTGGCGCGCCGCGCTTTCGTCGATGATCAGCTCCTGCATCAAGGCGGCGACAGCGCGCGTTTGGATCGCGGAAGGGCTTTCGTCGGCCGAGGCCGACGTTTGACCGGGTGTGCCGAGCAAAGCATCGACACGCGCTCGCAGTCTCGCTACCGCGGCCGAGAGTTCGTCGCTGCGGCCCGGCGCCTCGCCCAGCCAGAACGGAATGTTCGGCGCTTGTCCCGCGGCGTCGACGACGCGCACGCGGCCCGGTTCGACGCGCACGATCTTGTACGACGTATTGCCGAGTTGAAAGACGTCGCCCGCTAGGCTTTCGACGGCGAAATCCTCGTTGACGGTACCGATGTTCAAGCCCTGCGGCTCGAGCAGCACGGCGTAATCGGCGTTGTCGGGAATCGTCCCGCCCGAGGTCACCGCCGTCATCTTCCCGCCCCGCCTTGCGCGCAGCGTCCCCGCGACGATGTCGCGGTGCAGGTAAGCGCCGCGCGGGCCGTGACGGCTCGTGTAGCCTTCGGCGAGCATCCGCAAGACAGCGTCGTATTGTTCGCGCGTGAGTTCGGCATAGGGGGCGGCGCGCTTGACGCAAGCGAAGAGGGCGTCCTCGCCCCATTCTTCGCACGCCACCTCGGCCACGATCTGCTGGGCGAGCACGTCGAGCGGCGCGCGCGGCAGCGCGAGCGCGTCGAGTTCGCCGCGCCTCACGCAATCGATCAGTGCCGCGCATTCGATCAGATCGTCGCGCGAGGTCGGAAATAAGCGCCCCTTCGGCATGCCGCCCACTTGGTGGCCCGAGCGCCCGACGCGCTGCAGAAACGGTGCGATCGCTCGCGGCGAACCGAGTTGGCACACCAAATCGACATCGCCGATGTCGATCCCAAGTTCGAGCGAAGCCGTCGCGATCAACACACGCAGCGTCCCGCCTTTGAGGCGTTGCTCCGCATCGAGCCGGTGCGCTTTGGACATGCTGCCGTGGTGCGCGGCGACCGCATCCTTGCCGAGCCGATCCGTCAAATGGCGTGCGGCACGCTCGGCCATGCGTCGCGTATTGACGAAGATGAGCGTGGTGGCGTGCAGGCTCGCGAGTTCGGCCAGGCGATCGTAGACGCGCTCCCACACTTCGTTCGCCATGACCGCTTCGAGCGGTACGGGCGGCAGTTCCAAGGCGAGATCGCGCGCGCGTTGATGGCCCACGTCGACAATCGCGCATCGTGCCGCTTCATGGGTGCCGACGAGAAAGCGCGCGACCGCTTCGATCGGTTTTTGCGTGGCGGACAGCCCGATGCGCGGCAGGCGGCGTTTGCACAGCGCGTCGAGCCGTTCGAGCGATAGGGCCAAGTGCGCGCCTCGCTTGCTGCCCACCATCGCATGGATTTCGTCGACGATGACCGTGCGCGTCGTCGCCAACATGCGGCGGCCCGAATCGGAGGAGAGCAGGACATAGAGCGATTCGGGCGTCGTCACGAGCACGTGCGCCGGGCGCCGTTTGAGCGCATTGCGTTCCGTCGGCGTGGTGTCGCCTGTCCGCACGGCGGTGCGGATGTCGATGCGCGGTAAGCCTAACCGCTCGAGCTGATCGCCGATGCCGGCCAACGGCCGATCGAGATTGGCGTGGATGTCGTTGGAAAGCGCTTTGAGCGGCGAGACGTAGACGACGAGCGTTTCGTCGGGCAATGCGCCGCCGTGGGTGAGGCCGTCGCGCACGAGTTCGTCGAGCGCCCAGAGGAAAGCCGTCAGCGTTTTGCCCGATCCCGTGGGCGCCGCCACGAGCGTCGATTCGCCGGCGCGAATATGCGGCCAAGCGCGCGTTTGTGCGTCGGTCGGCGCGACGAAGGCCGATTCGAACCATGCGGTGACGGCGGGATGGAACGAGGCGAGCGCGCTAGCGTTCGAGGGAGCGTTCATGTCGTCGATATGAGGATGGGACATCGCGTTCTCAAGTTCGCTCGTTCGGCCCGCGCATCGTTTCGGCTCGCCTTGCCTCGCGGCACGTCGCCTCGCAAGCGCTAGCGCTCGAGCGGAAACATGTCGCGGCTCGCCGCATACGTCGACAAATAGACGAGCGGCGCGACGACGAGCAACGCCACGCCGAGCGTCAAGACGCAGGCCACCATCAAACCCGCGACGATAAGGCCGTACACGAGCGCGGCCGATCCGTTGCGCCAGGTTGCCGCGAAGCTCGCGCGCAGCGCGTCGGCGGGCGTGGCGCCGTTCAGCACGATCAATGCGGGCGCGAGCCACAGCGCCATCGTGCCGATCACCGCGGCCGTCAAATAGATTGCGCCCGCGATCAGCGCGACGACGGAGTGGCTATTGCCCGCTCCGCCGAACGCAAGGAGTTGCAGCGCGCTCAACGCCCGATCGCCGGTCAGATCGCAGACGATGGCGATCAGTAAGCCGAACACGGCGGCGGCGAACAGCGGCTGGAAATTCGTGCGGATACCGCGCACCACATCGGCCAGCCCGGCGGTGCCCGTCGTACGGCAACGTTCTATGGCGCAGATCATGCCGCCTGTCCAAAGGACGGTGAAGACAGCGGTCAGATCGCTCGCATAGGGCAGTTCGTAAAGGACGGCTGTCAAGAGCAGATCGATCACGCCAAGCAGAACCCAGGTGGCCGGGCGCAGTTGGAACAGCGTCCAACCTTCTGCGATCCATTGCGAACCTTGACGGGCGGCGACCGCGCGCATATGCATGTAATAGCGCTCCCAATTGAAAGGAAGGAAAGAAAACGAAAGGCCAGCATCCGGCCAGCCGGCCATTATCGCGCGGTTGTTCGGCCCGGGCTGGGAACCGGTGCGCCAAGGCGCGCGGGGGGCGATCGCCCCCGGCTCCCATTTGCCAGACCGAAATCGTACGCGATGGCCGAGCCGGGGTGCGCGACGGCGTCCTGGCGCGAACGGTCGCAGCGGATATCGATAGTATCGGCAGGCGTTCGCGGCCATCGCCGGGTACGCGCCTTGCTGGCAACCGCGAGATTTAAACGGTACCGGGCGATGACCATTCATATCGGCATATCGGGCTGGCGCTACGCACCCTGGCGCGGCGTGTTTTATCCGAAGGGCTTGGCGCAGGCACGCGAACTCGAATACGCTTCGCGCGCCGTCGATACGATCGAAATCAACGGCTCGCACTACGCGCTGCAAACGATCGGCAGCTACCGGTCGTGGTATGCAGCGACGCCCGAGCGTTTCGTCTTCAGCGTGAAAGGGCCGCGCTATCTGACGCACATGTTGCGCTTTCGTGACGAAAGCGCGGGACCGGCGATCGCGAACTTTTTCGCTTCGGGGGTGTTGGCGCTCGAGGAAAAACTCGGCCCGTTTCTCTGGCAATTCCCGCCAAACTTCCCGTTCGATGCGACGCGGCTCGAACGATTTTTGTCGTTGCTGCCTCGAACGACAGACGATGCGATAGCGTTGGCGCGCAGGCACGACGCACGCGTCAAAGCACCGTGGTTCGACGCGAAGCGCCGCGGGCGATTGCGTCATGCCGTGGAAGTGCGCCACGCGAGTTTTTGCGTGGGCGCGTTTGCCGAGCTCTTGCGCCGCCACCAGGCGTCGCTCGTGATCTCCGATTCCGTGGCCGGGTGGCCGTATTTCGAAGAAGTGACGACCGATTTTGTTCATATGCGCTTGCATGGCACCGAAACGCGCTATAGCGGCGCTTATGCGGAACCTGCGCTCGATCGATGGGCCGAACGCATTCGGGCGTGGTCGGTCGGCGAGGAGCCCGCGGATGCGAAGCATGTGTCCGCGACACTTCCCAAGCGGGCGCCACGCGACGTATTTTGTTATTTCGACAACGACCAAAAGGTGGAGGCGCCGTTCGACGCGCGACGGCTCATGGAGCGGCTTGGCGTCGGCGCGGGCGCATTGCCTACCGCGGAGCCCAACCGGAACCGGCCGCGGCGGGCGGCGCGCCGCCGTGCAGCGGCGCGCAAAACCCCTTAAAGTGGTGCGCTCGGAGCGTGGCGAGACGCGTATCGCGATGACAGCCCGCCTTGCCCGCTGGCCTCTTTCTACCGATAGGAGCGACCCGATGACCCTCGTCGTATCTGAATTGCAGCGCGCTTACGAGGACGTTCGGCGGCATAGCTTCGCGCTAGCGGAGCCGTTGTCGGCCGAGGACCAAGGCGTGCAGTCGATGCCGGATGCGAGCCCGACGAAATGGCATCTGGCCCATACGACGTGGTTCTTCGAGACGATTGTCCTGAAGCCGCATCTGCCCGGGTACCGCGCATTCGACGAGCGTTATGCCTATCTCTTCAATTCGTACTACGAAGCATTGGGGCCGCGCCACGCCCGCCCGCAGCGGGGATTGCTGACGCGGCCGTCGCTGCAAGAGGTGCACGCCTATCGGCGTCATGTCGACCTGTCGATGGCGAAGCTTTTCGGCGAGTTGCCTCCCGAGAAGCTGGCCGGCATCGAGCCGCTGATTACGCTTGGCTTACATCACGAGCAACAGCACCAAGAGCTGATCGTCACGGATATCGTCCATGCGCTGTCGTGCAACCCGCTTCAGCCCGCGTACCGGCCGGACGCAAGCGAGGCCGTACCGAGCCGCAAACGTGCGCCCCCGCTCGAATGGCTGCGTCAGGAAGGCGGCGTCGTGCAAATCGGGCATGACGGTCGCGGCTTCGCGTTCGACAACGAGGGGCCACGACATGACTTTCTTCTAAGGCCCTACGAGATCGCGAACCGATTGGTCACGTGTGCCGAATACGCTGCGTTCATCGCCGACCAAGGCTACGAGCGCCCCGAGCTTTGGCTCTCGGACGGCTGGGCCACCGTTCGGCGCGAAGGATGGTCGGCGCCGATCTACTGGGTCCGTTCCGAAGACGGCCAAGGGGCGGCGCACGAGTGGGGGAACTGGCGCGTGTTCGGCGTGTCGGGGCTACAGGCGCTCGATCCCGACGCACCGGTGTCGAACCTCAGCTTTTACGAGGCGGCGGCCTATGCCGAATGGGCGGGGGCCCGGCTGCCGACCGAATTCGAATGGGAGGCGGCGTTCGACGCGCCCGGCATCGAGCAGATGACGGGGCATGGCTGGCAATGGACGCGTTCGTCGTATGACCCTTACCCGGGGTTTCGCCCATTGGCCGGCGTAGCGGCCGAATACAACGGCAAGTTCATGGTGGGGCAGCAAGTGCTGCGCGGCGGCAGTATCGCAACGCCGGCGGGGCATACGCGTCGCACGTATCGCAACTTTTTCCCGCCGGCGGCTCGCTGGCAATTCACGGGAGTTCGCCTTGTACGAGACAACTGACGCAGCGGCGCTGACGGGCGCGCCTCCACGACACGTCCGCGCCGATGCCGATACGCACGACGATTTCCGTCGCGATCTCCTCGCCGGATTGTCGAAGAGCCCGCGCAGCATTGCACCGAAATACTTCTACGACGCACAAGGCTCGGCCTTGTTCGATCGCATTTGCGACTTACCGGAGTACTATCCGACTCGTACGGAGCGGCGCATCCTCGAGTTGCACGGCCGAGAAATGGCCGAAGTGGTCGGGCCGCAAGCGGACCTGGTCGAATTCGGCGCGGGCTCGCTGGAAAAGATTCGCATTCTGTTGCGTTCGTTCGACGCGCGAGCGCTGCCGCGCCGGTATTTTCCGATCGACATCTCGGCCTCGCATTTGGAAGAGGCCTCGCGTCGTCTTCACGCGGAATGTCCGTGGCTGCAGGTCCGTCCGATCGCGGCCGATTACATGAACGAAGCGCAGCTGTCGGGGCTGGATGCATCGACGGGCCGGCGGGTCGGTTTTTTCCCGGGTTCGACGATCGGCAATTTCGACCGCGACGAAGCGATGGCCTTTTTACGGCTGGCTGCTCGTCTGCTGGAGGGCGGCGGCTTGCTCGTCGGCGTCGATCTCGTCAAAGACCCGCAAACGCTGCATCGCGCTTATAACGACGCGCAAGGCGTGACGGCGGCGTTCAATTTGAATTTGCTGCGACGGGCCAATGCGGAGCTATCGGCCGATTTCGATGTGCGCCAATTCGCGCACTATGCGTTTTACGATCCGCGCCGGTGCCGGATCGAAATGCATTTGCTGAGCCGATGTGCGCAGACGGTTCATGTGGCGGGGCGCGATTTCAGCTTCGCGCAAGGAGAAAGCCTTCATACGGAGAACTCTCACAAGTTCACGATAGAAGGCTTTCGTAAGCTGGCCGCTTCCGCGGGTTTTCGGCCGGGGCCCGTCTGGACCGACGAAGCAAGCTTGTTCAGCGTGCATTGGCTCGAAAGTCCGGCGGGCGGGGCGGGCGCGTCATAGTACCTGGCGCGCCTCACCGGTTCGGGGCGAATTAGTCGTCGTCCCTGCCCCAGCCGTGATGCTCGCGCCACGCGTGCTCGCGCCACTCGTGTTCGCGCCATTCGTGCTCGCGCCACTCGCGACGGCGCCATTCGCGCTCGCGCCATCCGTCGTCGCCGTTCCAGTAGCCGACGGCGACGGGCGGCGGCGCGTAGGCAACCTGCGGTTCCACATAGACGGGCGCAGCCGGAATACCGATGCCGACGGCCAAGTCGACATGCGCCGACGCTGCCTTGGACATCGCGAGCGCCGCGATACCGACACCGATCGCTGCAGCGAAGATCTTCTTGTTCATGATAGTGACTCCTTGCGCCTTGCTTGCGCTCGTTCTCTGGGGAAGACGAGCCCAGTGTAGGGGCGCGGTCGCGATACATGTGAAAGTGGCGTGCGAGATTGGTAACGCCGTATTACGTGCAAATGCACGGACGTGGCGTCGCTGGACGCGCCCGCCGCGGGTAGGCAGTTCTGGCGAATGACATTCGATTTCCGGTCTGATAGATTCCGCATCGAACTCGATCCGGAGGGTATGTGAAGATCAGAACGGTCTACCTGAAAGTCGGCAATATGGGCGAAGCCGCGTCGTTTTGGCAGCAAGTGCTCGAACGTGCGCCGCACCGTCAATCGGAGAAGTGGACGGAATTCGCCGTGGGAGAGGTGCGCCTCGGGCTACTGCTCAACGATTTCGGCGACCCGTTCGACGGCAGCAGCGCGGTGCCGGTTTTCGAGTTCGAGAAAACCGCGCTACTCACCTTTCTCGACCGGGCGAAAGCGAGCGGGGCGATGGTCGTCGTCGACGGTCTCGACGATGAGAACATGAAGAGCATCGTCTTGCGCAGCCCTGATGGGCACGAATTCGAATTGTGCACCTGCCACGCGTAGCGGGCGGCGAGCCTGGGGGCGGGTCGTCCCGATCCGGCTGCGTAAAATGTCGATCTGTTACGGTAATAGACGGCCGATAGAAAACGCCGAATAGACGACATATGAACGAGCAAGCGTTGCCTTCGCTGACCGACGCGGCCCGATACGATGCGGCCGTTTCTCTCTATGAGAGCGGCCAACTAGCCGACGCGCTCGCGACGCTCGAGCCGCTGCTGGCAGCGAGCGAGGCCACGCGCGCCACTCGCGCGCAGGCATTGAATCTGGCCGCGGCCTGCGCTATGCGGCTGGAGCGCAAAGCCGATGCGCAGCGATATTGGCAAGGGGCGATCGAGGCCGACCCGCGATTCGCTCAGGCGCTTTACAACCTGGGCGTATTGCTGCATGGCCTCGAACGGTGGGCGCAGGCGGAGCGATGTTACCGGCAGGCGTTGGCCCTACGCTCCGGCTATCTCGACGCCCACCACAACCTGTGTGCGCTGCTGAAGGCTTGCGACCGTTTCGCCGATGCGGAGCAAGCCTGCCGGCAAGCGCTGTCGGCGCTTCCCGATCACCCGGTCCAGCTGCACGACCTCGGCACCGTACTCGTCGAACTCGGTCGCCTGACCGAAGCGGAAGCGGCCTATAGGAAGGCGCTAGCCATCGATCCGACCTACGCGGACGCCCATTGCAAACTGGGCGCGTTGTTGCTGAGCCAAGGCGGTTTCAAGGAAGGCTGGGCACGCTTCGAGGCGCGTTACGATGCGCGGCTCACCGATCGTACGGCGTTTCCGCCGAACGTGTCGTACCCGCAATGGCGCGGCGAGCCGCTGCAGGGCAAGGCGGTGCTCGTTTGGCAAGAGCAGGGTTTCGGCGACATGATTCAATTCGGCCGATACCTCGCTTCGCTCAAGGCGCTAGGGGCGGCATGGATCACCTTGGCCTGCGCACCGGCGCTGCATCGCTTGTTCAAGACGCTCGCCATGATCGACGCGGTGGTCGACGCCGATGCCGAGCTTGCCCGCGCCCCTCACGATTATTGGACGTTGCCGCTCAGCATTGCCCATTGCCTCGGCACCACGCTCGACTCGATTGCTCCGGCCGTTTATCTGAAGCCCGATCCCGCGCTCGTCGACACGTGGCGGCATAAGCTCGCCGGGCTCTCCAGATTCAAAGTGGGCCTCGTATGGAAAGGCCACGCCGGCCACGGTAACGATCGCCATCGATCGCTGCCGTCGCTCGAAACGCTGAGGCCGTTACTGAACGTGCCGGGTATCGGCTTCGTCAGCCTGCAGAAGGGGCAGGCCGAAGCCGAAGCGCGTGCGATCGCGGCAGGGCCGGCGATATTCGATGCGGGACCCGACATCGCGGATTTCGCCGATAGCGCGGCGTTGATCGCCCAGCTCGATCTGGTCGTTTGCGTCGACACGGCCGTGGCCCACCTTGCCGGTTCGCTCGGCAAGCCGTGCTGGGTGATGCTGCCCACAATCGGGCTCGATTGGCGTTGGGTGCGCGGGCGGACCGATTCGCCCTGGTATCCCGCGACGATGCGCTTGTATCGGCAAGCGCATCCCGGCGAGTGGGCGAGCGTTGTCGAACGAATCGCCAGCGATTGTTTAGAAAAGTCGACGGGGCGCGGTTAGTTCGCGGTTGCCAACGCCTGCCGCAACAGCGCGTCGATCAGCCCATTCATGCCTTCGGGATGGGCGGCGGCGCGCTCCTTCAACTGCGCGACCAGTTCCGCATCGAGCTTGCAGGCGAACGGCACGAGGCCTTTCGCCTGGTCGAGCTTGCGTTGTTCGCGGCGATTGGCCGGCGCTTGCTCGGCGCCTTTGCCGAACCGTTCCGACTGCGATTGCTTCAAGGATTGAGTCAGTTTTAGCGCCTTGTTCTTTTCAAGGTCGAATTTCTTCATTGCCATGGCGTACGTCCTGCGGGTTGGATCGGTGAGCGCGTATTGTACGCAGTCGGAGCGCGCGCTCGAAACGTGGTGCTCACGCGTGCCCCAAGCGCAGGTCGTCGCGAATCAAGCTGGCCAACTTCTGAACGAGCGGGACAAACGACGATTCGGAGGTGTTGCCGTAGCCGAGCACGAGCCCGGTATCTTCGGGCAGCGGGCACGAAGCGAAGCGCGATAGCGGCATCGGCGCCATCTCCAACGCGCGCGCAGCCTGAGCGATGCGAACGTCGCTGCAATCGGCGGGTAGCTTGATCGTCAAGTGCATGCCGCTGTTGCCGCCGGCGACAACGTGCGGGACGTCGAGGTAGCGCTTCAAAGCCGCGCGCAACGCGTCCTGCCGCCGCTTGTACAAGCGGCGCATCCGCCCCAGGTGACGGCTGAATTGCCCGCTTTCGATGAATTCGGCCAAGGCGAGCTGTTCGAAGCGATGACCGCCGCGTAGCGATTCCTTCAGCAACGGCCCGGCTTGCGCGGCCAGGGTTTCGGGCAACACGAGGAATCCGAGGCGCAGCGAAGGAAAGAGCGTCTTGCTGAACGTGCCGACATAAAGAACCGGTGCGTTCGGCACGAGGCCTTGCATGGCGCCGACGAGTTCGCCCGCATGGCGGTACTCGCTGTCGTAGTCGTCCTCTACGATCCAGGCGCCGTATCGCTGTGCCTGGCCGATCAGATCGAGCCGGCGCGCGGCCGTGAGTACGGCCCCGGTCGGATATTGATGCGACGGCGAGACGTAGACGAGCCGTGGCGTGTGTGCAGCCCATGCCTCGTCGGGAATCCGCAAGCCCTGTTCGTCGACGCGCATCGGAACGATGTCGAGGTCGCCGCAGAGCATGGCAGTACGCGCGCCTCGGTAGCCGGGGTCTTCGATCCAGGCTTTATCGCCGGGATTCGTCACGAGCCGAACACATAGCGAAAGGGCTTCTTGCGCCCCCTCGGTGATGACGATGCGATCGGGCTCGCAGCGTACGCCGCGGGCGACGGCGAGGTGCCGCATGATGGCTGCGCGCAACGCGGGTTCGCCCTGCGGGTCGCCGTACCAGAGGCCGGCCGTTCCGACGCGCCTAACGGCACGGTCGAGACAGTTTCGCCAAGCGCTCAAAGGGAACCGCGCGAGCGCGGGGACGCCCGGGCGAAACGGCAAGTCCTGGCCGGCATTGAGCAAACTGTCGCGTACGCGTGCGGCGCGCCGCGCGAGTTCGGGCGCCGCAGCCTGCCGGGCCTCCCGTCCGCGCGTTCGTTCGGCGGGGCGATCGAGCGTGCTGACACGCGTTCCTTGACGGCTCAGCGCAATATAACCCTCCGCACCCAGCAGTTCGTAGACGGCGGTGACGCTATTGCGCGAAATGCCGAGCGCTGTGGCGAGCGTGCGCGATCCAGGCAGCCGGCAACCCGACGGCAAGCGGCCATCCAAGATTGCGTCGCGGATGCGCTGATGCAGTTGCCGTTGCAAAGACGCGCCGCGCGTATCCCTGACAAGGGGCGTTTGGCGCAGCAGGTCCAGCACGGGGCCGGCGGATTCATCGAACGGTGGCATGCGAGCGGTCGACTCGGAAGCGGGCCACGGCCAATCGTGGCACCATGAAATAGGGAGTAGGTGGCTCTTTTGTGCGAGCCACGCCCCATTTTAGAGTGTTCGCACGACGACGCAACTTGGGAGCTTCCATGTCCATCTTCACGAACGAATACGGCCAACCCATCGGGGCGCCCGTCCCCGGTTGGTCGCCGCGCCCGGCGCCGAGCGCGGTGACGCTCGAAGGCCCGTATTGCCGCATCGAGCCGCTCGATGCGCAGCGGCATGCGCAAGATCTTTACGAGGCGTATCGCGCGGCACCCGACGGCCGAGACTGGACCTATCTTCCCGTGGAGCCGTTTGCCGAAATCGAGGACTTTCGCCGCCACGCCGAGTCCGCCGCGCGCAGTACCGATCCAAGGCATTACGCCGTTGTCGATCGCAAGACCGGAAAAGCGGTTGGCACGTTGGCATTGATGCGCATCGAGCCCAAGTCCGGCGTGATCGAAGTCGGCTTCGTGGCGTTTTCGCCGTTGCTCAAGCGCACCCCGCTATCCACCGAGGCGCAGTACTTGTTGATGGCGTACGTATTCGACGAACTCGGGTATCGGCGCTACGAATGGAAATGCGACAGCTTGAATGCGCCGTCGCGCAAGGCGGCGCAGCGGCTCGGCTTCCAATTCGAGGGCATTTTCCGGCAGGCCGTGGTTTATAAAGGCCGCAGCCGCGACACCGCTTGGTTCTCGATCCTGGATAGCGAGTGGCCGGCGCAAAAGCAAGCGTTCCAAGCGTGGCTGGCCGCGGACAACTTCGACGAGCAGGGCCGGCAGCGCCACTCGCTCGACGCGCTACGCCGGCGCGACCGCTGACCGCTACGCTTCGAGCCGGCCTAACGCATCGAGTTCGGCCAACGTCGCCTCGGATAGCTGCAATGCCTGCGCTTGCAAGTTTTCGCGCAAATGGCCGACCGACGATGTCCCCGGTATCAAGAGGATGTTCGGCGCTCGATGCAGCAGCCAGGCGAGCGCCATTTGCATCGGCGTGGCGCCGAGCGTGTCGGCGAGTGTTGAAAGTGCGGCCGACTGGATCGGCGAAAAGCCCCCGAGCGGAAAGTAAGGCACGTAGGCGATGCCTTGCGCCGCGAGTGCGTCGATGAGCGCGTCGTCGTGCCGGTGCATCAAGTTGTAGTGATTCTGCACGCACACGATCGGTGCGATTCGCTGCGCTTGCGCGACCTGGGCCGCTGTTGCGTTGCTTACGCCGATGTGCCTCACGAGCCCTTCCTGCTGGAGCGCCGCCAGCGTTTCCATCTGCTGTTCGATCGGGCCTTCCTTCGGCGCATGCGGGTCGAACATGAGCCGCAGATTCACGACGTCGAGCACGTCGAGACCCAGGTTGCGCAGGTTATCGTCCACGGCCCGGCGGATGTCGTCCGGCGCTTGTGCCGGCAGCCATGAAGCGTCGCTGCCGCGGACGGCGCCGACCTTCGTGACGATGACGAGCGAATCGGGGTAGGGATGCAGCGCTTCGCGAATGATCCGATTCGTGACGTGCGGCCCGTAGAAGTCGCTCGTGTCGATATGATCGACGCCCGCGGCGACTGCTGCGCGCAGCACGGCCAGCGCGGCATCGTGATCTTTCGGCGGGCCGAAAATGTTCGGACCCGACAGGCGCATGGCCCCGTAGCCGAGCCGGCGCACCGTATGTCCGGCGAAGGGGTAGGTTGAATGGATCGAGGTTGACGGCATAGCGCCTCCTTGTTCGGCGATGAGTGATCGACCTCGCCGAGTATGGAAGCGATTGCGCCGTTCGATAATCCGATCTAAGGTGCACGGGTTGTTCAAAATCATGAACAGTTTCCCTTCCCATGGATTTCAACGATCTTGCGGCGTTTGCCTCCGTCGCTCGCGCTGGCGGGTTTCGCGATGCGGCGCGGGCGAGCGGGGTATCGGCGTCGAGCCTGAGCATCGCGGTCAAGAGGCTGGAGGCGAAGCTCGGCTTGCGCTTGTTGCATCGAACCACGCGCAGCGTGGCGCCGACCGAGGCCGGCACGCATTTGCTTGGGCGCTTGATGCCGCTGTTCGGCGAGATGGAAGCCGCGCTCGATGTGCTGAACGCGTTCCGCGACACGCCCACCGGAACGCTGCGGCTGAACGTGCCGGCGAGCGCCGCGCGCACGATACTGCCCGGTATCGTGACGCCGTTCATCCAGGCCTATCCGGGCATTCAGGTGGAAGTGATTGTCGAGGATGGGTTCGTCGACGTCCTTGCCATGGGCTGCGATGCAGGGATTCGCTACGATGAGCGGCTCGAGCAGGACATGGTGGCGATTCCGATCGGCCCGCGCGTGCAGCGCATTGCCACGGCGGCGGCGCCGAGTTATCTCGAGGGGCGCGGAAGGCCCACTCATCCGCGCGACCTGCTTTCGCACGCGTGCTTGCGCGTCCAGTTCTCGAGCGGGGCGATGGCGACTTGGCAGTATCGGCGAGGCGAGGAGGCGTACCGGCTCGAGCCGCCGGGACCGCTCTTGGTCAAGCCTTCCTTGGCGCTCGATCTGGCCATTAGCGTCGCGCTGGGCGGCGCGGGTGTCGTCCACTTGTTCGAGGAGATGCTGCAGCCTTACTTCGACAGCGGCGAGTTGGAGCCGCTGCTCGAGGCGTGGTGGGTGCCGTTCACCGGCCCCTTTCTCTACTACCCCGGCCACCGGCATGTGCCCGCGCCACTGCGTGCGTTCATCGATTTCATCCGCGGACGGGAAGAGACGAAGCCCGGCGGCGCGGCCTAGGGAAAGCGACGGCCGCTTCGATTGCACCTATAGCGCATAAGGCACGCGTACCCCGGGCTCGTCGGCCGGGAAGTCCTTCGTATTGCGTGAAACGAGCAACAACGAATTGACGTCGGCGCACGCCCAGACGATCGCGTCCGGAAGCCGAATGCGCCGTTGCTCGCGGATTTCGACCGCTCGGCTCGCGATCTCGCCGTCCAGTTCGATGACCTCGAACGACGAAAGCCATGTGCGGATCGTCGGCTCCTCGCTTGCGGCCGTGCCGACGAGCACCTCCATCCACGTGATGACGCTGATCGCACGCTCCCGATAGCGCGCCAATTCCTGCTTGGCGGCCGCGACACCGTTCAGGTAGTCGATGAGGATGTTCGTGTCGAAGAGCGCTTTTACCATTCCGACCGAAGCTCCCGTTGATATTCGAGGCCGTCGACGTTTCTGTGCTTCCACAGGCCGAAAGCGTCGGCGCCGGCGGTGCGGTTGTGCGTGGCGATATAGGCGTCGATCGCGTCGCGAACGATGGCGGCGCGCGGGCGCCGCTGTGCTTCGACGAGTGCTGCAAGTTGGGAAATCTGCATTTCGGATAGGTCGACCAGGATTCGACTCATGGTTAGCACTCCTCACATGATATCCATATCATATATCAAAACAACCCAGCCAAACGATATAGGCGCGCAGCCCGTGGCGAAAAGGTTCAGCCGATAGTTTTTCTTTTGTTTCGCTCAAATAACCGTCGTTTGTGGCCAAGCGGCGGCGAGCGGATACTCCAGTGCCCATAGCGCCGGCATGCACCGAGGCCGAAGCAGGCTTCGGCCCACATGCAAGCGAAACTGTCGAGTGGCGGGCGTTACGCTCGCGCTCGTTCCTCGATCACAGAACGGCGGTACCAGGAGAATCCACCCATGAAGACGAGCGTCATTGGCCTCATTGCAGCGGCCGGGCTGGCCGCCATTACCTCAGCGGCGGTCGGCCGCACGGCCGACACACCGAAAGCCCGCACCCAAAAAATCGTCGATGCCGTCATCGAACCGCTGATGCGCAAAGACGGCATCCACGGTATGGCCGTTGGGATCGTCGAGCGCGGCAAGCCTTATGTGTTCGACTATGGCGTCGCATCGGCCGAAACGGGCCGGCCCGTCGACGACCGAACGTTGTTCGAACTGGGATCGATCAGCAAGACGCTCACGGCGACGCTCGTTTCCTACGCGAATACGAATGGCTATCTATCGTTGTCCGATCCGGCGAGCCGCTATCTGCCGGCGCTGAACGGCACGGCGTTCGGCGCGGTCGACCTGGTCGATCTCGGCACGCACACGCCGGGTGGGGTGCCGCTGCAGGTGCCCGACTCGATCGAGCGCGACGACGATCTGATCGCCTATTTGAAAGCTTGGCGCCCCGCGTACGCGGCAGGCACGTACCGCACCTACTCGAACCTCGGGATTGGCTTGCTGGGAATGATCGCGGCCAAGAGCATGAACGACGACTTCATTTCGTCGATGCAGCAGCGGCTCTTTCCCGCCCTCGGCATGGCGAGTACGTATATCGACGTCCCCGCCGCGCGCGAGCCCGATTACGCCCAAGGCTATACGAAGCAAGACACGCCGATTCGCTTGGGGCGGGGCATGTTGTGGGCACAGGCATACGGCCTCAAAACGACAGCCGGCGACATGCTTCGGTTCATCGAAGCGAACATGAATCTGGCCAAGGTGGACGACAAATGGCAGCGCGCCGTGACGCAGACGCACACGGGCTACTATCGCGTGGGCCCGATGACGCAGGATTTGATCTGGGAGCAATATGCGTATCCCGTCGCGCTGGATGCCTTGCTGCAAGGCAATTCGGCCGCGGTCATCCTGAACCCGACACCGGTATCGCGCATCGTGCCGCCGCAGGCGCCGAGCAAGGACGTGTGGATCGACAAGACCGGTTCGACTAACGGCTTCGGTGCCTACATTGCCTTCATTCCTAAGCGCCAAATGGGCATCGTCTTGCTGGCGAACAAGAACTTTCCGATCGACGAGCGTGTGCGTGCCGCGTATCGAATTTTGAGCGCCATTGCGTCGTCGCCCATTTCGTCGCCACGATAACGAGCAGGCGCGCAGATGAACCGCTATCATTGCTTCCCTCTTCACGGTTGCGCGCGTTGACGATGCCGTTCGCTCATGCGAAGCCCCGTCGCTGTACCAACCGATCGATTCAGATTCAGGCATGCATCGACAAATACAAGAAAACTTAGGGCTAGCAACGGATCTATTACTGCATGCCGAGATCGGCTCCGTGTCGCATGACGATCGATATGTCTTCATGCGCACGGCGCAGGCACCGGACTATTTTTCGGGGAATATGCTCGTATTGCCGGCGCGTCCATCGCAAGACGATCGTCAGCGGTTGGAGGCCGATTTCGCCCGCCTCGTCGGCAGCCCGCCGGCCTACGTCCACCGCCAGTTCGCCTGGCCCGAGGGCATGGGCCCGCTCGCCGATCTCGACGCGTACGTCGCCCACGGCTACGAGGCCGGCCTATTTAGTGTGCTCGTCGCCGAACGTAACGCAGTGCATTCGAACGCGATCAACGAAGCGATCGCGGTCAGGCTGCTCGATTCCGACCGCGATTGGGACGATTGGGCGCGCATGTCGCTGGCGAACATGCCGGATCCCGAGAGCGAAGTCTCGCTGCGCTGCGTCGATTTCCAGCGCTCGGCTTATCGCGGGCTGATCGAGCGGCAATGGGGCAATTGGTGGGGCGCCTTCATCGACGGCGAGATGGTCGGCAACTTGGGCCTGTTCTTTTTCGGGCGCATCGGACGTTTTCAATCGATCGTCACGCGCGAAGATCAGCGCAATAAGGGGGTTTGCCGAACGCTGCTGACCGAGGTCGTCAAGCGTGCGGCCGGTGCGCGGGACCGTCTCGTGATCGTGGCCGACGAAGCGTATCATGCGATCCGGCTCTACGAATCGCTCGGTTTCGTCCGGGAGGGCCGAATCGGTACCCTTTGCCAAGCGCCGAGCTAGCCACGCATGGGCGGCTCGTCTTTTGACGCTAACTTATGCATCGTTCGACCGTCGACGAGCCGCATCGCGCTCCGCCCCCCGTATCGCCCGAACCGCCGAGCGCGACAGTCCCGATCTCGCTTGTGAAGGCGTTTCTCGCGGGTGCTCAGGCGCGCCCGGAAACGATGGGCCGGTATTTGGAGGAGGCCGGCGTCGCGCCGGAGCTGCTGGCCGAGCCCGGCGCGCGCGTGACGGAGGAGCAATTTTCCACGCTCTATCAGGCGATCGCCATCGCGCTCGACGACGAAATGCCGGGCTTTTTCAGCCGGCCGCTGCGCAGCGGGACCTTGAAATTCCTATGCTTGAGCTTGCTCGATGCGCGCAACCTCGAAACGGCGCTGCATCGTTTCTGCCAGTTCTTTCACATCGTGCTCGACGATTTTCGTCTCGAGTCGCGGCGTAACGGCGCGCTCGCCCAGTTGACCCTGCGCCCCAATCCGGTCGCGCACGACATCGGCCCGCTGGGGCATGAGCTGATGCTCAAGCTGGTTCACGGCGTGTCCTCCTGGCTCATTGGTCAGAACATCTCGCTGCTTCGAGTGGAGCTTGCCTGCCCGCGTGCCGCGCATGCGCTCGATCACCGCTATTTCTTTTCGGGGCCGGTGCTGTTCGATCGCGATCGGACGCTCATGCACTTCAGCGCCGCTTACCTCGACCTGCCGATTCGGCAAAGCAAGCGCAACTTGCGCAAGTTTCTGGCACGCGCGCCCGGCGATTGGATCTTCGGTTCGTTCAGCGAGCAGTTGGTCAGCCACCGCGTCCGGCAATATCTGGCCGGCCAACTGCCCGACCTGCCGACGATCGAGCAGGCCGCCGCCCATCTGCACTGTTCCGTCCGTACCCTGTGCCGGCGTCTCGCGGGGGAAGAAACGACGTTCCAAGCCTTGAAGGACGAGCTTCGTCGCGATATTGCCATCCAGCGGTTGACCGAGACGGACGAAACGATCGCGAAGATCGCCGGCGACATCGGCTTCGACGATCCGAGTGCCTTTCATCGCGCCTTCCGCCATTGGACGGGCAGCACGCCCGGAACGTACCGCAGGCGCGCGTAGTCCGCCTCCGCGCTTGCCTGCCTATTTCGCGCTTCTGGCCAGATTTGTCAGTAGGTGGTCCGGTTTCGCCAGCACGCGCTGGCACTTTATCGTTACGATCTAGTCCAAACCATGCCGAAATGGCCGTATATGTCATGCCGCGGCCGGCTCGCTTCCTCTCACTCATTTGGACAGTGCGCTATGAGCTATACCGCCCCGATCAAGGACATGTTGTTCGTGCTGAAGGAGCTGGCCGGCCTCGACGAGGTGGCCCGTCTTCCCGGTTTCGAGGATGCCGGCATCGATACGGCGCAAGCGGTGCTCGAAGAGTCCGCCAAGCTGTGCGAGGAGGTGTTGGCGCCGCTCAATGTCGAAGGCGATCGGAATCCCAGCACGTGGAAGGACGGCGTCGTGACGGCCACCCCGGGTTTCAAGGAGGCGTTCCGCCAGTTCGTCGAAGGCGGCTGGCAAGGCGTGCAGCACCCGTCCGAATACGAGGGGCAGGGCCTGCCGAAGTCGATCGCCACACCGTGCATCGAAATGCTGAACGCGTCGAATCTGTCGTTCGCGCTGTGCCCGTTGCTGACGGACGGCGCGATCGAAGCGTTGCTCACGGCGGGTAGCGAACAGCAGAAACAGCGTTACGTGCCCAAACTCATCTCGGGCGAATGGACCGGCACGATGAACTTGACCGAGCCGCAAGCCGGTTCGGATCTGGCGCTCGTACGCACGCGCGCCGAGCCGCAAGGCGACGGCACCTATCGCGTGTTCGGCACGAAGATCTTCATCACGTGGGGCGAGCACGACATGGCCGAGAACATCGTCCATCTCGTGCTGGCGCGCACCCCCGATGCGCCCGAAGGCGTGAAGGGCATCTCGCTCTTTATCGTGCCGAAGTTCATGATCCGCGAGGATGGCACGCTCGGCGAACGCAACGACGTGCATTGCGTCTCGATCGAGCACAAGCTCGGGATCAAAGCCAGTCCGACGGCCGTGCTGCAATTCGGCGATCACGGCGGAGCGGTCGGCTATCTCATCGGCGAGGAAAATCGCGGCCTCGAATACATGTTCATCATGATGAACGCGGCGCGTTTCGCGGTGGGCATGCAAGGGGTTGCCGTGGCCGATCGCGCCTATCAGAAAGCGCTCGCCTATGCGAAGGAGCGCGTGCAGAGCCGCCCCGTCGACGGCTCGGCGAAACAGGCGGTGACGATCGCGCATCACCCCGATGTGCGTCGCATGCTGGGCACGATGCGGGCGCTCACGGAAGGCGCGCGCGCGCTCGGTTACGTGGCGGCCGCGCACAGCGATATCGCGCATCGTCATGCCGACGAGCAAGTGCGGGCCGAGCACCAGGCCATCTACGAATATTTGGTGCCGATCGTGAAGGGATGGAGCACGGAAATATCGCTCGACGTGACGAGTCTCGGCGTGCAAGTGCATGGCGGGATGGGCTTCATCGAGGAAACGGGCGCCGCGCAGTACTACCGCGACGCGCGTATCTTGCCGATCTACGAAGGCACGACGGCGATCCAAGCGAACGACTTGGTGGGGCGCAAGACGCTGCGCGACGGCGGCGCGGTGGCGCGTAGCCTGCTGCGCGAAATCGACAAGACCGTCGACGCGTTGAACGCGCAGCAAGACGGCGCGTTCCGGTCGATCGCGACGCAGCTGGAAGCCGGCCGGCGCGCATTGGGCGCCGTTGTCGAATTCGTCGTCGCGCAAGGCAAGCGCGATCCGAACGCCGTGTTCGCCGGCAGCGTCCCGTACCTGAAGCTGGCGGGCGTCGTCCTCGCGGGGTGGCAGATGGCGCGCGCGGCATTGGTCGCGCAAGACAAGCGTGCCGAGGACCCTTCCTTTTACGGTGCCAAGATTTTGACCGCGCAATGCTTTGCCGAGCATTTGCTGCCGCACGCTGCCGCGCTGCACACGTCGATCGTCACGGCGAAAAACGGCGAAGGTCTGCTGGCGCTCGATATCGAACAATTCTGAGCCCGAAGGATCATTGAGGAGAGCACCGATGAACAAGGAAGTGGTCGTGGTAGGCGGCGTGCGTACCGCCATCGGCAAATTCGGCGGCAGCCTGAAGGACGTCGCGCCGACCGAACTGGCGACGATCGTCGTGCGCGAGGTGCTGGCGCGCACGGGCGTCGAGCCGGAGCGGGTCGATCACGTCGTGTTCGGCAATGTGATCGCGACGGAGCCGAAAGACTTGTACCTGTCCCGCGTGGCGGCGATCGACGCGGGCATTCCGGAAACGACGCCCGCCTTCAACGTGAACCGCCTGTGCGGGTCCGGCTTGCAAGCGATCGTGTCCGCCGCGCAAACCATCATGCTCGGCGATGCCCAAGTAGCGATCGGCGGCGGGGCGGAAAACATGAGCCGCGCGCCGTACATCGCGAGCGACGTGCGTTTCGGTGCGCGCATGGGCGATGCTCGCATGGTCGATATGATGCTCGGCGCGCTGAACGATCCGTTTCACAAAGTGCCGATGGGGGTGACGGCGGAAAACGTCGCACGCAAGTTCGGCATCTCGCGCGAAGACCAAGATGCGCTCGCGCTGGAATCGCACCGGCGCGCCGAACGCGCGATCGCCGAAGGCCGGTTCGCCGGACAGATCGTGCCGGTACTGCGGCGCGTCAAGGGTAAGGAGGTGGCATTCGATACGGACGAGCACCTGCGGTTGAATGCCACCCTTGAGGATTTCTCGCAACTGAAGCCGGTGTTCGATCGCGAGAGCGGCACGGTGACGGCAGGCAACGCGTCGGGCATCAACGATGCGGCCGCGGCTGTCTTGCTGATGTCGCGCGAGGCGGCCGAGCAACGCGGCGTCAAGCCGTTGGCGCGTCTCGTTGCCTATGCGCACGCCGGCGTCGATCCGCTGCAGATGGGCATCGGCCCCGTCCCGGCGACGCGCAAGGCGTTGGAGCGCGCGGGCTTGTCCGTGGGCGACATCGATGTCGTCGAGGCCAATGAGGCATTCGCGGCGCAGGCTTGCGCGGTCACACGCGAACTCGGCTTCGATCCGGCGAAGGTCAATCCGAACGGATCGGGCATTTCGCTCGGGCATCCGATCGGCGCCACGGGCGCGCTGATCACGGTGAAGGCGATCCACGAATTGCGGCGCATCGGCGGCCGCTATGCGTTGGTGACGATGTGTATCGGCGGCGGACAGGGCATTGCCGCGATTTTCGAAAACATGCAGTGAGATCGAGTTCGTGCCGATGATCGACGAAGCGTTTTTCGTGTTGGCCGAGGGTGTGGCGAAGGCGGAAGCGCGCGAACTCGTGGCGGCTGGGCGCCTCGGTCGCAAGACGGGGCGCGGCGTGTACGAATACGCTTGAGCGGCCGTTGCTTCGTTTCAATCGTCCTGTGTCGCGATAGATACCGCCTCGCGCATCAGGGCGATGAACCGCAGCAGTCGCGACGGATAGTATTGGGCGTGCGGATAGAGCAGGTAGACGGGCAGCGCGTGCGCCTGCCACCTAGGCGCAAGCTGAATCAAACGGCCCGCGGCGAGATCGTCGGCCAGCAGCCAGGCCGAGCTTGCGCATGCCCCCATGCCGAGCAGCGCGGCGCTGCGCAGCGCATAGAGATTGTCGGTGCTCACGCGCGGCTGGATCGGGATGCGGCGCGTCTCGCCGGTCTCTTCGTGCGTGAGCGTCAGCTCGGTACGGTAATACGTTCGCAACGCCATCCACGGCAACGAGACCAGTTCGTCGGGCGCTTGCGGCACACGGCCGCCCTCGAGCAGCGAGGGCGAACTCACGACGATCCGCGGTACCTTCGACAGCCGAATCGCCACCACCGCCGGGTCGTTGGGTTCGCCCACTTGAATGGCACAATCGATTCCCTTGGCGATGAAATCGCGCACGTCGTCCTGCAACAACCACTCCACCTGCACGCGCGGATAGTCGTTCAAATACCGAACCAACGGTTCGACCAAACGCTGCTGGCCGAAGGCATGCGGCACCGCCACGCGCAATAGGCCCTCGGGTTCTTCTTGCGCGCCGCGCATGTCCGCCTCGAACGACGCCCAGCTCGCCAGCAATTCCTTGGCACGCTTAAAGCAGCGCTCGCCGTCCACGGTCAGCCGCATCGTATGCGTCGAGCGATGCAGCAGGCGCACGCCTAGCGAGCGTTCGAGCGCTTGCAAGCGGCGGCTTACGGTTGGCTGCGTGGTGTGCAGTTGGCCTGCTGCCGCCGAGAGATTGCCGGATTCGACTATACGTACGAACGTTTCCATGAGCTGAAAACGCTGGCTGGCGCCCTCCAACGAAAGCGCGGTGGCACGTTTGGTGCCGTGTGGGGCCGATGAATGGCGATTTTTCTCGGTCATACGTGCAGCGTATAGCAAATCTACGGCTCGCGGTACTACCGGCATTGGGCTTGGCCCGTCAAACTCGCGTCCATTCAGTCGATCCCTTTTGCGAGGCACCCGCTATGTCCACTACGGAAACGCTCGAGACGACGCCCGCTAACGCGTCTCGGCCGTCTACGCCAGCCCATGGGGCGGCCATGCCGCATCCGCGTCTCGTCTTGCTGTTGGCGACGGCGGCCGGCCTGGGCGTGGCGCCGCTCTATTACTGCCAGCCGATGCTGGGCGTGCTCGAGTCGGATATGGGCGCATCGGCGCAAGCGGTCGGCATGGTGCCGACGCTAACGCAGCTCGGCTATGCGGCCGGCATTTTGTTGTTGGCGCCGCTCGGAGATCGTTTCGACCGGCGCCGGGTCATTCTCGCCAAAGCGACGGCACTCGTCGTGGCGCTGTTGCTGGCGGCAGTTGCGCCGTCGATCGGATGCTTGCTCGTCGCAAGCTTTGCCATCGGGTTGTCCGCGACGATGGCGCAAGACGTCGTGCCGGCCGCGGCCGTTTTAGCCCCCGATGCGCATCGCGGCAAGGTGGTGGGCAAGGTGATGACGGGCTTGTTGCTAGGCATTTTGCTCTCGCGCGTCGTCAGCGGCTTGGTCGCGGCCCACTACAGTTGGCGTGCGATGTTCGTCGCGGCCGCGGCGAGCGTCGCCGCAATCGGCCTGGCCGCCGCACGCGGTTTGCCCCCTTTCAAGCCAACCACCCATTTGCCGTACCGCGCGCTGATCGCATCGCTCGGGCATCTGTGGCGGCATCAAAGGGCGCTGCGGCGCGCCGCGATCGCACAGGGCTTGCTGGCGATGGGTTTCAGCGCATTCTGGTCGACGCTGGCCGTCTTGTTGCACGGCGCACCGTTTCATCTGGGCAGCGCCGTCGCGGGCGGCTTTGGGCTCGCCGGTGCGGCAGGAGCGCTCGGCGCGCCGATCGCCGGCCGCTTGGCCGACCGACACGGGCCGGAGTGGGTGACGCGGCTCGGTATCGGCATTGCGACGATTTCGTTTGCCGCGATGGCGCTGGGCGCCGCGATGACGCCGCATGCGCAATTGGTGCTGCTGGCGTTGACGACGGTCGGGTTCGATCTGGGCGTTCAAACTACGCTGATCGCGCATCAGACGATCGTCTACGGGATCGATCCCGCTTCGCGCAGCCGTCTTAATGCGGTGCTGTTCGTGGGCATGTTCGTCGGCATGTCGGCCGGCGCGGCCATCGGCTCGGCGATGTTGGCGCAGTGGGGATGGATGGGCGTGATCGCGATGGCGGTGACGACGTCGCTCGCGGCATTGGCGGTGCGGATGTGGCCGCATCCCACGGCGGCGCAAGGCGGCGCGCGAAGGCATGGCGTTTGATCGGCTCGGCTGCCGCTGGACGGCGGCCGAGGTCGCTCACCGGTGCCGGTGCGCCTGGCCTCGCCCAGCGAAAAGCGCGGATAGCGGCATTGCCCCGCATCTGTCAATACCCGCTCGGTCGCAGCCGCGGATTCGCGGCTCGACTGTTGTTAATTGGCAGTGCCAACATGAGACGCCCCTAGGATTGCAGGCTGATCGGCTACAATCGCCCGCAAAAGACGACCAATAATTGCGGCGATCCACGGGGCTATGATGATCAGCGGTAGCGTTTTTTATCCTCTTCTTCCAGCAGGCGGCGCCATTCGCGCGCACCGTATTTTCTTTCATTCCGCCGCGCCTCGTTAAAACCCGACTGCTTTCACTGCACGTTCGTCATGCCTAGGGCAAAACGGCGCTCGCTTGCGTTGTCCAAAACTATTTCAACGTAGTGCTTTCTGAAAAACCAAGGGGTAAGACTTTGAGACCATCGAAACTATCCGGTGCCTTGTTGATCGGGGTCGTGGCCGCAGCGTTGAGCGGTTGCGCCACCGAATCGTCGCAGACGCTCGCCGTTCCCGTCGTCGCCGTCGCGCAAACGCCGTATGCCGGCAAACCCGTGGCGATCTCGATCGGAAAGTTCGACAACCGTTCGGAATACATGCGCGGAATCTTCTCGGACGGCGTCGATCGACTGGGTAGCCAAGCGAAGACGATTCTGACGACGCGCTTGCAACAAAGCGGCCGTTTCAGCGTGCTCGATCGCGACAACCTGAGCGAGATCAAGCAAGAAGCTGGCTTCATGCATAAGGCGCAGTCGGTGAAAGGCGCGAATTACGTGATCACGGGCGACGTGTCGGAGTTCGGGCGCAAGGAAATCGGCGATAACGAGCTGTTCGGCATTCTGGGGCGCGGCCGCAAGCAAATCGCCTATGCCAAGGTCAGTTTGAATGTCGTCGATACGACGACGTCGGAAGTCGTACTCTCGGCCCAGGGCGCCGGCGAATACAGTTTGTCCGATCGCGAAATCGTAGGCTTCGGGGGCACGGCGGGCTACGACTCCACGCTCAACGGCAAGGTGCTCGATCTCGCGATTCAAGAGGCCGTCAATCATTTGGCCCAGCGAATCGACGCGGGCGCATTGCGGACGAATTGATCGGCGCTGATTGATCGGCACTTAGGTTCCCGATTCGCACACCATCGATAACGATAACGATAGCAATAAAGATGAAACACACGCTCATATCGCGCGGCGCGGGGTTCGCCGCGCTTGCGGCCACGCTGCTGTTTACCGGCTGCGCGCCGACGACACCGTCGCTTTACCAATGGACGGCCTACCAGCCCGAGGTGTATGCCTACTTCAAGGGCAAGGACAGCCCGCAACAGCAGATCGATGCACTAGAGAAGGCGCTGCAGGAAATTCAGGCGAAAGGTCATGTGCCTCCGCCCGGTTTCCACGCCCAGCTCGGCATGTTGTACGCCAGTGTCGGCAACGATCGTGAGTCCCAGCAAGAGTTCGCGGCAGAGGAAAAGCAATTCCCCGAGTCGGCGCCTTTCATGGACTTCTTGATGAAGAAACCCAAGTAAATTGCGGCCCGACCATGTTCAAATTCTTTTCTCTCCGACTGTGGCTGGCCTTCTTCGCGCTGGCCTGCCTGGCCGCCTGCGCGGCACCGGTTAAGCACGTCGATTACACGGCGTTCAAGAGCAGCCGGCCTCGTTCGATCTTGCTGTTGCCGCCCGAGAACGCGACGCCCGATATCAAGGCGTCGTACAGCATGCTCTCGCAGATGACGATGCCCGTTGCCGAAGCGGGCTACTACGTCGTGCCCGTGGCGGTGATGGATGAAGCGTTCAAGCAAAACGGCTTGACGACGCCGACCGATATCGAAATGGCCCCGGCCGCCAAGCTGCGCGAGATTTTCGGCGCCGACGCCGCGCTGTACACGAAAGTGACGCAGTACGGCTCCGTCTATCAGGTGATCAACAGTTCGACGGTCGTCAGGGCGTCGTCCAAACTCGTCGATTTGCGCACGGGCGATGTGCTCTGGCAAGGATCGGCGGTGGCGACCGGCGACGAGCTGCACGGCAACGCCAATGCCGGCGGAGGCTTGATCGGTTTGCTGGTCCAAGCCGCCGTGAAGCAGATCATCCACAGCTTGACCGACGAAAGTCATGACGTCGCCGGCTTGACGAGCTGGCGGTTGCTGCACGCCGGGCCGCCGAACGGCTGGCTCTATGGCCCGTATTCGCCCAAGTATCAGACGGACTAATGACGGGTTCGCGATAGGCCTGGCCCGGGACGGCAATCGGTCGTTCCGCGCCGCGTCCGCCTCGTTCGATCGCGGATGATCTAGTCGTCGGTCATCGCGGCTAAGGGTGGGGCGCGCGCTCAAACCGCAGCGGCAATCTGCTCTCTGAGCCATGCGTGAGCCGGATCGCGGTGCGCGCGCTCATGCCAGAGCATGGACATCTCGTAGCCCGGAACATCGACGGGCGGCTCGACCACCCGCAAGCCGGGATGGGCCGATGCCAACCGAAACGGGGCCATGGCCACGAGGTCCGTGCTCGCCACCGCCGACACCAAAAAGAGAAAGTGCGGAACGGAGAGCACGACCTGCCGCGTAAGGCCGACTTGCCCGAGCGCTTCGTCGGTCACCCCATGAAATCCACCGCCGTCGGGCGACACGATGGCGTGCTCGAGCTTGCAAAATTGCGCGACGGTGGGCCGCCGCTTTAGGCGCGGATGATCGGCACGGCCGATCAGCACATAGCGTTCGGCGAATAGCACGCGCCGGCGCAAATGCTCGGGCGCCCCTTCGGTCGTGTGGAAAGCGAGATCGATGTCGCCTTGCTCCGCTTGTTTCTCGAACCTCGGCGGCACCATCTCGACCACAGCGAGCCGGCTCCCCGGCGCCTGCGCGCGTAGACGCTGCAGTGCGGGAAGGACGATCGTCGATTCGGCGTAGTCGGTGGCGGCGATCTTCCAGGTTCGGCTAGCGCGAGCAGGATCGAATGCTTGCGGTGGGGCGACGGCGCGCTCGATGGCCTCGAGCGCTTCGCGCAACGGCTCGCGCAATTGTTCGGCGCGATGCGTGGGGCGCATGCCGCGAGGCCCCGGTAACAACAACGGATCGTCGAATACGTCTCGCAACTTCGCGAGTTGAACGCTGACCGACGGCTGCGAATAGTGCAGGCGCTGCGCCGCGCGCGTGACGTTCTGCTCGGCAAGCAGCATGTCGAGCGTCACGAGCAAATTCAGGTCCAAGCTTCTGAGGCGATTATCCAAGGCAATACCTGTGATTTCAGGAATTCATTTCTACTATAGCGTGTCGAGTCGTACGCTGTGTCTCCATCGACCTAGGAGAACGCACTCATGAACGTATTGCTCGTCTACGCCCATCCCGAACCGAGATCTCTGAACGGGGCGCTGAAGGATTTTTCGGTCAAGCGGCTGCAGGACGCGGGACATTCCGTCCGCGTGTCCGATCTCTATGCCATGAACTGGAAGGCCTCGCTCGATGCCTCCGACAGCACCGAACACGTGCGAGGGGCCGTATTCAATCCCTCGGTTGCGTCGAAGCATGCGTTCCAAAACGGTACGCAGAGCGAAGACATCGCGCTAGAGCAAGAAAAGCTCGTGTGGGCCGATGCAGTCATTCTGCAGTTTCCGCTCTGGTGGTTCTCGATGCCGGCGATCCTCAAAGGGTGGGTGGAGCGCGTGTACGCATACGGCTTCGCCTACGGGGTGGGCGAACACTCGGATCGGCACTGGGGCGACCGATACGGCGAGGGATCGTTGGCTGGCAAACGCGCCATGCTGGTCGTGACGACTGGCGGATGGGAGCCGCATTACGGCCCGCGAGGGATCAATGGTCCGATCGACGATATTCTGTTTCCGATCCAACATGGCGTGTTGTTCTATCCCGGCTTCGATGTGTTGCCGCCATTCCTCGTCTATCGAACGAGCCGGATGGACGAAGGCCGATTCGCGCAGACGCGCGACGCATTGGGGCGCCGATTGGACGAACTGTGGAGCACGCGGCCGATTCCATACCGGCGGCAAAATGCCGGTGACTACGACATTCCCGAATGCACGTTGAAAGAAGCGATCTTGCCTGGGCAGACAGGGCTCAGCGTGCATCTTGCCGAGTGAAGATTCGAAGGGGGCTTGAAGGGGGCACCCGCAGGGCGGAGGGCGATCGAATCGACGTCGCCGCCCGATTCCATTGACAAGAAGATTTGTCGAGTCTAGTTTACTGGAAATCGTATTCCATAAAACTAGACAAGATGAACGTTCACGACACGATTGCGCGCCGAGTGCGCGAACTGCGCGATGCCAAGGGCTGGTCGCTCGATGCGCTGGCCGAGCGCAGTAAGGTGAGCCGGTCCAATATCTCCTTGATCGAGCGCGGGCAAAGCAGTCCGACCGCCATTGTTCTCGACAAACTGTCGATGGCGTTCGGCGTATCGCTCGCATCGCTATTCGAACAATCGGAACAAGTGCGCGTGCCCGAGCCGGCGCCGCATTGTTCGCGGCATGAGCAACTCGTCTGGACCGATCCCGATTCGGGCTATGTTCGGCGTAACGTTTCGCCGCCGGCATGGTCGCCGATTCAATTGGTGGAAGTGAGTTTTCCGCCAGGCAAGCAAGTGGCCTATGAAACCGGCGTGCGCGACGCCGACATCCATCAGCAAGTATGGATCTTGGACGGCACGATGGAAGTGACCGTCGGCGAACGGCAGTGGCGTTTGGCAGCGGGCGATTGCCTCGCGATGAAGCTCGATTGCCCGATCGTTTTTCGCAACCCGTCGCGTAAGGCGGCACGTTATTTGGTCGCTTTGAGCAAACCGTCGTTCGACGAATCGCGGAGCCACGGATGATCATGAGCGAAACGATTGCGATCCGGCGATTGGGGATGAGCGAGGCGATGGCCTGCGTGGACGCGCTCGCCGACGTGTTGATCGATTGCGTCGAAGGCGGCGCGTCGGTCAGTTTCATGCTGCCGATCGCCCGGCAAACCGCGCTGGCATTTTGGCGACATGTGGCCGAAGGCATCGCCCGCGACGAACGTATCTTGTTGATTGCCGAAAACGGGGCAGGGCAAATCGTCGGAACGGTGCAGCTCATCATCTCGCAGCCGGAAAATCAGCCGCATCGGGCCGATGTGGCGAAGATGCTCGTATCGCGCAGCGCTCGGCGCCAAGGCATTGCGACGCGCCTCATGGCTGCCGTCGACGAACAGGCGCAGCGTGCCGGTAAATCCGTGCTCGTGCTGGACACCGTGACGGGCGGCGAGGCCGAAGGGCTGTATGAGCGCTCGGGGTGGGTACGCGTCGGAACGGTCCCGAACTATGCGCTAATGCCCGACGGTACACTGTGCGGGACGACCTTTTTTCATAAGCAGTTATCGCCAGCCTAGGGGAAACCCCGATGAGATGTAAGTTGACTCTATGCGGGGTCACGCTAAACTAACTCGCGTCAGGTCCAAGTCGCATGCTTTCATGCGACTTTTTTCGAACAAGTAGCTAACGCGCGTTAGGTCGCTTATCCAAATGGCTCGTGTTACCAGCACCGCAGTCGCGAAACTCGCCGGCGTCTCCCGGACGACGGTCTCGTTCGTCTTGAATGGCGTTTCGGGCATGGGCATTAGCGAGGAGACGCGCGAGCGCGTGCTCACGGCGGCCAAGCAACTCGGCTACGTCCCCAACGCGCTCGCACGATCGCTCGCGAGCGGCTCGGCCAAAACCGTCGCGTTGCTGCTGCCTCACGGCGACCATGTCCACGTCGACGTCGACGCCTATCTGCCGCGCTTTCTTGCCGGGCTCAGCCTCGCGTGCCATTCGAGCCAATATAAGGTTCTGCTGGAACCCGTCAAAGAGTCCGACCGCCCGGGAACGTTCATCGATCTGATCGACAGCGGTCGTGTCGATGGTCTCGTCGTCCTGAATCCCCGTCGTCTGGACGAAGCCTATCTATGGGAGTTGGCGGAAAAGGGCTTCCCACTCGTGGTGTTCGGTTCGAATTGGGCGGATCGACCGGGGCTGTGCAGCATCGGTGTCGACAATCGAGCGGCCGCGAGGCGGGCCACCGAGCATTTGCTGTCACTGGGCCATGAGCGCATCGCGCATATCGGGTTCGCCTCCGAGAGCTATCAAGTCGTGCGCGACCGTTTGGACGGTTTTCGCGAAGCGCTCGCGGCGCACGGCACCGAGATGAATCCGGCGTGGATTGCATTCGGCGACTACAGCGCGCAAAGCGGCTATGAGGCGATGCGCTCGATGCTGGCACGTTCGCCGCGCATGTCCGCGTTGTTCGCCGGCAACGACACCATCGCTTTCGGCGCCATGGCGGCGCTGCGCGACGCTGGATTGCGCGTGCCGCACGACGTCGCTGTCGTCGGGTACGACGATATTCCGTTGGCGGCGTTCGCCGCGCCGCCGCTGACGACGATGCGCACGGAGCCTTTCAATGAAGGCATCGACGCGGCGCAAACGCTGCTCAAACTGATTCGAGGGGAATCGAAGGACGGCTCGCATCGCCGAGACGTCGCACCGCTGATCGTTAGGCAATCGTGCGGCGCGGGCACGACGTAACGCGCATATAGGCTCCATCGCACGTCGATCGGGCCGCCAACGAAGGCAACGCACGGACGATCGAACGAGGAACCGATCAACCGGTGAGCCAATAGGTTAGTACTGCTAATTAATAACGGGACGGCTGGCGCGCGGCGCCGTCGACTGCGGCGAAGCTGACCCAGGTACAACAGAGACAAGACGGAGACGAGCATGGCAAGCGTTACGCTTAGAGCGGTTTCGAAGTCGTACGGCGGCACGCCGACGGTGAGTGGCGTCGATCTCGATATTGCGCAGGGCGAGTTCTGCGTGCTGCTGGGGGCGTCGGGTTGCGGCAAATCCACTTTACTGCGCTTGATTGCCGGCCTGGAAGACATCACTCAGGGCGATCTTTTCATCGGCAATCGCAGGATGAACGACGTTCCCCCGGCGCGGCGCGGCGTGGCAATGGTCTTTCAAAGCTATGCGCTGTTTCCGCATATGACTGTCTACGAGAATCTCGCATTTGGTCTTTCGTTGGCAAAGGCGGATAAGCGGGTGATTCGCGAGACGGTCCTGTCGGCAGCACGCGCGCTGCAGATCGAACATTTGCTCGAGCGTAAGCCGCGCGCGCTTTCCGGCGGCCAGCGACAACGCGTCGCCATCGGGCGAGCGATCGTGCGGCAGCCCGGCGTGTTCTTGTTCGACGAGCCGCTCTCCAATCTGGATGCCGCATTGCGCGCGCAGACCCGCTATGAGATTGCACGGATTCACCGTGACGTAGGCGATGCCTCGACCGTTTATGTCACGCACGATCAAGTCGAAGCGATGACGCTCGCCGATCGCGTGGTCCTACTCAATTCGGGGGAAACGGCACGCCAGCAAGGCAGCATCGCTCAATGCGGCTCGCCGCTCGAACTCTACCATCGTCCTCGCAACCGCTTCGTTGCCGAATTCATCGGTTCGCCGAAGATGAATTTCATTCCGGCGGTGCTGGTCGAGGCCAGCGAAACGGTTGCACGGGTTCGCTTGACAGACGGCGAATTCCTGGCGGCCCATGTGGACGCGCGGCGGCTTGCGCCTGGCGCGCCGCTAACCTTGGGCATTCGCCCCGAGGATGCGACCGTTCAAACGCAATGGCAGCACATCGTGCGCGAGGTGAAATGGCAAGAGCGCCTGGGCGATGCGACCTACGTCTACCTGAAAAGCGGTATCGATGGCGCGCCGTGGGTCGTCAAGTTGCCCGGCACGGAGAGCGTCGTGCCCGGTCAGCGTTTGCCTTTCGCGCTACCGCGTCACGCGTTGCATGCATTCGACGCACAAGGCGACGCACTCGAGCGCTGCATCGAGCATGAGCCGAACGTGCAGTGGCAGCCGCCGGCCGGTCATGGCGTCGATCGCGGTGCGCTGCACGCTTCGTCGTTCGCCGAAATCCAACCGTAGTGCAACAACCCGCGCCGTCGATCGGCGGCGGCGCCATGCGCGATTCCAAGGAGAAAAAAATGGAGACACGAAAGAAGGTATTTAAGACCGCATTGTTCGCATTATCCGCATTGGCTGCGGCAATGGCATTGCAGGCGAGCGCGGCTACGCTCGTCATCAACACGGATACGTCCGATCAAGCGGTCCGGACGGCGTTCGACGCGGCGGTGAGCGGATTCGAAGCGGCTAACCCCGACGTCCAAGTCAAAATCAATCGCTTCGATCACGACGCGTATAAAACGGCGATTCGAAACTTTCTGACGGCCGACGCTCCCGACGTGGTGAATTGGTATGCCGGGCACAAGATGGAGCCGTTCGTCAAAGCGGGCTTGTTCGAAGACGTGTCCGACGTGTGGAAGCAAAACGATCTGAACGACAAGCTGAAATCCGCGCAAAGCGAGGTGACGCTCGACGGCAAGCAGTGGGGCATTCCCTATACCTATTACCAGTGGGGCATCTACTATCGCAAGGACATCTTCGCGAAGCTTAACATCGAGCCGCCGAAAACCTGGCAAGCACTGCTCGATGCGTGCAAAAAGCTCAAGGCAAGCGGCGTGGCGCCGTTCGTGATCGGCACCAAAGAGCCGTGGACCAACCTGGCGTGGTTCGATTACTTGGATCTACGCGTCAATGGTTTTCCGTTTCATATGGCATTGACGGGCGGCAAGGTGCCGTTCACCGATCCGCGCGTTCAATCTGTATTCGCGCACTGGGATCAGCTGACCAAGCCCGGCTATTTCATGGATAACCATGCGTCGTACACCTGGCAGGAGGCTGCTACGTGGCTGGCGCAGGGCAAGGGCGCGATGTATTTGATGGGCAACTTCGTCGTGGCGCCGATGAAGCAGACCGGCCTTGGCGAAGACAAGCTCGGCTTCATGCCGTTCCCCACGATCGATTCGTCTGTCCCCGATGCGGAGGAGGCGCCGATCGAGACGATCCATATCCCGGCCAAGGCCAAGAACAAGGCCGATGCGCGGCGCTTTCTCGCCTATATGGCGCGCGCCGACGTCCAAGCGAAATTCGGCGAAGCCACGGAGGAGTTGCCCGTCAATCGCGATGCGCCCGCGCCCACCGATCCATACCTGAAAGCGGGGGCTGCGCTGCTCGGCAAGGCCGAGGGCCTGTCGCAGTTCTTCGATCGCGATGCGCCGCCCGAGTTGACCCAGGCAGCGATGGACGGATTCGAACGATACATGTTGAAGCCCGATTCGCGAGCCGACGTGCTCGGTCGTTTGGAGCAGGTTCGTCAGCGCGTTTTCAAATAACGCTCAATTCGTATGGCGGGCGCGCGGCTGGCAGCCGTCCGCCCGCCCGTTCGGGGAGATTTCGTGCAAACCGTCGCTACGTCAATCGACGCACCCGTCGCTTCATTTTGGGAGCGCCACCAACGCGCGATTGCGCCATGGCTCTTTTTATCGCCCTCGCTCGTCTTGTTCGCCCTGTACGTGCTGATTCCGATCGTTCGCTCGATCGGCTTCGGCTTCGACGCATGGGACGGACTGAGCGCGCCGCGCTTCATCGGCCTGGGCAACTATCTGGAACTTTATAGCGATCCCAACTTTTGGGTGTCGCTGAAGAACAATTTCATTTGGCTGGCCGGTTTTCTCCTGTCTGTACCGGCCGGCCTCTTTCTCGCGCTGTTGTTGAATCAGAGCGTGTTCGGCATGCGTGCCGTCAAGTCGCTCTTTTTCTTTCCGTTCGTGATCTCGCAGGCGGTCGTCGGTCTCGTCTTCGGGTGGTTCTACGATCCGACGAACGGTTTGCTGTTTCACGTGCTGCATGCGCTCGGCGTACCGAGCGTCGCAATCCTGTCCGACGACCGATTCGTCACCTACGGCATCGTTGCGGCTGGGCTGTATCCGCAGATCGCCTATTGCATGATCCTCTACCTGACGGGCCTGGCCGGTGTGCGGGCCGATCTCATCGAGGCGGCGCGGCTCGAAGGGGCGAGCGGGTGGACGATGCTCCGGCGCATCGTACTGCCGCAATTGCGCTCGGCCACCTTCATCGCCATCGTTGTGACCGTCGTCGGCGCGCTGCGCAGCTTCGACATGGTCTCCATCATGACGCAAGGCGGCCCATACGGATCGTCGCGCGTACTCGCCTATTACATGTACGAGCAGGCGCTCGGCGATTACGGCTATCGCGTCGGCTACGGCTCTGCGATCGCCACGGTGCTGTTTCTCGTCATGCTCGTCTATATCGGCTTCGTGCTGATTCGTGTCTACCGGCAGGAAAAGGAGCACGCCTAAATGTTTCCCACTCCGATCGAGCGGGCGAGTTTGCCCGTTCAATGGCTTTATCGCGGCGTCGTTGCCGTGGCGCTGATCGTCTGGCTTCTGCCGTTGATGGCCGTTGCCTTGACGTCGATTCGCGGCCCGGCGGATATCTTCGCGGGCAATTATTGGGGCTGGCCCACGCGATGGCAATTGATCGAGAACTATCGGGCCGTGTTCCGCGACACGGCGCTCGGCCGGTACCTGCTCAATACGTGCTTGATAGCGATTCCGGCCGTGGCGGGAACCGTCTTCCTGAGCTGCATGGCGGGCTTCGCCCTCGGCGTCTATCGCTTCCGATTGAACCTGGTGGTGTTCTTTCTTTTCGTCGCCGGCAATTTCGTGCCATTCCAGATCTTGATGATTCCGGTGCGGCTGATGAGCTTGCAATTGGGCTTGTACAACTCGGTGCCAGGGCTCGTCTTGTTTCACATCGCCTTCAATACGGGCTTCTGTACCTTCTTCATGCGCAACTTCATTCGGGAGTTGCCGCACGAATTGATCGAAGCGGCGCGCATGGACGGCGCCTCCGAGTTTCAAGTCTTTCACAAGGTGGTGCTCCCGCTCGTGCGGCCGGCGATCGCGGCGCTCTCCGTGCTGGTTTTCACGTTCGTTTGGAACGACTACTTTTGGGCCACTGTGCTCGTGCAGGGCGACCATGCTATGCCCGTGACAGCCGGGTTGAAAGCGTTGAGCGGTATTTGGGTCGCGCAGTGGCATCTCGTTGCCGCCGGCTCGATCGTCGCGGCCATGCCGCCGGTGCTCGTCTTCTTTCTCAAGCAAAAGCACTTTATCGCCGGTCTGACGATGGGCGCCACCAAGGGGTAGCCGCATGACGGAAACGATGCTCATCCAATTGAACGGCGAGAACGTTTGCCTCGCAGTCGAGCCGGCGCGTGCAACGGCGCCCGTGTGGCGCCACTTCGGCCCGCCGTTGGGTCTGTTCGCACCGGTGTGGCCGCTCGACGCGGTGCGGCCGCCGCCGCCGACAGTCCTCGATGGCGATCCGCCGTTTACCGTGCTGCCGACGCACGGTTTCGGCTGGTTTCATCACCCCGCGCTGAGCGGTAGCCGGCCGGGCGCACAAGGCGATACCGATTGGGCGCACGATTTTCGGCTCGACGGCATGAGCCGCGAGGGCGACGCGCTGCTCATGAAGCTGAGCGACCCGGTCGCCGCGCTCGCCGTGACGCTCAGCTATTCGATCGATCCGGGTTCGGATGTCGTATCCGCATGGGCGGAAGTGGAGAACCGGGGCGAAACGCCCTATCGTCTCGACTGGCTTGCGGCCGCTTGCGTGCCGTTGCCCGCGCAAGCGGATCGTGTGCTTGGCTTTACGGGACGGTGGACGCTCGAGTTCCAAGAGGCACGCGAGACATTGGGTGTGGCGACATGGCGCCGCGACAACCGGAGAGGGCGTACGTCGCACGATTCGTTTCCGGGCGTAATCGTCGGAACGGCGCTCGATGACGATGAAGGCGCGGTATTCGGCGCGCATCTGGCGTGGAGCGGCAATCATACGATCCTGATCGAGCCGCTGACCGACGGACGCCGACAACTACAGCTCGGCGAATGGCTTGCGCCGGGCGAGGTCGTCCTTGCCCGCGGCGAGCGATACCGCACACCGTGCGCCTATCTCTCGGTTAGCGGCCAGGGGCTCAACGGGCTCAGCGCGCAATTTCATCGCTTCGTGCGCACACGCGTGATGAATTGGCCGCAAGGCCGCATGCGCCCGCGCCCAGTGATTCTCAATACATGGGAAGCGATGTATTGCGAGCACGAACTCGGCTCGCTCAAGGCGTTGGCGGTGGCCGCCGCGCGGGTGGGCGTAGAACGGTTCGTCCTCGACGACGGCTGGTTCCATCGGCGCGGCAACGATCGGGCCGGGCTCGGCGATTGGTGGCCGGATGTGCGCAAATATCCGAAAGGATTGACTCCGCTCGTCGATCACGTGCGCGGGCTCGGCATGGAGTTCGGCTTATGGGTCGAGCCGGAAATGGTCAATCCGGATAGCGAACTGTATCGAGCCCATCCGGAATGGGCGCTCAAACTGGCCGGACGAGCCTTGGTGACCGGGCGAAATCAACTCGTGCTGGATCTATCGGAGCCCGCGGTGTCCGATTACCTGTACGACAGCATGGCCGCGTTGTTGTCCGGTCATTCGATTGCGTATCTGAAATGGGACATGAATCGCGATCTTGCGGCGGCGGGACATGCTGGGCGAGCGGCCTATCGGTGTCAAACGCTAGCGTTCTATCGGCTGCTCGAGCGGCTACGTACCGCATTTCCCGATGTCGAAATCGAAAGCTGCGCCTCGGGAGGGGGACGTGCCGATTACGGCGCGCTCGCCTACATGCATCGGATTTGGGCGAGCGATTGCAACGACGCATTGACGCGCATCGATATCCAACGCGGCTTCTTGCGCTTTTTCCCGCCCGAGGCGATGGGCGCGCATATCGGCGCCGTCTGTGCGCACACGACCGGCAGGCGGCATTCGCTGCCGTTTCGCGCGGCGGTGGCGCTCGTCGGCCATCTCGGCCTCGAACTCGATGTTCGAACGCTATCCGATTCCGAAGCCGACGACCTCCGGCAGTGGATCGCCCTCTATAAGCAATGCCGGCCGATCTCGCACCGCGGCGTGCTACGCCAGGGGCACTTGGGCGATGCGCTGGCATGGACGCAGGCGACGCTCGATGACGGGCGCGCCGCCGTGCTGACCGTTTTGCGCCGGCGCGAGGATACTACGCGCTACCCATCGCCGATCCCCGTCAAGGGATTGCGGCGCGATCTGAGCTACCTCGTGCGTGTGTTATCCATGCCCGAAGCGCCGTACTACACGAGGCACTCGGATTGTCTCGTGGCCATGCGGGAAGGCGGCGTCGAGATGTCCGGCGCGACGCTGATGGATCTCGGGGTGCCGGTTCCGCCGATGCCGCCCGAATCGGCCGTCGTCGTCTGCATGAAGGTATTGGACACGCAAAGCTGATTTCGCAACGCTGGGTGGTGGCGGTCGGCTTTTGTATCTCGACTAGATCGGCCAATTAGGACTCCTAAAAAAGTAGGTTGCTGTAAGCGGTACATGAACGTCGGGCCATCGCAGCGGTCGTGTTGTTGCGCATGGTCCGATCGACGTGGAGAAGCGTGAGGTTCCAACCATTCATCTTGGAGAGCATCATGTCGCGTGAAAATCAAGAGCGGGCAATGTCGTCCGCCCCCTTTGCTCGTCGATATCTGGAAATAGCCGTGTTGGCGTCGCTTGCCTTCGCTTTGGCGGGGTGCGGGAACGGGGACGGCGGCATGCCTCAGGCAGCCGCCGCAACCCGCGCGATGAAAGCGGCGGCGCCGGTCGATTCGAACGGCATCTATATGAGTTCGAACGAACCGACGCCCACGGCTTCGGATCAAGGAACGATCGCGAACGGCTTCAATGCCGCGGTTGGCGAAGCCAGCAAGCTGGCGCTTACCGATGCGAACTACAACTGGCTTTACGAGCGGTTCAATTGGGCGAACGCGGGCAATGGCGCCGATTGCAGTCAAGCGGGCATGGACACGGGCGGCGGCGGGTATTTCGCATCCTTGGCGGGACGATGTGCCTATTACTCTCGCGACTATGCGCATTACCTGATCGGCGCGTACTACATGGGGTACCAGAGCCAGAACGTGAACATGGCGCGCAAGTTCTCGACGGTCATCGATACGACCGATCCATCGCACCCGATTCCCTGGTGGGCCTTTGGCATTAACGGCAAGCCCTACGAACGCCGGGCGGAGCAGCCGGCGTTGTTCGAGATCGGCGACAGCATCTTGACGCTCTATAAAATGACGGGCGACAGCAGCTATCTGAGCATGGCGTCGTATATCAACGGAGAGGTGAATTCGACCTACTGGAATGCGCAGGATGCGAACGGCAATTATTTCCGCAATACTGACGGTTTCAGGATAACCAGCTCGCCAGGCTCCGACGCGGCAACGTACAACGAGTTTGCCTACGATCCTTCGGAGTCGAAGATCATTTGGCCCGGCTACGACATCTTCTTGGGCGGCGATTCCGCCGCGTCGCAAATCGCCTATTACTGCAAACTCGCGAGTTATCCGGCCTTCCTGAGCGATCCGAGTACAGCGCCGACCTATACGGCGCGATGCAATACGCTCCGATCGAATTTCAACAACCACTGGTGGGAAAGCGGCGCCAATCGTTTCTATGTGGCGCAAGTCGGCCTTGCCAACGATACCTACACCACGCAGCCAGCGCCGAACGGACAATCGATGCCCGCATCGAATCTGGCTTACCTCGACGGCTATGCGGAAGAGCCGAACTTTTTCCCACTCTATAAGAATGTGATTACGGACTGGCAGAAGGTGACGGCCCAAGCGGACTTCGTCGACAGCTCCGCCGAAAGCAAGTACGACAACGACAACCACAATTACACACCGGGGATCGAGAGCTTCACCTATCTGCCGACATCGTTCTTCAACGTGGCCGACGGCTCGACCAACCGCTACGACTACGCCTGGAAATGGATGCGCAGGCTCGCTCATACGCAGTACGCGAACGCGTCGAACAACAGCGATGGCATTGCGACGGTGTACCCGGAAGTCCCATTCGTCTTGATTGCCGATTCGGTCACGAAAGTGTTGGGGTTGGACTTCAACGGCTTGCAGAACGCCTTTTCGACATTGCCTCGCTTGCCCTCGGATTTCACGACGAGCAACTACATCGCCGTACACAACGTTCCGCTGTATAGCAATGGACAGAATTCCTCGTATAACTTGCCCGTCGATATCACCGCGCAAAAGGTGGATGGCGGCAGCGCTTATGCGGTCCAACTCGCTTTTAACGGAACGAAGCCGTGGCAAGTCACGGGTTCTTCGGCATCGCTGACCTGGACGCCGAAGTTCTCCGCAGCCGTTGTTGCCACGGGTTGCGCCATCCAGACCACATACGATGACGGCACGTCGACGAAAACCGCTTATGGCGTCAGCAATGCTTCGGGCTATTACACATGCACGGATTCGTCGGGGAATATTGCGACGGTCAGTATCCCGCTGGGCAGTTCGGCATCTCGACATGTGACGAAGGTCATCGCCATGACCTACGAAAATGCGGTGGCGACCAGCATCTTGACGGCGGGGTTGCCCGCCAATCAGTAAGTTCGCGCCGCTAGCGGTGTAGCGACGCTGCGGCAGTGGCCGCCGCAGCGTCATCACCGCCCACGGCGAATGCGGCATCGGGCAATCTTTATCTATCTTTGAGATAGGGCGCCTCGAAACCGGTCGTTCGTGTACCGAAAAGGGGGGTCTTGGAATCCGAGAATTTGGAATCTCGGTAGCATCGCACCTCCAGTCGTGGCATAGTGCGTTCCATTCGATATAACGGGAGGAACGTATGGCCACATTGGAAGCAATCACGACGAAGATCAAGCGCCTTCAGGAACAAGCGGAAGCCATCAGACTCAAGCAAGCTTCGGCCACGCTCGCGCGTATCGCCGAACTCATGCGAGATAGCGGCGTGACCGTCGCCGATATCGAGGCACACGTTGGCGGCAAAAAGCGCAAAGGGCGTGCGGCCAAGCAAAACGCTGCCGGCCGAGCCGCGGCCGTCGCGAAGTACCAAGATCCGAAAAGCGGCGCGACCTGGTCGGGGCGCGGACGCGCGCCGGCTTGGATTGCGCAAGCGAAGAACCGCGATAAGTTTCTCGTCGACGGCAAAGCATCGGGCGTCCCCGCGCCGGCGGGTAGCGGAACGAAGCGGCGAGGCGCCTATGTTCGTGGGCCGCAGCCTGCGAAATATCGCGATCCTAAAAGCGGCGCCACCTGGTCGGGGCGAGGGCGTGCGCCCGCATGGATGGCGAACGCCAAGGACCGGACGAAATTTCTGATCGAAGCGGACGCATAAGCGCCATTCGAGCTTGCGCGTATTGACGCGAGGCTTATATCTGCTCGGAATCGCGGTGCCCGAGCGCATGTGAGCGAATGCGAGCGCGTGGCGCCAGCCGCAACGCACTCACTCCACCGTGACCGATTTAGCTAAATTCCTCGGCTTATCGATATCCGTCCCCCTGGCCAGCGCAGCATGAAACGCGAGCAACTGCATGGGGACGGTATGCAAGATTGGTGAAAGCGGCCCGTAGTATTCGTTAAGCCGAATGACGCTAACCCCTGGGCTCGGCGACAAGCCGCAATCCACATCGGCAAACACGAATAGTTTTCCGTTGCGTGCGCTCACTTCATGCATGTTCGAGCGGAGCTTTTCGAGCAACCGGTCGTTCGGGGCCACTGCAACGACCGGCATGTCGTCGCTCACCAGCGCGAGCGGCCCATGCTTGAGTTCGCCGGCGGGATAGGCCTCGGCGTGAATGTACGAAATCTCCTTCATCTTCAGCGCGCCTTCGAGCGCGATCGGATAGTGCATGCCGCGGCCGAGGAACAGAATATTTTCCTTTCGCGTCAGCGTTTCGGACCAAGCCATGATTTGCGGCTCGAGGGCCAACACCTTGCTCATCGCATCGGGCAAATGCCGCAGCGTATGCAGGTGCCGCAGTTCGTCGTCGTCGCTCAAGCGCCCGCGCATTTGCGCCAGCGTCAACGTCAAAAGAAACAACGCGACGAGCTGCGTCGTGAAGGCTTTCGTCGACGCCACCCCGATCTCGACCCCCGCTCGTGTCATGAAATTCAAGGTGCATTCGCGTACGAGTGCGCTCGTCGGCACATTGCAAATAGCAAGCGTATGGGTCATGCCCGCTCGCTTCGCCACATTCACCGCACCGAGCACGTCGGCCGTTTCGCCGCTTTGCGAGACCGCTACGACCAGCGTTTTGGGATTGGCCACGCTATCGCGGTAGCGGAACTCACTGGCGATCTCGACGCTCGTCGGCAATCCGGCCAGGCTCTCGATCCAATACTTCGCGGTGAGGGCCGCGTGATAACTGCCGCCACACGCCAGCAGCAACACCGAATCGATTTCGTTGAACGTGCGCCAAGCGTGGTCGCCGAAGAGTTCCGGCATGATGGAGTGCACATCGAGCAGCGTGTCGGCGATGGCGCGCGGCTGCTCGAAAATTTCCTTCTGCATGTAGTACCGGTAGCCGCTGAGATCCGCCGCACCGCTGTGAGCCGCCACGACCTGAACGGGCCGCTCGGCACGGCGCCCCTCTCGATCGACCACCCAATGACGATGCAATTGAATATCGGCGACGTCGCCGTCTTCGAGGTGGACGATCCGATCCGTCTCGTTCGACAGCGCGATCGCATCCGAAGCCAGAAAATTTTCTCCGTCGCCCAAGCCGATGACGAGCGGCATACCTTCGCGTGCGCCGACGATCCGGTGCGGCTCGTCGCGGCACATGACGGCGATCGCATAGCTGCCGCGCAGTCGGGCCACCGCTCGTTTGACGGCTTCCAATAAGTCGCCGTCGTAAAGGTGGTCGATCAAGTGGACGATCGTTTCGCTGTCGGTTTGGCTAGCGAAAACATAACCGTATCGTTCGAGTTCCGCGCGCAGCGTATCGCAGTTTTCGATGATGCCGTTGTGCGAAAGCGCGATGCGGGCGTTGTCGTCGCTCGGGGAGAAGTGCGGGTGCGCGTTGGTGGTAACCGGCGCACCGTGCGTGGCCCAGCGCGTGTGGGCGATGCCGGTATAACCGGACAAGCCGAGCGCCGTCACTTCGGCTTGCAATGCCGCGACGCGCTCGACGCTGCGCGCTCTTGCGAGCTTACGGTCTTGGTAAGCGACCACGCCGCACGAATCATAGCCTCGGTATTCGAGGCGCTTCAGCCCGTCGACCAGGGTAGGCAAGACATTGCGCTGGGCGACCGCACCGACGATTCCACACATTTCCGATCTCTCCGTTCGACGACCTGGATGTAGGCCAATGAACGGGGATCGTACGGTGGCCAACGTGAAATTTTCGTTCAAAAATTACGTGCAAATGAAATAAAAGATAATATAGAATACAGCATGAAATTAAATTTCATTCGCTGCGGCGAGTGCCGATGAAGAGAAGCCTGGCATGCAAACACTTGAGCTGGACGAACTCGACCGGCGGATCTTGTCGATCCTCCAAGCAGATTCATCGGTGTCGAACCTTGATCTCGCTCAAAAAGCGCTTGCTTCGGCATCTACGTGTTTACGGCGAGTCCGTCGCTTGAAGGAAGCGGGACTGATCGAACGCGAAGTGGCTATCCTCGATTTTTCAAAGATCGGGCCGAGCGTGACCGCGGTAATCGAAGTGAGCCTCGACCGCCAGACGGCGGAGGACTACGACACATTCGAAGCGTATGTCTGCGCCGAGCCTGCGGTCACCCAATGCTACCGCGTGTCGCCTGGGCCGGACTTCATCGTCGTTGTCGAATTGCTCGATATGCGTTCGTACGATGAATTCGCGCGTCGGTTGTTTACGCAATCGTCGAACGTCCGCAATGTCCGGACTTTCTTTTCGATGCGCCGGGCGAAATTCGAAGCGGGCCCTCCTGTGGCGACGTTGATCGATAGCCCAACGCGTTAGGGGGTGAGACAATCGTCTAATGTTTACGGGTGTTGCTTTCCAGCACCTATTTAGTCCGACGCATGGAGTGCGATACGATATGCCGCATATGGGGGGCGGCCGTGGATGTGCACGGATCTGTTTTGCCCGGGTGCATTCTTCTACGAACAAAAGATAAGCTCAATTCAATCATGCCCAGCACGGTCGCGCTCCTTGCCATCGCGCTCATGTCCTGCGTGATGAGCGCCGCGGTGCTCGGCTCGCTGCTGCGTGCGCAGGTGCGTGGCGTATCGCGTTGGTGTGCGGCGTACGGCATCTTTTCCGTCGGAATCGCGTTGATTCTCGCGGGACAGCGTCTGCCGCCGTGGCTTGGGCTCGCCTTCGAAAGCGGGCTGTTTCTCGTGGGCAGCTTTGCGATACTGCAAGGCGCGCGCGAGTTCTTCGGAAAGCGCAGAGGAACAGCCGCCGAATATGCGGCGGTAATAGGCGTTTATCTCGCGCTACTGTATTTCATCTGCATAAAGCCCAATCTCGATGCGAGCGTGGCCGTCAGTTCGGGCTACTTTGCCTATGTGCGGATGACGCTCGGATGGACGGTATGGCGATATCGGCCGGCGCATCGCCCGAAATATAGCTATTACTTTCTAGCGATCGCGGCATGTGTCGGTGGGCTGCTTCATGTGGCGCGCTCCATCGTTTATGGCGTGGGCTTGGCGCATCAAACGGCTTTTCTCGATCCCTCCCCGCTGAACATCGCATTCCTAGGGATGGGCATATTGAGCTTTCCGTTCATGTCGATCGGCATGGTGATGCTGGCGCACGATCGATTGGCGGAGCGGATGGAGCGGCTGGCGACGATCGACGAATTGACGGGGGCGTTGGTGCGGCGTGCGTTCATGGAGCGCGCGGAGGCTGCAATCGCGGCCTCGGAGGCGAGTGGCGCGCCGCTTGCTCTGGCATTGATGGATCTGGATAACTTCAAGGCAGTCAACGACCGGCACGGTCATGCCGCCGGCGATTGTGCGTTGGCGCATTTCGCCTCGACGGTGTCTCAGGCGTTGCGGCCCGGCGACCTGTTCGGGCGCCTAGGCGGAGAGGAGTTCGCCGTCCTGTTTCCCGCAACCCGCGAGGCACAGGCGCAGCATCTCACGAACGGCCTGCGCGCAGCGATCGCGCAGCGCCCGTGCGATCAAACGCCCTATACGTTCAGCGCGGGAGTGGACGAGTTTCGGCGCGGCGATCGACTGGCGCGCGTACTGGCGCGTGCCGATGCTGCCCTATATACGGCTAAAGCGTTGGGGCGCGATTGCGTGGTGATGGCGTCGTCGCATGGGGAGTCCGACGAGCGTATCGAACAACCCACTTGACGAGGCGAAGTGCGGGACGCGATACGGCCGCGGCGCTCGACTATCATTGAACTTATCAGACCAAAGGTCCCGTTTCCCGGAGAAAGCCTTGCCCGCGCGGTTGTTTCGATCGGCGCGGAACGATCGTAATCGTTTCGTCGCGTTGTATATAGCGCTCGTACTCGGTTTGCTGATTGCGGCTGCCGCGTTCGTCTACGAGGCGCGCGTCGTTATCGCCGATGGCATCGCCGAGGATAGCGCCTTCAGCATTCTTAGTACGACGAACCGCGTACTCGACGATCTTCAAGACGCGGAGACGGGGCAGCGGGGGTACTTGCTCACGGGATCCGCGGCCTATTTGCAGCCGTACGAGCGCGGCGCACGGGACGTCGAGCAAGCGCTGCGGCAACTCTATCTTTCGACCGGCGCCGATGCGGCGTCGATGCGAATCGTGCGGCGCATCGATGGGCTTCGGCAAACGAAGCTTGCCGAATTGGCACGGACCATCGACCTTGCGCGCGCCGGCGATCGCACGGATGCGATCGCACTCGTACAGACCGACGAGGGCAAGCGCGAAATGGATAAGCTTCGGGCCGACTTTGCGCAATTGAGCGAGCTTTGGCAAGCGCGTCAGCATCAGGCTGCGGCCGATGCTCGCCAGCGGGTGATGTTCGGTGCCGGTGCGCTCGCCGCTGTGGCGATTTTTGTCGGCGCGTTGTTGGCTTATGCGCTGGCGGTGCAACGGCGAGCGTTTGCGAATATTCGTGCTTATTCCGAAGCGATGGACCGCGAGGCCGCGCTCGATTCGTTGACGGGATTGCCGAACCGCAGACGGCTGCTGGCGGCGATCGATGCCGTGGCGGCGGAGCCCGGCATCGAGACGCGAAAGGTGGCGCTGCTTTACTTGGATGTCGATGGGTTCAAGAGCGTCAACGACGTGCTGGGACACAGCGCCGGGGACTTTTTTTTGCGACGGCTCGCGAAATGGTTATCGGCCGTGGTCAGGCGCGAGGACATGCTGGCGCGCGTGGGCGGCGACGAGTTCGTCGCGTTGCTGACCGATTATGGAAACGACGACGATTTGCGCCGGCTGGCCCGCCGATTGATCGAGCAGGTACAGGCGGTGGCGCAAGCGGAGTATGCCGGGCGGTTCTCGATCGGCCTGAGCATCGGCATCGCGACCTATCCCGATCGCGTGACCAACATCCGGCAACTGATGGACGTGGCCGACGCGGCGATGTATGTGGCGAAGCGCGAACGATCGGCGTTTCGCTTCGGGCCGGTCACGGCGAACGATCAGGCCTACGGTGTCAGTGTGTCGAAGTGAGGGGACCCCCGTCTCGGTTCCCGGCAGCGGTTAGCGAACCGCGATCGCCGCTTCATGTTTGCTCATGGGTTGCCGAAAGCCATAGCAAATTCCTCTGAATAGATCTCTGCCAGCGCAACGCGTAACGCGGCCGCACGTTCCTCCCCATACACCTCTTCAAAGCGTTTTTGCGCCTTGCGCCATAGGCGGTTAGATTCGGCAAGCTTGGCACGCCCCTCAACCGTCAACTCCACGCGGCGGCTGCGGCCGTCGCTGTCGTCGGGGCGCTGCGTGAGAAAACCGTCGCGTTCGAGCGGTTTGATATTGCGCGCCAGTGCGGATCGGTCCAGCACCATTGCACCGGCTAGTTCTGTCATCGTCGGGCTGCCCGCGCGCTCGACGTGAACGAGGATGGACCGTTGGGCGGTGCTCAGCCCACACGGCGCGAGCGTCGCGTCATACAACTGCGAGAGCCTTCGCGTCGCTTTGCGCAATGCGGCGCCATTGCAGACAAGAGGATCTTTCACGTTAGTCGGCGACATGAGGCTCTGCATCCTTACGTTCGAAGATGCCGGACACGGTATGGCCCGGCGCGGATGCACATAGTTTAGTTCATGTTGACTAGTACGGGTATATGCAAGTAGATTTCATTGCGATCTATTTGCATATACACGCATGTCGTCAACCTTGGGGGCAACTCGATGAGCACGAACTTGGCAGAACGTTCCGTCATGGCGTCTTCCGCCGTCAATCCGCGTCTGCATGCGATGCTCGAATCGCCGATCGCGCCGATGCTTGCCAACATGGGCTGGTCGAACATGCTGATGATGTTTGCGCAGGCGTCGACGGGGCTGATCGAAACCTGGTTTCTGTCAAAGCTTGGTACATCGGTACTCGCTGGCGTCGCGGTGGTCGTCCCGGTGCTGATGCTCATGCAAAACATGTCGCAAGGGGCGATGGGCGGAGGGATCTCGTCGTCGGTAGCGCGGGCACTGGGTTCTGGGAACGCGAATCTGGTCGATCGGCTCGCGCGCCATGCGCTCGTGCTCAACGTCCTGATCGGTGGGGCGTTTTCAGCGGTCCTTTTGGCGATGGCACGGCCGCTTTTCCGGATGCTCGGCGCGCACGGAGCCGCGCTGGACGCGGCCAGCGCATACGGCCACGTCGTGTTTGCCGGCCTGCCGCTCTTATGGGGAATGAATGCGCTCGCTAGCGCGATCCGCGGAACGGGCAACATGATCGTACCGGGCGCCGTGATTTGCGGCGGCGCGGCCCTTTTGGTTCCGCTCTCGCCTTGCCTCATCTTCGGCATCGGGCCGATACCGAGGCTCGGGATCGTCGGTGGTGCTTGGGCACTCATCGCGTACTATGCGGTCGGTGCGGCGATCCTCGGCTGGTATTGCGGAAGCGGCCGAAACGCGGCGCGCCTGGTCTGGGGCCCAATTCACTGGACGCCCATGAGCGGTATCCTTGCGGTCGGTGGGATAGCATGTGTCAATCCTATTCTCACGAATGCGTTAATGGCGCTGACCGGCGCGGCCGTTGGCGCGCAAGCGGGCACCGCGGCGCTCGCCGGCTACGCGACCGCTGCGCGGCTGGAATACCTGCTGATGCCGATCGCTTTTGGTCTTGGGGCGCCAATGGTGGCGCTCGTTGGGGCGAATATCGGGGCGGGCAAGCGCAAACGGGCGCAGCATATCGCGCTCATCGGCAGTGCGATGGCGTTCGTGCTCGCCGAGGGGGTTGGCGTCGCGGCGGCGCTGTGGCCACGAGCTTGGTTGGGGCTATTCGGCGCGAACGATCAGATGCTGCGAACGGGCGTCACCTGTTTGCGCGTCATCGGGCCGTTTTATGGTTTTTTCGGGCTGGGATTTTCGCTGTACTTTGCGGCGCAAGGGGCTGGCCGCCTCAAATGGCCGCTGGGTGCGGGAGCGTTGCGGCTGGCGCTCTATGCGGGGCTAGGCACAGTCGTGCTGCGCGCGACCGGATCGCTCCCGCTTTTTTTCGCCATTGGCGCAGGTGCGATGGTTGCCTACGGTTCGATCAATCTATGGGCGGTCGCATCGGGGCGCTGGTTTGCCGCGAGATGACGAGCGGGCCGATTTCGATTCCTGTTGGATGGCCTCACCGTCCCATCAAAGCCCAACTGCATCGCCCCCGAGTATCCGCATCATCGATCTCGCATTGCGCTGCCCTTGATCTTCAAAGCAGTTGTTGAAGATGACGTGAGTCGCTTTAACTTGGTTAGCGATAGCGAGAATCGGGGCGCTCAGCTCGCGCAGTTCTTCGTCGCTATAGTCGTAGTTGAAACGGCTCGAGGCCGAGGGGCCCGTTGCATTCCACGTGTCGGCGTTGCGACCATGCAGACGCACGATCGCCAGGTCGGCATTCGTCGCTTCCCAGATCGTCTGAGCGCGATTCGCAACGTCGGGCGGCGCATCCATGACGACATGCGCGATCCCGTGCTCGCGTTCGAAACCTAGCGTCCAAGCCTTGTGCTTCTCGTCGAGCCAAGAGGCGTTGCGGAATTCGAAGGCTGTCGCACGGCCGGCCATGCGCGCGGCGCATTCCTCGATATGCGCTCGGCCCTGCGAAGCGCTCGTCAGCCAAGGCGGAAACTGGAACAGGATCGAGCCCAATTTGCCGGCTTCATCGAGTGGGACGAGTGCGTCGAAAAAACGTCGCCAGATTTCGTCGATCAATTCCGGGGGGAAATCGCGGTAGTAGAGATTCTTTTTCGCGGTTTCCGGGACGTGGATCGCGATATCGGGCGGTAGTGCCTCACGGCCGGTTTGATGGCCGGTCAGTAAGCGGAAGGCTTTCACGTTGAACACGAAACCTTCGGGCGTACGTTCGGCCCATAACGCCGAATTCGTCGCGGCGGGCAGGGCGTAGTAGCTCGAATCGACCTCGACGAGCGGAAAAATGGATGCGTAGTAGGCGAGACGCGCTTGCGCGGTGGAACAGCCGCGCGGGTAAAAGCGCTTGCAAGCGATCAAGGATTTATCCGCCCATCCGGCGGTGCCGCAAAGGATATGGGTCATCGCTGATCGGCCGGCGGGCGCCGTGCGCGCATTTTGGATGATCGATTATCGAATCACCGGTGCATCGCGGGCGGAAGGCGGGATTACCCTTGGGTACGATTTTTCGGTCGCGGTCAAAACCGAAGGGCCCTACCCAGGGAAGAGGCAGGGCCCGTCTACAGCAACTTCGAGGTGAGGTAAGTCTACTGCTAGGGGTGCTTCTACTGCCAGGGGTGATGCAACTGCTAGGTGCTGCTATTCCGAGGTGAGGTGCTGCGGTACTGCGTACTGCGACTACGGTACTACCCATCAGGTACTCGTCACTGCTAGATGCTTCGAACTGCTAGATGCTTCGAACTGCTAGATGCTTCGAACTGCTAGATGCTTCGAACTGC
>NZ_JBQCIV010000149.1:0-21416 GCF_051953405.1 Trinickia sp. | reverse complement strand
GCGGTCAGCGAAGTGGCGCTGACGCATCAATTCGCCGATATGTCCTCGCTGAACGCGGCGGGCCAGGCGTTCACCGATGGGCCGTTGCCGGCGGATAAGACGACCAACGATTTCGGCCGGCCGATCGCGGCGCGCTCGGTGGATCAGATCCACGACGATCTACAGCACGACATGGGCTCGGGGATGACGCTGCGCGAGGCGGTGAACCTGGAGCTGGTGCAGGCCGGTGGCGGCGCGCAAAACGATCCGAACCTGGCCGAAGCGGCGCTGATGATCAAGGGCGACGCGCTGGTGGGCAACACGAAGGGCGACATTCTGAAGGCGGCGCAAAGCGCGCTGGAATCGGATCATATTTTTACGACGGACGTGAGCCAGGCGGCGGCCCAAGCGCTGTCGATGACGGTTGCGCCGACCTCGGGGTTGAACGGGGCGACGCAGCAGGTGAAGCAGGCGTACGGGACGCTGCAGCACGACGAGGGCGCGCACGCGAGCGCGCAGCAGTTGGCGCAGGACGAGCAGGCGTACCACGCGGCGTTGTCGGCGCAACTGAACGCGGCGGCGGGCGATAGCACGGGCACGTGGCGGCAGAACCTGGTGCAGATCGATCGGCGCTGGCAAGCGGAGCAGACGGTGCTGGGGCTCGATACGGGCGATGGCGGGCCGTCGGCGGGCGATCTGCATACGTCGTTGCAGGCGGCGCAGGCGCTGGACGTGGTGCAAGCGGCGCGGGGCCAGGGCAATGCGGCCGGTAATGCGGCGGCGGCCAAGGCGCTCTCGACGCAGTTGCAGGGCGTGGCGCCGGACAGCGCGCTGTACCGGGAAGTGATGAACGATGCTCGCGTGAGCGGGGCGCAGGGGCTGCAGGCGGGGGCGCTGCAAGACATCGTGACGGCGCACGGCAAGGACGCGAGCGATGCGGCGCAAACGTTGGCAGCGCAGGCGCAGGTGCTGTCGCAATACCAGGGCACGGCGCTGTACGACGCGTTGGTGAAGGGCACGCTGGATGCCGCGCAGACGAAGCAGGCGATCGCTTCGGTAAAGGAGCCGGGCTCGCTCAAGGATATGGCGGCGCTGTTCGATTCGATCGGGGGGCACTCGCAGGAGCTGGCGGGGGCGCTGTTCGATCGGCTGAAGCAGCCGCTGCAGAAGCTGATCGAGGCGGGCGACGGGGATGCCTCGCGCACGGGCGACGATACGTACTACCAGCCGCTGGCGCAGATCGGTCAGAGCGTGGGGCTGAAGACGCAGGCGGGGCAGCAACTGACGGCGATGGCGAAGGCGGAGCTGGAGAAGCTGGCGAAGCAGCCGCGGGTGAAGCCGGCGACGGGTGCGGCGGCGAACTACGAAGTGCCGACGCCGCAGGCGTTCGATACGTTTGCGCTGGCGTCGCAAGACGGCACGCCGATGCAGTTGTATCAGACGATCCTGGACCAGGAGCAGGGCGATAAGGGCAATGCGCAGCTCTCGACGCTGCTGCAGCAGGGCACGGGTCTTAAGCCGACGCCCACGCCCGGGGGCACGGCGCCGCAAGATGCGGCGCAGCTCTCGACGGCGCTGACGGCGTTGAGCGGTGCGACCTCGCAGACGCTGAGCCAGAAGCTGGCCGATGGGCGCAAGGCGAACCCGGCGATCAACGATGGGACGTGGGCGCAGGCGGCGCTGTTGCAGCAGGCGCAGTTCGAGGTGAACGACTGGGCGCAGCAGAACGCGGGGGCGATCAAGGCGGGCACGGCGGGCACGCCGCCCGATCCGCTGGTGAAGGCGCAGCAGGATCTGTCGAACGATCAGCTGTTCGATGCGCAGACGTTGCAGGGGGCGAAGGACGCGCTGGAGAACGGGCAGGTGTCGGCGGCGTCGAATGCGGCGGCGAACGCACCGGGCACGCAGGCGGGGGCGGACACGGTGCAGTACCTGCAAGGGTTGATGGGCGAGGGGATGTCGCCGAAGGCGGCGCTGATGGCCACGCGGGCGTGGCTGGGCGGTGGCAGCGGCACGGAGCAGCAGTTGCAGCAGGCGGCGCTGACGGTGATGGGCGAGCAGTACGTGCAGACGAAGTACGACGGCAGCGCGAACGCGCAGGATCCGATCCAGTGGGCGAAGGATCAGTTGACGACCATGAAGGTGTTCGATGCCGGTCAACTGTCGGATCTGGCGGGCAAGATGACGCAGAATCCGACGCCCGACATGCAGGCGCTGCAAAAGGCGCTGGATCAGGCGCAGACGGACCTTAACAAGGCGCAGCAGTCGCCGGCGGGCAGCGACGATAAAGCGAAGGCGCTGCAGGCGTATCACGCGGATCTGGCGGCGGCGCTCAATGCGGCGGCGGGTCAGAAGGACGGGACGTGGCAAACGGACCCGAACAACGTCGATACGCTGTGGAAGGCACAAGTGCAGGTGCAGCAGGCGGCGCTGATGCCGGTGGCGCAGCAATACGGCACCGATAGCGATCAATTCAAGCAGGCGGCGCAGCAACTGGGGACGGGGCTCGGTGCGCAGCAGGTGCTGGCGCACGTGGCGCAGGCGCAGCAGGCGGCGGGCGGGGCGCAGACGGGCAACGAGGCGGCGGCCGAGGCGTTGACGACGCAGTTGGCGGGCCTGCAGCCGGGCAATGCGTTGTACGACGAGGTGATGGGCGACGCGACGGTGAAGGGGATCGCGACGACGGCGCTGAACGCGATCACGTCGGCGGCGGCCGCGCCGATGATGTGTACGGTGGATCACCCGGGCGACGAGAGCGTGCGCACGCGGCTGAGCAACACAGGTAAAGCGCTGCAGGCGTACAAAGACACCATGCTGTATCCGCAACTATTCGATGCGGTAACCGGCGATGCGCAGGTGCAGGGGTTGTTTAACGACGTCAATGCAGAGGTGAACAAGGGAAGCGCGCAGGACAAGCTGCACACGTTGAACGATATGACGCTCGCCGCGGGACCGGATCTGGCGGCGGCGCTGTTCGACAGCAAGTTCAAGCCCGACCAGGTGGTGCAATGGGCCCAGCAGGCGAAGGATCTCGGCACGCTCTCGAGCATCTATGTGAGAACGGGCGGAGAGAACAATCCGACGATGGTGGCGCTGCGCCACGATACCGAGACGCTGCTCAACAAGTCGATTGCCGACGGCGGCATGGGCACGTACAGCACAGGCTCGGATCTGAACACGCGCACGCAGGTGATGGGGCGTGCCGGGGTGCGTGTGCAGGGGCAGGACTTCGGCTTGGGCGACGTGAAGAAGAAGGGCAACGTGTCGCTTCAACTGGTGCAGGACATCCTCGAGGAGGATCCGAAGGCAGGCGGGGTGAAAGCCGACGTGCTGAAGGAGTTGGAGCGCGAGACAGGCTACAAGCCGAGCGGCACGCTGCCGGCGCAGGCGGCGCAACCGACGCAGCTTACGGACGACGCACTATGGACGCCCGGCAAGTTGGCCATGAGCACAGGCAAGCACGTGGTGGGGTTGCAGGGCCAAGACGGCTTGCACGTCGACACGACCTACGACCGCGTGTTGAACGAGATCGGCGCGGCGCAGAACGCGGGCAAGGCCCCGACGTATGTGCCGCAAACGCTGGCGCAGCAGCAGGCGCTGACGCAAGGGCAGTTCGCGGAATACGACCCGAACGAGGTGGTGTACGACCACGGCCGCAAGACGACGCTCGGTCAGATCGTGAACCAGGTGCTGGCGGGCGCAGGGGTGACGCAGCCGAGCGGCGTGACGGCGGTGACGCCGGTGGAGCTGACGACGCTGTCGATGCAGTGGACGAAGGACCGTCAGGGTCAGGGGGCGAGAACGCAGTTGGGCGTGGTGGAAGGCATCGATGCACAGGGCGGGGAGATGGAGGTGGGGCCGGCCGATACGACGGTGCGCCACGGCTATAGCGACTGGGAATCGCATACGGGGCTGGACAAGGGGCTGCTGATGATCCAGCCGCACTGGGTGCTGGGGGCGAACGGCAATCTGTTGAGCGACGATGCGTATTGGAAGCAGTACAAGCCGGATGACCATTGGTACAACTGGGAGCACTTGAAGACGGACCTGGAGATCGCGGGGACGGTGGTGGCGACGGCGGTCACGATGCTGGTGCAGCCGGAGACGTCGCCGCTGTTGATGGTGGTGCTGGCGGACATGATCGATGCGTACTTCACGGTGCAGGCCGTGAGGGGCGCGGCGAGCGCGGTGAAGGATCTGACTTCGGGTCAGAACGGCGGCTGGCGCAATGCGTGGAACTGGGTGGACTTGGCGGCGAACGTGCTGGGAGCGAAGGCCGGCATGGGCGGGGTGGCGGCGCGTTCGACGAAGGTCGCGCAGCGACTGGGCCAGGTGGAGAAGGCCTACGAGCCCGGGGCTGTGATGAACCTGATCGGCGTGGGGGCGATGGTGACGAACATCGCGTCGATGGGGCACCAGGGGTACCAGCTCGTCAAGGCGGGCGATAACGCGACTGGGGATCAGTGGGCGCAGTTTCTCACGTCGGCAGGCATGATGGGGGTGGGCTTCGGCTTGGCGAAGATGCAGCCGGAGAAGACGCAGCCAGAGAAGACGCAACAGCAGACGACGCAACAGCAGACGACACAACAGCAGACGACACAACCGCAGACGACACAACCGCAGACGACAACGCAACCGCAGCCGACGACACAACCGCAGCCGACTCAGCAGCTCGCGGAGCCGGCCGCGACTGCGAGCGGATCCCAAAGCGAAGCGAGCCCATCGAGCGATGGCCGGGGCCGCATCTTTATCGTGGGCTTAGACGACCCCGCCGAAATCCCACCCGCGGCCGACACAGACACCGTCACGCTTCATCTCGACAGCGACGGCAAACTGATCATCCCCGACAGCACCGAAATCGATCCGAACGAATCGATCGATCGCGCTTCGCACGGTGGCTGGCATTGGAACCTGCTTCATCATCTGTCGTCCGTGCTCATCATGGGCGCCGGTCTGACATTCCCCGAAATCACGGATGCGCTGCAACTGCACGATCCGGCGACGGCGGCATTGCGAGTCCGGGCCTGGCCGAGCCTCGCCGGCAAATTCCGTTCCGTCTTCTCCAAGACCATGAGCATCACGCTCAAAGCGCACTTGCACCGCGCACAGCTTGCCGCGCGCGCCGGCGATGTCAACGAAGTCGAACGGCAAATGCAGTCGCTGCTGGATAAGCGCCAATTGCTCGGCTTGCCGCCGTTCGCCGAGCAAGCCTTGCCGCAATTGAAGGATATCCTCGTCGAGGCAGCCGAATCGCGCGATGTGCTCGACCGTATCACGGCGCACCAGCAGGCATTACAGCATCCCGACATCGACCTCGACGCGACGATCGACGAATTGCAATCGAGGTTCGATAAAGCGATGAAGCGCTACAGTAAGAATGCCGCCCAGGTCGGGAAAACCAACTTCGCGACGACGCCGCTGGGACGCACCATGCGCAGCGCGAGTATGTTCCTATCGGCGGTTGGCGCAGGCGATGCGCTCGCCGATCCTTCGCTGTCCGCGTTCCAGAAATCGCTCTATGTCACGAGCGGCTTAGCATCGGCGACGACGCAATGGCTCTATATGCGAGCGATGGTCAATTTCTCGAGAGATCCGAGCGAAGCCAACGAGCGTGCGCTGACGCGCGCGTCCAAGATGAACGACCGCCTGTATGCGCTCAATTGCATCGCGGATACGGCGCTCGGCGGCTACAGCCTCGCGAACGGCAAATTGACCTCGGGCGAATTCAGCCTGCTGCAAGCCGCGGGCGAAGGGACCTTCTATGGCTCGACGTTAAAGAAACCCAACCGCAAGACGCTGATCGTGGCCGGCGCCGGATTGGCGCTCATGGCTGGCTCGGCGGTGGCGTCGCAGCTTGTCAAGAAGGACGACAAGAAAGACGGCAAAAACAAGCCGGGCCCGCAACCCGCGGTTTCGTCATCCGGGCAACCGGCTCCGACGCCTAGCCAATCCACTGCCGCCCCCGCATTGCCGCCCACGACCACGCATGGCGCGCCTCAATCCCCGCCGAATCGGCAGCAGCAGCAACAACAGCAATCGCAACAACCACCGCAGCCGCAGCCCAAAGACATCACCGTTCAGCCGGGCGACACCCTGATCGGCATCGCCGAGGAGTACGAAACACAGGGTGCCGACGACGAACTGCTCGCCATCGACCGGTTGCAGCCGCTCGATCCGCAATTCAACTGGTCGATGATCGAGTTGCCCGGCTTCCAACCGTCTACCCATCTCGGACAGGACCCGAATCGAATCATGCCGGGCGACATCATCCGCATCGGTTGAGCTAGGGCCAGCGCAAGCCTGGAATAAGCGTGAACAGGCCCGAGCGACGAGGCGCCGTCACTGGGTCAGCACCACCTCCGTGTACGTCCCGCCCGGCCCGGTGCCTCCTGAACTCAACGTGCACCGCATCGCAAAGAAGTTGTTCATATAGAGGCAGTCTTCGCCCCCGCCGGGGCCGTTTCTCGTCGTGCCCGAACAGCTCCCTTGAGGAAAGAAGAACTGCTCGTTCGGCCCCACGCCGCCCGCGTCGTCCCACCAAAAGACCGCAACCGGCTGAGTATCGGCTGCGCCGTTCGCCCCCGGCGACGCGAGCGCCGAGATCTGCGCGCAAGTGGGCGCCGAGAGCTGCGGGTTGCCGCTGTTGCTGCCTGGAATGGAAAAGCAGTTGTACCAAGCCGCCGAGGGCGACAGGCTGTTGGCCTTCAGGCCGTCGAGATAGTCTTGCGTGACACCCGATTCCACATACAGCGAGCAATTGGACAAGGCCGAAGTGGCCGTCGTCGGATATTGCGTCTTGCATTGGTAGCGCGTCGTGCTCGAATCGAGCGGCGTCGACGTACAGTTCGAATAGGCGGTGCCCGGCGCGTTGACGCCGAAGTAGTTCCACAGGTTGTTGTAGTTCTGATCGGTCGGAATCGGCTCGGGGTCCACCCCATTGGGGTGAAGCGGGTTGGGCGGGATATAGCTCGTGACTTGCGTGATCTTGCCGTTGGCGTCTCGGGTCACGTCCGTCGTATAACGGTAGTTCGTGTGCTGACTCGGCGATTCGTTGTCGAGCATCAACGACGAATAGAAATACTGAGAGGCGCCGTCGGGTGCGCCGTAAGAGTTCGCGCCCCTGACCGGTGCGGCGCAGCCGATCCCCGCGTTGCCGTCCGTATCGTTGCGAAGCATCACGCCGACAGGTTGGTTGGCGCTGAACGAGGGCATCGTCTGACCGGGAGGCAAGCTCCCCAATGGACTGGCAGCGGAATACGATGTCCCGATTTCGTAGTAATTGCCTTGCGCCGCGCCGTTAGCGACGGAGAACGCCGGCACCGACGCGTAATCGTATCCCGCGCCGCTTCGGTTTTTCGGCACCTGGTACAAGTACACGGTGTTGCCGTCGCAAGCCCACCAATTGATATGGTTCACCACCATATTCGTCGTGACCACTGGGTCGCCGGCCGTGGCCGATGCACCGATCGTCCCCCATGGCGTGAACATCGACATGATCGTCGTGGCCACGGTCGCGGTTGCCGATACCGTGACGGTATGCGCAGTCGCGCCGCCGTTCGTCGTTCCGTTTGCGTTCGCCGTCACGGTAGGCGCGGTGAGCGAGAGGCTCGTCGGCAAGATCGCCTGGTTGAAGTAGGTCGTCGCCACGCCGATTGCGCGACTTTGTTCGCTAGGATCGGTAAAGGCCGCCGCGCCCGCGAGCGCGGCCTCGTCCACCGCCGCCTGCAGCGCGCTTCGATACTGCACCATCCTTGCGTAGTCCACGGCGCATCCGATCGAAACGATGAGCGGCACGAACAGCAAGGCGTACGACAACGCAATGGCGCCCGATTCGTCGGCGAGCAAGCGCCGCCAGGCGCGCAGCGCGTGTCTTGCAAAAGCGAAGCGAGGTCCCATTTCGATTTCCTCTTAGCAGCCGTTGCACGGGATCGGGGCATTGCCGCGCGGACGAGCGAAGGCCGTTTGCGTGATCGTGATCGGGATCGGCAACAGATACTTCAGCAGGGAATGGTACTGATACGTCGCCTGCACGACGATCACGCTGTCGCCCGGCGTGCCGGCGTTCGGTATGAGATTCTTCGGCGTCGTCGCGAGGGTGATCGCGGTATTGCCCAACGGCGCCGCGCTGACCCAGCATTCGTTGTCGTCTTCCCAATCGAGCTGCGCGGTGCCGCCTGCATTCGAGACGCTCGCCATGGCCACCGCGAGCGAATCGGGCGGAAACGGCGTCATCATCATTTGGCCCGCACTGCAGAAGTTGCCGAGCGAACTCCATCCGCCGGCGCTGACGCCCGCGCTTTGCTGAGCGATCAGATCGGCCATCGCCGCCGTCGCGCTCTGCAACTGCATGGTGGCGCGCACGTATTGCGCAATCTCGTAGCCGACGAACAAGAGGGGAATCATGAGCGGCAAAACGAGCGCGAACTCCATCGCCACGACGCCGCGCGTATCGGCGAACAGGGCGCGCAGTCGGCGAACCATCAGTAGGGCTCCGTTTGAAAGGCCATGGTCGACATCAAGGTCGGCGTGTAGCCGCCCGCAAAGGTGGCGAATGCGTAGCCGAGCTGCAAAACGACGTCGTTCTTTGGCCCAAGTGCGTCGAATTCTTGGGTTCCGCCGTTGCCGAAATCGACCGTCGTCAGGTTCCAGAAACCGGAGCCGGCCGGCGAGCCGGTCGGTGCCGCCACCACGCGCACAAGCAGGTTCTGCGTGCAGTTGTGAACGAGGCTGAAGTTGCCGAGGGAAAGCTCGTTGCCGCATAGCTGCGTTTTCAATGCGGCTTGATATCCCGAGCCCGAATACACGCCGATGCGGATCATGCGCGCGGCGTCGCGCGCCGCGTTATCGAGCAGCGATTGCGCCACAAAGAGAAACGAAAGCATGACGATGCCGAACACCACGACGAGAAAGGGCAACACGATCACGGCGAATTCCAGCGCGACGGCGCCGCGCTCGCGCCGCGTTGGCGAAGTCCCCCGGCCCCGATATGCGCTCGTGTTCATGGCGGCGCTTACTGACGGTCGAGCAGCGGCGCTTGGTGCCGCAACGTCCATGCACCGACGGGCTCGGTGCCGGAGGGCCGATCGGCCGCGGCCGGCGGCCTAACGGCCCGGGCCATCGCCTGCGGCGTCAGCAACGCGTCTTGCTGCTCCGCTGCGGGCAAGGCGGCACCGTCTCGATGTCGATCGGCCGCTTCTAGCGGTGCAGCCTTGAGAGCAGGCACGGTGTTCGGCTGCCAGCTTGTCATCGGGATTCGGATCGCACGCACGCCGATCTCCTTTGCAGGGGGCAGCGTCGCGATCTGCACGCCGCCCGGCAACGATTGAAGCTTCGCGCGCACGACCTTGTAGAACGCGACGTTGTCTTCAGCGCTCTTGCGCGGCAAATCGCGCGTCAACACCTTATCCGCAGCGTCGTTGTTGCCGAGCAGCCCGTAGGCGAGCGCCAGGTCCTGGCGTGCCTGCGTAGGCGCGCCCGGCTGCCCGGCGACATCGAGCAGCAGATTCGCGCCCTTGCGCACCTGACCGTCGAGGACATAAGACAACCCTAGATCGATCGTCAGCATGACGTCGCCCGGGTGCGCTCGCAATGCCGCTTCGAACGTTTCTTGCGCGGCACGGGCATCGCCCTTGACGGCGTAAGCAGTGCCTAGCCCCGCGCTGGCGAAACGGCTTGCCGGCTCGCGGGAAAGCAATTGGCGGTACAGGGCAATGGCCTCGTCGAGTCGTCGTTGGCGTAAATCGAGCCGTGCCAATTCGAGCACGGGCTCCGTGCGCTTGGGGGCGACTGCGATCGCGTGCCGATAGGTCTCTCTCGCCCGCTCGAAATCGCCGGCGTCCGCCAAGGTCGTTCCCATGCCGATCAGCGCGTCGACGTCGTTCGGGTGCTGCTCGAGCGTCTTGGCATAGAGCGACGACGCCAGCGAGATGTCGCCGCTTTGCAAGGCGCTCGTCGCGAGCGAGGCATCGCTGAGCTTGACGTCGCCCGTCGTGCGCTCGATATGGTCGGGCGCAAGGCCAGCATGCGTTTCCGATTTGACGGAGGTCACTGTGCACGCGCATAGCGGCATGGCGAGGGATACAAGGGCAGCCGCCCGAAGGGCGCGAGTTTTGATGATCATTTGTGAAACACCGTCATGAGGCGCAGCACGGCAGGGCCGGCCGCAATGAGAACGACCGTCGGCAAAATGAAGAACATCATCGGCAAGGTGATCTTGATCGACAGCTTGGCGGCACGCTCCTCCAGCCGGCGCATATGCTGGGTTCGCTCGGCGCGCGCCAGTACCTGCAAAGCTTGCGTGATGGGCGTGCCGTAACGTTGGGACTGATTCAGCGTCGTCACCAGTGCGCGCAGCGAAGCGACATCGACGCGCTCCGCGAGATTGCGCAACACCGCGGAACTGTCGCTGTCGATGCGCAGCTCTTGTGCGGTCAGCTCGAGTTCGTGCGCGAGCGCGGGGGCAATCGCACGCATTTCTTCCGCGATGCGAACGATGCTCACGGCGAGGCTATGTCCCGCATTCGTGCAGATGACGAGCAGATCGAGCGCGTCGGGCAGCGCCGAGGCGATTTGGGCTTGGCGTTTGCGCGTGTAGATCTGAAGGGCGAACTCGGGCAGCATCATGCCGATCATGAAGAAGGCGCCTGCGACGATGATACGCAGCACCAACAGTTTTTCGACGACGGGAAGGCGATGGCCGAGCACGAACATGGTCAGTGCGGCTACCGCGCCGAAGAGCACTTTGATACCGATCAGCGCCGAGGCCGCGCGATTGCCGCGAAAGCCGGCGCGTAGCAGGCGCTTGGCCAGTTCGCTGCGGTGCGCCGCTTCGAAGATCGGCAGCCGTTCGCCGAGGGCCGCCAAGCGTGCACCGACACGCTGCGCGAACGAGCTTGGCGCCGCGTCGGCGACGTTGACGGCGCGCGGCGTTTCACCGAGCGTGCGAGCGCGCTGGGCAATGCGCGCCGCCGGCGTCGTGTTGCGGATCACCGCGAATGCGGCGAAGGCAATAACGGCGACCGATAGCACGGTATCGACGAGCGAGGGCATCATGTGCGCGTGTCCAATTTGGCGATCTTCTGGATGACGAGCAGACCGAACGTGAGTAAGGCGCCGCTCGTGACGACGATCATGTGGCCCGGCTTCGTGTCGAGCAGGATCTGGACGTATTCGCGATTGACGGTGTAGAGCAAGCCGAACACGAGCGGCGGCACGCAGGCGATGATGCGGCTCGCCAGCCGGCTTTCGGCGGTCAGCGCGCGGCTTTTCATGCGCACGTCCTTGCGCGATCGCACGATGTCGGACAGGCCCTCGAGCGTATCGCTGAGCGGCCCGCCGGTTTCGCGCTGCAGCAGCAACGCCACGCAGAAAAACGAAAACTCGGCCACGCGCAGGCGGTGCATCGATTCGTTCAGGATGCGTTCGAGTTCGATGCCCAGGCGCAGGCTGTCCGCGATCTTGCGAAATTCCAGACTGACGGGGGCCGCGCATTCGTCGGCGACGATCTCGATCGCCCGCACCGTCGGCACGCCGGCGCGTACGGCACGCACCATCAATTCCAACGCGTCGGGAAAGACGTTCAGAAAAGCGAGGCGAAAGCGCTCGACGAGCTGCCGCGAGAGCCAGTTGACGCCGAACGCCGGCAACGCGACGAGCAGCACGGGAAGCGACCAGGAGGGCATTACGTCGATGCGCGCGATGCCGACCGCGGCGACGGTTGCCGCCACGACGACAAGCGCCGCGAGCCGCAGCCCGTTCTTGCCGCTGACGACCTCCAGATATCGTAGGCGCTCGTCGAACCGAGCCCAGAGTTTGACGCGCCGATTGCGTTCGTGAAACAAGGCCGCGGCGTCCGCCGGGCGATCGTCGGCTTGCACGGAGGGCACTTCGCCGAGGTCGGCAAGGCGTGCGCGCATCACGGCCGCGGGCCGCGCGCGCAGCACCTGCCGCGCCGTATGCGCGATGAGCCCGCTCGCGAGCACGGCGAGGAAAACGGCGAGCGCGAAAACGTTGGGCGCGCTCATGAATGGATCGCCTTCATGAGGCTGTCTTCGAGACCGAAGTGAGCGGCGCGCGCGGAAAAACTCGGTCGCAGCGCCGAACAAACGAACCTGCCTCTGATCTCTTCCACGGCATGCGTATCGTCGTATTCGAACGCGAATAAATCCTGCGTAAGAATCACTTCGCCTTCGAGGCCAACGATCTCGGTAATGTGCGTGACGCGTCTCATGCCGTCGCGCATGCGCTCGGTCTGCACGATCAACTGAACGGCGCTCGCGATCTGCCGGCGGATGGAAAGCAAAGGCAAATTCCCGTTGGCCATGATCACCATGCTTTCGAGCCGCGTGATCGCATCGCGCGGCGTGTTCGCGTGAACGGTCGTCATCGAGCCGTCGTGGCCGGTGTTCATCGCCTGCAGCACGTCGAACGCTTCGGGGCCGCGCGTTTCGCCGAGGATGATGCGGTCCGGGCGCATCCGCAGCGCATTGCGCACGAGATCGCGCTGCGTGACGGCGCCGAGCCCTTCGGCGTTCTCCGGGCGCGTTTCGAGGCTCACCACGTGCGGCTGCTGCAGTTGCAGTTCGGCGGCGTCTTCGATCGTCACGACGCGCTCGCGCGCATCGATGTAATGCGACATGGCGTTGAGCAGCGTCGTCTTGCCCGAGCCGGTGCCGCCGGAAATGACGATGTTCAAGCGGCATGCGCTGGCAATTTCGAGTACCCGAGCCATCGGCGCCGACAGGGTGCCTTGCGTCGTCATGCGCGTGAGTGTGATATCGCGCTTGGCAAACTTTCGAATGGCGATGCATGCCCCTTTGAGCGCGAGCGGCGGCAGCACGACATTGACGCGGCTGCCGTCGGCCAGGCGCGCATCGACCATCGGGCTGCTCTCGTCGACACGCCGCCCCACGGATGCCGCGATCCGCTGCGCGACGTTGACGACGTGGGCGTTGTCGCGGAACTTCAGCGGTGTCAGCTCCAACCGGCCAAAACGTTCCACGTACACCTGATCCGCGCCGTTCACGAGGATGTCGGTGACCGTATCGTCGGTCAGCAGCGGCTCGATGGGGCCCACGCCGAACATGTCGTTCAGGATTTCGTCGACGGCTTGCGTCAGCTCGGACTGCGTGAGCTTCAGACGCTCGCGTTCGACGATATCGGCGGCCAGCCGGGTGATTTCGGCCTGTACATGCTCGCGCGTCTGCATCACGGCCGCCGAGACGTTCATCGAAGCCAGCACCAGCGAGCGGATGACGCGGAAGCCGTCCGAACGAATCAGCATGCCCGCATTCGGCGTGCCGGCGGAGGGTGCCTTCTCCGGCGAAGGCAGCCGATCCCGGTATGCGCTCTCATGACTATTCTTTCGCAGCCGTTGCGCATTGGCCCGGCCGAGCGCTTGCGTATCGTCGCTCGAGGCGCCCGCGGGTGTATCGACTGCGGAAGGTGTCGGGTGTAGCCCCCCGAGGCCAGGCTCGACCGCCTCGTCGATGCAAGCGGTCGCGGGCGTCGCATTGTGCGATCCGGGCGCATGCTCGAACGTCCGTTGCTCGACGGGCTCGGCCCGCCATGCCGCTTTTTTCTGACCGAACATCACGTGCTCCGTTTCGTGAGCAGCCTCGTGTACCACGAGCTGGACGTGCTTAGCGGGCGGCCGCTCAGGCTGTCGGCGAGCGCGGCGATGGCATCGCGATAGCGCGACTTGCCCGGCGGGGCCGGTTCGCCGAGGTTCTCTGCGGTGGCGAGCGCTGCGCCGTCGAACGGCAATTCGAGCAGGACCTGACGGTTGATCGCGCCCACGAAGTCGGCCGTCTTCAGTCGGCCGCTCGTCGCCGCATTGGGCGAGTTCAGAATGACCGACGTGGAAGGCGGCTTTTCGCGGTTATCGATATGGCGTGTCAGGCGCAAGACTTCGCGCGCCGAGTGAATCGAGGGGTCGGCCACGAGATAGAGCACCTGCGTCTCGCCGATCGCGCAATCGGCAAGCGCATGGCCTTGACCTGGAATATCGAGCAGGATGTAGTGGAAGTGCGGTTTGAGCCGCTCGATCACTTCTCCTAAAGCGCCGTCCGGCACCCGGAACGGCTCGCCATAGGGCAGCTCCGCCGACAGCACGAACAAACGGTTGCCGCGGCCGACCAACGAACGCTCGACGAATTGTTGATCGAGGCGGTCGGCATCGCGCAGCACGTCGATCAGCCCGTTATTGCTTTTGAGGCCGAGCATCGAATTGGCGGCCCCGCCGTGCAGGTTCAGATCGACGAGCGCGATGCGGCGACCGGCGTTCGCGAGATGATGCGCGAGGTGTGTGGCGACCGTCGTGACGCCGACGCCGCCGCGGGTGCCCGCAAATCCGATGGCTTTGCCGGTGCGCGACTGCCGCAGCGGCTGCGCGTCGCGGCCCGAGCCGATCGCGCGGCGCAGTAGCTCGATTGTGAGCGGTTTGACGAGATAGTCCTGTACGCCGATTTCGAGCAGATTGCGAAACAGACCCACGTCGTTCGCCGCGCCCACGACGATCACTTGCACCGACGGCTCGCACACGGCGGCGAGCCGTTCGAGTTCGGACAGCGGCATGGCCACCGTCGAGACGTCGACGATCAATTGAGCGGGCGAGCGTTGCATCTTCGACAGATGGTCGATCGCTTCGTCGATCCCGCCTGTTTGCACATACGCGTGCGCGATGTTCTGCTCTTGCGCGAAGCGCTGCATCAACGCTTCGCTGTTGCGATCGGCGACGAATGCGACGAAGTTCGCGCTGAGGCTGCTCTTGCGCGGTGGGGTAGCCAGTTTCAGTAAGGAGGTCATGGCAAGTCACCGGTTCACTTGTTGCCGTTCGACGTTGGCTCTGCGCTCGACGTACTGCTGCTTTGCAGCGGCATGACCTTGCCGGTTTCGTAACGGCGCACGGCATCGGCTGCAACATCGGCATCGGGCCCGCCGAAAGGCACCGGATCCGTGAGGTCGGACCCACGCACGAGCATCGCCGCGAGGTTGGTGTAGGTGGCGCAGCCGAAGGCGACGTCGGGGCGCGCGGCGCCCGCGTCGAGAAAGTCGGAATGCTCGACGAGCGGCGCGCAATCGGGGGGCAGGGCGCGACCGTCGCGTAGGCGGATGATCGACGCATCCGGCAAGCCAAGCCGCGGCGGCGTCGACATGCAGCCGCCGAGTAGCGCGAAAGGCAGCGCGAGCAGCAGCGCACGCCGCAGTGCGACTCGCGGCGTCGCCAATCGAATGCAAACGGTGGATCGGATCGATCGCATGGCCCCTCCTCAATAGACGAAGCCGGCTGCGCCGACGAGACGCGGTGTCGATCCGTCGAGCGGATCGAGCCCGGTTTTACGCTGCAAAATGGTTTCGACGTCCGAACTCGGCATCATGATGCTGTCCTCGGCACTGGCGATTTGCGAGGCATTGGCCGGATGCACGAGATAGGGCGTGGCGATCACGACGAGTTCGGTCTTGTTGTTCTGATAGTTCTTCGACGAGAACAGGCGGCCGAGGATCGGCAGCTTGCCGAGCCCCGGCAACTGCGAAACGATGTCGCGTGTTTCGTTCTGCAGCAGTCCGCCGATCGCGAAGCTCTGGCCGCTCGAGAGTTCGACGGTCGTCTCCACGCGCCGCACCGACAGGCCAGGTACGCTCAGCGAATTGGTGGTGACGGCGTTGGTCGTGTCGATCTCGCTGACTTCCGGACGCACCTTCATGCTGATGCGATTGTCGTCGAGCACGGTGGGCGTGAAGGCCAGCGAGACGCCGAACTGCTTGAATGCGATCGTGACTGTGTTCTGCTGCTGGGCGACCGGTATCGGGAATTCGCCGCCCGCGAGAAAGCTGGCGGTTTGCCCGGATAAAACCGTCAAGTTCGGTTCGGCGAGCACCGTGAGCAGGCCGTCTTGATCGAGCGCGTCGATCACGTTTTGAACGGACGAGTGAGCGGTTTTGAAGCCCGACAGTACGCCTGTCGCGGCCGACGGCGGCAACTCGTAGAACCCTTGCGTCGGGTTCACGATTTCGCGGCCGCTCAGCAGCCCCACGACGAAGTTGCCGATGCTGCCGACGGCAGACCAATTCACGCCGAGCTGCTGGGTGGCATTCCGGTCGATTTCGACGATGCGCACGCGCAAATACACCTGCGTCGGCTGCTTGACCGTCAGATGATTGATGAGCGTTTCCTTCTCGCGTAGCGCGGGCGTCAAGGTTTGCGCGATCGCGTCCGCTTCCGCGGGCGAGTCGACGGCGCCCGAAATCATCAGCGAGCCCGGCGCGGAGACGAGTTTCAAGGACAGATGCGGAAAGCGCTGCCGCAGCAAGTTATCGAGCGCATCGAGATCGCGGTGCACGAGCACCGAGCGGCGCAAGATGACGCGATTGTTGGGTCCGAGCGCGAACAGCGTCGTGCGACCTTCCTTTTTACCGACGACGAAGACCGAGTTCGGCGTCGGCACGTGAATGTCGGCGACGTCCGGGTCGGCGACAAATACGGCGACGGCCGGTTGGCCGAGCTGGACCACTTCGCCGGAGCCCGATGCGATCGTCAAGGGCGATGGCTCGAGCGCCTGGGCGGGCCGCGCCATGACGAGCGCCACGAGTGCGGTGCAAGCGATCACGGTCAGGCGCGCGAGGCGTTGGCCGAGCGCGAGGCGCCCGAAGCGGGAAGGCGGGCGCCGAATATCGTGCGCGGGGAGGGCGGCTGTCATGGATTCGAGGCGGAAGGTCCGGCGGGAGAGACGATAGGCGGCAGGCCCGGCGCTAGGGGCGCGGGCAGCGCGTTGGGCGCCGCGCCAGCCTGCGCCGGCGAGACTTCGGCTTCTTGATCGCTTTTGCTCGAGCCGCGATAGACGAGTACCGAAGGCGTTTGCGAACGGCCGGGCGCGCCCTCCCGCTCGATGGCCGGCAGCGCGCGGACGGCACGCGAGACGTCGCCGGCCCAGATCGGCGGCGCATTCTCGGGGGTGGCTTCGGCCGGCGCCTGCGCACCGGGCGTCGAACGCACGAGCGTGGCGAAGCTGCGCAACGCGAGCGATAGGGTGCCCAGGCGCGCGGCGATCGCGACGACTTCGGCGGTACGCGGATCCACTTCGAGCGTCACGGTGCGGGCGTGCGAGGTGCCGCCCGGGGCCGCGTCGCCTTTCGGGCGGGTGAATTCCGTACCGACGGCGAGCACGCGTACGTGATTGACGACGGTCTCGCTCGATACCGATAAACGCGGCGAATCGGTCTTGCCGTTGAGATTTTGCGTGAGGATCAGATCGACGTAGTCGCCGGGTTGAATGAGTCCCGCGTTGCCGGAGACATCGTCGATGGCCACGGAGACGGCGCGCATGTCGGGCTTGAGCGCGGCGGCAAGAAAGCCCGGGGCATTGGGAAACACGACGTCGCGCGACGTGACGATCGCGCCGGCTGTCAAGGCATGCAGCACGACGGCGCCGGCGACATCGGGCGTCGCCGGATCGTTTTGCAGGACGGCGCCGACGGGCGCACGCCCCGAGGGCATCTCTCTCCAAGCGAGATCGCTGTCGCGCAACAACAGGCCCGGCGGCAAATCGCTCGCGGCGCTTCGGACCCGCTGCACCGAGGCGGATGACGTATGCGCAGACGCTGCGATGAACAGCATGCGCAAGATCAGCGCGGTGACGATGGCAACACCGACGAGCAGCGCTAGTTTGACTGTGCTCGACATGACGATGTCCGCATGGTTTTATCCGTTGATTGGCGTTTGGGGCAGCAGGGCGCACCAGCCCGCGATCGCAAGCGCGACCCCATAGGGCAGACCGCGCTTCGCCGACCACCAATGGCCGAATGTCGAGCCCGGCGCGAACCGATCTGCCGCGACGCCGACAAGCACGAGCGCGAGGCCGCCTAGCGAGACGAGCGCGAGCGTCGGGCACGCAGCACGGGCGCCGACCCAGAGCAGGAGCGTGCTGGCGAGTTTCACGTCGCCCCCGCCCAACTGGCCCGCCACGTACAGACACGCGCCGATCGCAAAGCAGGCGCACGCGGTCAAGACGTGTTGCGCGACGACACCCCACGGCATGGCGACGAGCCATGCATGCAGGAGAAACAGCGCGCCAAAACCCGCGACGAGCGGATCGGGCAAACGCCGGTCACGCAGATCGGTCCACGACAACGCGAGCAGCAAGACCCCTGCGATATAGCCAATCGCATTCGGCATGATGGCAATCGAGGGCGGCGTTCCTTCCGAAAGCGCCGCGAACGCTCGTACTTAGCCGTTACGCAGGCGGATTGATTTGGTTTTGAATCTTGGTCAGTAGCTGATTGAACAAGCCCGGAATCCCGGTTTGTCCGTCTTGAAGCAGCACGCCCGCGGCCACGACGGCCACCACGACGATGCCTGCGAGAACGGCGTACTCCATCGAGCTGACGCCCCGGTCGTCACGCCGAATGGACTTGAGAAGAGAGAACATGAGAAACCCCGGCTCATCGATTTGATTAGTAGTACTACGCATTTAATTCGTGACGTCGCCTTTGAGGAAAGACAATGACCGCCACTCATTTTTCGACGTTGTTGCTTGTTCGCTGCTTTGGTCTTCGATTCCACTATACCGAGGCCGATGCGCCCCATTCAATTCCGGCATTACGTAGGCATCGATCGATTGCGCGAGGGCTACGCGAGGCCGACTACGAATCTACCCTTGCGATACCTTTCGCACGCGAGCCGCATGCTCAAAGCACGCGGCCTGCGATGTAAGCCAACTGTACGCGGTTGACCGCGTGGTACATCTTCTTCAACTGCCGTAAGTAATAGTCGACGTTATGAGGCGACGTCGCGAGCCGCTCTGAGATGTCCTTGTCGTTCAGGCCGAGCGTGAGGAGTTCGAGAATCTTGCGATGCATCGGGCTCAGATGGCTTGCGTGCTCGGGCCTGTGCAGATGCATGGCGCGCGCGAGCAGAAACTCGTGCAGGCCAACGCCGATCGCATAGGCGTGACCGACGGCGGTATCGAGTATTCGTTCCCGAGACGGCCTAGATGACGCGAACAGGACGATGGCCGTATCGAACGCATTGGACGAGGCGAGCCCGAAACAAACCCCGGATAGCATGCCGGCCGCGTGCGCGGCGGCCCGCAGTCGCTCGGCGTGCGCGAATCGTTTGGCCGGCTGCTGTGCCGATGCGGATGTCGCATCCGCGGCGGCAGTCGACGGTGGGGCGAGCGCGATCGATTGCAAGTCCCACAACAGCGGCCATTCATTGCGGCTCGAGAAGGCGAGCCGTGCATCGACGTCGAAGAATCGCTCGCGTAGGTAGCGCGCGGCCCAGCCCGGCGGAGAGTAGGTTTGGTAGTAAGCCAGCCGCCGGAAGGTTTCCCCGATGCGGGTGGCACGGATGTAGCACAGCGTATCGAAACCGGCTGCGCGCAACGCAGTGCGTAGCAGCCGCTGGCGCGCTTCAGGGCAATCTACCGAGGCCAGTTCGTGGGCGAATCCTCCCGGCGGTCGGCTCGATTCCTCGCCGCCCGCGCGGATGGGATCGACGCGTGCCAGGTCGGCGTCGCCGAACGCAACCAGTTGGGACGACTCGCGATCGGTTTCGCCTGGGTAGTGACTCATGGATAGTCCTCGCGGTGAATTTTTGTCCTTCTTGCATCCGCATTCGCGCTTGATAGCAGTATCGCCGAGCGAGACGCCAACGCGGTTTAAGGAAACCAGTAGTCGCGATGCGTATTTGGCCGCGTGTCGGGAATTGCACTACGGAATTTCCTTATCGGTGGGAGGACGGCTCGCGCGATCATGTATCCGTGGCGTTTTGCGTGGGCCTTCGAGGCGTAAGCGAACCGTATTCGTATTTTTCAGCCGATTTCTCGTTGACGTTTTTTTGCGGAGAGAAAGATGGAAGTGCCTGCGGCGGATTGCTTCGACGATTGCTTCGATATCGAGCCTACGCTCGAGGCGAGGCAGCGCGAGGCAAACGACCTGCATGAGGAACGTAAAGTGGTGCGCGGTGCTCGGACGATCAGAAAGAAACCTCGGGCGGCGACATCGACCGTCGGACCTTCGGCTCAAGGGGTTCCGCACGCCGAGGCGCAGGCGGCAGAGTCGGCCGAGTTCGGCCTATGCGGTCGCACGCCCATGCCGGGCGGCGAGATGCGAATCGCCGCGGATTTGCTGGCCGTGCGGGACTCGGAGGAGCGGATGCGCCTGGTGCGCGGCATGCTGAGCGTGATCGGTTTTCGCGAATTGGCGTATATGACCGTGCGTCCAGTCGAGGCGGCATGCGGCGGTTCATGGGCAATCGAGGCCAATACGCAGCGGCATTTCGGCGCCGAGTATTTCGATGCGGGCTATCACCTGCACGATCCGCGTCTGGCATCGGTATTGCATTCGAATGCGCCGCTCGCATGGGACATGCAGTGGCTCGTGCATGCGTGGCGACGCGATGGCGCCCCACCTTCGCTGCGGGGGCTGTTCCAGGCGCTCGAGGTAGACGATATTCGTAGCGGCGTGATGTTCGGCATCACGATCGTTCCCAGTGGGCTGCGTGCGGTGATCAGCCTCGGTGCGGGCACCGCCAGTCGCGACTGGATCGATTGCAACGTTATGACGCAGGCGTTGACGCTCGGGCTGTCGTTGCATCGTGCGATGTCGGAGCCGGCGCATCACGGCCAGCAGGACGAATTGTCGGAGATGCAACTGCGCATTCTGACCTGCCTAGGCAGCGGGCTTTCGGATAAGCAGATCGCGCAGCGGCTGCAGACCACGGCGCATAACGTGGACTACCACTTGCGCATACTGCGTCGGCGATATGGCGCGGCGAACCGGATTCAGCTTGCTTTTCTCGCCGGTTCAATGGCACTCGCCTGAGTGTCGTAGGCACGCGATCGATTTTCCCGCGATGGGGATTAAAGACTACGAAGAGGGACGTGGATTGAAATAAATCCTTAACATATCCTCGAATCTTAAGATTGGGATCAATTTTTTCTATATCTTTGATTCGCTGAGATTCGGAGGCTGTAATGGGGCTGGCGCCAATCGTCTTGGACAACGGGCAGATTCTCTATCCGCCGCCGCCGCCGCCTCCACCACCGCCCCCGCCGCCGAAGGCGGACGAGATCGCCACGGCTGAGCAAGCGCTCAAGGCTAAGCTGGGCAACAGCGCACCGACCGATACGGGCGCGCTGACGAGCGCGATCCAAGCGGTGCTTAAAGATAACGACGCGAGCGGCGCGGCGCTCACGCTCGATCAACTGCAGCGTGCGGCGGTGGCGTTGGTGGCGCAATACAACGTGGACCATCCACAACCGAGCGGCACGGGCACGAAGGTAGACCCGTTCGCGCAGGCGGTCAGCGAAGTGGCGCTGACGCATCAATTCGCCGATATGTCCTCGCTGAACGCGGCGGGCCAGGCGTTCACCGATGGGCCGTTGCCGGCGGATAAGACGACCAACGATTTCGGCCGGCCGATCGCGGCGCGCTCGGTG
>NZ_JBQCIV010000148.1:0-15353 GCF_051953405.1 Trinickia sp. | reverse complement strand
CGTTTCTTTAAATCCAGTTCCAAAAAGTCTTTTACAAAGGAGTGATCATGCAAGCTTTCATCGCCAACATCCAAGGTCTGACCGCCATCGGTATCGGCATCATCATCGGCCTGGGTGCAATCGGCGCCTGTATCGGTATCGGCCTGATGGGCGGCAAGTACATCGAAGCTTGCGCGCGTCAGCCGGAACTGATGAACCCGCTGCAAACCAAGATGTTCCTCTTGGCTGGTCTGATCGACGCGGCGTTCCTGATCGGCGTCGGTGTGGCAATGCTGTTTGCGTTCGCGAACCCGCTGCTCTCGAAGTTGGTGGCAGGCTAAGGTTCCTCGGAGTTTTGCGCCGCGCGTGTGCATGGGCGGCGCAGGGGCGAAACGACAGGCTTCGGGCGCTGATCGAACGTAACGTCGATGAGCGCCTTGCCGTTTCACTTTCCGATATAGCAACGTTTAAGGAAACACCGTGAATCTCAACGCAACTCTGATTGCGCAAATGGTCGTGTTCCTGATCCTCGCGTGGTTCACGATGAAGTTCGTGTGGCCGCCGATGGTGAAAGCCCTCGACGAACGTGCGAAGAAGATCGCCGATGGCCTTGCGGCCGCCGAGAAGGGCAAGACGGAACTCGAAGCGGCGCACAAGCGCGTCGATCAGGAACTCGCGCAGGCGCGCAACGACGGTCAGCAACGTATCGCCGACGCCGAAAAGCGCGCACTGGCCGTGGCCGAGGAAATCAAGGCCAACGCTCAAGCGGAAGCCGCGCGCATGATCGCCCAGGCTAAGGCCGAGGCCGACAACCAAGTCGTGAAGGCGCGCGAATCGCTTCGTACCGAAGTGGCGACGCTGGCGGTCAAGGGCGCCGAGCAGATCCTGAAGCGCGAAGTCGATCAGGCGGCACATGCCGAACTGCTCAACCAACTGAAAGCCGAGCTCTGATCATGGCCGAACTAGCAACCGTTGCCCGTCCTTACGCAGAAGCGCTGTTCAGCGTTGCCGTTGGCGGTGACCTCGCCGCCTGGTCCGCTCTCGTGCAGGAGCTGGGCCAGGTTGCGCGTCTGCCCGAGCTCATGTCGGTCGCATCGAGCCCGAAGGTGAGCCGCGCACAGGTCGTCGACCTGCTGCTCGCCGCAGCGCAGTCGTCGCTGAAGGACTCGCCGCAAGCGAAGAACTTCGTGCAGATGCTGGTCGACAATCACCGTCTCTCGCTGCTGCCCGAAATCGCTGTCCAGTTCGATGAACTGAAAAACGCTCGCGAAGGCGCGGCCGATGCGCTGATCGTCAGCGCATTCCCGCTGCAAGAGGCCCAGCTCGCCGATGTCGTCGCGAGCCTCGAGCGCAAGTTTGGGCGCAAGCTCAAGCCGACGGTTCAAGTCGATGCATCGTTGATCGGTGGCGTGCGCGTCACCGTCGGCGACGAAGTGCTCGACACCTCGGTTCGCGCACGGCTCGCCGACATGCGCACGGCGCTGACCGCCTAACACGCGGCGCGCACACGCACGGCACGCAACAGAATTGACTATCAGGAGCGAATAATGCAACTCAATCCCTCTGAGATCAGCGAGCTGATCAAGAGCCGGATCCAGGGCCTTGAAGCGAGCACGGACGTTCGCAACCAGGGCACCGTGATCTCCGTGACCGACGGTATCGTGCGCATCCACGGCCTGTCGGACGTGATGCAAGGCGAAATGCTGGAGTTCCCGGGCAATACGTTCGGCCTCGCGCTGAACCTCGAGCGCGATTCGGTCGGCGCCGTGATTCTCGGCGAATACGAACACATCTCGGAAGGCGACATCGTCAAGACGACGGGCCGCATTCTGGAAGTGCCGGTCGGCCCCGAACTCATCGGCCGCGTGGTCGATGCACTCGGCAATCCGATCGACGGCAAGGGCCCGATCAATGCGAAGATGACCGACGCGGTCGAGAAGATCGCTCCGGGCGTGATTTGGCGTAAGTCGGTGTCGCAGCCGGTGCAAACGGGTCTGAAGTCGATCGACGCGATGGTGCCGATCGGCCGCGGCCAGCGCGAGCTGATCATCGGCGACCGCCAATGCGGCAAGACGGCCGTGGCTGTCGACGCGATCATCAATCAGAAGGGCAAAGACCTCGTCTGTATCTACGTCGCGATCGGCCAAAAGGCTTCGTCGATCATGAACGTGGTGCGCAAGCTCGAAGAATCCGGCGCGATGGCGTACACGATCGTCGTGGCGGCGTCGGCTTCGGAATCGGCCGCGATGCAATACCTCGCGCCGTACTCGGGCTGCACGATGGGCGAGTACTTCCGCGATCGCGGCCAAGACGCCCTCATCATTTATGACGATTTGACCAAGCAAGCTTGGGCGTATCGCCAAATCTCGCTGCTGCTGCGCCGCCCGCCGGGCCGTGAAGCGTACCCCGGCGACGTGTTCTATCTGCACTCGCGTCTGCTCGAGCGCGCCGCGCGCGTCTCGGAAGAGTACGTCGAGAAGTTCACGAATGGCGAAGTGAAGGGCAAGAGCGGCTCGCTCACGGCACTGCCCGTGATCGAAACGCAAGCCGGCGACGTGACGGCCTTCGTTCCGACGAACGTGATTTCGATCACGGACGGCCAGATCTTCCTCGAAACCGACTTGTTCAACGCCGGTATCCGTCCCGCGATCAACGCGGGCGTGTCGGTGTCGCGCGTCGGCGGTGCGGCTCAAACGAAGGTCGTCAAGAAGCTGTCGGGCGGGATTCGTACCGACTTGGCGCAGTATCGCGAATTGGCCGCGTTTGCGCAGTTCGCATCGGATCTCGACGAAGCCACCCGCAAGCAGCTCGAGCGCGGCCGCCGCGTGACGGAACTGCTCAAGCAGCCGCAGTATCAGCCGCTGCAGGTGTGGGAGCTGGCCGTCTCGCTGTTCGCAGCGAACAACGGCTACCTCGACGATCTCGAAGTCAAGGACGTGCTGTCGTTCGAAAAGGGCGCGCGCGAGTTCCTGAAGACGAGCCATGCCGATCTCATCAAGCGCATCGAAGACACGAAAGACTTGTCGAAGGACGACGAAGCAGCGCTGCACGCCGCTCTGAAGGACTTCAAGAAGTCGGGTGCTTATTGATCGAGGCATAAGGACCTTGAAGCGGCGCGCGTAAGTCGTCAACGAAGCGATTCGATTTCGGCAAGGCGAGCGCCGCTTCGATCAGGAGCAAGCAATGGCTGGAATGAAGGAAATTCGCGGCAAGATCAAGAGCGTGCAAAACACGCGCAAGATCACGAAGGCGATGGAGATGGTGGCCGCATCGAAGATGCGCCGCGCCCAGGAGCGCATGCGCGCTGCTCGTCCGTACGCCGACAAGGTCCGTGACATCGCTGCGCACATGAGCCGTGCGAACCCCGAGTATCGTCACCCGTTCATGGTGGCGAACGAAGGCGCGAAGGCGGCCGGCATCATCCTCGTCACGACCGACAAGGGTCTGTGCGGCGGCTTGAACACGAACGTGCTGCGCGCGACGGTGAACAAGCTCAAGGAACTCGAGCAAAAAGGCCAAACCGTCGAAGCGACGGCGATCGGCGGCAAGGGTTTCGGGTTCTTGAATCGCGTGCGCGCGAAGGTCGTCTCGCACGTGGTTCAGCTCGGCGATACGCCGCACCTCGAAAAGCTGATCGGCGCGGTGAAGGTGCAGCTCGATCTGTACTCGGAAGGCAAGGTATCGGCCGTGTATCTCGCGTACACGCGCTTCGTCAACACGATGAAGCAAGAGCCCGTGATCGAGCAGCTGCTGCCGTTGTCGGCGGAGCACTTCGAGAAGGACGAGACGACGCCGAATTCCGCGTGGGATTACATCTACGAACCCGACGCGCAAGCGGTCGTCGACGAGCTGCTCGTTCGCTACGTCGAGGCGCTGGTGTATCAGGCCGTTGCGGAAAACATGGCGTCCGAGCAATCGGCGCGCATGGTTGCGATGAAGGCGGCGTCGGATAACGCGAAGACGGTGATCAGCGAGTTGCAGCTCGTCTACAACAAGAGCCGCCAGGCCGCGATTACGAAAGAACTGTCGGAAATCGTGGGTGGTGCCGCCGCGGTGTAACGCGAGTCGGGTCGACCCGTCCAACGCGCCGTTTGCGCGAGTGAAGAATTGAGTATCTAAAGGAAAAGCGATGAGTACTACTGCTTTGGTAGAAGGCAAGATCGTACAGTGCATCGGCGCGGTGATCGACGTGGAATTCCCGCGTGAACACATGCCGAAGGTCTACGACGCCCTCGTGCTCGAAGGCACGGAACTGACGCTCGAAGTTCAGCAGCAGCTGGGCGACGGCGTCGTGCGTACGATCTGTTTGGGCGCGTCCGACGGCCTGCGCCGCGGCGTCATGGTGAAGAACACGGGCCTGCCCATCAGCGTGCCGGTCGGCAAGCCGACGCTGGGCCGCATCATGGACGTGCTCGGCCGTCCGATCGACGAAGCCGGTCCGATCGAAAGCGAAACGAAGCGCTCGATCCACCAAAAGGCGCCGGCGTTCGACGAACTGTCGCCGTCGACGGAACTGCTCGAAACGGGCATCAAGGTGATCGATTTGATCTGCCCGTTCGCGAAGGGCGGTAAGGTGGGCTTGTTCGGTGGCGCCGGTGTGGGCAAGACCGTGAACATGATGGAGCTCATCAACAACATCGCGAAGGAACACGGCGGTTACTCCGTGTTCGCGGGCGTGGGCGAGCGGACCCGTGAAGGGAACGACTTCTACCACGAAATGAAGGACTCGAACGTGCTCGACAAGGTCGCGCTCGTGTACGGTCAGATGAACGAGCCGCCGGGCAACCGTCTGCGCGTGGCGCTGACGGGCCTGACGATGGCCGAGCACTTCCGCGACGAAGGCCTCGACGTGCTGTTCTTCGTCGACAACATCTACCGTTTCACGCTGGCCGGTACCGAAGTGTCGGCACTGCTCGGCCGGATGCCGTCTGCCGTGGGCTATCAGCCGACGCTGGCTGAAGAAATGGGCAAGCTGCAAGAGCGTATTACGTCGACGAAGAAGGGCTCGATTACGTCGGTGCAAGCCGTGTACGTGCCTGCCGATGACTTGACCGACCCGTCGCCCGCTACGACGTTCGGCCACTTGGACGCAACGGTCGTGCTGTCGCGCGATATCGCGTCGCTCGGTATCTATCCCGCCGTGGACCCGCTCGATTCGACGTCCCGTCAGATCGACCCGAACGTCATCGGCGAAGAGCACTACTCGATCACGCGCGGCGTGCAGCAAACGCTGCAGCGCTACAAGGAACTGCGCGACATCATCGCGATTCTGGGCATGGACGAACTCTCGCCGGAAGACAAGCTGTCGGTGGCGCGTGCGCGTAAGATCCAGCGTTTCCTGTCGCAGCCGTTCCACGTTGCTGAAGTGTTCACGGGTTCGCCGGGCAAGTACGTGCCGCTGAAGGAAACGATCCGCGGCTTCAAGATGATCGTCGAAGGCGAGTGCGATCACCTGCCCGAGCAAGCGTTCTACATGGTCGGCACGATCGACGAAGCCTTCGAAAAGGCCAAGAAGATCCAGTAACGGTCGATGTGATGGCATGGATGGCGGTGTCGGCGCTTTTAGGTTGAGCGCCGACTTCGCCGTACGCATCACGCTCAACCGAGGCTTGCACAGGAATCGATATGGCAACCATCAAAGTAGACGTCGTCAGCGCGGAAGAGCAGATCTTCTCGGGCATGGCGAAGTTCGTCGCGCTGCCGGGCGAGGCGGGTGAACTCGGTATTTTGCCGGGCCACACGCCGCTCATCACGCGTATTCGCCCGGGTGCCGTGCGCATCGAGGCCGAAAACGGCCAAGAAGAGTTCGTGTTCGTGGCCGGCGGCATTCTCGAAGTGCAGCCGGGCGCCGTGACCGTGCTCGCCGATACGGCGATTCGCGGTAAGGATCTCGACGAAGCGAAGGCGGAGCAAGCGCGCAAGCGTGCCGAGGAAGCGATGCAGAACTCGGGTTCGAACATCGAGTACGCGACGGCGCAGGCCGAATTGGCCTATGCCACGGCGCAGCTCGCCGCGATCGCGCGTCTGCGCAAGATTCGCGGGCAGCACTGACCGACGAAACGAACACTGCGACATAAGCGCGCAACGCAGGATCCCGCCGCACGCGATCGGGAAAATTCCTGCGAAAAAGGATGATAAGTAGGAAATTAAAGCCGCCGAGCCACGCTCGAGCGGCTTTTTTTTCGGCGGGCGGTGCCGTGGCTGCGGGTAAGACTTGATGCGGGCGAGCCGTGCTCGGTGGCACAATCGATCGGAAAAATATTCTTCAAGACTTGGAGACATCGAGATGCCGACGCAGCTTCCGCAGGAGGGCGCGCTCATTGCGCCCATCGATGGGCTCTCGTACGTACGAGGCAGCACCGAGATCGCGCTCAGCGAGGCGACGATCGGGCAGTTTTTGCGCGACACCGCCGCGCGTGTCCCCGACCGGCCTGCGGTGGTCTTTCGAGAGCAGGGCATTCGCTGGACCTGGCGCGAATTCGCCGATGAAGTGGACGTGCTTGCAGCGGGCTTGGCGTCGGCCGGGATTGAGCGCGGCGATCGCGTCGGGATCTGGTCGCCGAACCGTGTCGAATGGCTGCTCACGCAGTTTGCCACCGCGCGGATCGGCGCGATCCTCGTCAACGTCAATCCGGCTTACCGGCTGGCGGAACTCGAGTACGCGCTGAACAAATCCGGTTGCTGCGCGATCATCGCCGCGGAAAGCTTCAAGACGTCGAAATACGTGGAGATGCTGCAGACGCTGGCGCCCGAGCTTGCGCAGTGCGAACCGGGCCAGTTGCGCGCGGCGCGGCTGCCCGGGCTGCGGCTCGTCGTGCGCATGTGCGACACGCAGACGCCGGGCATGATGACATTTTCCGATTTGATCGAGTGCGGTCGCGTGGCGCGCGAGAAGATCGATCTGGAGGCGATCGGTGCGACGCTGTCGCCACTTGACCCCATCAATATTCAATTCACGAGCGGCACCACGGGCAATCCGAAAGGCGCGACGCTGACGCATCGAAACGTCGTGAACAACGCGCGCTACATCGCGATGGCGATGCGCTTTTCCGAGGCCGACGCGCTGTGCATTCCGGTACCGCTGTACCACTGCTTCGGGATGGTGCTGTCGGTGCTCGCGAGCGTATCGGCCGGCGCAAAAATGGTGTTTCCGGGCGAGGCGTTCGACCCCGCGGCAACCCTTGCCGCTTGTGCCGAAGAGCGTTGCACCGCTTTGCATGGCGTGCCGACAATGTTCATCGCCGAACTCGATCTTCCCGAGTTTTCGTCGTTCGATTTGAGCACCTTGCGCACGGGCATCATGGCCGGTTCGCCGTGCCCGATCGAGACGATGAAGCGCGTCGTGGCGCGCATGCACCTCTCGGAGATCACGATCGCCTATGGGATGACCGAGACGAGCCCGGTGTCGTTCCAAAGCGCGACAGACGATCCGCTCGATAAGCGCACGTCGACCGTCGGGCGCATTGCGCCGCACCTCGAAGCGAAGGTGGTGGACCCGATGGGCAACACGGTGCGCATCGGCGAGACGGGCGAGCTATGGACGCGCGGCTATTCGGTCATGCGCGGGTATTGGGAGGACGAGGCACGGACGAACGAGGCGATCGTCGACGGGTGGATGCGCACGGGCGATCTCGCGACGATCGACGCGGACGGTTATTGCAACATCGTGGGCCGTCTGAAGGACATGCTGATCCGCGGTGGCGAGAACATCTACCCGCGCGAGGTGGAAGAGTTTTTATTTAGGCATCCTAAGATTCAGAGCGTGCAGGTGTTCGGCGTGCCCGACGAGAAATACGGCGAAGAAGTGTGTGCTTGGATCGTCGTGCGTCCCGGCGACACGCTGACGGAGGAAGACGTTCGAGCGTTTTGCCAAGGACAGATCGCGCACTACAAAGTGCCGCGCTACATCCGCTTCGTCGACGACATGCCGATGACCGTGACGGGCAAGGTGCAAAAGTTCATCATGCGCGAGCGGATGATGGACGAACTCAAAGGCGCAAAACCCGCGGGGTTTTGAGCAGGCAAAAAAAAAGCGGGCTTGATAGCCCGCTAAAAACCACACGCTACGGGGTTAGCGCGAGGAGACCAACGAAGGAGCCGCTGCGTACCGCTCGGCCGATTGCCGTGCATCGACAACGACTCCAACAGAGATGCCCGAACCGATTCGGTAACCGCCGTCGCACACTTTGCTGCCAATCGTTTGCAGCAACCCGCGCGGCGACACATCCGTGTTGAAACCGTTGAAGGGCATTGTGGGCGAATTGAGAAAGCGACGCGGTAACAAAGTGTTTCAGGTTGTAACGCCCGCCGGATAAGGCGCTACGGGATTTTTTACGTGTTGCGAGCGGCAATTGCGTCAGTATTGCCGATTTAATGAGAAGAAACGAAATGTGGTTTGAATACTGTCTCGGCATTTTATCAAAAAACCGGCGAAAACGGGTTTCGTCTACGGAATGACCGGCTTAAGATGCCCATTCGGCGTGCACGGTACGCGCGAAATTGACCGGCGTTTGCGTATGCCGACATTTTTTACCCATCGATGCAGCAACACAATGAACGAGCCCGAGACACTCAAACGCATCCTCGATCGAGACCGGATCATCGCCGTCGTCGGCTTGTCCACCCACGCCTATCGCCCGAGCCATTCGGTGGCGGCGTACATGCAATCGCACGGTTATCGCATCGTGCCCGTCAATCCCGCCTATGCGAACGACACGGCCGGGGTGCTGGGGCAGCGCTGCTACGCGTCGCTTGCCGATGCGGCGCACGCTCTGGCTCAGGAAGGAGCCGCCATCGACATGGTCGACGTCTTTCGTCGGCCCGAACAAGCGGCGCAAGTCGCCGATCAAGCCATCGCCATCGGTGCGAAGTCGCTTTGGCTGCAAGTGGGCGTCGTCAATGACGAAGCCGCCGCGCGAGCCGCCGCGGCAGGGCTCGACGTGGCGATGAACGTCTGTGTGAAAGTGGAACACGAGCGGCTGTTCGGTTCCACGCATCGCGCCAACGCCCCGGCACCGCGCGTGCCCGAGTGAGCCAGCGTGGGCGCCAGGCGCCGGGTGTCGCTTGCCCCCGGCGCGGCGCCGATGCTCATGTCATTTCAGCCATTTGTCCGAAATCGACTGGAACTCGCCCGTCGCGCGCGCGAGGTGCAGCCACTGGTCGACGTACTGCTGGAACGTTACGTCCCCTTGCGGGAGCATGTAGGCTTTCTCGCCGTATTGGAACGGTTTGTCGGGGTGCACCGAGCACAACCCGGGGTTGAGCTTTTGCTGAAGCAACGTTTCCGATGCGTCGGTCACCATGACGTCGGCCTTGCCGTCCAGAATCTGTTTGAAGATCGTGACGTTATCGGGATAGACGGTCACCTTCGCGTGCGTGAAATATTGCTTCGCGAAGCGTTCGTTCGTCCCGCCGGGATTGACGATCACGCGCGTGGCCGGCGTGTCGATCTGCGCGAGCGTTTGGTACTTGTCGACATCGGCGCAACGCGCGATCGGCGTCTTGCCGTCGATCATGTACGGCTGCGTGAAGAATACGTGCTTTTGACGCTCGAGCGAGGTCGATACCCCGCCCACGGCGATATCGCATTTGGCCAGGAAATCGCTCATGAGGTTGGCCCACGTCGTCTTGACGTACTCGACCTTGACGCCCAGCGATTTCGCCAACGATTCGGCCATGTCGATGTCGATGCCTTCGAACGCGCCGTCGGGCTTGCGAAACGAATAGGGCTTGTAGTCGCCCGTTGTGCACACTTGCAGTGTGCCGCGCGCGAGCACGGTGTCGAGCCGCGAGTGCGGCGACGCTGCCGGGGCGGTATCGGCGCCTTGGCCGAACGCCGCCGTGCCCGTGCAGGCCGCGGCCAGCGTGATTGCACCGATCGCCAGGCTGTTGAGCCGCTTTTTGTTCATCGAGGTCTCCTTGTTTGCATCGAGGGCGGATGGGGCTGTCGGATGCAGGCCTTCGCTCGATGATAGCTGCGCCAAAATGGCGCAGACGGTCCACCGTGCAAAGGTCGGTATCCCACGCGATCCGCCTACCGGGGTCCGGTAAAATGGCGGTCTCTTTTGCCTCGCCCTCGCGCAGGACCCCCGTGCCTTCCACTTTGCTCAACGATACGTTTTTGCGTGCGCTGCTGCGCCAACCGACCGATTACACCCCGATTTGGCTCATGCGCCAGGCGGGCCGCTATCTGCCGGAGTACAACGCCACGCGCACGCGGGCCGGCAGCTTCCTCGGCTTGGCGAAGCATCCCGATTTCGCGACGGAGGTGACCCTCCAGCCGCTCGAACGCTTTCCGCTCGACGCCGCGATCCTCTTTTCCGACATCCTCACGGTGCCCGATGCCATGGGCTTGGGGCTATCGTTCGCCGCGGGCGAGGGGCCCCGGTTCGCGCACCCGGTACGTACCGAGCAGGACGTCGCGCGCTTGCGGGTGCCCGATATCGACGCCACGCTCGGCTATGTGACCGATGCCGTCAAAGCGATACGCCGTGCGTTGACCGACGGGCAAGGGCGCCAGCGCGTGCCGCTGATCGGTTTCTCGGGCAGCCCGTGGACACTCGCGTGCTACATGGTCGAAGGGGCCGGCTCGGACGACTTCCGTACCGTCAAGTCGATGCTCTACGCGCGTCCCGATCTCATGCACCGGATTCTCGACATCAACGCGCAAGCCGTCGCGGCGTACTTGAACGCGCAAATCGAAGCGGGCGCGCAAGCCGTCATGATTTTCGATACGTGGGGCGGGGCGCTGGCCGATGGCATTTTTCAGCGGTTTTCGCTGCATTACATCGACGCGGTCGTGCAGCGCCTCGTGCGCGAGCACGACGGCGCGCGCGTGCCCGTCATCACGTTCACGAAGGGCGGCGGTCTTTGGCTCGAGGATATTGCCGCATGCGGCGTCGATGCGGTCGGCCTCGATTGGACGGTCAACCTCGGCCGAGCGCGCGAGCGCGTCGGCTCGCGGGTTGCGCTGCAAGGCAATCTCGATCCAACGGTGCTGTTCGCCTCGCCGGACGCCATCCGCGCCCAAGCACGGGCGGTGCTCGACAGTTACGGCAATCACCCGGGGCACGTATTCAATCTCGGCCACGGCATTTCGCAATTCACGCCGCCGGAACATGTCGCCGAACTCGTCGATGAAGTGCACCGATACAGTCGCGCCATGCGCACCGCATCCCGCCCCGAATAAGGCGACCGTTTTGCTGCGGTGCAAACTACTGGGCTCTCGATCTAGGGCGCGAATTGCCCCGAAAATGGCATCGCCGGCTCATCTTGCACTTGTCAAGACTTGACTTATACACATTCTTCTCGTTGCGGCGCGGTAGAGCCGGCGACGGTTGACGCCGCAGCCCAAACCCTGTACCTCACAGGGCGCGGCCTTGACCGACAAGGGTTTGCGCCCGGGCGCGCCAGTGTGCGTTTTCCCACAGAATGTCAGCGCGACGGCCTCTCCTGGGCAGCGGCGACACACTTTTCAACAAAGTTATCCACAGGCGGCTGTCGCTAGGCCGCAAAGTGCTGCGAGATCCATAGGTTAGCGACGAATCTCATGTTTCACTTTAACTTCATGCCGGTCGATCCGTCTTCCACCCGCGTGCAATACAACGCGCGCGCGGAAGGCTTGCGTCAGGGAGCCGTCGCGCATGAGTGAGACGTTCGTTCGCGTCGCCCTCGATCATCCGCTGCCCACGCTCTTCGATTACCGGTGCGACGCTCAAGCGCCGGTACCCGGTACCCTCGTCGCTGTGCCGTTCGGCAAGCGCAGCGTCGTGGGGCTCGTCGTGGAAGTGAGCGCCCACACGGAGGTGCCCGCGGATCGCGTGCGCACGATCGAAGCCGCGTGCAGCGCCTGCGCGCCGCTCTCGGCCGAATGGCTTGCGTTGGCCACTTTCGCCGCCGATTACTACCAGCGTTCGCTTGGGGAGGTGGCGTTGCCGGCCTTGCCGCAGGCGCTGCGCGATCCGGCGCGCTGGGCGCGGCTATTCGCCGTGGCACCGCGTTTCCGTTTGACGGCGGCGGGGCGCGCCGCCTTGCCCGATGCGCTGCCCGCGCGTGCCGCGGCGCTGCGCCGGCTGGCCCAGGCGCTGGCAGAGGCCGGGCCGCTCGACGCGGCGGATGCGCGCGCCTTGCATCCCAAGGCCGGTGCCACGCTGGCCGATTGGCAGGCGCAGGGGTGGGTGGAAGTAGACACCGACGGCGGCACCGCATTCGACGGGCACGCCGGCGCGACGGGCGCGCAGGAAGGCGCCCCCGAGCTAGCACGCGCGATGCGCCCCGCGCCCACGGACGAGCAACGACAGGCGGTAGACGAGATCGCCGCCGCGCAAGGTTTTTCCCCCTTTCTGCTGCACGGGGTGACCGGCAGCGGCAAGACCGAGGTCTACCTGCGCTCGCTCGAGCGGCTCTTCGACGCACGGCCCGATGCGCAAGCGCTTGTGCTCGTGCCCGAGATCAATCTGACGCCGCAGTTCGAAGCGGCTTTTCGTGCGCGCTTCGCCAGCTTGGCGGGAGACGATTCGATCGTCACTTTGCACAGCGGCATGGCCGACGGCGAGCGCGCGAGGAGCTGGCTTGCCGCGCACACGGGCCGCGCCCGGATTGTGCTCGGCACGCGGCTGGCCGTCCTGGCTTCGCTGCCGGCGCTGGCGCTCATCGTCGTCGACGAGGAACACGAGCCGGCGTACAAGCAGCAGGAAGGCTTGCGCTATTCCGCACGCGACCTGGCCGTTTGGCGCGCGAAGCAGCGAGGCATCGCCGTCGTGCTCGGATCGGCCACCCCGTCGCTCGAAAGCTGGTGGCAAGCGGAGCAGGGACGCTACCGGCGGCTTTCGCTGTCGCGGCGCGCCGTGGCCGAGGCGGTGCTGCCCTCGGTCAGAATGATCGACCTCGAGGAGGAGCGTCGCCGCGGGCGGGGGAGCGTGGACGGCATTTCCGGGCCGCTCGCGGCGGCACTGAAGGCGCGGCTCGAGCGCGGCGAGCAGAGCCTCGTCTTCCTCAATCGCCGCGGCTACGCACCGGTGCTCGCCTGCGATGCCTGCGGCTGGCTGGCCGGCTGTCCGCGCTGTAGCGCCTATGTCGTGCTGCACAAGAGCGAGCACACGCTGCGTTGCCATCACTGCGGCTGGGAGGCGCGCGTGCCGCGTGCGTGCCCCGATTGCGGCAACGTCGACATCGCGCCGCTTGGGCGCGGCACCCAACGCGTCGAAGAAACGCTCGCGGCCCTGGTACCGGGCGCGCGCGTGTTGCGCATCGATGCCGACAGTACGCGCCGCAAAGGCAGCGCGCAGACGCTGTTCTCCAACGTGCATGCCGGCGAAGTCGACATTCTCGTCGGCACCCAGATGATCGCCAAAGGACACGATTTCCAACGCGTTTCGCTCGTTGGCGTGCTCAACGCCGATGCCGCCCTGTTTTCACACGACTTTCGCGCGGGCGAACGGCTCTTCGCGCAACTGATGCAGGTCAGCGGCCGCGCCGGGCGGGCGGGACTACCGGGCGAAGTGCTCGTGCAAACGCGCTATCCGCGGCACGCGCTCTACCATGCGCTAGGACGTCACGATTACGTCGGCTTTGCGAACGCGACGCTGGCCGAGCGGCGCGACGCGCAGTTGCCGCCGTTCGTTTATCAAGCGCTGCTACGCGCGGAGGGCCGGACGCTGGACGCGGCCTTGGCGTTTCTGGCCGCGGCCGGCGAGGCGCTGGCGCAAGTGCCGTTTGCCGAGCGCGTCACCGTCTACGACGCGGTCCCGATGACGATCGTCAAGGTCGCCAATGTGCATCGCGCCCAGTTGCTGCTCGAAAGCGCGTCGCGCGCATCGCTGCTTGCGACGCTGCGCGCCTGGCAACCGATGCTGCGCGCGTTGAAAGGGGTGCTGCGCTGGAGCGTCGAGGTCGATCCGCTCGATATTTGAGCGCACCGATGCCGCGGTGGGCAAGGAAGCGGACGGCGCCGAGCGTCGGGCGGGGGCGCCGGAGGGGATCGATTCGGGGGCGACTCGGTAGCCGAGCTTCAGCTCAGTACACAGACTTAGTAGCGCAGACGGCTGCGGGCGCTGCGGGCGCGCGTACGCACGCGGTTCGTATAACTCGGCGCCGGCGAGGCGAGCGGCCGCGCACAGGCGGCAAAGGGCGAGCGCCGGCGTTGCCCTGCCTGCCGATTGCGGGCGGAGGACCGGCTTTCGTTCGAACAAATCATGATGGACCTCGAGGTGGGTGCGATCTGAATTTCATGCGATTGCGTCGGGCGGTGGGCGCAACCCGCGCCCGGTGCCCCTGTCGCTCGGTTGCGTCGCACGCGTCCGAGGCAGTCGCTCCCTTGTTTTGGCGGATACTCGATCCGCTCGTCAGCGGCGCTCGGTCAGGAGCGCATCGTTGGCCGCTTCGGCCCTGAGGCGGGCCTGACGCACGCGGGCCAGCGCCACGGCACGGCTATGAGCGGGCGATGCGCCGCGTACGAACAGCGCCAGGCATACGACGGCCAGCGTCCAAATTCCGCCGATCACGATCCACTTTTCCATTTCGCCTCTCCTTTCCCGGCGTTCACCGTGCGCTAGTGCGCTTACCTGCGTTAACGGCAATCCACGGCACCGCAATAGGGCGGTGGGACCGTTTTCACGTCAGGGAAAACACCGAGCGCAACCGGCGATCTCCGCGCGGCGGCGTTTTCGCGGCAACCCTTGCGGGCAAAGGGTTTGAAAGGGGTGCAACCTCGTAGGGGATTTGGTTGCACCTTTTTATTTGAAGGCGTACGATTCGGCCAACTTTTTAGTCATCGGCCGGCGTCAATCTCCGGCGATCGAAGGAATCATGGCCAGCACTACTCTCGGCGTCAAAGTCGACGACCTCCTCCGCACCCGTCTCAAAGAAGCGGCTTCCCGCCTCGAGCGCACGCCTCACTGGCTCATCAAGCAGGCGATCTTCGCCTACCTCGAGAAAATCGAGCATGGGCAATTGCCCCCCGAGCTGTCGGGCGTGACCAACATGGGCGATCTCTCCGAGAGCGCTGCCGGCGAGCACGAAGACGAGAGCGCGCTGCATCCGTTCCTCGATTTCGCGCAGAACGTGCAGCCGCAATCGGTCTTGCGCGCGGCGATCACGGCCGCCTACCGGCGCCCGGAACCCGAGTGCGTGCCCTTTTTGATCGGCGAGGCGCGTCTGCCCGAGCAGCTCTCGACGGATGTCGGCAAGCTCGCGACGAAGCTCGTCGAAACGCTGCGGGCCAAGCGCACGGGCGGCGGCGTCGAGGGCCTCATTCACGAGTTCTCGCTGTCGAGCCAGGAAGGCGTGGCCCTCATGTGTCTGGCCGAGGCGCTGCTGCGCATCCCCGATCGCGCCACGCGCGACGCGCTGATTCGCGACAAGATCAGCAAGGGCGA
>NZ_JBQCIV010000147.1:0-41944 GCF_051953405.1 Trinickia sp. | reverse complement strand
TGAGTTCCACGGTTGCAGCCTGTGGAGAGGAAGGCTCTGGCTCGGGTCTTGCGGCCCGAGTGAAACCGGCCTCGGTGAAGCAGGAAGTCAGCGGCGGATTTGCTCAGCAATGAGCAGGTTTGCGTAGGTCTGACGGAACGGTTGCTCAACTTCGCCGGGGGCGTCAAAGAGTCCGATTGCCGCCAGCCGGACCAAAGCTTGATCTCGGCGGCCGGTCAGCTCGGCGCGCGCACCCGTTTGCCGTCGATCTGGTTCTACGGCGACAACGATCAAACGTTTTCGACGGCAACCTGGCAAGGCATGTATCGTAGCTACACCGCGGCGGGCGGGCGTGCGCAACTCGTCGACTATGGCGCGTTTCAGAAGGACGCGCACGCGATGACGGCGTCCGGTGCGGGGCTTAGCCTTTGGATCTCGAAGGCCGATGCCTTTTTGGCCAGTATCGGCATGCCGAGCGGCGAAGTCGGTACTCAATACCTTCCGGGCCACGCGCCCAAGGCGAGCGGCTACGCGAATCTGGCCGACTTCGACGCCATTCCTTATCTCTCGCCGAAGTGGAAAGCGACGATCTATACGAGCTACCTCTCGGCGCCGTTTCCTAAAGCCCTGGCCATCGGCAGTACGAACGGTACCTGGGTTTCCGGCGGCTTCGACCCCGTGCGCACGGTCATGCAGCGGTGCTGGTCGATGTCGCAGTATTGCCAACTCTATGCAGTCGATAACACGGTCGTGTGGCCGCGGCAGGAATCGGCGCCGCCTCCAACACACTTTGCGTCGCTTCGAGACGTCAACGCGGTGCCGTACTTGCGCGCTGCCGGGCGCCAAGCCTATCTGCGCTATCTGGCGGCCCGGCGCCCGCGCGCGTTTGCGATCGCGCCGGACGGGGCGTGGGGAGCCGCATCGGGCGCCGTCGATCCGATCGACGACGCTTTCGTCAATTGCGGGACCGGTCACGAGGGATGCCGCCTTTATTCGGTCGATGGCGATGTCGTATGGACAGGCAAGTAGCTTTCCTCGTGTGAGGGCAGGGGCGGCGGTGCCGCGGCGTTCCTGCGGTCACCGCTCGGCGGCGAGGATCGACATTAGCTGTCGGACAGCAATTTCCCCGCTTTGGCCCACGCATCGCGCGGCACTTCAGTAATCACGACGTCGACCGATTCGGGGGGGCAGGCCAACGTTTCGACAGTGACGCGAGTCACTTCGCGAACGAATGCACGCTTTTGCTCGAGCGTGCGGCCTGGATGCATTTCCAAGTGCAAGACTGGCATGACGGTTCCTCTGTAAGCGACGCACCGAATGGGGCGTCAATGACCACAGTGTCGTGTACCTCCGCGATGAGATAAATATGCGATGATTCGAGTCATTTAAAACCTATAGGTTTTTAATCGTGGACAAGTTGGCCGGGATGGCGATGTTCGTGCGCGTGGTCGAGAGCGGCAGCTTTACCGCGGCCGCTGCGCTTAGCGATGTTTCGCCGACGATGGTCGCCAAGCACATCCGGACGATCGAGCATCGGCTCGGCGCGCGCCTGCTTCACCGCACAACTCGGAGGCAGCAACTGACGGAGGTGGGCCGTCTGTATTTCGGGCGTTGCAAGGTTGTATTAGCCGAAGTGGCGCTGGCCGAATCCAGCGCGACCGAGTTGCAAAGCAGCCCGCGCGGACAGGTGCGGCTGGTTGCGCCGGTGAGCTTCGGCAGCCAGAGCCTTGTTCCCGTTCTAACGGAATATCTAGCCCGATACCCGGAAGTCAGCGTCGATCTCACGCTCGACAATCGCGTCCGCGATCTAATCGAAGAGGGGTACGAATTGGGCATCCACATCGGAGAAATCGACGATATCGGGCTGGTCGCGCGTCCACTGAAACCGTACCGGCGGATATTGGCGGCCGCACCGGGTTATTTGGCTGCACAAGGGGTGCCCACGCATCCGACCGAGTTGAGCGCTCACGTTTGTCTTGGTTTGTCGTATTGGCGGCGACACGACCGTTGGCAACTGAGCGGGCCGGATGGAGAAGTGTGCGAGGTACCCGTGAAAGGCCGATTCAGCTCGAACCAGGGTAGCGCGTTGCGCATCGCCGCTTTGCATGGGGCCGGCGTCGTGCTTCAACCGGAAGCGTCGTTAGCCGAAGACCTGGACGCCGGGCGACTGGTTCGGGTGCTGCCGGGGTGGTCGTATATGCGCACGCCCATGTATTTGGTCTATGCGCAGGATCGGCAGCCGACGGCAAAGCTGCGCAGCGCGATCGATTTTTTGCTGGAGCGGTTTTGTCCCGAAGCGCAAGCCGAGCGCGAGCCCGCGGCCGCTAAGGCAGGTTCGCAACGCCGGCAACGTCGCCGATGAGGACATGCCCGAGCCGCCTGGTACACTGTCGGCTCTTTTGGGGTGCCGCGCTGGTAATCCGGGGCTCGTGGCGCTATGCCGCCGGCACGCGATGTACCGAGCAAAGCGATTCCTAAGAAGAAAGGGCAAGCGAAACGTTCGCGCACCTGGCGCTCGACGTCGCGGCCCACGCCTCACCGCTTAAACGGGACACTTTTTTGAAACGCCTCAGACTTGCGCTCATCGTGGCGTTGCTACGCACGCTTTCGGTTCTTCCTTATAAGTGGGTCGCAAGACTCGGGGTTGCCATCGGCACGCTGCTGTATGCGCTGCCGAGCCGCCGAAAGCACATCGTATCGGTGAACTTGCGTCTTTGCTTCCCGGAGTTGACTGCCCGCGAACAACAAGCGCTCGGGCGCGAACATTTTCGCCATGTGATCCGCAGCTATCTCGAGCGAGGCATCCAGTGGTTCGGCAGTGCCGAGGCGATCCGAAAGATCGTCCAGATCGACAGCGCCATCGATCTCGGCGATCCATCGGCGCCGCCCACGATTTTTATGGGGTTTCACTTTGTCGGCATCGAGGTGGGCTGCATGCTTTACTCGACGCACCTGCCGGTTGCCTCGCTCTATACGCGCATGTCGAGCACGTCGCTATGCGAGTTGGCCAAGCGCCAACGCGGCCGATTCGGTGCGGAGATGATCGAGCGCTCCACGAGTGCCAAGAAAATCGTGGCCACGTTGCGTTCCGGCAAACCCGTCATGCTCGCCGCGGACATGGATCAAGGTGTCGAAAATTCCGTGTTTGTCCCATTTTTCGGCGTTCCTGCCTGCACGCTCACGGCCATTTCACGGCTCGCGCGGCTAGGGCGCGCTCGGGTCGTGCCGTTCGTGACGGAAGTGCTCCCGAATTATCAGGGGTATAAGTTGACGATTTTCGAGCCGCTGGCAGACTTCCCGTCCAACGACGATACGGTCGATGCGCGCCGCATGAACGCGTTCCTCGAAGAACAAGTCGTTAAATTTCCCGAACAGTATTACTGGGTGCATCGGCGCTTCAAGCACCGGCCGCCCGGTTTGGCATCGGTGTATTGAGCCGGCGGGCCTCGATGCGCGACACACCACCGTCGTCGATTTCCGGTGTCTAGCCGGCGGTCCCGGCCAGTCGCGCCAATGTATCGGCGATGCTTTGAACGGGCACGAAGGCGGGCGCGTTGCGCGCGGGGACATCGGAAGGGCACCAGGGGTACGGCAGCGTTTGCGCCCAGGCGAGAATCGGCGCACACCATGCGCCGGGCAACGTGTTCATTTCCTCGATCGTGATCCGAAGCTTCGAGATCTTTCCACGCGCGGCGTCGAAGTCCCACTGGTATTGGCCGAACCCGACTCGAGCGGCACCCGTTGCCTTCTCGCTCATGCACACGAGCCAGTAGCAGCGCAGCGAAAGCTCGTTTTCAGGTGGGTTGCCGATGCAAAACGTATAGACGTTTTCATACTGGCGCGCGAACTGACTCACGAGCACATCGGAAATGCCAGCGACCCCGATGGCGGTACTGGGGAAAGAAATTTCGTCGGTTTTCAATTCCATGGCCAGCTCGGCGTCGGCCGCGAATGCATCGGGCATCAAATGCGGGCGATTGTAGTCTTTCGCATGGATATAAGTTTCAATAGCTTTTCTAAGCGATGCCATCTCGATTCCCGTGAATGAATTGAATTGTTCCAAGCCTAACATGTCATCTCGCATCGGGAAAAATGTCCCTCCGTGTTTGATGGTCATGCGATCCGTAGTCGGCTGTCGCGCGTAAAGAAATTCTTAACACATGGATAAATAATTTCTCTATTGATGTTTTCCTATTTCGTCAAACACAATGGCGCGAGTCTCATCGATTCGATGAATGATGGTAATTTGCTGAAAGTTAACAATCCGAGCGCCGCGAACCATGTTGCTCTATCACCGCCCGACATCGGGGCATAGCTATAAAGTGCGTCTCCTTCTCGCATTTCTGGGGATCGAATACGATGAAGCGATCGTGAACGCCACAGCGGGGAAGAATGTTGTCGATCCCGCCTACTACGATTTGAACCCCCGGGGACAAATCCCGACGATCGACGACAACGGCCATGTCGTTTGGGGTTCGACAGCCATCCTCGTGTATATCGCCAGCCGATACGATGCGGCCAGAACGTGGTTGCCCGCTACGCCGGAAGGGATGGCAACCGTCATGCAGTGGATGGAACTTGCGCAGAACGAGGTGGGCGGCCTCTTTCTGTCGCGCGCCATCCAACTCTTTGGCTACCCCGGCGATCTGGCATCCGCGCAGCAGGCAGGGAACAGGGCGCTCGACATACTGGAAAAACGTTTGGTCGGTCGCCATTGGTTGGCCGCCGACGGTCCCAGCATTGGGGACATCGCATGCTTCCCCTATGTTGCGCTGGCGTCGGACAACGGATTCGATCTGCGCGCTCGGCCCGCTGTGCGCGCATGGATCAGCCGTATCGCATCCCTGAAGGGCTTTATCCCGATGCCAGGCATGGAATCGCTGCTTCCGTCATAGCCCAGCGTGCCTTCGCGACGGTCTAGTCCGCCGCGATTGCAATGAGGCGCTGTCCTTCCGGCCGGTCCTCGACTTTCCACCCTCGTGTACCCAAAGCCTTCCGTATTTCGTCGGCTTTTGCCCAGTTTCGCTCCGATCTGGCCTGTTCGCGTTCGTCGAGCAGCGAACGAATATTTTGCGGGAGATCGTGTTCTACCGGTTTCACCGATTTCCACTCTCGCAACCCGAGGCCGAGCACGGTATCGAATTGATCGACAGTTGCGCGCGCATCCGCGGCCGGCAGGTCGCTTTTCACGAGTTCCCAAAGCACGGCCAGCGCCCTGGGTAGATTCAAATCGTCGTTCACTTCGGCGTCGAACCGCGCGACGAAATCCGCACTGACGCGCCCTGCATCGGGCCAGGCCTCGTAGAGATGCCGCAACCGATTCAAGGCTGTCTGCGCGGCATCGAGCGAAGTCCAACTGAAATGCAGTTTGCTGCGGTAATGCGCCGTCAGGCACAGATAGCGATAGGCGGCGGGATCGAAGTGTCGGCGTCGCAAGGTTTCCAGGCGGATGAAATCGCCGCTCGACTTCGACATCTTCGCGCTCGCGTCGAGCGTGAGAAAGTGCCCGTGCATCCAGAAGTTCGCCAGGCGCGTGCCGTGAGCCGCTTGTGTCTGCGCGATCTCGTTGCTGTGATGCACGGCGATATGGTCTTCCCCGCCGCAATGGATGTCGAACCACGTGCCGAGGTATTTGGCCGACATAGCCGAGCACTCGATATGCCACCCCGGGAAGCCGCGGCCCCACGGGCTGTCCCATTCCATTTGCCGCACGACGCCCGGCTCGGCGAACTTCCATAACGCGAAGTCGGTCACCGTCTTCTTGGCGCCCATCGCGACGCGTTTGCCCGCTTGCAAGCCGGCACGATCGAGTCGCGCGAGAAAACCGTAGTCGTCCTGTTTGATGGTGTCGAAGTACAGGCCGTCTTCGGTCCGATAGGTATAGCCGGCGCGTTCCAATTCGGCGATGAAGGCGATCTGCTCGGCTATGTGATCGGTTGCGCGGCACCAGACGGTGGGGTCGAGCAGACGCAGCGCACGCCAATCCTCGACGAACGCTTCCGTATAGCGCCGAGCGATCGACCACGCCGATTCCCCGGTGCGCCGGCTGCCTTTTTCCATCTTGTCTTCGCCTTCGTCGGCATCGGACGTCAAATGGCCGACATCGGTGATATTGACGACGTGCCGGACATCGTAGCCGTTGCGGATCAACGCACGCCGCAGAACATCCTGAAAGACATACGTGCGCAAATTGCCGATATGCGCATGGTCGTAGACGGTTGGGCCGCAGCAATACAAGCCGACCTGGCCGGCGTGGATCGGCGTGAAAGGGCGCACGGTGCGCGACCAGGTGTCGTACAACTCGAGCGGCATCGAGTCTCTCCGTCGAAAAAATGCGGGTCCAAAACGAAAAGGCCGCCGGTTTTGCAACGGGCGGCCAGAAGGCAATCGATACGACGTGTAGCTCAATCGCTAGACGCAGTTCCCCCTGGCATGTTTCGACAACATGCGTGGATCGACAAAGAAAGGGATGGGGTGCGAGGCGACATAAAGCGAATCCTAGCCGCCAATGCCCGCGCCGGTCAATCCCGACGAACCGATACGCGCTCTTAAGCGCCGGCTCCCGGGGGCTTGCTATGTCGCGCGAGGAATCGATCCAATTGCCCTGCAAACGCCTTGCTGTCGTTCGGCATGTAGGGCGCCGGGCCACCGGTGGCGATGCCCGAGGTGCGCAACTGATCCATGACGTCGCGCATGGTGAGCCGTTCCTGAATGTTTTCGCGCGTGAACCAATTTCCGCGCGGATCGAGGATATGCGCGCCTTTATCGAGCGCAGCGGCGGCGAGCGGAATGTCCGCCGTGATCACGAGATCGCCCGCCGCGACGAGTTCGACGATGCGCGCGTCGGCAGCGTCGAACCCCGCCGGCACCTGCAGCGCCTTGATGAAGCGGGAAGGCGGCGTGCGCAAATACTGATTGGCGACGAGCGTGACGCACACCTGCGTGCGCCGCGCGGCGCGAAACAGAATCTCTTTAACGACAACCGGACAGGCATCGGCGTCAACCAGCACTTGCATGTAGGGCCTTCCAAAGATCGAAAACGGCAATCATCTTAGCGCCTTTGCTCAGGCCGCCGGGGCCGACCGGTCCTCATGGATGTGAAGCGTCGGCCGCCGATCGCTCATCTTTGCAGCTTGAATTCGCGGCGAAGGAGCCCGTACACCCAAGAATCCGACACCTCGCCATTTACGATGCAATCCTCGCGGAGCGTCCCTTCGCGGACGAAGCCTAGCTTCTCCAGTACGCGGCCCGATGCCGCGTTGCGCGTGTCGGCTTCGGCCTGAACCCGGTTCAGATCGAGCGTTTCGAACGCCCACTGCAGCAGCGCGCCCGCGGCCTCGGTGGCGAAACCCTGGCCCCAGGCGGCTTTATCGAAGCAATAGCCCATCCTCGCGCTGTGGCAGGTCGGATCCCATTGGACCAACCCGCACCAGCCGACGAACACGCCATCGGCCGCGCGATCGATCGCCACGCGGGCGCCGGTGCCTTCCTGCTCGATCTGCTTGCACGTTGCCAGGAAACGTTCCGCCTGTGCCCGCGTCGTCCACGGCGATGCATCCCAGTAGCGCAAGACGGTAGGGTCGCTTTGCAGCGCGAAGATGGCGTCGGTATCGGCCTCGGTGAACGGGCGCAACAGCAGGCGCGGGGTGTGCAGGGTCGGGGTTGGCAATGGCATGGGTGCGGTGCGCAGAGGTTGGCCGCCGTCGATTCTACTGCGCTTGGCCGCTGTCGCACTCCGTCGCACGGCGACGGTGCCGCGCAGACGCGGAGCGGCGTCCACGCCCCCGGCGCTCCGCGCTTTCCGCATTGCCTTGCGCATATCGCGACGGCGGCGCGCCGTCGCAGCGCGTACGGGGCGAACTAGTCGATTGCGTGAAGCGGACTTCCTGACGGCCGTGCACACTCTTTGAATGGACAGGCTGTCTTGGGGCACCGGTCGCGGATATACAATGTGTGCCTTCCGAAACGCACCGGTGATTTCATGGATTCTTCCTTACAGCCCTTGCTCGAAGCCATCGATGCAGACAAGGCGAAGCTCGATACGGCGCCTCCCCTGCCGTTGCACACGCTAGAATCGCTGCGCCAGTCCATGTTGTTGGATTGGACCTACAACTCGAACGCGATCGCAGGCAATTCGCTCACGCAGAGCGAAACGAAGACGGTGCTCGACGGCATTGCCGTGGGCGGGAAATTGCTTCGCGAGCACTTCGAAGTCTTGAATCACCGTGAGGCGATGCTCTACGTCGAGGAGCGAGTCGGCAGTAACGAGCCGTTTTCCGAGTCACAAATTCGTCACATTCACCATTTCCTGCTGAAAGGGATCGACGACAAAGAGGCCGGCCAGTATCGCCACGAAAACGTGACCATCGCCGGCGCAAGCACGAAGGCTGCGGATTTCTCGCAAGTGCCGACGGAGATGGCCGCGCTGATCGCCTGGCATTCGAGTGCGGGCGAGATGCATCCGATCGAGCGTGCTGCCCGTCTGCACGCACGGTTTGAGAAGATTCATCCGTTCTCGGACGGCAATGGGCGGGCGGGCCGGCTGCTGCTGAACCTCGAATTGATGAAGTCGGGTTATCCGCCCGCCGTCATTCGTCATGAACACCGCCTCGCTTACTGCGAAGCGTTGGACAAGGCGGGCGCGGGCGGCGATTTCGGGGCGCTCGCGCAGCTCGTAGCCGAGGCCGTTCAAAGAACGCTCGAAATCTACCTAAACTTGCTTGGACGAGATTAATCGTCCCCTGACTCAGTGCGGGATCGAAGAAAAAAGCGACGCGGCGGCGCATGACTCGCCGCGCACGTCGCGCGTAGTTTTACCGCTTATCGCTTAGCGATCGAACTCAAGCGGCCCCGTACCCCCCGCCGCCGGGCGTTTGAATGACGACGACGTCGTCCGCCTCCATTTGCATCTTATGCCGTGCGCCGAAGTATTCGCGGGTGCCATCTTTGCGCTCGATCCAGTTCATGCCGGCGGCACCGGGTGCGCCGCCTTCTAAGCCGAACGGTGGCACGACACGCCGGTTGGCGAGCATGACGGCCGTCATCGGCTCGAGGAAGCGCACGCGTCTGTTCGTCCCATCGCCGCCGCGATGGCGTCCGGCGCCGCCGCTGCCCCGACGTACGCCGAATTCGTCGAGCCGTACCGGGAAGCGCCATTCGAGCACCTCCGGATCGGTCAAGCGCGAGTTCGTCATATGCGTCTGCACGGCGCTGCACCCGTCGAACGTCGGGCCGGCCCCCGAACCGCCGCAGATCGTTTCGTAGTATTGGACGGAGTGGTTGCCGAACGTGAAGTTGTTCATCGTGCCTTGGGCGCCGGCCATCACGCCGAGTGCGCCGTAGAGCGCATCGGTGACGACTTGCGATGTCTCCACGTTTCCGGCGACGACAGCCGCCGGATAGCGGGGGTTCAGCATCGAACCTTCCGGAATCTTGATGACGAGCGGCTTCAAGCAACCCGCATTGAGCGGAATGTCTTCATCGACGAGCGTTCTGAACACATAGAGCACCGCGGCCTTGCAGATCGACGACGGCGCATTGAAGTTGTTCGGCTGCTGCGCGCTCGTTCCGGCAAAGTCGATGACGGCCGAGCGCGCCGCGCGGTCGATCGTAACGTTGACGACGATCTTCGCGCCGTCGTCGAACGCGTATTCGAAGCGCCCATCCTTGAGAACGGACAGGGTGCGCCGGACGACTTCCTCGGCATTGTCCTGCACGTGCTGCATATAGGCGCGCACCGTATCGAGGCCGAACTGGCCGCACATGCGCTCGAGCTCTTGCGCGCCTTTCGTACACGCGGCCACTTGGGCGCGCAGATCGGCGAGGTTTTGCTCGACGTTGCGCACGGGCCACGGACCCGACAGCAACTTGTCGCGCAGGCGCGCTTCCAGGAACCGGCCCTCGGCAACGAGTTGCACGTTATCGAGCAGCACGCCTTCCTCGTTGACATGAATCGAGTCGGGCGGCATCGAGCCGGGCGTCACGCCGCCGATATCGGCGTGGTGGCCGCGCGCCGCGACATAGAACATCGGGTGGTTCGAGCCGCCGGCGAAGACCGGCATGATCACCGTCACGTCCGGCAGGTGCGTGCCGCCGGCATAGGGGGCGTTCAACGCGAACGCGTCGCCGGGCCGCATCGTTCCCACTCGGCATTCGATGATCGTGCGCACGCTTTCGCCCATCGAACCCAGATGCACAGGCATATGCGGCGCATTGGCGATCAAGTTGCCATCGGAGTCGAACAACGCGCAAGAAAAGTCCAAGCGTTCCTTGATGTTGACCGAGTACGAGGTGTTGGCCAGCGTCACGCCCATTTGCTCGGCGATCGACATGAACAAGTTGTTGAAGACTTCGAGCAGGACCGGATCGGCCTGCGTCCCGGCAGCATGCCTCGCTTCGAGCGGTACCGTGCGTTCGACGACCAAATGATTGTGACGGGTGACCGCTAATTGCCATCCCGGCTCGACGATCGTCGTGCCCGTGCTTTCCTTGATGATCGCGGGCCCGTCGATCTTCGCACCCGGCGCCATCGCGTCGCGATCGTAGACAGGGGTGTTGCGCCATTCGCCGCCGGTGAAGACCCGTGTCATCGCGAGTGGCGCCGGTTCGGCCGATGCGTCCGGCGCGAGCGGCCAGCGCTCATCGTCGGCCTGTCTGGTGCGGCCGATCGCCTCGACGGCCACCGCTTCGACAATCAGCGAGCGATTGGGCATGAGGAAGCCGTACCGCGTCCGGTAAAGCGTTTCGAAGTGGGCGATCACCTTCGCGACGTCTCGGTCGAAATCGACTTCGAGCGCGGTGTCGGTACCGTCATATTTGACGTGCAGCTTGTAGCACAACGTGATGCGGCTGTCGTCGATGCGCTGCGCGGTCACTTCCCCACGGGCGGCGTCGGCAAGATCCGCGAACGCCGATTCGCACGCTTCGAGCGCCTGTTCGTTCAACGGCACTTCCAACGCGCGTTGCCGCATGGCGCGCACGTCGGCTAGACCCATCCCGTAGGCGGATAGCACACCGGCGAGCGGATGGATGAACACGCGTGTCATGCCGAGGGCATCGGCGACGAGACAGGCGTGCTGGCCGCCCGCACCGCCGAAGCAGGCCAGCGTATATTGCGTCACGTCGTAGCCGCGCTGTACCGAAATCTGTTTGATCGCGTTGGCCATGTTTTCGACCGCGATCTTTAGGAAGCCTTCGGCCACGGCTTCGGGTGTGCGCTCGATGCCCGTCGCGGCGCCGACCTCGCGCGCCAACTCGGCGAAATGCTGACGCACGATGGCCGCGTCGAGCGGTTCGTTGCCTTCCGGGCCGAACACCTTCGGAAACCACTTCGGATCGAGCTTGCCCGTCATGACGTTGCAATCGGTGACGGTCAGCGGGCCGCCGCGCCGGTACGAGGCCGGCCCGGGGTTGGCGCCGGCGCTTTCGGGACCAACGCGGAAACGGGCGCCGTCGAACGTACAGATCGAGCCGCCGCCGGCGGCGACGGTATGGATCTTCATCATCGGCGCGCGGATACGCACACCGGCCACCTCAGTGACGAAGTCGCGTTCGTATTCCCCCGCGTAGTGCGTCACATCGGTGGAGGTGCCACCCATATCGAAGCCGATGATGCGGTCGAATCCGGCTAGGGCGGCGACCTGCGCCGCGCCGACGATGCCGCCCGCGGGTCCCGACAAAATCGCGTCCTTGCCCTGGAACCGATGGGCGTCCGTCAATCCGCCATTGCTCTGCATGAATTGCAGCGGGACGGCGCCCAGCTCGCTTTCCACCTGCCGCACATAGTGGCGCAGCACGGGGGAGAGATAGGCGTCCACGACGGTCGTGTCGCCGCGCGAGACGAGCTTCATCAGCGGGCTGACTTCGTGGCTGACGGAGATTTGGGTAAAGCCGATCTCTTGCGCGATGGCCTTCAAGGCACGTTCGTGCTCGGGATGCCTGTAGGCGTGCATCAATACGATGGCGCACGATCGGATGCCTTCGTCGAAGGCGCGCTTGAGTTCGGCGCGCGCGCGGGTTTCATCGAGCGCCCGGACTGCTTCGCCGCGCGCACCGATACGTTCGTCGATTTCGACGACCCGCTCGTAGAGCAGCGTCGGCAGTTCGATATTGCGTACGAATAATTTGGGCCGGTTCTGGTACGCGATACGCAGTGCATCGCCGAACCCCTTCGTGATCGCGAGTACGGTGCGCTCTCCCTTGCGTTCGAGCAGCGCATTGGTGGCAACGGTCGTTCCCATCCGCACGCATTCGATCAGCTCCGCCGGCACGGGTGCGCCCGCTGGGACACCGAGCAATTCGCGAATGCCCTGAACGGCGGAATCTCGATAGCGCTCGGGGTTTTCGGAGAGCACCTTGTGCGTCACGAGCGTGCCGTCCGGGCGCCTGGCGACGATGTCGGTGAAGGTGCCGCCGCGGTCGATCCAGAACTGCCATCGTTCGGACTCCGAAGTAATGTGTTGAGCTTGTCGCTTCAGGTCTTGCATGATGTATTTTCGATCGGAAGTACGTGAAAAACGAAGAGTGCGAGAGGGCGATCGGTCAGATCGGCCGATTCAATTTTGTAGTTTTGCGCCGCGCGTTTCGGGCAACGTCAAGGCGGCCAGAATCACGACGCCGTAGGCGCAGGCCGCGAACGTACCGATGGCGGCGCCGAGCGTCATCTTTTGCGCCACATAACCGATCATGAACGGGAATGCGGCGCCGACGGCACGGCCGAAGTTGTAGCAAAAGCCTTGGCCGGAGCCTCGCACACGCGTCGGGAACAGTTCGGACATGAAAGCACCCATGCCGGAGAACATGCCCGATGCGAAGAAGCCGAGCGGGAAGCCGAGAATCAAGAGCAACGTGTCGTCGAGCTTGAGGTGCGTGTAGGCCAATGCGATCACCATCGATGCAAGGGCATAGGCAATGAAGCCGAGCTTGCGTCCGACGCGGTCGGACAGCCACGCGCCGCACAGGTATCCCGCATATGAGCCGGCGATGATGACGGCAAGATAGCCGCCCGTTCCCACGACGCTCAGGTGCTGCTCGGTCTTCAGATAGGTGGGCAGCCACGTTGTGATCGCGTAGTAGCCGCCCTGTGCGCCGGTTGCCAGCAATGCCGTGCGCAGCGTCGTGAACCACATGTCCGCGCCGAAGATTTCCATGAACGAGTGCGTCGTGTGCGTCTCGCGTTCTTGTTGCTTAGCGAGCAGATGCACTTCGGGTTCTTCGACGAAGCGGCGGATGAAGATGACGAACGGGGCGGGCAGGATCCCGATCGCAAACAGCGCGCGCCAGGCAAGCTCGGCCGGCAGCAACGAGAACACGAGCGTATAGAGTCCGGCCGCCACGGCCCAGCCGATTGCCCATCCGGCTTGCACCATGCCCACCGCTTTGCCGCGGTCGCGGGCGCGGATCACTTCGCCCATCAAGACGGCGCCGGCGGTCCACTCCCCGCCGAACCCGAGGCCCATCAAACCGCGTGCCACCAGAAGCTGCGTGAAGTTCTGAGCGAAAGCGCAAGCGAGCGTGAAGGCGGCAAACCAGACGATCGTGATCTGCAGCGTGCGCACGCGTCCGAAGCGATCGGACAAGATGCCGGCAACCCAGCCGCCTAGGGCCGACATCAAGAGCGTGACCGTGCCGATGAGGCCGGCCTCGCCTTTGGTCAAGCCCCACGTCGCGATCAAGGCCGGGATGACGAAGCTGAGAAACTGCGTATCCATGGCGTCGAGCGCATAGCCGATCTTGCAGCTCCAAAACGCGCGGCGTTCGTTCGTACGCAAATGGCCGTACCAGCCGAACATCGAATGACTATCGCCGCTGCGATCTTCGGTGCGGTCGATCTCGGGGTAGGGGGTATCGGTGTTCACTTTAGGTCTCCTCAATAGGGCTAAATCCGGGGCGAGCCTCGGCGTCGATCAAAGGACGGCGAGCGAGGCATTCGGGATGTCGGTCACGAGCATGTGTCCGGGCCGATGCGTGATGGCGAATGGCAGGCGGGCGGCTTCGAGCGCGGTTTGCGGTGTCACGCCGCAGGCCCAGAAGACCGGCACTTCATCCTCGCGTATCGTCACCGCGTCGCCATAGTCGGGGCGCGACAGGTCGGCGATGCCGAGGGCATGCGGACTGCCGAGATGCACCGGTGCACCGTGCACGGACGGAAAGCGGCTGGTGACCTGGACGGCGCGGATGGCGTGCGCGCCCGACATCGGCCGCATCGTCACGACGAGCTGTCCGGCGAACGGTCCGGCCGGCGCGTTGGGAATGCGCGTGCGGAACATGGGCACGTTGACCCCTTCGTCGACATGGCGAAGCGGAATGCGTTCGCGCGTCAACATCTGCTCGAACGAAAACGAGCAACCGAGGGCGAACGCGACGAGGTCGTCGGTCCACAGCGAGACGATGTCGTCGGGTTGCTCGGACAGCACGCCGTCGCGATAGACGTTATAGCCCGGTACGTCGGTGCGCAGATCCACGTCCCGGCCCAGCGAGGGCACATTCCACTGGCCGCGCTCGCCAACGCCGAGCAACGGACACGGTTTCGGATTGCGCACGCAGAACCTCAGGAAATCGTCGGCATAGGCGCTGGGCACGATGACGAGATTGGCTTGGGCGTAGTCGCCGCATTGGCCGACGGTCGGACCTTTGAAGTCCTTGCGGCGCACGAGCTGGCGAAACTGATCGGGCATGACGAAATTCCTCGATGTAGGTGTGTCTCGGTGTGCAGATTAGGTTTGAATGAAATGACGCGCCAGCAAGTTATTCCGCGCGCTGCTGTCAAGTTTTTCCTAACGTACGTATGCGGGTTTTCCCGAGCGAGTACGAACATCGGTGTCGGATGGGATTGGTGTGCAGGCTTATCGGATAAGGCTGTGGATGGGAAACCCGGGGTTCGATCCACGGCTTTCCGGATTGACTTCCCTTGCGCGAAACGGTCGAATTCGTGCATTGAAAGGAATAGCGGCGAGGGTTCTGTCCACTTAACATCCGGGCATGGGTGCCGATAAGCAGGAGTGCCCGAGTTGTGAACAGCCCCTTTCGTCGGAAGAAACCACTATGACCCACCTCACGCTACGACAAAAACTTTGGATTCCGCTGTTGCTCACCTGGATCGGGTTGCTGACGCTGACTGTTTGGTACGCCTTGCAGATGCGCGAAATGCAACTGACAGAGCGCCGGCAGGCGCTCGCCGATATCACCGAGATGGCGTATTCGGTTGCCGCGGGTCTCGATCGCGATGCACAGGCGGGCAAGATCGGCGCCGACGCCGCGAAGCAGCAAGCGCTCGCGCGCATCGCGGATATGCGCTACAGCGGTAATGGCTACGTCACCGTGGTCGGCGCCGATTCGGTGGTGGTCATGCACCCGATGGCGCCGAAGCTCGACGGCAAGGACATGTCGCAATGGAAAGACGCCAAGGGCAATCTGCTCTATCGGGATATCGCTGCAGCCGGCGCATCGCCCGCCGGGATGGGTTACGTCGAATATTGGTGGCCGAAGCCGGGCGAGACCCAACCGAGTTCGAAGCTCGGTTTCGTTAAGCGCTACAAACCGTGGAATTGGGATTTCGTCGCGGGCGTTTATCAGGACGATATCCAGGCGGCGTTTTATCGCACGCTCGGCACGTCGTTGGCCGTCTTGTTCGTGCTCGGCGTGGCGATCTCCATCTTGACCTCGCTTGCCGTAAGAAGCGTGCGCCGCTCGGTGGGCGGCGAGCCCGCGCGGGCCGCCGAGCTTGCCCGTCAAATCGCATCGGGCGATTTGACTGGGCGGATCGAGGTGGTGGATGGCGACGACGAGAGCATCGTCTCGGCCATCGCCTATACGCGCGATACGCTGGCCGGCACGGTGGCCCGAGTGAAGTCGGCTGCCGAAACGATTCGTACGGCGGCGGCCGAAATCGCCACCGGCAACGGCGATTTGTCGAGCCGCACCGAACAGCAAGCGGCTTCCATCGAAGAGACCGCGGCAGCAATGGACGAATTGACGTCCACGGTCAAGCAAAATGCCGACAATGCCTCGCGCGCCAGCGAAGTGGCCGCCAGCGCCACCTCCGAAGCCGAGCGCGGCGGCGGCGTGGTGGGCGATGTGGTGAGCAAGGTCAGGGCCATTGCCGAAAGTTCGAAGAAGGTGGCCGACATCACCTCGGTGATCGATAGCATTGCGTTCCAAACCAATATCCTCGCGCTGAACGCCGCGGTCGAAGCGGCGCGCGCCGGCGAGAACGGCCGCGGTTTCGCTGTGGTGGCCAGCGAGGTGCGCAGCCTCGCGCAACGCAGCGCGGCCGCGGCGAAAGAGATTCGCGTACTCGTGGATACGTCGCTGGCGCAAGTCGAGAGCGGCGCGGCGCTCGCGGAAAACGCGGGTTCGGCGATGGACGGCATCGTCGCCGCGGTGCGACGCGTGACGACAATCGTCGGCGAAATCGCGACGGCGTCCGCCCAGCAAAGCATCGGGATCGAAGAAGTCAATCGGGCGATCTCGCAGATGGACGGCGTGACGCAGCAGAACGCGGCGCTCGTCGAGCAAGCGGCCGCGGCGGCTAGCTCGCTCAACGAGCAGGCGCAGCGGCTCGGGGAGGCGATGCAGGTGTTCCGAGTCGCGACCGATGCGGCGCACGCTGCGCACGCACGCTAGACGATGAATACGCGATTCGTCGAAACGTTCGTGACGCTCGCGGAGCTGGAGAGCTTCCGGGCCACCGCACGCGTGCTGCACGCGACGCCGGCGACGATTTCATTGCGGATCAAGTCGCTCGAAGACGAATTGCGCGCGGAACTCGTCGATCGTTCGACGACGCAGTTCCGCCTGACGCCCGCGGGCGAGAGCCTGCTGGGCCTGGCTCGCAACCTGGTGGATGCGGCGCGCGCGCTGCGCGAGGCGGCGGGGCAGGAAGTGGTCGTCGGCGGCAAGCTGCGGTTGGGTGTCATCGAAACCGTCGTGCACTCGTGGCTCGCGCATTATGTGACGCATCTCAATGCCAAGTTCCCGCAGCTCGATGTCGACTTGACGGTCGATTCGAGCGCGGTTTTGCAGCAACGACTGCTCGCGGGCGAACTCGATTTGGTCATCCGTGTGGAGGGCATCGACAGTACGAAGGTCGCGTCCAGTGCAATCGCAAGCTACCCCGTGCGTTGGATTGCGAAGCGCGGATTGTTATCGCGTCGCACGGCTGGGCTCGCGTCGCGCGTCCTTCAACGTCCCATCTTGACGTTCGGCCGAGGCACCGCGCCGCAGGTCTCGTTGCAGAGCATCGTGCTCACGCTCGCACGGCAGGAGAACGTCCGGCCCGAGCAAACGCGCGTCACCTGCTCGCCGTCCGTGGCTGCGATCGTGCAGCTCGTGCGCGACGGCTATGGCGTGGCGTGTATTCCGAGTCTGTTCGTCACCGACGAATTGCAAACAGGAGAATTCGTCGAACTGCCGCTCAAGCCGGTGCCGCCGCCGATCATCGTGTCGGTGTGCAAGCCGACGAACGCCAACGCGATGGTGAACGCAGCCGCCAGTGCCGCGCACATCGCATGCAGTGCATACTGCCGAACCAAGCGGCACGACTTGGTCGAAGCGCTGTGATCGAAGATCAAGAGCGCCTACGTGCGCTGACGCCCGTGAGCGCACGAACGCGTTCCTCATCCGACGCGAGCGCGCGCGAGCTGCCGGCGTAGACGATGGCGCCGTCGTCGAGCACGTAGGCATAGTCGGCAATTTCCAACCCCATCCGCGCGTTTTGCTCGACGAGCAGCACCGATATGCCTTCGTCGCGCATCTGCGCGACGACTCGAAATACCTCGCGCACAACCAGCGGTGCGAGACCTTGCGAGGGTTCGTCGAGTATCAGCAGGCGGGGATTCAGCAGGAGGGCACGGGCGATCGAGAGCATTTCCTGTTCGCCCCCCGAGAGCGATCGACCACGACTGCCTTTGCGTTCGGCCAACCGGGGAAAGAGTTCGTAGATGCGCGAGGTCGTCCAGGGCCCGCTGCGCACGAGCGGCACGCGCAGGTTCTCTTCGACGCTCAGATTCGCGAAGATGCGCCGTCCTTCGGGCACGTAGCCGACGCCGCTCGCGGCAATCCGGTATGCCGGCCAGCGGGTGGTGTCTGCGCCGAAAATCGTCACGCTGCCTTGCCGGGCCGGCGTCAAGCCCATGAGCGTGCGCAGGGTCGTCGTCTTGCCGGCGCCGTTGCGGCCGAGCAAGGCGGTGATGCAGCCTTCTTCCACGGCGAGGCTCACGTCGCGCAAGATGTGGCTCTTGCCGTAGAACGTGTGCAGGCCCGTGGCGGCGAGTGCGGCGGTCATACGGCGACCCCGAGATAAGCAGCCTGGACAGCTTCGTTCGCCGCGATCGCTTCGGGCGCACCCTCGGCAAGGACGCTGCCTCGATCGAGGACCGTGATCCGATCGGCGAGATCGAACACGACGCGCATGTCGTGCTCGATCAGGACGATCGTGAGCCGGCTGTCCTCGTGCAGTCGCGAAATCAATTGCGTGATGGCCTCGGTCTCTTGATCGCCCATGCCCGCCGCGGGTTCGTCCAGCAACAGCAAGCGCGGCCGCAACGCGAGCGCCATGGCGACTTCGACGACGCGCTGTTCGCCATGGGACAGCTCGCCGACTAGCCTATATTCATGCGCATCCAAGCCGGTCAGCGCCAGAACGTCATCGATGTGCTCGCGCACTTGCTTCGCTTGCGCGCGGTTCATCCACGCCCGCAAACGAAGACCGGCTGCCACCTCGACGCCGATACGCACGTTCTCGAATACGGTGAGTTCCGGAAAGATCTCGGTAATTTGGAACGTGCGCGCGATGCCCGCGGCGACGCGTCGATGCGCCGGGAGGGCGGTGATGTCGTGTCCGTCGAAGACGATCTTTCCCGTGGTGGGTGGAAAGAGGCCACTGATCATATTGAAGAACGTCGTCTTGCCTGCCCCGTTTGGACCGATAACGGCGTGCAACGCCCCTTGCTCGACGGCGAGCGAGACGTCGCGCACGGCCTGCAAGCTGCCGAAGCGCTTGCTCACGTGCTCGACTTCGAGCGCGCTCACGAATCGCTCCGACCGCGCGGGAAACCCAAGAGCCCGCGCGGAAAGAAAAGGACGATCGCGACGAACAGCATGCCGACGAACGACATCCAATTGACGGTGATGCTCGACAGGTAGTCCTGCAATACGACGAACACGGCGGCGCCGAGCAGGGGGCCCCAGAAATTGCGCATGCCGCCCATGACCGCCATCATGACGAAGTCGCCCGATTGACTGAAATGCAGGCCGCGCGGATCGGCGAAATTGTTTAGGAGTGCGTATAGCGCGCCGGCGAATCCCATGAAGAAGCACGAGAGGGTGAAGGCGATCCAGATGTGGCGATCGACGGGAATGCCGAGAAACCGGGCGCGCCGCTCGTTTTCTCGAATAGCGATCAGGGTGCGGCCAAATGGCGAGCGCAGGATGAAGCCCATCGACGCGACGGCGGCGGCGAGACAAACGAGCACGAAGTAGTAGAACGTATCGGAGCGCGCGAGGATATCGATCGCGATCGGCCCGAAGTGCAATGGGGCGCGCTCGAAGCCGCGCAAGCCGTCGTCGCCGCCCGTCAGCGAACTCCACTGAAAGGCGATGTAGTAGAAAACCTGCCCGAACGCGATGGTCACCATCGCGAAGTACACGCCGCGCAGACGTGCACAGAGCGCCCCAAGCAGCGAACCGCAGATGCCGCCGAGCAAGGTGCCGCAAAGGAGGGCAAGCGGCGTACTCGTTGCGAGAAATTTCAACGAGAGGCCCGCGCCGTAGGCGCCGAGTCCGAAGAACGCGGCGTGCCCGAAGGATAGGACCCCCGTAAAGCCGAGCAGGAAGTTGACCGACATCGCGGCGAGCCCCAGCACGAGCACGCGCGTGCCCAGCGCGGTATAGCCGCCAAGCGGCGGCATCCAGAATGGCGCAAGCAACAGTGCCGACCACACGACGGCGAGCGTCAGAAGCCGGCGCCGGGCGAACTCCCCTCGATCGTTCACGTCAGCATACCTTCTTCGCCGAGGAGCCCGCGTGGGCGCAACAACAACACGACGGCCATCAGCACGTAGATGATCGCCTCGCTCGCCGCCGGCAAGAATACGGCGGTCACGCCCGAGGCCACCCCGATCAGCAATCCGCCCAACAGCGTGCCGGTGAGGCTGCCTACGCCGCCCACGATGATCGCGATGAAGCTCGGCATGAGCAGGCCTGTTCCCATCGTCGGCTCCAGCCCGAGCTGGCCGGCCGCGAGCACGCCGCTCAACCCCGCGAGAAAGGCGCCGACCGCGAAGTTCAACGAGCGCAGCCTACCGACGTTGACGCCTAGCGCCGAAACGGTTTCGAGATCGAGGGTGCCGGCTCGAATCCTGATGCCTAGCCTGCTGTGCCGCAACAGAAGAAACAGCAGCGACACCGCCACCGCAACGGTCGCGACCATGAACAGACGGTAGCCGGTGACGAAAAAGAGCGTATCGCTCAGCGGCTGCGAGAGCACCGGCGGGACGTTGACGGGCTTGCCCTGCGCCCCCCAGATAAAACGCGTGCCGTCTTCGAAGACGAAGGCGAGGCCGAACGTGAGCAGCAACCCATACAGCGGATCGCGTCCGTACACCCGGCGAATCAGCAATCGTTCGAGGGTCAGTCCGATCAGGGCGACGCATGGGGGGGCGATGAGCAGCGCGCCCCAGAAGCCGACAAAGGGCGTGACGGTATAGGCGATGTAGCCGCCGGCGACGAGAAAGCCCCCGTGCGCGAAATTGATCACGTTGCTCAGGTTGAGGATCAGCGATAACCCCAGCGCCATCAGCACGTAGAACGCGCCGATGATCAACCCGTTGGTGACGTTGAACAGAAGCAATTGGGTCATCGCACACCCTCCTCGAGATCGCATGCGGTCCGCATTCGTGAACGCGGGCGATCCATCCGGGCTACGCGGGCCACTGCACTTTGCAACCCGTCTCGCTTTCGGGCGGCGCGGTTTTGTCGCCCGGCACGACGTATTCGACGCGGAACAGGTCTTCGGGGTCGTCGGGTGCTGGTGTCGAGAGCGCTTGACCGACGAACGCCGAGGTCATCAGTTGATGATCGCCCTTGCGGTAATAGCACTTGTTCGGTTGCAGCTTGACGTCGTCCGGCAGCGCGAAGCCGCCGAGCGCCTCGGCCAGCTTCCTTGCATCGAGCGTGCGCGCTTGGTTCGCGATGCCGGCGAGCGTGCGCACCGAGGTGTAGCCGAACCAATGGCGGGCCGTCGGCACTTTGCCCGCGTTCATCTTACGGATGTCGGCCACGAATTTCTCGACGCCGGGCACGCCCGGCTGCTTCCAATACCATTCGAACATCCAGACGCCGACGCGCGCTTCGGGCGGCATCGCCTCGAGCGATTCGAGTTCCTGTTGCAAGCCCGCGATATGCATGTCTTTGCCGAGGCCGAACTGTGCGATTTGCTTCAGGCAGTTGACCATATCCGAGCCTTGCGGGAGGACGAGCAGCACGTCGGGTTTAGCGGCGCGCGCCTTGATCAAGTAGGCCGAGAAATCGGTGGTGCCCAGCGGGGTCAGTTCGTTGCCGGTCATTGTGCCGCCGAGCTTTTGCAGATCGGCCGCCGCGGCTTTTTGCAGGGTGTGGCCGAACGCGTAATCCGGGGTGATGAAGTGCCAGCGCTTACCGTACTTGGAGAACAGCAGGTTGGCGACCGCGTTGGCTTCCATGCTCGTGGTGTTGCAAACGCGGTAGACGTTCCACTTGCAATCCGTGCCGGTGATTGTATCGGTATGGCCTCCCGAGACGATGTGCAGCACCTTCTTTTCGTTGCTGACTTGTGCGAGCGCTTGGGCGATCGCCGAATTGACATCGCCGATAAGGAATGTGACCTGATCGCGGTCGATGAGTTTGCGCGCCTTTTGCACACCTGTGCCGACGTCGTTTGCAGAGTCTTCCACGAGCAATTCGACGGGCCGGCCCAGGATGCCGCCCTGTGCGTTGACTTGTTCGACGGCCAGCTTCGCACCGGTCACTTCGTTTTGTGCCACCGCAGCATAGACCCCGGTCAGCGGATCCACCATGCCGATCCGCAGGGGCGATTCGCCGCGTGCCTTGATGATGAACGGAGAGGCCAGTTGCAACGTGGTCGCCGCCGCCGCGGCTTTTAAAATTTTGCGACGCTTGGCGTCGACCGTGCGCTGGACGTTAGGCATGGCCGTCTCCTTATCCGCTGTCTAATAGATGACTTATGAGTCAAATAGCGGACGCGGTATGTTGCCGAGGACACCTACCCACGCATTCGCCGCCGCGCGGCTGCCGAGCCATCCGGCGCAGACGAGCTGCGGCTTTCGATGCACAAGGCGTGAGGACGCGCGCCCGGCACGCAGGCGTCGGTCATTGTCGAAGACTTGGCTCCTTTCACCCCACGATGCCGGCGACCGGTGCGGCGCACGCCGCGAATAGCCACCGCCTGAAAGCCGGTGCGGCGGGCGTCTCCGGCCGCGCGGGCGGACAAACCAGGAAGTAGCCGCGCGCGGTCGTGACCGGCCGATCGAATAGGGCGACCAGTTGGCCGCTCGCAATGAGTTCGTCGACGAGCGGGAGCCAACCCAATGCGACCCCTTGGTGGGTCAATGCGGCATTCATGACGAGCGCATAACTGTTGAACGTCGATCCATGACGATCGGGCGGGGCGCTGAGGCCATGCGCCGCGAACCAGCCATTCCAACCGAGCCAGCGTTCGGGATCGGTGGGCTGCACGTGCAGCAACGGCGCCGCATAGAGATCGGCCGGCTCGGCGATGGGCGGGTGCAGGTCGCGAAACCGGGGCGAGCAGACCGGCACGACTTCCTCGGGAAACAACCGTGTTGCCGTGCAGGGCGACCAATCGCCATCGCCGAATGCAATGGCGACATCGGCATGATCGCGGCGCGGATCGAACGCGAGCTGAGAGGTCACCACCTTCACGTTGATATCGGGCAGCAGCCGCCGCAAATCCATCAAGCGCGGTACCAGCCAATAGGTCGCGAAACCCGCATCGGTCACGATCGTCAATGCGCCTTTGGCGCGCGTGGCGCGGATGTCGGCAACGGCATCGCGGATCGTGGCCATGCTTTGACGCACCGCCTCGTATAGCCTTTGCCCTTCTGCCGTGAGCGTCACGCCGCGGTGGCCGCGCTCGAAGAGCGGCGCACCGAGTTCGGCCTCCAATTGCACGATACGCTGGCTCACGGCCGGCTGCGTCGAACCGAGTTCGCGCGCGGCCGCCGTGAAACTCGCCAACCGAGCCGCGGATTCGAACACCGACAGCATTTGCAGCGGCGGCAAACGGTCTTGCTCAGACATAAGCGTGCCTTATAGGGCCATAAATGGCGGCCGTCTTCACACGGCAATTGTGGGTGGACATATTGGTGTCGCGCGCCCGGGTTGCCGCATACGAAGCGAGTGCCCAGGCTAGCCGGCACCGCACCGACGATTCCAACGCATTGTAACCATCGACTTCATGAAGCCCAATACCGGAAAAAATATCCTCGTCTTGATGGCGGACCAGATGACGCCTTCATCGCTGCGCGTGTACGGCAATCGGGTATCGAAGACGCCGCGCATCGACGCGCTGGCGGCCCAAGGCGTGGTGTTCGACTCGGCCTATTGCGCGAGCCCGCTGTGCGCGCCGTCGCGCTTTGCGCTGATGGCCGGCAAACTCCCTTCGAAGATCGGTGCGTACGATAACGCCGCGGAATTACCGGCGCAAACGCTGACGTTCGCGCACTACTTGCGCGCGGCGGGATACCGGACGGTGCTATCGGGCAAGATGCACTTTTGCGGTCCCGATCAGCTGCATGGGTTCGAGGAGCGCCTGACGACGGATATTTACCCCGCCGATTTCGGCTGGGTGCCCGATTGGGCACACCCCGAAGCACGGCCAAGCTGGTACCACAACATGAGTTCGGTGCTCGAGGCCGGCCCGTGCGTGCGCACCAATCAGCTCGACTTCGACGACGAAGTGACCTTTACCGTCCGACAAAAGCTATACGACATTGTGCGCGAACGCGCGGCGGGCAGCGATACGCGCCCATTTTGCCTGGTCGCGTCGCTCACACACCCGCACGACCCGTATGCGATTCCCGCGGCGTATTGGGATCTGTATCGCGACGAAGACATCGATCTGCCGCGCATCACATTGACGCTCGCCGAGAGCGATCCCCATTCCAAGCGATTGCGGCATGTTTGCGAGAACGACCGCACGCCCCCGACCGAGCAGCAGGTGCGCAACGCGCGTCATGCCTACTATGGCGCGTTGTCGTACGTCGATGCGCAATTCGGCGCGATCCTCGACGCGCTCGATGCGACGGGGCTGGCCGACGACACCATCGTCATCGTCACATCCGATCACGGCGATATGCTGGGCGAGCGTGGGCTCTGGTACAAGATGACGTTCTTCGAAAACGCCGCGCGCGTGCCGCTGATCGTCCACGCGCCGAAGGCGTTCTCGCCGCACCGCGTGAAATCGTCCGTTTCGACCGTCGATCTGCTGCCCACGCTGCTCGAACTGGCGACAGGCAAGCGCGAGACGGCTTGGCCCGATCCGATCGACGGGCGCACCCTGGTCCCGCATCTGCGCGGCGATGGCGGACACGACGAGACGTTCGGCGAATATTTGGCCGAAGGTGCGATCGCGCCGATCGTCATGATTCGCCGCGGCGCATACAAGTTCATTCATACAAGCGCCGATCCAGATCAACTCTTCGATCTCGAAGCCGATCCGCAGGAGTTGACGAACCTCGCGAGCGATCCGGCGCATGCCGAGACCGTCGAGGCATTTCGCGCAGAGATACGGCAGCGGTGGAATCTCGCCGCGTTGCACGAGGACGTGCTGGCGAGCCAATGCCGCCGGCGCTTCCACTATGCCGCGTCCACGCAAGGGCGGATTCGCGCGTGGGATTGGCAGCCGTTCAGCGATGCGAGCCAACGGTATATGCGCAACCACATCGAACTGGACACGCTCGAGGCGATGGCCCGGTTCCCTCGTGCGACTCATGAATAATCGGGCGAGTGTATGCGACGCAGTCCAACGACAGGCGAATCAACCACACAGGAGTGGGCAATGAAGCGGAGCAAGCACCCCAAGTCCAGGCGCTTGATGGCGGCGATCTTATCGGCGGCCATCCTTGTACCTTGGACCGCGACGTACGCGCAAGAGCCGAGCAGCTGCACGCAAGTGCGCATGGCCGATCCCGGGTGGACCGACATCGATGCGACGAACGCGATCGCCGGCTTCGTGCTCGGTGCGCTCGGCTACCGGCAGAACGTCGCGAATCTCTCGGTACCGATCACGTACGAAGGTCTGAAGAAGTCGCAGGTCGACGTCTTCCTCGGCAATTGGATGCCGGCGCAGGGCCCGCTCGTCAAACCGTTCGTCGATAGCCATGCGATCGACGTGCTGCATGCCAATCTGACGAACGCCAAGTTCACGTTGGCGGTGCCCGACTACGTGGCCGCGGCGGGCGTGCACACGTTCGCGGACTTGGCCAAGCACGCCGACAAGTTCGACGACAAGATCTATGGGATCGAACCGGGCGCGCCGGCGAACCAGAATATTTCGAAGATGATCGGCGACAAGGCATTCGGCCTCGGCGATTGGAAACTCGTCGCGTCGAGCGAAACGGGGATGTTGACGCAGGTTGCGCGTGCGGTGCGCGAGAAGCGCTGGATCGTGTTTCTCGCGTGGGAGCCGCATCTCATGAACACGGAGTTTCATTTGACGTATCTCTCGGGCGGCGACGCGTATTTCGGCCCGAATTACGGCGGTGCGACGGTGAATACGGTCACCCGGGCGGGATTCGCGAACGAATGCACGAATCTGGGGCGGCTGTTCAAACAGATGACGTTCAATGTCGACCTCGAAAACCAAATCATCGCGAACGTCTTGCAGAATAAGACGAACGTCAATACCGCCGCGCGCGATGCGCTCAAAGCGCATCCGCAATGGGTCGCACCCTGGCTTGCCGGCGTGACGACCGCGAGCGGAGGGAACGGATTGCAGGCGGTCAATCACGCGCTTTCCGCCCACTGAGTGCCCACTGAGCGCCCACTGAGTTTTACGACAAAACACAACGAGACCTTCGACATGAATGCATTACGCGCTCCGATCCGCTCGGGCGTGGCGCTGGCGCTCGCCAGTTTGCCCGCTCTCGCCCATGCTCAAAGCAGTGTCACGCTATACGGCATCCTCGACGCCGGCGTGACGTATGTCAGTAATACAGGCGGTTCACATGTGGTGAAATTCGACGACGGTATCTCATACGGAAACCGTTGGGGCATCCAAGGAAAGGAGGATCTAGGTAACGGATTGTCGGCCGTCTTCGCGCTCGAAAGCGGCTTCAAGCTCGGGACCGGACGGCTCGCGTTCGGCGGCTCGGAATTCGGGCGCCAGGCTTACGTCGGGTTGGCTAGCCCGTGGGGCACCGTGTCGTTCGGCAATCAGCTCGACATGACGGAAGAGATGGTATTTCTGTACAACATCTCGGCCTGGGCGAGCGGATACGCGATTCACCAGGGGGATTTCGATCGGTTCAATGGGGATCGGCTACCGAACTCGGTGAAATTCATGTCGAACGATATCGACGGGTTCAAGTTCGGAGGCATGTGGTCGTTCGGCAACGTAGCGGGAAGTTTTCATCAAAACAGCGCCTATAGCGTTGGCGCCCATTACGCTCACGGACCTTTTACGATCGGCGCGGCCTATACGCAGTTGAACAACCCGTATGGCATTTACGCGTTCGATCCGTACGCGATGATCGGCACGCACACGTTTCTCGGCAAACCGACTGTGAGCGTCGATCCGGCGACGGGTGCGATCACCGACCTCTACTCGAGTACGTCGTTTCCGGTCGACAAGCAGGGAACGTTCGGGATTGGAGCGAGCTACGCGCTCGGCAAGGTGACGCTCAGAGGCAACTACTCGTACACGACGATCAAGGGCTTCGGGCAATCTTCGCACATGCAGGTAGGGGAGGCCGGTGCGTCGTGGCAGTTGACGCCCGCGCTCGCGTTCGACGGCGGGTATCAATACACGCACTTCGAAGGACACCATTGGAATCAAGTGTCCGCCGGTTTGCATTACTTGTTGTCGAAGCGCACGGACGTTTATGTCTCCGGGGATTATCTGAAAGCATCGAGCGGTGTCGATCCGGTGATCGGATATAGCTTCGCGCCGTCGACTTCATCGTCGCAGGCCGACATCCGCTTGGGCATGCGCCATTCGTTTTAATTCGACTCCTCGTCGTACTTGGGCGGGCGCGTTCTCGACGCGGCCCGCCGTTTTTTTAGGCCGGCGCCCCACTCGCGGGTGCGAGAACCTCCTTCATCGGCTGCGCATTTCGCGAATACCAAACCGGATCGCACCGTACAATGTTGCGCTCGCAACGTTGTTCTAGCGTTTCACCTCTTTCGTTCCGTTACCGCCACGCAGTCATTGCCGAGGCCCCTATGCGCCGTGTATCCGTTCGAACGTTATTTGCCATCGTCTTTGCCGCCGCCGCGCTTTTCGGTATCGCGCGTTCGGCCGGTGCGTGCGTCATTCCGGCCGCCGTGCGCACCATCGATCCGCCGGGCTTCTACGACGATGCGGCGGGCTACGCGCGGGCGGTCAAGCCCATGCGCGACTTTATCGCGCGGCTGAACACGGCCGCGGACAACGGCGATTGGTCATGCGCGCTCGACTTATTGGAAAGCTGGGCTCAGGCCGACGCCCTAATGGGGCACATTTCCGGTTATCAAGGCTACTACGAGCGTTCGTGGGCCGGGACGGACTTCGCGATGGTGATCCTACGCATGCCTCGCGCATTTCGCGACGACAATCGCGCCCGATTCGACGCGATCGATCCGTGGCTAGAGCGGATTGCCATCGCCACACGCGATGCCGAAGCGATCAACCATTTGCACAACAATTTGGTCTACTGGGCTGGGCTGAATCTGATCGCGATCGGTACAGTGACGAGCAATGCGAGCCTGATCGATTCGGGGCTATTGCGCGTTCGCGAAGGCATTCGCGACATCGGCCCGGACGGCGCACTCGCGCGCGAGGTTAAACGCGGCAACCGGGCGCTGCACTACCATACGTTCGCGCTGATCCCGCTCGTGTTCGCCGCAGAGCTGGTGCAGCGGCGCCATATCGATCTTTACGCCGAAAATGGCGGTGCGATCGGGCGTTTGGCGAACCTCGTGATCGAGGCGGTTCAAGATCCCGCAAGCTTCGCGAAAATCACGCCGATTAAACAGGATCTCTTTCCATGGACCTTCCAGGACGAGTTGTGCTGGATGGAGCCGTATTACGCGCGGTTTAAGGACCGCCGGCTGAAGGTGCTCATCGCCGCTCGCCGCCCCTTCAGCGAATGGCGGCTCGGCGGGAATGTTACGGAAGCCTGGGGGGCGTCCCTGCTGAACTAGTGGGACGGCGCATTACCCGATTTGGGACGCGTGCCCGGCCGAGATCCGCCATTGCGCACCGAACCGGCGCCACAACCGCGTGTAGGCAAACGTCCCGTCGAAAGGCGTCGCCCCGAACTCGGCCCACAGCCCCGATGCTTACTTCCCAGATGCGCTTAGCTCCCGCAACAACCACTCCCGAAACGCCACGAGCGCGGGATGATGCCTGACGCGCTCGGGATAGGTGAAATAGTACGACCGCGAACTCGGTACCGGCGCGAAGGGGCTGCATAAGCGCCCATCGCCCAATTCGTCCTCGACCAGCATTCGCGGGACGAGTCCTACCCCGATTCCGGCGATGACGGCTTGAATCAAATGCGAAGTGAGTTCGAAACTCGGGCCGAGGCGCAGTGCGTCGTGCGGCAGCCCAAAATGGGCGCACCATTCTCGCCATGCCGCGGGGAAGCTGCTCACGCGCAGCAGCGTCAGTCCTTCGAGCATCGCCACCGTCGGATCTACCGGGCCGTCGGCCTTGCGTGGCGCACGCCGGGCGACGCCGCGACGTTTGCCCTTCGGTGCGAACACGGCGGGGCTGCCGACCAACACCAACTCCTCGGCATACAGCCGGTGCGCGACCACGTTGGGCCAGCGCCCGTCGCCGACCGCAATGGCTGCATCGAGCGATTGCGACGAAAAATCGATCTCTTCGATCCGCGAATGCAGATCGATCTGCAAGTCGGGATGCGCGCGATACAGCCGGTGCAGCCGCGGAAGGAGCCATTTGGCACCGAAGGTGGGCAGCGTCGCCACGCGTAGACGCATCGCGAACGCTTGCGCCGACAGCGCCTGCAAGGTGGCGTTGCGGATCTGCGTCAACGCCGCGCCGACCTCGGCCATATAAGCCAACCCCGCATCGGTCGGCGCGATGCGCTTACCTTCGCGGATGAACAGCGCGACGCCGAGCATGGTTTCGAGCGTCTGCACCTGGCGGCTGACGGCGCTTTGTGTCAACGCCAATTCTTCGGCGGCCCGAGTGAAACTGCAATGACGAGCGGAGGCCTCGAAGGCCAGTAGCAGCGACATCGACGGCGTGAGCTTGCGATAGTTCATTCGTCGTTTTCATGGTTGACCGGCGGTGCTCTAACCTAAGATCGGCGAAAGCGGCTGCGGCATCCGTCGAATTCGAGGTCCATGTGATTGTGCACACCTAAGAATCATGCAGATTTTACATGCGGCGTCGGGCGGCATCGACAGTGGTCGGATTCATTCATAAAAGTCATGCATACCCCAAGGAATATCCGTTTGTGCAGAGCGAAGCAGCAACGGAAAATGGACCTTGCATCAACCCCGATCGCGCACCGATGACCCTCTCCCGACTTCCCGTCGACGATACGACCGATCGCCTCCACACGAATTTTTTCGCCGAGCTGCGCGCTTGCGGTTTCGAAGGCGAGATCGATCTCAGCCACGCGTTGCGCACGGTGCTGGCCACGGATAACTCGATCTACCAGCGTTATCCCAAGGCCGCGCTGTTCCCGCGCCACGCCCGGGACGTCGAGCGCATTGCCCATATCTTGGGCCGGCCGCCGTTCCGCGAAGTGACGGTTGCGCCGCGCGGGGGTGGGACCGGCACGAACGGGCAATCGTTGACGGACGGGATCGTGATCGATTTGTCGCGTCACATGAACCGTATCGTCTCGATCGATACGGCGGCGCGGACGGTACGCGTCGAAGCCGGTGTCGTGAAAGACCAGCTCAATGCTGCGCTCAAACCATACGGTTTGTTCTTCGCGCCCGAACTGTCCACGTCGAACCGCGCGACGATCGGCGGCATGATCAACACCGACGCGAGCGGGCAGGGCAGTTGCACCTATGGAAAGACGCGCGATCACGTACTGGCGCTCGAAACGGTCTTGATCGGGGGCGAGCGCCTTTCGACTTCGCCCGTCGGGCCGGCCGAATTGGAGGCGCTGTGCGCACGCGGCGATGCCGTGGGGCGTGTCTATCGCACCGCACGCGATATTAGCGATCGCCACGCCGATTTGATCGAAGAACGGTTTCCTCGTTTGAACCGATGCTTGACAGGCTACGACCTCGCGCATTTGCGCGACGAAAACGGTGTTTTCGATCTGAACAGTGTGCTGTGCGGCTCGGAAGGGACGCTCGGGTTTGTGGTGGAAGCGACGCTGAATGTCTTGCCGATTCCCACGCACACAGCGCTCGTCAATATTCGCTATGCCAGCTTCATGGACGCACTGCGCGACGCGCGGCCCTTGATGGCGCATCGTCCGTTGTCGATCGAAACCGTGGATTCGACGGTGCTGGCGCTGGCCCGCCAAGACATCGTTTGGCAAAACGTTGCCGAGTATTTGCCCGATGTCGAGGGCGCCGAGGCGGGAGCCGGCGGCATCAATCTGGTCGAATTCAGCGGCGACGAGGCGAGCGAAGTGCGTGGGCGCGTGTCGGCCTTTGTCGAGCATGTGAGAATGGACCCGTCAGTGCGCCGAATCGCGGTGACGATCGCGGATGGCGAGGCAGCGGTCGGTCGCGTGTACGCGATGCGCAAGCGTGCCGTCGGCCTGCTCGGCAACGTCAGCGGCGCGAGCCGTCCGCAGCCTTTCGTCGAAGACACGGCCGTGCCGCCCGAGCACTTGGCCGACTACATTGCCGAATTCCGTGCGCTGCTCGATGGCTTAGGCTTGCGATACGGGATGTTCGGCCATGTCGATGCCGGCGTCTTGCATGTTCGGCCCGCGTTGGATATGCGCGATGCGCGCCAAGCCGCGCTGATTCGACCGATCTCCGATGCAGTGGCCGCACTGACGTTGAAGTACGGCGGGCTGCTATGGGGCGAACACGGCAAAGGCGTTCGGTCGGAATACGTGCCGGAATATTTCGGTCCGCTGTACCCGGCATTGCAACGGCTAAAGGCCGCCTTCGACCCGCACGGCCAACTCAATCCCGGCAAGATCGCGACCCCGGCGGACAGCGGTGCCGCCTTGCTGCGTATCGATGCGGTGCCGACGCGCGGCGATGCGGATCGTCGCATCGACGAACGCGTCTGGCAGCGCAACGGCGATGCCGTGCATTGCAACGGCAACGGTGCCTGCTACAACTTCGATCCGGACGATGCCATGTGCCCTTCGTGGAAGGCAACGCGCGAGCGCGTTCATTCGCCGAAGGGCCGCGCGACGTTGATGCGCGAGTGGTTGCGGTTGCAGGGCGAGTCAGGCACCGACTTGATGGCCGAACCGAAGGCGGACGCTTTGCCGATCCGCATCGTCAACACGTGGCGCCAACGGCGCGGCGAGCGCGACTTTTCGCACGAAGTGTATGCCGCGATGGCCGGTTGCCTCGCCTGCAAGTCGTGCGCGGCTCAATGCCCCGTCAAGGTCAACGTGCCCGAGTTCCGGTCGCGTTTCCTCGCGCACTATCACACGCGCTACGTTCGTCCGTTGCGCGACCACTTGATCGGGTCGCTCGAATACAGCGTGCCGTACATCGCGGCGATCCCTGGCGGAAGGCTGCTCTATAACGCGTTGATGCGCGCGCGTCCCATCGAAGCGGCGATGCGGCGCGTGGGCGGTCTCGTCGATAGTCCGTTGCTCAGCAATGTGTCGTGGAAGCAGGCAACACGACAATGGGGAGCGAAACCCGCCACGGTCGAACGGCTATGCGCGCTCGATGAGCACGAGCGTCGGCGCAGCATCGTCTTCGTGCAAGATGCGTTCACGCGCTTCTTCGAAACGCGCGTGGCCGCGGCATGGGTCGAACTCGCGGCGCGGCTCGGTTACCGCGTGTTCATCGCGCCCTATAAGCCCAACGGAAAACCGCTGCACGTGCAGGGCTTTTCGCACGCTTTCGAACGGGCCGCACGCCGCAATGCCGCGCACCTGAGCGCACTCGGCCGGTTCGGGGTACCGCTTGTCGGCATGGATCCGGCGATGACGCTGGTCTATCGGCAAGAATATCGGAAGGTGGACGGCACGGAGGGCTGCCCGGATGTCTTGCTGCCGCAGGAGTGGCTGATCGAGGCGCTGCGCGGCGCGTCGATCGGGTGCGGCGTCGATGCGTCGAACGTGCGTGGAACAACAGCGGGCGCACCCACGCGTTATCGCCTGTTGCCGCACTGCACGGAGCGTACGAACGCGCCGGCAGCCACGGCACTGTGGCCCGAGGTGTTCGAACGCGCGGGCTTGGCGTTGTCCATGCCGGCGAGCGGCTGCTGCGGCATGTCGGGCACCTACGGCCACGAAGCTCGGAACGTCGAGACGTCCAAAACGATCTTCGAGCAGTCTTGGGCACGCCATGTCGATGCTTGGTTGCCGCCCGAAGGCGCAGCTTCATCGTCGAGCGAACACGGCGAGATGCTAGCGACGGGGTATTCGTGCCGCTGCCAGGTGAGCCGCCTGAGAGGCCAGCGGCTGCGCCATCCGATCGAGGCGTTGCTCGATGTTTATCGACGCCAACGAATAGGCGACGCGTTCGCCTAACAAAAAACGGGCGAGCCCGAAGGCTCGCCTCGAACGGCATCTACTGCTTCGTCTGCCGGTGGCCGGTAGCGGCCTCAGGCCGATCGTTTATTGCGTCTTCGTTGCCGTATCGGCCTTCGTGTCGGCATCGGTCTTCGTTTGAGCGCTCGTCTTATCGGCGGTCGGGGCTTTGTCCGCGCCGGCCGCTGCGCTTTCGTCGGCGCTCGTCTTCTTGCTCATTTTGTGCGCGTGCGTCTTCTTGGCGTGAAGGGACGACTTCTTCATCGCGTGATGCTTCGTCGTCGCTTTTTCCTTGGCCGTACCGGCTTCGTCGGTTGCGGTATCGGCCTTCAGACCTTCGGTTTGAGCGGCGGCGCCTGCCTTCAGGTCTGCCTGACCCGGCTGAGCCGAGGTCGTGGCATTCGTGGTGGCGGCGGCGTTTGCATTCGTGGCGTTCGTAGACGGCGCCGGTGCGGCGGTTTGCGCGAAGGCCGTCGAAACGAGCAGGGCGGAAGCGAGAGCAGCGAACATCGTCTTCATGTGTGACTCCTTGTAGGGCGGCTGAGAAAGTTCAGCGCTGCCGGTTTAACGCAGCGGCGATGACGCGAGTTGACCTTGCGCTGGTGACAAAACGTAAGCGGTGTGACGAATCGCGCACGCACCGCACGCACTTCCTCGCGCTTCGCCCGTGTTGCGCCCGCATTGCGCCCGCATTGCGCCCGTATTGCGCGCGGGTCTGGCGCATTCGACAGGCGCGCGCCGGAAGCCGTGCGTCGAAGCCGCGTCACCGTGTGCGGCCCGTAGGTACGCTATGCTTTGCGCATCGATCGGCAACTTCATGTCGCGAATCGTTCATGCCAAATGAAAATCGGAATCAAGCTGCTGACTATCGCCTGCCTCGGTGCATCGCTTACGCTCGTGGGGTGCGACGACCATGAGGACGCGTCCGCGATGATGGAAAAGCTGAAGGCATTCTTCAATGCGATCAAGCCCGATGCGCTGCTACTGAAAGGGCTGACGCCCGGCGTAACAACCGAAGCGCAAATCCGCGATCAAATGGGGCGGCCGGAAACAGAGCGCCTGTTTGCGGACGGCTCCAAACATCTCTACTATCCGCGCGGACCGCAAGGCACGACGACCTATCGCGTCGATATCGATGCGCAGGGCAAGTTAATGGCCGTTACCCAGTTGCTCACGGCGGAGAACTTCGCGAAGGTGCGAATCGGCATGTCGCAAGAAGCGGTGCGCGACTTGCTCGGTAAGCCGGGCGAGGTAGCGATCTATCGGTTGAAGCCTGAGACGGTGTGGAGTTGGAGATGGCAGGAAGGCGGGGTGTCGGGCGATGCCTTCTACAACGTGCATTTCGATTCGACGGGGCACGTCTATACGACCTCGCGTTCCGACATCATTCGCGGGCATTGACGGTCGCGCATTCGCGAAGGCGATTGGGTGGCCGCAGGACATGCCGTCCGTCGGCATGTCCTGAGCGTTTGCCGGCGATCAACCCGGCACGCGCACCCAGCCTTCCATCAGCACGCGCGCGCTACGGCTCATCAACGCCTTCTTCACGACCCATTGCCCGTCGACGAGCGCGGCCTGTGCGCCGACGCGCAGCGTGCCCGACGGATGGCCGAATCGCACGGCCTCGCGCTCGCCGCCGCCCGCGGCCAGGTTGACGAGCGTGCCCGGTATGGCCGCGGCCGTGCCGATGGCCACCGCCGCCGTGCCCATCATCGCGTGATGGAGCTTGCCCATCGACATCGCCCGCACGAGCAGATCGACGTCGCCCGCGCGCACGGTCTTGCCGCTCGATGCGACGTAATCGGCGGGCCTCGCGACGAAGGCGATCTTCGGCGTGTGCTGCCGCTTCGCGATGTCCTCGATGCGCTCGACGAGGCCCATGCGCAGCGCACCGTAGGCGCGAATCGTCTCGAACATCGTCAGCGCTTGGTCATCGCCGTTGATGGCGGCTTGCAGCTCCGTACCCTTGTAGCCGATCGCTTCCGCATCGACGAAGATCGTTGGAATACCTGCATTGATCATCGTCGCTTTCAACGTCCCGATGCCGGGCACGTCGAGATCGTCGACGAGACGGCCCGTCGGAAACATCGCGCCGCCTGCGCCGTCTTCGTCGGCTGCCGGGTCCATGAATTCGAGCGCCACTTCGGCGGCGGGAAACGTGACGCCGTCGAGTTCGAACTCGCCCGTCTCCTGCACGGCGCCGCCCGTCATCGGCACGTGGGCGATGATGGTCTTGCCGATGTTGGCTTGCCAGATACGCACGGTGGCGAAACCGTCGCGCGGGATGCGGGCCGCGTCGACGAGTCCGTTCGCGATGGCGAACGGGCCGACCGCCGCCGAAAGGTTGCCGCAGTTGCCGGTCCAATCGATGAACGGTTGATCGATCGACACTTGCCCGAACAGATAATCCACGTCGTGATCGGGCCGCGTGCTCTTCGCGATGATCACTGTCTTGCTCGTGCTCGACGTGGCGCCGCCCATGCCGTCGATTTGTTTGCCGTACGGATCGGGACTGCCGATCACGCGCAGCAGCAGCGCGTCGCGTGCGGCGCCCGGCACCTGTGCGGCTTCGGGCAAGTCCTGAAGGCGAAAAAACACGCCCTTGCTCGTGCCGCCGCGCATATAGACGGCCGGTACCTTGATTTGCGGAAGATGCGTCATGCGTTCGTTGTCCTTAGGTTAAGCCGCCGCCGATTCCAGGAAATCTTGCGCGAAGCGCTGCAAAACACCGCCCGCTTCGTAGATCGAAACCTCCTCGGCCGTGTCGAGGCGACAGGTCACCGGCACGGCGAGACGTTCGCCGTTCATGCGTTGGATGACGAGCGTGAGGTCGGCGCGCGGTGTGCGCTCGCCGATCACGTCGAACGTTTCGGTCCCGTCGATACCGAGCGTTTCGCGATTGGTGCCCGGCTTGAATTCGAGCGGCAGCACGCCCATGCCGACGAGGTTCGTGCGGTGAATCCGCTCGAATCCTTCGGCTACGATCGCTTCGATGCCGGCCAGACGCACGCCCTTGGCCGCCCACTCGCGCGACGAGCCTTGGCCGTAGTCGGCGCCGGCAATGATGATGAGCGGCTGCTTGCGCGCCATGTACGTTTCGATCGCTTCCCACATGCGCACGACCTTGCCTTCGGGCTCGATGCGGGCGAGCGAGCCCGTTTTGACCTCACCGTTTTCCCGCACCATTTCGTTCTTCAGCGTGGGATTGGCGAACGTCGCGCGCTGCGCCGTCAGGTGATCGCCGCGGTGCGTGGCATACGAGTTGAAGTCTTCCTCGGGCAGGCCCATCTTTTCGAGGTATTCGCCGGCCGCGCTCGCGCGCATGATCGCGTTCGACGGCGAGATGTGATCGGTCGTGATGTTGTCGCCCAAGACCGCCAGCGCTCGCATACCCTTGAGCGTGCGTTCGCCGGCCAGCGCGCCTTCCCAGTACGGGGGGCGGCGGATGTAGGTGCTTTGTGCGCGCCACGCGTACAGCGGATCGCCTTGTTCGGTTTGCTGCGCGGCGATGGCGAACATCGGCTCGTACACGCGCCGGAATTGCTCGGGCTTCACGCTCGATTGAACGACGGCGTCGATCTCTTCGTCGGACGGCCACAGGTCTTTGAGCGTGATGGGCTTGCCGTTCGCATCGGTGCCGAGGGCGTCCTTCTCGATGTCGAAGCGGATCGTGCCGGCAATCGCGTAGGCGACCACGAGCGGCGGCGAGGCCAGAAACGCTTGCTTCGCATACGGATGAATGCGCCCGTCGAAATTGCGGTTGCCGGACAAAACCGCGGTGGCGTACAAGTCGCGTTCGACGATCTCTTTTTGAATGGCCGGATCGAGCGCGCCCGACATGCCGTTGCACGAGGTGCAGGCGTACGCGACGACGCCGAAGCCGAGCTTCTCGAGTTCGGGCAGCAGGCCCGCCGCTTCCAGGTACAGGGTGACGGCTTTCGATCCCGGGGCGAGCGAACTCTTGACCCAGGGCTGGCGCACAAGCCCCAACCGATTGGCGTTTCGTGCCAACAAGCCGGCCGCGATCATGTTGCGCGGGTTATTCGTATTCGTGCAGCTCGTGATGGCGGCGATGATGACGGCGCCGTCGGGCATCTTGCCGGGCTCGTGCTCGACCTTGCCGCTGATCCCACGCGCGGCCAGTTCGCTCGTGGGCACGCGGCGGTGCGGATTCGAAGGGCCCGCGATGTTGCGCGTGACACTCGACAAATCGAAGCGCAGCACGCGCTCGTATTGCGCGCGCGCGAGCGAATCGGCCCACAGGCCCGTTGCCTTCGCATAGGTTTCGACGAGCTCGACCAGCGTGTCGTCGCGGCCGGTGAGTTTCAAATAGCGGATCGTCTGCTCGTCGATAGCGAACATCGCCGCCGTGGCGCCGAACTCGGGTGCCATGTTCGAGATCGTCGCGCGATCGCCGAGGGTCAGGCTAGCCGCGCCTTCCCCGTAAAACTCGAGATAGGCGGAAACGACTTTCTCTTTGCGCAGGAATTCGGTGAGCGCCAGCACGATGTCGGTGGCGGTGATGCCGGGTTGCCGTGCGCCCGTCAGCGCCACGCCGACGATGTCGGGCAGGCGCATCCACGAGGCGCGTCCGAGCATGACGCTCTCGGCTTCGAGCCCGCCTACACCCACGGCGATGACGCCGAGGGCATCGACCATCGGCGTGTGGGAGTCGGTGCCGACCAGCGTATCGGGGAAGGCGACGCCGTCTTGCACCTGCACGACCGGGCTCATCCGTTCCAGGTTGATCTGATGCAAGATGCCGTTGCCGGGGGGGATGACATCGACGTTCTTGAATGCCTTCTTCGTCCAGTCGATGAAATGGAAGCGGTCTTCGTTGCGTCGATCTTCGATCGCACGGTTTTTTGCGAAAGCATCCTTGTCGTAGCCGCCGCATTCGACGGCGAGCGAGTGGTCGACCACGAGCTGCGTCGGCACAACGGGATTGACGAGCGACGGATCGCCGCCGCGCTCGGCGATGGCGTCGCGCAGCCCGGCGAGATCGACGAAGGCGGTTTGGCCTAGGATGTCGTGGCAGACAACGCGCGCGGGGAACCATGGGAAATCGAGATCGCGTTTGCGCTCGATCAACTGCTTGAGTGCGTCGGTCAATAGCGACGGTTCGCATCGGCGCACGAGGTTTTCCGCGAATACGCGCGAGGTATAGGGCAGGCCGTCGTAGGCCCCTTTCTCGATCGCCTCGATGGCTGCGCGTGCGTCGAAATAGTCGAGCCCGGTGCCGGGCAAAGCTTTACGGTATTCAGTGTTCATCATGCATCGAGCGAAGGTCGGCCCCGGCGGGACCCGGGGCACGGAATGGTTAGGTGTGCGAACGAGCGTCAAACATCGATCGCGGACACGGATTGGGCCAGCTTGCGAAGCTCGAACTTCTGGATCTTGCCGGTGGAGGTTTTCGGCAGTTCGACGAACTGAACGGCGCGCGGCACTTTGAAGCCGGCCAGATGCGCCTTGCAATGGGCGATCAGTTCGGCGGCGGTGACCGTGGCCCCTGCCTTCAGTTCGACGAATGCGCAAGGCGTTTCGCCCCAGCGCGGGTCGGGCTTCGCCACCACGGCCGCGGCCATCACGGCGGGGTGACGGTACAGGACGTCCTCGATTTCGATGCTGGAAATGTTTTCCCCGCCCGAGATGATGATGTCCTTGCTACGGTCTTTAATGCGAATGTAGCCGTCGGGGTAACACACGCCGAGATCGCCCGTATGGAACCAGCCGCCGCGGAAGGCTTCTTCGGTAGCCGTCGGGTTCTTCAGGTATCCCTTCATCGTGATGTTGCCGCGGAACATGATTTCGCCGATCGTCTCGCCGTCGGACGGCACGGGTGCCATCGTCGTCGGATCGAGTACCGCGCAGCCGTCCTGCAGGTGATAGCGAACGCCCTGACGTGCGTTCAGGCGTGCGCGCTCGCCGATATCGAGCGCGGCCCAGCCGTCTTGTTGAGGGCAGACCGAGGCGGGCCCATACACTTCGGTGAGCCCATACACGTGCGTCAACTCGAAGCCGAGCCGCTCGAGGCTTTCGATCAGCGCGGCGGGCGGCGCGGCGCCGGCCACCATCGCGTTGACGCGATGCGCGATCCCCGCTTTCAGCTCGTCGGGTGCATTGACGAGCAGGTTGTGGACGATCGGCGCGCCGCAGTAATGCGTCACCTGTTCGGCGCGAATGAGATCGAAAATCGCTTTCGCGTCCACCTTGCGCAGACAGACGTTCACGCCCGCGCGGGCAGCGATGGCCCACGGAAAGCACCATCCGTTGCAGTGAAACATCGGCAGCGTCCAGAGATAGACGGCATGCTTGGGCATGTCCCATTCGAGAATGGCGCTGACGGCGGCCGTGTAGGCCCCGCGATGGTGATAGACGACGCCCTTCGGATTGCCGGTGGTGCCCGACGTGTAATTGAGGCTGATGGCATTCCATTCGTCGCTCGGCGGTTGCCAGGCGAATTCGGGATCGCCGCTCGCGAGCAAGGCCTCGTATTCGATTTCACCGAGGTGTTCGCCGGGGCCGGTATACAGCGCATCGTCGACGTCGATGACGAAAATCGGCCGCTCCACCGCGGGCAGCACGGAGCGCATGAGGTCGGAGAATTCGCGATCGACGAGCACGGCTTTGGCTTCGCCGTGATTGAGCATGAACGCGAGCGTGGCGGCATCGAGGCGCGTATTGAGCGTGTTGAGCACGGCCCCGATCATCGGTATGCCGAAATGCGCTTCCATCATGGCCGGCGTATTCGGCAGCATCGCGGCAACGGTATCGCCCGCTTCGATGCCGCGCGCAGCGAGTGCCGACGCGAGGCGGCGCGTGCGCTCGTACGTTTGCTGCCAGGTGCGGCGAATCTCGCCGTGCACGACGGCAAGGCGCGTCGGATAAACGGTGGCCGCTCGCTCGATGAACGACAAGGGCGTCAACGCGGCGAAATTGGCGGCGCTTTTATCGAGGCCCGTTTCGTACATGTGTGTGCTCATGATGTGTCTCCCCACCTGCGCGATACCGCAACCGCGGGCCCATGGTCAAAGCACGGGCCCGCTCCCCGATCAGCGCTTGCCGATCGGCACGAACTTCAGATCTTCCGGGCCCGTGTAGTTGGCGCTCGGGCGGATGATCTTGTTGTCGATGCGCTGCTCGATGATGTGCGCACTCCAGCCCGACGTCCGGGAAATCACGAACAGCGGCGTGAACATCGCCGTCGGCACGCCCATCATGTGGTACGAGACGGCGCTGAACCAGTCCAGGTTCGGGAACATCTTCTTGGCGTCCCACATGACCGATTCGAGTCGTTCGGCAATGCTGAACAGGCGCATGTCGTCGGCTTCTTTCGAGAGTTTGCGCGCGACGTCCTTGATGACCTTGTTGCGCGGATCGGAGATCGTATAGACGGGGTGGCCGAAACCGATCACCACTTCCTTGTTTTCCACGCGCCGGCGGATATCCGCTTCCGCTTCATCGGGCGAACCGTAGCGCGATTGAATGTCGAACGCCGCTTCGTTCGCGCCGCCGTGCTTCGGGCCGCGCAGCGCGCCGATCGCACCGGTGATGGCCGAATACATATCGGAGCCCGTGCCGGCGATGACGCGGCCCGTGAACGTCGATGCGTTGAATTCGTGCTCGGCGTACAGGATCAGCGACGTATGCATCGCTTCGACCCACGATTTGGAGGGCGTCTTGCCGTGCAGCAGATGCAGGAAGTGGCCGCCGATCGAATCGTCGTCGGTTTCCACTTCGATGCGGCGCCCGTTGTGCGAGTAGTGGTACCAGTACAGCAGCATCGAGCCGAGCGAGGCCATGAGGCGGTCGGCGATATCGCGCGCGCCGGCGATAGTGTGATCGTCCTTCTCGGGTAGCACCGTGCCGAGCACCGATACCCCGGTGCGCATGACGTCCATCGGATGAGCGGAAGCCGGAATCCATTCCAACGCGGCTTTTAGATTCGCGGGCAAGCCGCGCAGGGCCTTCAACTTCTTCTTGTACGCGGTCAGCTCGGCGGCGGTCGGCAGCTTCTCGTGCACGAGCAGATACGCGATTTCTTCGAACTCGCAGGTGGTGGCGACATCGAGAATGTCGTAGCCGCGGTAGTGCAGGTCGTTGCCCGTGCGGCCGACCGTGCACAGCGCCGTGTTGCCTGCCGTCACACCCGAAAGCGCGACCGATTTCTTCGGCTTGAACGTGCCGGCGGCCGGCGCTTCCTTCACTGCTTCACTCATGGTGTTTGTCTCCAGCTTCGAGAGTCGAATGATGACTAACTATCTACTTATTGCCGGCGAACAGCGCGTCGAGTTTTTGCTCGTAGGCGTGATAGCCGAGGTACTTGTACAGGTCTTCGCGCGTTTGCATCGTCGGCACGGCCGCCTGTTGGGTGCCGTCGCGGCGCAGCGTCTCGTAGAAGTTGAGCGCGGCCGCGTTCATCGCACGATAGGCGCCGCAGCAATAGAGCGCGATGTCCACGTCGGCCGTCTTCAGTTCGTCGATCGTGAAAAGTGGCGTCGAGCCGAATTCCGTCAGGTTGGCCAAGATCGGAACACGGACCGCGGCTTTGAACTTGCGGTAATCGTCCAGCGTGCGCATTGCCTCGGGGAAGATCATGTCCGCGCCGGCTTCCACATAAGCGCACGCGCGCTCGATCGCCGCATCGATGCCTTCGGCCGCGGCTGCGTCGGTGCGCGCCATGATGACGAATGAGTCGTCGGTGCGCGCATCGACAGCCGCCTTCACGCGATCGACCATTTCGTCCTTCGGCACGCACTCCTTGCCGGGGCGATGCCCGCAGCGCTTTTGTCCGACTTGATCCTCGAGATGCACGGCGGCTACGCCGGCTTTGATGAACGAGCGGATCGTGCGCGCAATGTTGAAGGCGCCGCCCCAACCGGTATCCGCATCGACCAGCAGGGGAAGGTCGCTGGCGTCCGTGATCCGACGGATATCAATGAGGACGTCCTCCATCGTCGAGATACCCAGATCCGGGATCCCAAGAGAGTTCGCGGCGACGCCCCCTCCAGAGAGGTAAAGGGCACGAAAGCCCGTGGCTTGCGCCATGCGCGCCGCGTAGGCGGTGATGGCTC
>NZ_JBQCIV010000146.1:0-96460 GCF_051953405.1 Trinickia sp. | reverse complement strand
GAGGTGCGACGGATATTGCTTTTCCAGACGCGGTGCGAGGCCGACCTTTTCGAGGTACATGCGGGCGCGTTCCTCGGCCTCCCGCTTCGACAAACCGAGCACATGCACCGGTGCTTCGATGATGTTCTCGAGCACATTCATATGCGCCCAGAGATTGAAGTGCTGGAACACCATCGAGAGCTTCGTGCGGATGCGCTGCAGTTGCTTGTGATCGGCGACTTCGAGGTTGCCGGCGCGATCCGTTTTCGTGCGCACGGTTTCACCGTCGACGACGATGCTGCCCGCGTTCGGCCGCTCGAGAAAGTTGATGCAGCGTAAAAACGTGCTCTTGCCCGAGCCGCTGGCGCCGATGATGCTGATGACGTCGCCCGCCTTCGCCGTCAGCGTGACGCCCTTGAGTACCTCGTTGTCGCCGTAGCGCTTGTGGATGTCGAGCGCCGCGAGCTTGGCGGCGGCGGATTGAGAAGTCGCTTTGAGCACCCTGCTCTCCCGTATGAATCTGAATCGATGGCGTGTGAAACGAAAGGCTTGCCGATCAATGCCCGCGGACGGCGAGGTAAGCCAACCAGCGCCGCTCGGCCCGCCGGAACGCCGCGACGAGTGCGAACGATACCGCAAGATAGATGAGCGCGGCGATGCCGAAGGCCTGGAACGACATGTAGGTGGCCGAATTGGCGTCGCGGGCCACTTTCAGCACGTCGGGCACCGTGGCCGTGAATGCGACCGTCGTCGCATGCAGCATCAAAATCACCTCGTTACTGTACAACGGCAGCGCGCGGCGCAGCGCCGAGGGCAAGATGATGCGGCGATACATCGTCCACCGGCTCATCCCGTAGGCGCGCGCGGCCTCCACCTCGCCGTGCGAGGTGGCGCGAATGGCGCCGGCGAAGATCTCGGTGGTGTAGGCCCCCGTATTGAGGCCGAACGCCAGGATCGCGCAATGCAAACCGCTGCGGAAAAATTCGTCCAAGACCGCATGGGCGTGGACGATTCGAAGGCTGTACACGCCGCTATAAATCAACAGCAACTGGACGTACAGCGGCGTGCCGCGAAAAACATACGTATAGCAGCGCACCGGCGTGGACAACCAGCGGTTCTTCGACACGCGGGCCACCGCGAGCGGCACGGCCATGCAAAAGCCGATGACGAGCGAGAGCACGAGCAGCCACAGCGTCACGGCCAGGCCCGAGAGCCCTTGCCCGTCGTAGTAAAGGAACGCGCGGCCGTATTGCGAAAGAATTTCGATCATGGGCGGGGCTCCTCGTCAAAGTTCCGCGTGGCGCACGCCAATGGAGTAGCGCTTGTCGAGCCAGATCAGCACGACATTCGAGACCGTCGTGATGGCGAGATAGATCAACGCCGCCACGAGAATGAAGAAAAACATGTTGAACGTGCTCTTGCCGGCGTCCTGCGCGGCTTTGACGACGTCGGCCAGGCCGATGATCGACACGAGCGCCGTCGCTTTCACGAGCACCTGCCAGTTGTTGCCGATGCCGGGCAGCGCGAAGCGCATCATCTGAGGAAACAGGATGCGTGCGAACACGCGCATGCCGCTCATGCCGTAAGCGCTGCCCGCCTCCAACTGCCCGCGCGGCACCGAGAGGAACGCGCCGCGGAAGGTCTCGGTGAAGTAGGCGCCGTAGATGAATCCGAGCGTGAGCACCCCCGCGACGAACGGATCGATATCGATCTGATCGATCCCGAGCGCATCGGTCATTTGATTGACCCCGATCTGGATACTGTAGAACAGCAACAGCATGAGCACGAGATCGGGCACGGAGCGGATCAACGTCGTATAGAGGGTAGCGGCACCGCCGATAACACGATTGCGCGAAAGCTTCGCGACCGCGCCGAGGAGGCCGAGCAGTACCGCCACGGCAAGCGAGAGCACCGACAGTTCGATCGTCTTGATCGTGCCGGCGAGAAGGATCGGGCCGAAGCCGTACAGAAACACGGGCGTCTCCATCTTCGAATAGGTCATTGCCTGGCGCCGTGGCACGACACCGCGGCACCAGGGCGAATGTGCGGCCGAACCGGCGCCGCGCGGCCCGCCGGCCGGCGCTTCTCGTCGTGCGCGCTCGGTCCGGCTTTTCGCCTGGCGCGGATAGTCGCAAGCGAAATTGTTTTGTTCAAACGCCGGGCGGTCGATTATTGCGCTGCAACATAAGACACGGTTGCCCGATGAGTCGTTCTGAAGCGCCGCTGGAAGGAGCCGGCTGCGGATCGGCACGCAGGCGCGGACCGCGCGATTGCGCAAGTTTCGCGTCGCTTTTTCGATACTCGGGCGGGGGCCGGGCGTTACCCGCGCGGCGCAATGGTACGCGCGTTCTGGCGGGACAAAAAACGGGGCCTAAAAAATAGGACCGGCCGTCACGCGCAGTGAACGGCCGGCAATCATCATGACGCGCGACGCAAAAATCGTCGGCAAAAAGCCGGACACCGGCAGAACGACGTCGTCCCTTGCGCTGCGTCTTTGGCTTGCGTCCGCCCGCCCGTGCGATGCACTTGGCGTTCTTTCGCCCCCCGTAGCCGGCGCTGCGCTGCGTCGTCTGGCCTTCAATCGGTGTCGTCTCATTCGATATGACGTGTCCGGTTAGGTAGTAATGTAGGACGAGACTTAAGCCGAGCGCAAAGCGTGTTTACCTTCATAGGGAAGGTCTCGACGGGCAGTTCCAAAGCTGTGTGCGACGGCGAACCGACGCCACGAAACACGATTTTGGCGAGCGATCGGATTACCGAATACCTTTACCCAAAACCGGGCCATAGAACAGGACCCAATCACCTTCTCGTTTGCCGTCGAAAATGCGAATCTTTCGACTGCGTCGCAGACAAAGGCGCAAATCGGCCCCGTTATCCAAAGAGGATGCGCAATGATCTCGCGAAACTTGAAACCGCTATCGGTACTCTGCCGCTTATGCAAACCGACGCTGACAGCCGCCCTCGTGGGCATGGCGCTCGCCTATCCGCCAATCGTCTTGCATGCCGCGCAGCGGCCGCCGATCGTCAATCGAGCGATCGCCGCGACGATCGATTCGTCGGCGCAACCCGAACCGCATCGCTTCGCGAACAGGCCGGATAACCACATTATTAAATTCGACAATAGCGAAGGAACCGAAACACTGGAATTCCGAGAAAATCTCCTTGGGCGCCAATGCGTGGCCACCGTCACGCCGGATACTTTGACTTTAGCTCCCGGCGAAACCGCCGAGGTCCGTTTGGACATCAGAGATAGCGAATCGTCCGGATGCGCCGGCGAACCCAAATACGTTTTGTGGCGAGCCGCAGTCGCCAAACCGGGAAGCCAGCCACTGGGCTACCAACTTCTGTTCACAGAGGATCCGCGGGAAGAAACGCATGGGGGTACGCAAATCCGCAGCACCCTTTCGTCTAGGCCCGGAACACCCTATGCGGCCACTTGCGGCGATCGCGCGTGTTTCGACGAATGGGTTCCGGCATCCCCTAGCGGCAGCGTCATCTTCTTTTATGAGAGACGCTGAGCGTTAGCGATGGGGGACACTCTCGGCGAGACGTCCGCAAACGGCACGCCGTATGTCGCTGGCCAGATGGATCGCTGCTGCGTCATGCAACCTGCTAGTTGGGAACGTCGCGGTCGCGGCCTAAGACGCTCCCTTTGTCTTGCCCCGAAATTAGACGGCATCTCGCCCTGCAGTCAGTGCGTCGCTACAGCAGACTTGAAATCAGATGGCATCCACAGGTGGCGCGATGACCATGCCGGGCAATCGATATGCCATCATCTGTCATCGGCAAATCGCCTTCCTCGATGATGTTGGGTGACAGGTCGGGATGCTGCGGGCACGAAACGCGATCGCCCTTGCGAGCGACATAGCGGCCGTCGAATTTCATGGCCAACGAACCGGTTTCGACATTTCCTCCATGGTCAGTGTCATCCCCAACGCGGATTAAATCCATCATATCATCTCGCTATTTAACGAGAAGCGTTTTCAAATAATCAACTCGCTGCCTAGTGATGGTCACAAGACAATCCTTTACAATCAACCCGGGGCCAGCGCCTTGAGATTGCGATGCCTCGGCCGCAATGTAGTTGTTACATTGCTTTTCTCTATAATTAAGCCACGCCCTTTGCGATTTCTCAAATTCATCTTTGTATGGCGTAGAAGAATATATTTTCCGATAAATCACATTAAGCTCATTTTTCAGCTCCCCTAGATTCTGCTGAGCACAAAACAAATCATCATACACATTTCCACCGCCAATGCACGTCGCCGAAAATGAAGGTAGAGGCAACAGCAAAAGCACGAAAAAAATATTCTTCATAGCGTTTTTAGCTAGTGAACTATTGCCTATCGCGGAGCGACAGCAAGGCTGTTGGGCCGTAGACGATCACTTCTCACCCAGCCTCGAACGGAAGTAGCCTTCGAATTCTGATATGCGACAGACGTAAATCCGTGATAGCTGACATACGCGCCCACGGTTTCTCCGCTCAAAACGAATACTCCTCGCATTTTGCAAGCATAGTCTGGCGCCGAGTAAAACTGAAGCCGACCGTTCCCAACGACCACCATCCCGCGCTCCGAATGAGGTATGTCGGTAGCAAGTTTAGAGGCATTCTTATTTAGATCATCGCAACTCGAAGCCGCCTTCGGCACTTTACGAATGCAATCTGAAATGAATTTTCGGTATTTTCCTTCATCGACCTTTAGCACATCTGGATGCTCTGGGTCGCGAGTCACGTCCAAAGCCCTCATCGAATTTGTGTCCAGATTCACCCAGCCAATCGACACCTCTTTGTCAAGATTGTCGGGGCTGTCCGCAGCGACATACAGTCTGACGCTATAGACTCCATCAGACACATCTTCTATATCGGCCTGAATATCTTTCTTGTTCATTGCAACATGCTCAAGAGGAGGCACAATCAACGCTCTCAATTCGTTTCTGCATGCCTCAGTGGCGGCCGAGGCGCCGCACGAGATCATCAGCAGAACGGTGATCGTTACAATTCCCCGGATAACTCTCATGCCTTATCACCGAAATTAATCTACGATTCGTCGGAATTTTTAAAAAAGGAGCCGCGCACGAAATGCTCGCACCGCTCACATATTCCTTACCTCTTGTTCGCGCGAACCCGACAATGGGAGTCGGTTATACCATTCGGATCTTCTTCGCTTAAATACGTCCAGGCCGTCATTTTTGAATTAAACGCAATTGCAACCCTTCCGTCGTCGGTTTGATAGAAGTAGCTGCCGTCTTTTGCCGGGTGGCGAACGCCACCAATGGTTATTGAGGCCCCGGGATCTCGGGTGTCGATTGTGACCACCCCGTATTTCCCAAAGTGACAAATATATGAGCGACCCAATATTGCCCGTCTTTCATGAGTAGGCTCATCAGCGCACGCAAAATGCACCAAGGCGAAAAGCGACAAAACGAAGATCCACCTCAATATTTTTTTCATCACGCAAATCTCACCATTCATGACAAAGTTTTTTCTCGACATACAGCCACCAATGCTATTCGCCCTTCCCTATCAACACGATAGAATACGGCCCAGGACGATACCGCTCCAGTTCGGGAGTAGTTCCATGATAATGCATGGCGGTCCCTTTTCCGTAACGCGGCCCCGACAACGCGTTGATCCATGCTAAGTTAACAGCATCAGAATAATACGGATTTGCGTAATTTAGGTTTGAACCCACAGAAGAGGGCTGCCCGCTCTCTCGGTCACGCAAATATGAATCCACCAGATCATTAACCCTCTGACTTATGTCACTGACAGGGATTTCTTCGACTGTTGATCTGTGATGTTTCTTTCGGGCGATAGGTCCATTGACGTCTGAAAATTGATTATATTGGTTAACCACTGCCGAAACGGTGCTTCCAAAATGACCCTGACCGGGCCCAAGCCGACCAGACGCCACGCGATTTAAGATGGTATCGATCACACCTTTCGCTTGCATATCACCCGTAAACTGCACCCATTCGGTTTGAAGTGTTTTTTTCAAATCGAGCACATCTTTCTCAGTCAGAGCAAGAGTATGGTCGCCGATCGGTGAGTTAATGAAATTACCAATCAATCCGATTGGACGGAAATGCCACGGGTTCGTTTCCCTCGGGAAGCCATCCACATTTTTCTCAACGATCCGCTCCCACCACTGCAATTTCCCGATCCGCTCGATCTCGGCCTTCCACAGCCACAGCAGTTTCTTCATAAGCGGCGACAACGCTTCCCACTTACCCAGACCGCCACCCCATTCGCTTTCGCAACGTACGACCAGATGGGACAGGGCCTCCGCCGTCCACGGGGTTTCCTGCGCGTGCCTCAGTTCCTGCGCAGTCACTTTCCCGTCATGGCTCGCGTCGATCGCCTTTTCAAGCTTCGTGATAAGCGGGCTGCTGTTGACCGTCTTCGCGCTCGCCTCGAATTCGGTTTTATCTTCGTCAATGAGGAACTGCTCGGCGACGTAGATGTAGCGTTTGAGCATGTCGAGCGGCTTGATGCTGCTGGTGTCCACAAGCTCGAATCCAGGCCAGTCCCACGGTCCGCACATGCGTACGAGCGGATGATCTTGTTCACACACCCAACCGGCACGCGAGCTACCGTCCTTCGTGCCGATCGTCACGTAGTACCAGTGCCGCCCCTTGTCGTCTTTTGCGCTGTTCGCGTCGCCGTTTTTTTCCAGGTCGACCCGCCGGAATACCTCGCGGAAATCCGCAGCCGGTCCCGTTGCGTTGGAGAAGCTTAGCGGGAAATCCTTCCAGCCCGGCACGATTGCCGCCACTGTCGTATTGGCCAGGCTGCTTTCAACCCAAACCGGCGTGCCGACATCGGCCAAAACCGCTTTAGCGTGATGGCTACCATGTGCAGGCGCGGCCGCTTTTGGTTGCGCCTTAACCCACTTACCTTTTGCGGTGGGGGTGAGCGCTACAAGCTTGGTGCCGGGTTGCAGTTTCTGATCTGGTTTGGATAAGTCAGTGACGAGCAGTGCACCCGGCGAGATTTCCAAAAATGTTCTTTCCGGCGGGCGCTCTTTTGCACGAGCCTGGCTTGCCGCGGGGATGCAGCACAATCGTCTATTGACGCTATCGTTCCCGGATGGGACATATCCCATTTCTCGGAGCGCCCGAGTTGCAGCACCACCATCGCTTTACTGATATCGCTCGGTGGCGAGATAGCCCATCCCACCGATCAACGCACCAGATCGCGCTCGCGCGACTTGTCCTGCGTCCGGGCCATAGCGGTGCCATCATCGCTTGACGGCCGCCTCGCCACCCCGGGCACCCTCCGGCGCGCACGCACCAGCTCCACCCACTGCCAAGAAGCCAGCGCGATACACCCAAAAATCACCTCGCGCATCCGTTTCACGAGCGCGAGCGAGAGCCCCACCTCGCGGTCGATGCCGAACATCTGCGCCAACAGCACCACCGCCACTTCCTGCACGCCAAGGCCCGCGGGTACCATGAACGCCGCATGCCGCACGGCCTGCGTCAGCGCCTCGATGGCGATGGCACCGCCGGCGGAAACGGGATGGCCAAGCAACGCCAGCGCCCAATACGTCTCCAATGCGCCAACGAGATAACCGATGAACTGCCAAGCGAACGCCTGAACGAGTACACCGGTACGCGTCATCAGCGCATCGATTTCGGCATCGAGCTTCGCGCCGTCGATCCCCTGCAAGAAGCGATGCTCATTGCCGAGCGCACGCGCGGCGAACCGCTCGATGGCATGAAATACCCCGCCCCGACGCAGCAGCAACGCCGTGACGATGGGCAACGGCAGCGAGAGCACCAGCGCAAGCCCGATCGTCTTCGCGTGATCGCCGCCCGTCGCGGCGAGAATCAACACCACGCCCAGCGCCGAAAACGCATACTGCACGGCGATCGTGACCAACACCTCCACGATCACCGACGCGCTAACCACGCTCGCATCGCGCACCCGCCAGCGCGCGAGCCGAATACCGACGATCTCGCCGCCCACCGTGAGCACGGGCAGCAGCCGGCTTACCGCTTCCCGCACCGTGGCAACCCACCAGAGGAAGGCGAGCGGCGCCCGCCCGCGCAAGAGAACGCGCCAGCCGTAAGCGTCCAATAAGAGCGGCAACGCATGAAACGGCACGAGCCAAAGCAGCGCGAAGCCAGCCTGGCCGATGACATGCGCGATGTCGGCCGCGCCCTCGCGCACCACCAGTGCGATGACGAGCGCAATGCCGATGGGCCAGCCGGCCCATTTGAGCCATTTCGTCATAGCGATGCCCCTCCCCGCGCGGTATCCGGACGGTTTGCCGCATCGGCCGTGCCGGCAGCATCCGCCGCCGCCCCGAAGACATCGGCAAACCCGCCGCAAACGAGCCCGGCGCTGGCGATGGCCGCGGCCACGCGCGGCGACAGCAACGCGTCGAGTTCATCGACATGACGATAAGCCTGCATGGACGCCGTGATCGGCCCCTCGCCCGCTTCCGCCGGATGGCTGTAGATTTCGCCGACCCCATAAGCCGGCATCCGCGCCAGCGCGTCGAGCATCGCGGCCTCGTCCATGCCGCCCGTGTGCTCGATCCCGACGACATAGTCGTTGTAAGCAATACCGGCGCGCGACAGGCGCGCGCGCATGAGCCCGATCCACGGCTTCAGCCACCATGGCGCGTTTGCCTCGAACGGCAGCCGCACGGCGCGCAGGCCGAACTCGTGCCCGATCGACAGCACGAGCGAGAGAACCGTGGGATGGAGATGGAAGTGTTTGTGGGCGTTGACGTGATCGAGCGGCAAACCCGTTTGCGCGAACGCTTCGAACTGGGCGCGAATCTCGCGCGCAAGCGCTCGGCGCACGCCCGGCAGGAAAAAGAAACGCATACCGTCGCGCACCATCGCATCGCCGAAGCGGCCGTCGGGACCGACGAGCGCGGGGATTTGCGAAGCCGGCAACGTGGCCGGCCCATCCGCGAGCACGAGATGCAAACCCACGCGCAAGCTTGGCAAAGCACGCGCGCGCTCGATCGCATCTTGCGCGGCCGGTGCGCCCACCATGAGGCTCGCGGCCTTCAACACGCCCTGCCGGTGCGCTCGCTCGATCCCCGCGTTCACGCGCGGATGCAGACCGAAATCGTCCGCGGTGACGATGAGCGCACGACGGCCCGAGCGTTTCACCTTCTTACGCCTCGTGTGCGCGCAGGAAGCGGAAGAACTCGACGCCTTCGCGCAGACGGCGCTTCATCATGTCCCAGCTCGTCAGCATCTCGCGCACGATTTCCCAAATCTTCGACGGACGGAAATAGAACTGGCGGTAGAACTGCTCGAGATGGTGATAGATCTCGTCGCGCGACAAATGCGGGTAGCCGATCGCCGCGAGCTGCACGCCTTCCTTGCTCACGAGGTTGATCGTCTTGTTCTCTTCCATCCAGCCGTTGTCGACAGCCTGCTTGTAGAGCGTCGTGCCCGGATAGGGGGCGGCCAGCGAGACCTGGATCGTATGCGGATTGATTTCCTTCGCGTACTCGATCGTCTTCTTGATCGTCTCTTGCGTCTCGCCCGGCAAGCCCAGGATGAACGTACCGTGGATCTTGATGCCGAGCTTCTTGCAATCCGCGCTGAAGCGGCGCGCGAAATCCGTGCGCACGCCCTTCTTGATGTTCACCAGAATCTGATCGTCGCCCGATTCGAAACCCACGAGCAACAGACGCAGGCCATTTTCCTTCATGACCTTGAGCGTCTTGTACGGCACGTTCGCCTTGGCGTTGCACGACCACGTCATGCCGAGCTTGCCGAGGCCGATCGCGATCGCTTCCGCGCGCGGTAAGTCGTCGGTGAACGTGTCGTCGTCGAACATGAGTTCCTTGACTTCAGGCATGTTGTCGCGAATCCACTTCGCTTCCTCGAGCACGTTCTCGACCGAGCGCGTGCGATAGCGGTGGCCGCTGACCGTCTGCGGCCACAGGCAGAACGTGCAGCGCGACTTGCAGCCGCGGCCCGTGTAGATCGACACGTACGGGTAGTTCAGGTAGCCGATGAAGTAGTTGTCGATCTTCAAATCGCGCTTGTAGATCGGCGCGACGAACGGCAACTCGTCCATGTTCTCGAGGATCGGACGCGCTTCGTTGTGCTCGATCGAGCCGTCCTTCGCCCGCCAGGACAGGCCCTTGATCTCGGCGAACGGCTTGCCCTCGGCCAGTTCCTTGCACGTGAAGTCGAATTCCTCGCGGCAGACGAAATCGATCGCTTCGGTGGCCGTGAGCGAGTTGTGCGGATCGACCATCACTTTGGCGCCCACCATGCCGACGAGCACCGACGGCTTGCGCTTCTTGACGTCTTCGGCGAACAGGGCGTCCGTCGGGAAGGACGGCGTGCTCGTGTGGATGATGATGAGGTCGTAGTCGTCGCAGATCTTCAACGTCTCTTCGACCGACAAGCCGTCGGCCGGCGCGTCGAGCACGCGGCTGCCCGGCACGAGGGCCGCGGGCTGCGCGAGCCACGTGGGATACCAGAACGAGCGGATTTCGCGTTTGGCTTGGTAGCGCGACCCGGCGCCGCCATCGAAGCCGTCGTACGACGGGGCCTGCAAGAACAGCGTTTTCATGGATGAAGCTCCGGCAACCTTACTGTGAAGCAGATGTTAATGAGGGGGCCGCGCAAGCGGCGGCCGCCGACGAAAGACGAATAACGTACGCTCAGGACCCGTCCGATCCTTCGGCCACGCGAGCGACGACGGGCATTCGCGCGCCGCGCCACACCACGTGCGAGCCGAACGCCGCGACAAACCACTGCGCGGCGAGCAACGCGTCGCGCAGGGGCACGAGCGGTAAATCGCGTAAAAACTCGCCGCGTTCGCGCGACGCTCGGGCATGCAAACCCACGCGTGCAACGATCCCGAGAACCGCCGCCGCGGCCAGCGCGGCTTCGCGCAAACCTGCCCCGCCATGCAGGGCCAGCAGCGCGGCGGCCAACAGCCAGGGCGAGGTGAACGTGATGAACAGGAACGCGAAACCGAGCGGATTGATCGACCGAATCGTGCGCAACCAACGCGTTTCGCGCAGCCACAGCGTCGCGAAATCGGGCTCGATGACGTCGGTATCGACGACGACTTCCGACAGCACCGTGGTCATGCCGCGCTGGCGCGTGTACTCGGCGAGCCAGTAATCGTCGGCCAAGCAATCCTTGAGCGCGTCGAAGCCGCCGATCTCGGCCAGCACCCTCGCCCGCAGCGCGAGCGTGGCACCGAAACCGAAGCTGCGCGACCCGCCGGCGTGCGCGATACGCACCGACGGCGCGAACCATTCGTTGATGAACTGTGCACCGATGCGCGTCCAGAACCCGCCGACGCTCTTCGCGTGATATAGGCAGGTGACGATGCCCACTTGCGGATCGGCGAGCGGCGCGGTCACGGCTTCCAGGTAATCGGGCGCGACGGCGATGTCGCTATCGGCCAGCACGATAAGCGGATGCTTCGCCCGCGCCGCCAAGTTGATCAGGTTGCTGACTTTCAGGTTGTGGCCATGCACGCGGGCATCGATAACGAGCGCGATGTCGCGCTCGGGAAACGAGGCTTGCAATCTGCGCACCACGGCGATCGCGGGATCGGCCGACGAAGACACCCCGAACAGCAGTTGGTAGCAAGGGTGCGTCTGCCGGCAAAAGGTCGAAAGGTTTTCGTAAAGGCGAGGCTCCGCGCCGCACAGCGGCTTGAGCACGCTGACGGGTTCGGCCGGACGGTACGGCCGGTTGCCGGGCGCGCCCTTGTGCGGCGAGCGCTGGGCCAGCGAGCGTGCCGAGGGCAACGCGAGCGCGGCAATGACGACGTAAGCCGTCGCCACGCAGCACAGCGCGACGAGCACCCAATCCCACAGCGTGACGGGAGAAAACGTCATCGCACGCCGCCTTTGCGGACCGCGCGCGCCGCCGCGGCGACGGCCGCTGCCGCGCGCGGGCACTGCACGGGCGATCCGTTCGATGAGACGCTTGCTGGCACGTTCGCTACTCCTTGGTTCTTCTGGGCGTTCGGCGCGGCCCCGGCGGGCGGCTCGCACGCCACCCGCCGGGTGTCGCATGAATGCTCGTGTGCCGTGCCGCAAGACAATGAACGCGGGACGCCGGCAAAACGGCGCGAACGGCCATGCAGGCCGGCTCGAGGCGCGGTTCTTTCGCGATTCTTTGTCTGACGCTGGGCGAAACGAACAGGTTGCGCACCGCGACTGCCCGGACGGACGCGATCGGACACGGTCCGACCGGCTGCCAAGCAACCGCCAGCACGCTTTGTAAACTTTGGAAACGGGCAATTGTAGCAGTGCGTGCGGGAATACGCTTAGCGGCGGGCCTGTCGCACCGCCGATTCGTCGGCTCCAAGCAACGCCGAGCCGCCCGGCACGGCTTTAGGGGTCAATTCGGGGGCAATTCGCGCATCGCCGCGGCGCAGGGCGAGCAGGCGCGCGGCGTGCTTGCCGCGCCCGATGACGCGACGCAACAACTCATGTATCTTGCAAATATCGGACTTTCGACAGGGGCGGCGTGCGGTGCGACGCCGAATCGGCGGGGCCGGTCAGCGCGGCCGAGCCGAGCGCACTGGGCGCCTCATGCGAGCACACTCATCATGAAAAACGTCTTGAGCATCCAACCGCACGTCGTATTCGGCCATGCGGGCAACAGCGCAGCCGTCTTTCCGATGCAGCGGCTCGGCGTGAACGTCTGGCCGCTCGATACGATGCAGTTCTCGAACCACATGCAATACGGCCATTGGGCCGGTAGCGCGATCGATCCGCCGCAAATGACCGAACTCGTCGAAGGCATCGGCGCGATCGGCATGCTCAGGCGCTGCGATGCGATCGTCTCCGGCTATCTCGGCTCCAAGGCGCATGCCCAAGCCGTCATCGACATCGTGCGCACCGTCAAGGCCACGAACCCGGAGGCCTGGCATTTTTGCACACCGGTGATCGGCGCGGGAGCCGGTGCCAGCGTCGACGAGTACCTGCTCGAGACGATGCCCGCGCTGGCCGATGGCCTCTCGCCCACGCACGACACCTTGCAAAAGCTCGTGGGCCGCACGATCGAAACGGTCGACGACGCTGTCTTCGCTTGCCGCGAAATCATTCGCCGCGGGCCGCAGGTCATCCTCGTCAAGCAGTTGATCGACCGCAACAGCCCGGCCGATCGCGTCAATTTGCTCGTGGTAACCGAACGCGAGGCATGGATGACCCAGCACCCGCGCTACCCGTTCGCCCGCCAGCCCGTGGGCGTGGGCGAACTCACGAGCGCGGCCTTCGTCGCGCGGCGCCTGTCGGGCGACTCGCTGCGCACGGCCTTCGAGCATGCCGTTTCCGCCGTGCACGCGGTCCTGAAGGCCACCTACGCCGCCGGCCGCTACGAACTCGAACTCGTCGCCGCGCAAGACGATATCGCCAAGCCGCGCGACTGGCTCGGCGCCTGGTCGATCGATTCGGCTTAAATCGAATCAGTCGAGCTTGAACTGTCCGACGGCGGACGCGAGGTTGACCGCCTGCGTCTGCAGCGCCGCCGCGGCGGCCGCCGATTCCTCGACGAGCGCCGCGTTCTGCTGCACCATCTCGTCGAGCTGCGACACCGCGCGGTTAACTTCCTGAATTCCGCGCGTCTGCTCGTCGGCCGCGTGCGTGATCTCGGACATGATCGTCGTGACGCTCGAGACGTTCGAGACGATCTCCGTCATGGTGTCGCCCGCGCGCTTGACCTGGCTCGAGCCCGAGGACACGCTGTCGATCGTCGATTCGATCAGCGACTTGATTTCCTTCGCGGCCTGCGCGCTGCGTTGCGCGAGGCTGCGCACTTCGCCCGCCACGACCGCGAAGCCGCGGCCCTGCTCGCCCGCGCGCGCCGCTTCCACGGCCGCGTTCAGCGCGAGGATGTTGGTTTGGAAGGCGATGCCGTCGATCACGCCGATGATGTCGCCGATCTTGCCCGAGGCCGATTCGATCGTCCCCATTGTCGTGACCACCTCCGAGACGACCTGGCCGCCGCGCGACGCTACAGTCGACGCCGAGGCGGCCATGTCGTTGGCCTGGCGTGCCGAGCTGGCCGATTGCGTCACGGTGGACGTGATCTCCTCCATCGAGGCTGCGGTTTCCTGCAAGCTGGCCGCGGCCGATTCCGTACGGCCCGACAAATCGAGGTTGCCCGCCGCGATTTCGTCGGCAGCCGAGCGCACCGATTCGCTCGTATCGCGAATTTGCCGCATCACGTCGCGCAGCTTATCGACGAACTTGTTGAACGAGCCTGCAATTTGGGCCACTTCGTCGCGGCCGTCGGCCGGCAAGCGCCGCGTCAAATCGCCCGTGCCCGAGCCGATCGAATCCATCGCATCGCGCACGAGCGACAACCGCTTGAATGCCGTCGAGGTCACGGCCGAGACGATCAGCGCGGCAAGCGCCACGATGATGACGAGCGCGATCGCCGAAGTCGTCAGGAACGAGCGGATGCCCGCTTTCGCCTCGCCTTGATCGAGCGCAACGATGACCGTCCAATCGGTGCCCGGCACGTTCATGCCGCGCAACAACACCGAATGGCCGTCGGCATCGGTCTCGAGCGGCTCGGACGCGCTGGCCAACGCATTGATCGTCGCCGCCGTCATGCTCGGCATCAACGTCGAGATCGGCTTGAGCGTGAGCTTCGGATCCGGGTGGGCGACGATGTCGCCTGCTCCATCTACGAGCAGACCGAAACTGGCCGGCGTCGGATGAATCGACTTCACGTTCGCGATGACGCTATCCATGTTGACGTCGCCCCCCATCACCGCCTTCAGCGAACCGTCGCGAATGACCGGCACAGCGAACGTCACCACGAGTTTGCCGGAGCCCGCATCGACATAAGGCGCCGTCACGATCGGCTTGCCCGCGGCCGCGGCCTGCTTGTACCACGGACGCGACGTGGGGTCGTACGTGGGAGGCAGACCCGTCGGATCGCCCGATTTCATCACCTTGTCGGGATAACCGGCATAGACGTTGACGAAACCGCCCGAGGCCATGATTTGCTTAAACGTGGGAATCGGATCGACCGTCTCCCCATTGAGCGTCACGTCCTGCAGCGCCGCCACGGCCGCCGTCTTCGACGCGACCCATTCGGAGATGCCGGCATCGTGTCCGTTTGCTAGCGCGACGAGGTTATTGTCGATCGTGTCGTTTTCGTGCGAATCGACTACGAAGAAGTTCAGTGCGGCATTGACGACCAAAGAGCCGACGACGATGGCGAGACAGGCTGCGAGCACGCGAGCGCGAATTGACGCAAACATTCAAACGATTCCTTCAGACGAATTAGCTGCGAGGACTCGTGATCCTCCGAACAGGTAAACGGCATGCGGCGGCGCAAACTTGACCCTTTTCTCGTCAGGGATTGTTCGGAGTGCCATTGCAATCGCGCTGTCCGCTGCGACGCAAAAAATGCGACGAATAGGACGAATACCGATAGACGATCGAGCGTATGAGTCACGCTTGCATGCGTCTACCCGACTATGCCGAAATGCGCATAGGAATCGTCGCGAAAGGTCAAGACGGAGCGATATTGGCTTTCTATAGTCGTCTCGAATACCGAATGATCGCAGCGGCGCTTCTCACGTCGAGCGGTTCGATCAACACACGCGTTTGCAGGAGGTGCCCGCCACACGCTGTATCAGACGAACAAGAGCCGTGCACCGGCCGCCGCCCAGACCACGCCAGCGTAGCGCCGAGGCGAGCCAACCGGCATGCACGCCACAGCAGTGAATTCATGCTTGCCGACAAAGGAATCAACATGCGTTTTGCGAAGACCCTCAGCCCTATCGCAGTTGCAGTTGGCGCATTGCTCGCGCTCGCCCCGCTCGCCTCTCGCGCGGACACGGTGGTGAAAATCGGCTTTGCCGCTCCGCTCACGGGCCCCAATGCGAGTTACGGCAAAGATTTGGAAAACGGCGTCAAGATGGCGCTCGACGATGCGAAAGCACAGGGCGTGAAAATCAACGGCCAACCCGTGTCGTTCGAACTCGTCTCGGAAGATGACCAAGCGGACCCGCGCGTCGGGGTGCAAGTCGCACAAAAACTGGTGGACGAAGGCGTCTCCGTCGTCGTCGGCCACTTCAATTCCGGCACGACGATTCCCGCCTCCGAACTCTACGAAAAAGCCGGCATTCCTGACATCGATCCGGCCGCCACCAATCCGATCATTAGCGGACGCGGCTACAAGAACGTGTTCATGGTGATTTCGAGCGACGCGCAAAACGCCGGCACCGCGGGCGTTTATGCGGTCGAGACGACCAAGGCCAAGCGCATCGCGGTGATCGACGACCGCACGGCGTTCGGCCAGGGCGAAGCGGACGAGTTCGTGAAGGCGGCCAAGGCCCACGGCGGCAACATCGTCGATCGCGAATACACGACGAACCAAGCGACCGACTTCAAGACCCAACTCACGAACATCAAGGCCAAGAACCCCGATCTGATCTTCGTGGGCGCGCTCAACCCGCAGGCCGCCGGCATCATGAAGCAGATGACGCAGCTCGGCATCAAGGCGCAGTACGTCGGCGGCGGCGGCGTGAAGGACGTCGACTTCATCAAGCTCGCCGGCGACAGCGCCGAAGGCGCGATGGCCTGGGAGTACGGGCGTCCGCTCGACAGCACGCCGGTCGGCGCGAAGTTCGCCGAACGCTTCAAAGCGAAATTCGGCGTCGATGTGCTGTCGTACGCGCCGTTCGGTTACGACGCCGCCTGGGCCGCGATCAAGGCGATGCAAGCGGCCGGTTCGACCAAGCCGGACGACTACCGTCCGAAGCTGCAAGCCATCAGCTTCGACGGCATCACGGGCCATATCGCGTTCAATGCCGACGGTTCGCTGAAGAACGGCTCGTCGACGATGTATCAAGTGAAGAAGGGGCAGTTCGTTACGGTCGTGACGAAGGGCGGCTCCTGATCGATCGCCGAAAGCGGGCGCAGCGCCCGCTGGCTCGATCGGGCCGTGCGGCGCGGCGCCTTTTGGCGCCGCGCCTTTTTTGCAATTCGCTTTGGAGTACTCATGGTTTCGAAGATCGTCATCGTCGGGGGCGGCGTCATCGGCAGCGCCGTGGCGTACTTTCTGCGCCACGCGGACACAAGCGTCGATGTGACGGTGATCGAGCGCGATCCGACCTACGCGCGCGCCTCGTCGGCGCTGTCGGCCGCCTCGATTCGCCAGCAGTTTTCGACACCTTTATCCGTGCAGATGTCGCTGTACGGCATCGAATTCCTTCGTTCGATCGGCGAGCGCTTAGCCGTCGACGGGCAATCGCCTTCGATCGATCTGCACGAAGGCGGCTATCTCTTTCTCGCCACGCCGGCCGGCGAAACCATCTTGCGCGAGAACCACGCGCTGCAAACGTCGCTCGGCGCACAGATCCGTTATTTGCCCAAGGACGAGCTGCAAGCTTCGTTTCCCTGGCTGAATACGGACGATCTTGCCGCCGGGACCTACGGCGTATCGGGCGAAGGCTGGTTCGACGGTTACGGCCTCGTACAGGCGCTGCGCAAGAAAGCGCAAGCGCTCGGCGCGCGCTATGTCGCAAGCGAGGCAACCGGCGTGCGGCGCGAAGGCCGGCGCGTGCGGCAGGTGCTGACGGCCGGCGGCGAGGCGCTCGACTGCGACGTCGTGGTCAATGCGGCCGGGCCATGGGCGCGTCGCGTCGCCCAGATGCTCGGGATCGACTTGCCCGTGTACGCGCGCCGCCGCAGTATCTTCAACGTCAGTTCGCCCTCGAAGCTCGAACGCTGTCCGCTGCTCATCGATCCGACCGGCGTCTATTTTCGCCCCGAAGGGACGACCTATATCTGCGGGACCTCGCCGAGCCCCGATCGCGATCCGAACGATCTGCCGCTCGACGAGGTCGACCATACCTTGTTCGACGACGTGATCTGGCCGACGCTCGCCCATCGCGTGCCGCAATTCGAAGCGCTGCGCGTCGAGCATGCGTGGTCCGGCTACTACGAATACAACGTGTTCGATCACAACGCGATCATCGGCTACCACCCCGATGTCGAAAACTGCATTTTCGCGAACGGATTCAGCGGCCACGGATTGCAGCAAGGCCCCGCCACGGGGCGCGGGGTGGCCGAACTCATCTTGCAAGGACGGTTCGTTACGCTCGATCTGTCGCCGCTCGGCTTCGAGCGCGTGCTGGCGAACCGCCCGGTGGTCGAACGCAACGTGGTTTGATAGCGGATCGCTCGCGCGAATGATCTGCCCGGCTCGGATCGGGCCGGGCAAAGCGCGACGGCAAAACGCACTTGGATCGCTCCGCCGTACGGGCGTGCCGCTTCGGCACGCCCGTACGGCGGAGCGCATCGATGGCATCGCGTTTCGGATTATCGGCGCGCCAAACGCTGAAACGCGAAGGAATCGCGATCGAATGAGGGCTTGCATTTTGTATCCCATGAGATACAATCGCTTGCAATGAACTTCGCAAGGCCCGCGTGAATACGCTGAACAGGACCGATTCCTTCGACGAGTGGCTCACATCCCTGAATGACCTGAACGCAAAAGCAAAGGTGCTGGTGCGCATTCGTCGCGCGAGCAGGGCAATTTCGGAGATTGCGAGCCTGTCGGAAGCGGTGTCTCCGAAATGCGCATCCACTATGGCCCTGGATACCGGGTGTATCTTGCCCGAGAAGGGCGAGTCGTCTACCTATTGCTGTGCGGCGGAGACAAGTCGACACAGCGCGCCGACATCGAGCTTGCGAAGGCAATGTGGAAGCAAATACAGGGGCAGTAGGTAGTCAATTTCAATTAGGTGGTCCCATGAAACCGGTCAAGGTTGCACGATTCGATGCTGCCGACTATCTCGATAGCGAAGAAGCCATCGCTGCCTACCTCAATGCAGCACTGGAAGAAGGAGACGCCGATCTCCTCATGGCTGCGATTGCAGACGTCGCCAAGGCACGAGGCATTGCGAAAGTCGCATCCGACGCAGGCGTCGGTCGCGAAAGCTTGTATAAGACGCTCGCACCCGGCTCCAAACCCAAGCTCGAAACGGTGTTCAAGCTCATGCACGCGCTCGGCGTCAAGCTAACCGTCGCGCCCGACACCGCCCACGCCTGATCGTTGCCCCGCTATAGCCTGCCGCCCGATGGGAACCGGGCGGCGGGTTCGCTCGTCCCACGCCCTGTCACGCCAGTGTCTTATCGACGTCACATTCCCGTCCCGCATGCGTCATCGAGGCTCGCTATCCTAGCCAACGCAAACGCACGAACCCACTACAAGCAGACGAGGCGCCAACGAGCGCCCTGACCGCACCGCTACGCTTCCAGTCCCCGCAGTCAGTCGGAAAACAACGGAGATTTTAATGAAGCGGAATAAGAAAGTCAGAGGTGGTCCTGTCCTTGCCCGCGCCGGGTTGACGCTCGGCGCCGTTTCGCTCGCGGCGTTGGGCGCGTTGCTGCCCGCACTCGCCGAAAGCCAGCCCCAGCCTGCGCTCGACCCATCGACGGCCACCGTCACGCCGATCAAGCACGTCATCGTCATCGTCGGCGAAAACCGCACGTTCGACCAAGTGTTCGGCGCCTTCAGGCCGCGGGCCGGTCAAACCGTATCGAATCTGCTCTCGAAAGGCATCATCACCGCCGACGGGCAACCGGGCCGCAACTTCGCGCTCGCCGCGCAAAACACCGCCCAAGCCGTCGATCCCACGCGCTTCGACATGAGCCCCGGCGGCAAGCAGCCGTATACCGTGCTGCCCGCGCCGAACACCGGCTCTGCGCCAACGGCCGCGAGCGACACGAACCCGCCGCCGTTCGCCACGCTGGCCGCCGCGCAAGCGGCCGAAGGCGCCGTACTCGAACCGCAAGACGTCGTGCAACTGACCACCGGCGCAACCGGCCTGCCGCACCACGTGCCCGACACGCGCTTCGGGGCGAATACGTTCACGTTGCCGAACGGCCCGTTCCAGATCTCCCGCGTGGGGCCGGATTACGACCAATACATCACGAGCCCCGTCCATCGCTTTTACCAGAACTGGCAGCAAGCCGATTGCAGTGCGAGCCGCGCCAGTTGGAAAGACCCGAGCGGATGCGCGATGGACTTGTTCGCGTGGGTGGAGACATCGGTCGGCGCCGGCAGCAACGGCAAGCCGCAACCGCCGAACTTCACCGATCAAACGACCGGCGAAGGCTCGACCGCGCTCGGTTACTACAACGTGAACACGGGCGATATGCCCTACTTCACGGAACTCGCCCGCAAATACACCATCAGCGACAACTATCACCAGCCGGTGATGGGCGGCACGGGCGCGAACAGCATCATGATCGGGGCCGCCGACGCGTTCTATTACACCGACGGACAGGGCCACGCCGCCACGCCGCCTTCGAATCAAATCGAAGATCCGCGCCCGCGTGCCGGCACCAACAACTGGTACGCGCAAGACGGCTATTCGGGCGGCTCCTACAGCAACTGCTCGGATCGCTCGCAGCCCGGCGTCGGGACGATTCGCGACTACCTCGACGCGTTGCCGTATCGCCCGAAAGCGAATTGCGCCCCCGGCGCGTACTACCTGCTCAACAATTACAACCCCGGGTACAACGGCGACGGTACCGTCAACACGAGTGCATTCACGATCCCGCCGTCGCCCGTGCGCACGATCGCCGATACGCTGCTCGCCAAAGGGGTGTCGTGGAAATACTATGGCGAAGGCTGGAACTCGTTCGTGGCCAATTCGCCGACCAGCACGTACTGCAACATCTGCAATCCGTTCCTCTATGAAACGGCGATCATGACGAAGCCGGCCATCGTCAAGGCGCACCTGCAAGACGCGACCGATTTGTACGCGGACATCGCCAGCGGCAACTTGCCGGCCGTGTCGTTCGTGAAGCCGGGCGGCTTGCTCGACGGCCACCCGTCTTCGTCGAAGTACGGGTTGTTCGAAGCGTTCACGCGCAAGATCGTCGATCAGGTTCGCGGCAATCCGAAGCTGTGGGCATCTACGGCGATCTTCATCACGAACGACGAGGGCGGCGGCTATTACGATTCGGGCTACATCCAGCCGGTCGACTTTTTCGGCGACGGCCCGCGCATTCCGCTCATCATCGTCTCGCCCTACTCGCGTGGCGGGCGCGTCGTGCACCAGTACGGCGATCACGTCTCGCTGCTCAAGTTCATCGAACGCAACTGGCGCCTCGCGCCCATCACGAACCGCAGCCGCGACAATCTGCCGAACCCGGTGCAGTTGCACTTCAATCCGTACGTCCCGGTGAACGCACCGGCCATCGGAGACCTGTTCGACGCGTTTCATTTCGATCGCCGGCACCACGGCAATGGCGATGACGATGGCGACGACCGCGACGACGGCCAAGGGGATCAAGGAGCGCAAGGCGGCGCGGGGTGGTCGCCGTTCTTCTGATGCCCTCGTCTATTCGCTGCCGTAGCGATCATTGCGACTAGACGAAAGGCCCTCTACCTGCGCGGCGCGGGGCGACTCGCGCCGCGCTCGCGCCGCCACCGCCATCGGCGACGGCACTCAACGCGCCGAAGCGTTCGCACCCGCTCGCACGATGATTTGCGCGGACGTGTCGCGCTCGATGCGCAGCAGCGAATCGCGCATCGCATCGAATTGCGCCGGCGTGCAGACTTGTTTTCCGAACGCGGCCTGCAGCCGGCGCGATATCTGAACGACACCCGACACCGGATCGAAGATATAACTCGCGGCGTAGTCGATCGGCCCCGCATCGATCGCGACGTCCGAGGGGACGTACACAAGCCGTACGTCGCGCGGCAACGTCACCGTCCCGTGTTCGACGAAGGTGCCGCCCACGCAAACGTACGATTGCGTTCGAACGGTCTCGGTCAGCCAGTCCTCGATCTGCGAGGCGATTCCGCCGGCAAAACTCGATAAGGCCGGCAGCGCCGTCATGCCGTCGGTCCAGACGACATGCTCGAGCACGCCCGTCATCGTGACGGCGAACGGACCGTTCGTCGCGTTCACGTCGTCGGTCTCCACGGCCGCACTCCCGCGCAAGCCGGTTTGACGCAACCGTTCATCGGCAATCTCACGCACCCGAGCACGCGTCGCACGGCGAAACACATTGCGCTCGAGTTCGGCCGTATAACCGTCGTCCTCCACGCGATAGCCGTAGTGGGCATCGCCGTTTTCGTCGATGTCCAAATCGAGGCGCGCGTCGCGCGTGCGCGCCTGCGTGGCAGGCGTATGCACGAGCACACCGTCGTCGACGAGCAGCGCGGGCCGGTCCATCGCGCTCGGCGGCAAAAAACCGAACGCGATGCCGCCGCCCGCAGTTGTATCGGCGAACCGCGAAAGCGCGGGGATCCAGACGATGACGTGATTGATGGCCCCCGCGCCGTAACCCGGCACGGAGGGCAACGTGTACACCGAGCCGAGATTCAGCAGCGCGGGCTCGCTGCGGATGCCGACCGCCGCGAGCAGCGCACCGTACAACGCCACATGATCTTTGCAATCGCCGTAGCGGTGGCGAAGGATATCGATGACGCGATGCGGCTTCGCCGCCGTCTCGCCGAGAAAGAGCGCCACATAGCGAATGTTCGTGCGCGTCCAATCGTAAAGACGCGCCGCTTTCGTCCAATCGTCTGGCGCACCGCTTGTCAGCGCCTGCGCCAGCGCGAGCACTTGCGGATCGCTCGCGGTCGGGTCCACGGCATCGAGCCGATAACGCTGCGCGAAAGCCGCGTAGCTCGGCACCGTCGTCACCATCAACCGGTCGCCGTCGTTCGCCTCGCCGACCGCCCCGTGCTCGACACGCGCAAAGGGGCCGTGCCGATAGTCGAATTCGTATCGCATGCGCCCATGATCGAGCACGGGCGCGCGGGCCACGTAGCCGCGCGCATCGGCATAAAGCGGCATGTCGGCCGGCAGATCGAAGATCAGGCGCTGATCGATCACGGGCTCGCTGGCCGGCACCGCAAAGTATTCGAACAGGCCCGGCCGCCCCGCCTTGCGCGACTTGCGAAACGTCAGGTGCTCGCGCCAACCCGGTTCGATGCCCGGAAAAATCACCGTCCGCAAGACGCCGTCTTCGAACGTCGGCGCGCCGGCCGCGCGCGGCTCTTGGATATCGCGAATCGCATCGGCACCGACGGGATGGAGGCCGCCTTGCGGATCGATCGATTCGGCCGATAGGGCGTCGATCCGTTCGATGTCCTTGTCGAACCAGACATAACGTTGGGCGATCGCGTCGACGCCGGCGGCGGTATCGACCCGCAGCGTCGTGTCGTCGTGCTCGACGACGGAGCCGTCGTGCACCACGGTGAAGAGATGCACATCGGATTCGATCGTGGCCGGTGCGGGATCGCTCGCTTCGGCCGTCGGCGCCGCCGCATGCGCGGCCGTGGCGGACAGCGCCGTCGCGCAAGCGAACACGGTGGCCACAGCGCGACGCACGATCGCGAGGGTCGGGCCGAAACGATTCGCCCCGCTCGTCATCGTTATGCCCGCCAACGCAGCCGGTAGGTCCGCGGATTGACGCCGAATTCGGCGCGAAACGCTCGGTTGAAGTTCGATAGGTCGGCGAAGCCGCAATCCAGGGCGACGTCGACGATCTTTTCCGGAGCGTCGGCGAGGCGCTGAGCGGCCGCGCGCAAGCGGGAACGGAGGACATACTGATGCGGCGTCACCCCCGTGGCGCGCTCGAACGTACGCAAGAAATGGTAAGGGCTGAGCCCCGTGTGCTCGGCCAGTCTATCGATGCCGAGGTCGCGCTCCGGCGCTTCGTCGATCCATCGCAGCGTATCGACAACTCGCCCGAGCGCCGTGCGCCCGATCGGTGTGAGATGGCGGGACGATCCGCCATCGAGATCCCGCAGCACCCGGCTAGCGAGCGCCAGTGCCATCTCGTCCCACGCGACGGCGGAACCGTTCGCTGCCGCGCTCACGCCCGTGCTCGCGGCAGCGACGAACGATGCCAGCGCACGCGACGGCTCGATGCGCACGGCGCCGAACGATGGGATGCGGGCGCTCCCCGTATCGGCAAACAACCGCTCGAAGTATTCGGGCTCGTAGCGAAACGCGATGCATCGATCGCCGGCGCGATGCCGGTGGCCGCATTCGAAACATTCGCCCGCGTTGCCGAGCAGGGCGGCGCCGGGCGTCATCAACACCTGCCCCGTTTCGGAGCGGTATTCGAACGCACCCGCCACGACGAGTGCGATACAAAACGCGCCGTGGCGCTCTTCGAACGCGCGATCGCCGGGGCCGCAAGTACAAAGGACATCGGACACGGTCCATCCTCGTCCGCTCGCGATCGCGCGCGGCTCGGTCGCTCCGGCGGCGCCGTCGCGCGCACGCCGCGCCAAGGCTTGTTCCAAATCCAGCGCAATTTTTGCCAAGATTCGCCTCGCTTCACGCCGTATCGTCATCGGACCTCGCGGGTGCCTCGCCGTGTGCGATTCCCGCCTGCGCATTTTCACCCCGGAGATCGACGATGACCCTCACCGAACCGTTCATGCCCACCGCGTTCTTATCCGCCCTCGCCTGCCCCGGCCGCGCGTCCGACATCGACGATGCCGACGACGTATACGGCTGGCTCGTCGGCAGTTGGTCCCTGCAGGTGCTCCACTACCGCGGGTTCGACGTGCGCGGCGAACGTTTGACCGGCGAGGTCCACGCCGGCTGGGTACTCGAAGGACGGGCGATACAGGATGTTTGGATTATGCCCGCTCGCGAGGATCGGCGCGCCGGCCGGCTCGCACGCGACCCGCAAAACGACATGTACGGAACGACGCTGCGTGCGTGGGACCCGCCATTGCGCGCTTGGCGCATTGCGTGGAACAACCCGGCGCGCGGCCATCGCGAAACGCAAATCGGCCGGCGCGTGGGCGAGGAGATCGTGCAGACCGGCGCCCGCGCCGACGGCCAGGCGACACGCTGGCGCTTTACCGACCTCTCGCCGAACGGCTTTCACTGGATCGGCGAAGCGCTCGATACGGACGGCAAGCGTTGGCGGCTCGAAGGCGAGTTCATCGCCACGCGCATGGGCACATGAGCGTAAATCGCACATCGTGGAAGGATGGAGCCGGCGAAGGACGCGACCCGAAGGCGGCGGACTCGCCTGTGAGCCGCGACGCGCCAGCCCCGCGTCTCAAAATAGCGGACGCTGGCGCTGCTGAGCCATCGAAACGACATCGAGTTCGTCGAGCCGCTTGCGCGCCTTGGCGAGATCGTGCACCAATTGCCGTTGGAGCCAGGTTTCGGCACCCCCGCCGAACGCTTTGTCCAGACGTAGCGCCATCTCGGGCGAAATGCCCGCCTTGCCGCTCAGCAGGTTCGTCAGGGCCTGACGGCTCACGCCGAGCACCGCCGCGCCTTCTGTCACGCTCAGGTTGAAGCGCACGAGGCAAAGCTGGCGCACGACCGCGCCAGGATGAGTGTTGTCGGTATCGGCCATGGCCCGAAACATAACGGGGTCGAGTCGATCCGTCAATCGACAAGTGCCGATTGTCGATGCGACGCATCGCCAAGCGTCGCGCCAAGTTGACAGATGATCCGTTACGGGGCTCGAATAAGCGAAACCGCGACGGCGCGGATGTCCCGCGACGCCCGTCCGATCACGCTCGGGGCAAGCGTGCGAGCGCTTCGTCGATCAGCGCATCGAGCAGAGGCTGGACACGCGCGGCGAGTGCATCGTCGTACGCATAGGGCCGCGTTTCTTGCATGTAGGCGATTTGAGACAGCTCGAGCTGCACGGCATGAATGCCGTTGTCCGGCTGGCCATAGTGCCGCGTGATGTAACCGCCCTTGAACCGGCCGTTGGCGACGGCCGTGTAGCCGCCGTGGCGCGTCACGCACTCGACGAGCGCCTCGGCGAGCCCGGGCGCCGCGCTGGCGCCGCCGGCCGTGCCGAAATTGAAATCGGGGAGCCGACCGTCGAAAAAACGCGGCACATGCGAGCGGATCGAGTGAGCCTCCCACAGCAGCACCGCACCGTGTTGCGCCTTGAGTTCGGCCAACGTGCGGGCAAGCGCGTCGTGATACGGCTGCCAATAGCGCGCCACGCGGCGCGCCACCTCGGCCTCGGTCGGCTCGCCGCCGGGGTGATACAGCGGCGCTTTGTCGAACGTGTCGATCGGCAGCAAGCCGGTCGTGTCCTGCCCCGGGTAGAGATTCGCATTGTCGGGCGGGCGATTCAGGTCGACGACATAGCGCGCATGCGACGGAACGAGCAACGAAGCGCCCCGGCGCGCGGCGCATTCGTACAGCCGTTCGAGATGCCAATCGCAGTCGTCGACATGGCGGGCAACCTCGGTCATCGTCGCGGCGATGTCGCCCGGAACGTGCGTGCCGACGTGCGGCATCGAAATCAACAGCGGCAAAGTGCCGGGCCGGACGGAGAACATGGCAGGATCGAGCGTGGCGTTCATGGATGCAGGAAGGTGGTGTCGGAATCGTAACGTCGTTCAGATTAGCGCGCGCCGCGCTTTGCGTCATGCACACTCACACACCGAATGCCCGCCCGAGCGCCGCGCGTTCGCCCTCAACCCTGCAGATGCGAGACGGCCTCGCGATACGCGGCGTAGGCCGCCGCCTCGTCTTCATGCCGTCCACCGCGAACGACGCATCGGCCGCCGGTATGCACTTCGACGATCGGCGACGGGCCGTGTTCGCAAAAGACGACGCCGGCCAGCCAATCGCCCGGCTGGCGGCCATCGAGGCTCGGATGCGCCTCGTCGAGCACGAGCCAGTCGGCACGATAGCCCGGCGCCAATGCGCCGAGGGGCCGGCCGCTCGCCCGTGCGCCACCGGCCAGCGCCGCATCGAACAGCCGTTCGGCGACCTGCGGGCGCGTCTCGCAGGCGAGGACATTGCGCTGGCGCAGCAATAGGCGCTGCCCGTATTCGAGCAGGCGCAACTCCGAGCGCCAATCCACGGCAACATGGCTATCCGAGCCCACGCCGATCCAACCTTTCGCATCGAGATACGGCTGTGCCGGGAAAAACCCATCGCCCAGATTCGCCTCCGTGGTCGGACACAACCCCGCCACCGCACCGGCTGCCGCCAGCGCGCGCGTCTCGGTCTCGTCGATGTGGGTCGCGTGCACGAGGCACCAGCGGGCGTTGACGTCGGCATGATCGAGCAGCCAAGCGACGGGCCGCGCCCCGGTTGCGGCCAAACATTCTTGCACTTCTCCCGTTTGCTCGGCGATGTGAATATGAACCGGTGCGCCGGGCAGATGCGCGTCGAGCCCGTCGAGCAGCGCGTGCAGCGACGCGGCGGAGACTGCTCGCAGCGAATGCGGCGCGACGCCATACGTCAACGCGCCATGCTCGGGCCGCGCGCGACGCAGCGTCAGCAATAGATCCAGCAACGATTCCGGCGTATTGACGAAGCGTCGCTGGTCGGGCCGCGGCTCGCGCTTGCCGAAGCCGCTGTATTGGTAAAGCACGGGCAGCATCGTCATTCCGATGCCCGCTTGCGACGCCGCATCGACGACGCACTGTCCAAGTTCCGGGGCATTCCCGTAGGAGGTGCCGTCTTGCGCATGATGCACGTAGTGAAATTCGCAGACGGACGTATAGCCGGCCTTGAGCATCTCGACGTAGAGCCAGCGCGCGATCGCGGCTAGCCGCTCCGGCGTGATACGCGCCGCGAACCGATACATGAGGTCGCGCCAACTCCAAAAGTTGTCGCTGGCTTGCGCGCGGTATTCGGCCAGTCCGGCCATCGCGCGCTGAAACGCATGGGAATGCAAATTCGGCATGCCGGGCACGATCGGCCCGCTCGCACGCGGCGCCCCCGCAGGTGCCGGCGAATCGGGCACGACGCCCGTCAGCATGCCGTCCTCGTTCCATTCGAGCAGGACGTCGCGCCGCCAACCTTGCGGCAAATAGGCGTGCGCGGCGAAGAGTGTGCGGCGATCGATCGTCACTTCCTGTTCCTTTCCAAGCTCGCTGCCCGATTGTCGATGGCGCGCCCCGTCCACGGCGAGACCGGCGCGGTATGCACCGTCTCGCCCGCGCGCACGACGCGCGCGGCGAGCGGACGGCCGATCCAGTAGGCGAGTTCGGCCAGCGAATTCACCGACCAAGCGACGAAGTCGGCCGAGCGGCCCGGCGCCAATTCGCCGTGCCGCTCGCCGCGCCCCAGCGCGAGCGCGGCATGACGGGTGACGCCTTGCAGCACTTCGGGCACCGTCAGGCGAAATAGCGTGCAGCCCAAGTTGAGCATCGAGAGCAAGGAGGTAGCCGGCGATGTACCCGGATTGCAGTCGGTCGCCAGCGCGATCGGCACGCCATGGCGGCGCAGCGATTCGATCGGCGGCAGTTGCGTCTCGCGGATGAAGTAGTAGGCGCCCGGCAGCAACACCGCCACGGTTCCCGCTTCTTTCATCGCCCGCACGCCGGCCTCGTCGAGAAATTCGAGGTGATCGGCCGACAGCGCGCGATAGCGCGCGGCCAGTGCCGTTCCGCCCATCAAGCTCAATTGCTCGGCATGCATTTTCACGGGCAAGCCGCGGCGCTGCGCCGCTTCGAAGACGCGTTCGCTTTGCGCCAGCGTGAAGCCGATGCGTTCGCAAAAGACGTCGACGGCATCGACGAGCCCTTCGTCGGCCAACGCCGGCAACATCCGTTCGCAGACTTCGTCGATGTACGCGTCGGCGCGTCCCGCGAACTCGGGCGGCAACGCGTGCGCGCCGAGAAACGTCGTGTAGACCGACACCGGGTAGCGCCGGGCAAGTTCGCGCGCCACTCGCAACATCTTGCGCTCGCTCGCCAGCTCGAGCCCGTAGCCCGACTTGATCTCGACCGCCCCGACGCCTTCCGCGATCAGCGGTTCGAGACGCGCGGCCGCTGCGGCGAGCAAGGACGCCTCATCGGCGGCGCGCGTCGCGCGGACCGTCGATACGATGCCCCCGCCGCGGCGGGCGATCTCTTCGTAGCTCGCTCCGGCAAGACGCAAGGCGAATTCGTCGGCACGATGGCCGCCGAATACGAGATGCGTATGGCAATCGACGAGACTCGGCGTCACCCAGGCGCCGCCGAGATCGTGGTGGGGCCACGCATCGAATTCGCGCGGCAAATCGCGCGCCGCGCCGACCCAAGCGATCGCGCCGTCGCGCACGGCCATCGCGGCGTCGGCAATCGACGCTTCGGGATCGCCGTTCGGGCAAAGATTGAAATGCCGCCAAACTTGCTCGCTCATAATGGCCTCGAGGTATCGGCAATAAATCGCGGACGTGCCGCGTCAGCAGTAATGCACGAGCACGGCCAGTGCGGCGCCCTCGCCCGTCACGTCGCAGGTCAGCGCACGAGGCGCGTCCAGCACGATCGTGTCCAAGGTCGCCAGCGAGGCGTAGACCGGCGGCGCGCTTGCCGAAGCCGAAGCCAGTGTCTGCGCCTGCGCCGCGCTTTCGAAACGCACGTCGAGCGCACCGCATGCGCACAGAACGAGCGCGGCATCCGCGTCGAGCGTGTGCTGCCCCGCGCCTTGCCATACGTGCAATTCGGCACGCGCCCGATCGCGCCGCACCATGAGATTGAAATCGCGCGTGGGGCCGTCCACGAGCTGCGCGGCGATCGCCGCCTCTCCCGCGAAGCGTGCAATCGAAAGTGGCTCGGACAGCGCATGCGTCGCGCCGCTCGCTTCCATGAGGCGCATCCCCGCGCCCGCCAGCAAGACCAGCGTACGGTCGATGCCGGCGAATCGCGAAAACGGCCCCGGCTGTTCGACATCGGCCACGCTCACGCGCCAGACGAAGGTGTCGAGGCTCGCCCCCACCGGATACGCGGCGATCTCCCGTGTGACCCCGCCGCCGTTCCTCCAGGGCGTCGCCTTCAGGGCGCTCGCCCGAACGATGCGCGCCGGCGTACGCGGCGAGGGCGAGGAGCCTGCAGCGCCGCGGCGCAACGCCTGCGATGGCAAGCTCATGGGTTCAACGCCCGAGCATCGGCAGCTTGAGGCCGACCTCGCGCGCCGTCTCGCGAGCCAGCTCGTAGCCTGCATCGGCATGACGCATGATGCCGGTAGCCGGATCGTTGAACAGGACGCGTTCGATCCGCCGCGCCGCCGCATCGGTCCCATCGCACACGATCACCACGCCCGCATGCTGGCTGAACCCCATGCCGACGCCGCCGCCATGGTGGATCGACACCCACGTGGCGCCGCCCGCCGTGTTCAGCAACGCATTGAGCAGCGGCCAATCGGAGACGGCGTCCGAGCCGTCCTTCATCGATTCGGTTTCGCGGTTGGGACTGGCCACCGAACCCGTATCGAGGTGATCGCGGCCGATGACGATCGGCGCTTTCAACTCGCCGCGCTTGACCATTTCGTTGAAGGCGAGACCCAGCCGGTAGCGATCCTTCACGCCAACCCAGCAAATACGCGCGGGCAGCCCTTGAAACGCGATGCGCTCGCGTGCCATGTCGAGCCAGTTGTGCAGATGCGGATCGTCGGGAATCAATTCCTTGACCTTCGCATCCGTCTTGTAGATGTCTTCCGGATCGCCCGAAAGCGCCACCCAGCGGAACGGCCCCTTGCCTTCGCAAAACAGCGGCCGGACGTAGGCGGGCACGAAGCCGGGAAAGTCGAATGCATTGTCGACGCCCATGTCGAGCGCCATTTGGCGAATGTTGTTGCCGTAGTCGAGCGTGGCGGCGCCGCGCGCTTGCAGCGTCAACATGGCCCGCACCTGCCGCGCCATCGACTGCTTGGCCGGCACGACGATGCTTTCCGGATCCGTCTTCTGGCGTTCGCGCCATTGCTCGACGTTCCACCCTTGCGGCAGATAGCCGTTGATGGGATCGTGCGCGCTCGTTTGATCGGTCACGCAATCGGGCGTGATGCCGCGCTCGACGCACGCTTCGAAGACATCCGCCGCGTTGCCCACGAGGCCGACCGAGACCGGTTTGCCGCTCGCCTTCGCCGCTTCGATCATAGCGAGCGCTTCGTCGAGCGTGCTCGCCTTCTTATCGACATAGCGCGTCTTCAAACGGAAATCGATACGTGTCTCGTCGCATTCGACGGCGATCATCGAGAAACCCGCCATCGTTGCGGCGAGCGGCTGGGCGCCGCCCATGCCGCCGAGCCCGCCTGTCAAGATCCAGCGCCCTTTGGCGTCGCCGTTGAAATGCTGATTCGCCACCGCGTAGAACGTCTCGTACGTCCCTTGCACGATCCCTTGGCTGCCGATATAGATCCAGCTGCCCGCCGTCATCTGGCCGTACATCATGAGGCCCTTGCGATCGAGTTCATGGAAATGCTCCCACGTGGCCCAATGCGGCACGAGATTGGAGTTCGCGAGCAGCACGCGCGGGGCGTCGGCATGCGTGCGGAACACGCCCACCGGCTTGCCCGATTGAATCAAGAGCGTCTCGTCGTCTTCGAGATCCTTCAGCGACGCCAGGATCTGATCGAAGCAATCCCAGTTGCGCGCGGCGCGTCCGATACCGCCGTAGACGACCAAGGCGTGCGGGTGCTCCGCTACCTCGGCATCGAGGTTGTTCTGGATCATCCGGTAAGCGGCTTCGGTCAGCCAGCTCTTGCACGTCTTGTCGGCGCCGCGCGGCGCGCGGATCGTGCGCGTCGGATCGAGACGCGGATCGAAGAATTTGGGATCGTTCATGGGAGTCCTCGGTTGTACGGCTCGGTTCGGCTCAGAAATGTCCGGTGAAGCGATAACGGCTGCCCGGGTGCCACAGATCGACCACGGAGGCGACCTGCTCGCGCGACCACGTGCGCCGATGCAGCACGAGACACGGCTCGATGTCGTCCATCCGCAATTGGCTACGCGTATCGGGCTCGGGCTGCGCGGCTTCGATGCGGTACTCGACACGCTGCAGCGGCGCGACGCGCGTCAGGTACTGATTCGGCGTGACCGCCGCAAAATCTTGCAACGCGTACTCGGGTGCGACGGCCGGATTGACCCAGCGCGCCTCGAGCTGCACGGGCTCGTCGTTCTCGAGATGCAGCACGCGCGAATGAAAGACGGGGCTGCCGGCCGCTACTTGCATCTCGTCGGCCAGCGCTTCGCTGGCGACCGTCGCGCCGAGTTCCAGCACCTTCGCCTGATGCCGGTGGCCGCGCGCGGCGATTTCGTCGGAAATGCTGCGAATCGCCACCAGCGTCGATTCGTACTTGGGCCGCGCGACGAAGGTGCCCGCGCCTTGAACGCGCGTGAGCACTTGCTCGGCCGTCAACTCGCGCAACGCCCGGTTCACCGTCATGCGCGCCACCTTGAACTCGCGCGCCAGTTCGTTTTCGGAGGGCACCTGGTCGCCCTCCGCCCACTCGCCCGCGTGAATCCGAGCGAGGATGAAATCCTTGATGCCTTGATACGCGGGAGCGTTCATCGCTTTGACGTTGTCCATCGGCCACGCATCGGTCACGCGTCGGCGTTCGCTTCGGAAGCGAATGAGAGCGGGCTGGCCTGAGCGATCGTGCCTTGCGTGACGAGCCGCGCGATGCTGGCGATATCGGGCGCGAAGTAGCGATCGAGGTCGTAATGCGGCACGTGCGCGCGCAGCGTATCCATCACGCGCTGCAATGCGGCGCTCGTGCGGTGCGGTGCGCGCAAATCGACGCCTTGCGCGGCGGCGAGCAATTCGATGGCGAGGATGTTCGCCGTGTTCTCGGCGATGTCGGCCAACTTGCGCGCGGCGAAGGTCGCCATCGAGACGTGATCTTCCTGGTTCGCGGAAGTCGGCAGCGAATCGACCGATGCCGGATGGGCGAGCGTCTTGTTCTCGGAAGCCAGCGCGGCCGCCGTCACGTGCGCGATCATGAAGCCGGAGTTCACGCCGCCGTCCTTGACGAGGAACGGGGGCAGCCCCGACAGCGTCGCGTCGATCAGCAGCGCAATGCGGCGCTCCGCGAGCGCGCCGATTTCGGCCGCGGCCAGCGCGAGGTTGTCGGCGGCGAACGCCACCGGCTCGGCGTGGAAGTTGCCGCCGGAGAGCACTTCGCCCGTATCGGGGAAGACCAGCGGATTGTCCGAGACGGCGTTCGCTTCGATCAACAGGACATCGGCCGCATGCCGCATCTGGTCGAGACACGCGCCCATCACTTGCGGCTGGCAGCGCAGGCTGTACGGATCTTGCACCTTGTCGCAATCGCGGTGCGACAGATTGATGCCCGAGCCGTCGAGCAGCGCGCGATACGCCGCGGCCGCTTCGATCTGGCCGCGATGGCCGCGCAACGCGTGGATCCGTGCGTCGAAAGGCTTGACCGAGCCCGCGGCCGCGTCCACCGACAGCGCGCCCGCCACGAGCCCCGTGCGAAAGAGATCTTCGATCGCAAACATATTGAAGAGCGCGAGGGCGGTCGACGCTTGCGTACCGTTGAGCAGCGCCAGCCCTTCCTTCGCTTGCAGCGAGAGCGGCGCCAAGCCCGCGAGTTTCAGACCCTGGGCCGCGCTCATGCGTTCGCCGCGCGCGGTCACTTCGCCGATCCCGAGCAATACGGCCGACATATGCGCGAGCGGCGACAAATCGCCCGACGCGCCGACCGACCCTTTGACGGGGATGATCGGGAGGACGTCCGCATTGAACAACGTCACGAGCGCGTCCATCACTTCGCTGCGAATGCCCGAATGGCCGCGCCCGAGACTCGAAAGCTTCAGCGCGATCAACAAGCGCACGACGGGCGCCGCCATCGGCTCGCCGACGCCGACGGCGTGCGAGAGCACGAGATTGCGCTGCAAGAGTTCGAGCTGATCGTGCGGGATGTGGGTACTCGCAAGACGGCCGAAGCCCGTATTGATGCCGTAGGCCGGCTCGCCCTTGGCGGCGATGTCGGCCACGGCCTTCGCGCCCGCGTCGATCACGGCGCGGCTCGCGGGATCGAGCACGAGCGTGACGCGCTCGCGCGCGATGCGGCGCAGTTGGGGAAGCGTCAAATGGCCCGGCGTGAGAATCATCATGGAAGGCGTCCTGTTCTGGCGGTTTTTGCGGTGTCTTTCGACTTTCGTCGTTCGTCTATCGATATGCGGCGCCTCGCTGCGGACGTTCGCGCGCGCACCGGCCTACGATCTGAAAGGGAGTCTAGTGCGGCCAGCTTGTATAGACAAGTCGTTTTCGAAGCCTGGTGATTAGGGATTTCCATTAGACGCGAACGCATGAGCGTTGGCGCGCAGCCCCATACTTGCAGCCGGTCTGGGGGCGACGATGGTGGCCGATCGCGCCTAGGCAGGACGCGTGTGGGCCAGGATGCAGCGGGCGGTCTTGTCTATACAAATCAACCAGAACGACGGCCGTCGGTGGCTTTTGCAATACAGGGGCATGTTGTTGCACTCGGTGCACGGCGTCCCGGCTTCCCGGCGACCCGCGCATTCGGCAGGCCGTGGGATCGCTGCCACCGCGACGCGGCACCGTGCCCGCAGCGGCACCCGGACTGGGTACGCGTCGTGCTTCGAAGAGAGCGGGATCGGGCGCGAGCATTTCGCACTCGGCGTGGGGCCGCAGCAGCCGCGCGGCGCGAACGCGAATCCCGGCATCACCGCTTCTCAAGAAGAGACCATGAACAAGACACAAGGACAACGCCAGCGGATGGACCTCATCGAACTCGCACGCGAATCGGGCATGGCGGTGCTGCTCGATGCAAAGATCGGCCGGGAGCAGTACGTGAGCGTAAGCGGATCGCTCGCCGCGCTCGCGCGCTTCGCGGATGCGGTCCGCGGCGAATCCGAGGCCGATGGCCCCGAGGACAAGGATCGCTGACACCCCGCATTCACCGCAACGGCCGCTCGGCGCGGGCGCGCGACGCCGCCGTTGTCTCCCCCGCCACGTCCTATTGCCCCGCACGAGGCGCGCGATACATGCTGGAGCGCCCCTTCCGATAGCGCCGCCCATCGGCTTTCGCCGTGCTCCGCCTATCAGCCAGGCCCTTCCTGAGCACCGCCTCGGCATGCGCCTACCAAATGTGCCAGTTACGGTTTCGCATAAGAATCGCTTAAATCCCGCACGGTGTAATGCGTTCTTCGCGAGCGCATGACTTTCCCGTCACTTTCGTATGGGGTAGACGCATGGCAACGCCTCTCGTTCGACTCGCACCGCTCGATCTCATCCGCGGCTTCGTCGCGGTCGGCCGCCGGATGAGCGTAACGCTCGCCGCGGAAGACCTATGTCTGACGCAATCGGCCGTCAGCCGACAGATTCACTCGCTCGAAAATGCCCTAGGGGTATCGCTGTTTCATCGCGGCTACCGCTCGATTTCCTTCACGCCGGCTGGGGAACGGCTGTTCCGAACGGCCGACGGCGTCGTGCGCCAGCTCCAGGAGGCGTTCGAGACGATCGCGCGCCCACCCGAACGGCAACCGGTCACGATTACGGCCAGCATCGGCGTCGCGACATCGTGGCTGCTGCCCCGGTTATCCGACCTGCAGCACCGCTACCCGGCGCTCGACGTACGCGTCGCGCCCAGCGACAAGCTGCTCGACTTGCGCACCGAGGCTATCGATCTCGCCGTCCGCTATGCAAGCTCGTCGAATCCCGCGCCCGGCGCCACGTACCTTTTCGACGAAGCGATCGTGATGCCGCCCGCCGGAGCGCCGGCCGCAGGAAGCGATCCGGCGAGCGGGGGCGCCTATTGGCTCGTGCAGGCCGACGCATCGGCGCGCCAGGACGTGCGCGATGTGGCGCAGTGGATCGTCGAGCAAGCGCACATGGCGGCGCAGCCCGCCCCCGACGCGAGCCTAGCGGCCCGTTCGACGCCCGTCGCCCGCGCCCCGTTGGCTTCGCCGCCGCCCGCGCGAGCGCACGCACCGGCCGCAGCCGCAACGAGCGCATAACGTGCCGAAATCGTCCGACCGAAACGGCGTCCGGCGCAGCGCCCACCATTTCTAGTAGTTGCCCCGATTGGGTTAGGCAGGTGAAATCGACGGCGTTCGAGTGCGGCGTGCTATCCAGCGCGCCGCATCCGTATCCGGAGGTGACACCCGATGCGCATGCCACTGCTGCAAATCGAATCGCTCGCCGCCGGTTACGGCAAGGGCGAGGTCCTCGACGACATCTCGTTCGCCCTGTTCGCGGGCAGTCTCGCCTATGTGCTGGGGCCGGGAGGCTCGGGCAAGACGACGCTGTTCATGGCGATCGCGGGGCTCGTGCGGCCCAAACGCGGCGTGATCCGCCTCGACGGCGAAGACATCCGCCGCAAGCGGCCGACCGAACTGCTGGCACGCGGCATTGCCTATGTGCCGCACAATCGGCTGCTGTTCAGTTCGCTTTCGGTTCGCGACAATCTTCTTGCCGCGGTGTGGCGGGACACGGATCGGCCCGGCATCGAAGCGCGCGCCGACCGCCTGGCGCAACGGCTCCCCTTTCTGAAAGCTTGCGCGCACCAGAGCGCCAGCCGGCTCACGAACGGCCAGCGACAACTGCTCGCCATCGCCCGCGCATTGATGTCGCAGCCGCGGCTCTTGCTGCTCGACGATCCATTCGATGCCTTGGTCCCGGCGGAAGCGGAGCAAGTGGCCGGACTGGGTGCGGAACTGGCCGGGGAAGGAACGGCTGTGGTAATTGCGCAACGAAGCGCGACGCCGAAGGCCCGCGCGGGCGAACCCGCGTTTTTGCTCGACGGCGGCCGTCTCGTTTGAACGATGTCATGCCGGCCTGTTCGCGACTGGCGGCTCGGGGCTCGCGCGCCCGAGACATCCGTCACAGCACGGCAAGCTCGAGAATACGCCATTCGCGCCAATTCTCGAGAATCGCTCCGAGGGCGACACGCACTCCAAAGCACGCGCATTATGGCCTCACCCCGCCAATCGGAGATTTTCGAAAACTGCATGTCATTAACGCCGTATGGAAAATGGCATGACGATTCACAGTGAATCGGGCCGGCAAATGGCTTAGAGCGATCAATCGCAGCGCACACCCGCGCGCATATGGCTCGATGAACAATGCAAATTAGACAGACGATTCATTGCAGCAAACCCAGCATGGCCGCGCGCACGACCGCGGCCGTCTTGTTTGTCGTCTTCAATTTCGTCACGGCATTCTTGACGTGAAAATTAACCGTATCCACCGAGATGACGAGAATCTTGGAGATCTCGCCCGAGGTCTTGCCGTCGGCGGCCCACTTCAGCACCTCGACCTCGCGATCGGTGAGCCCGCGCTCGGGATCGTCCATCAACGACGGCATCAACACGCGCTTGAGCGATAAATGAGCGGTACTGACGAGCCAGCGCATCTTCACTTCGTTTTCGGCCAGCTCTTGAGCCGTGACCGGCCCGCTCGAACGCGCGAGCGTCAGCATGCCTCCGATGCCGCAACTGTCGAACGCCGACTGCGCCCAGCCGTGGCGCAACCCGTGCGCTTGCGCTTCGTGCCAAAACTCGGGCACCGCGCTAAAGAGCGCATCGCTCCAGAGGATCGGCGACTGCGAACGGCGCGCATGCTGAACGGTCGGATCGATGTCAAGGTAGCGCGCTTCGAAATACCGCTTTTTCCATGCCTCGGGATAGTTGCTCATCCAGCGCGTCTTCGGCTTGGACAACGGCCACGGTGCCCGCAAGCCGTACGCGCAGAATTCGAAACCCAAGCCCTTTGCCGCACCCTCGATCTTGCTGAAAATTTCCGAATCGCAGTTCGTGCGATTCAATTCGTGCAACAGGTCCTCGGCCCAGCTTTTCATTTATGCCTCCTTGTCGTCGCGCAAGCCTTGCGAGCGACCTGCGCGATACCGAAACGGCCGCACCAGCAGCCGGAGCATCGACATCCCGGCACACGTCTCCCCGTGCTCGGCATGCACCGAGCCGCGGCTCTCGAACGAGACACGTGCCAAAGGCTCTTCTAGATTTCAACCGCGATACTTCAATGGGCGACGGCTCGATTTCCGCCATTTCGCATCGTGCGACGTTCGTTCCCGCGATTTTAAACGCACGCAATCATCGCACATTTTCGGCGCACTAAAAATCGAACCCAAGCTCGTTTAATCGCCAACGTTATTTGACAAGAAATTAATACCGAAATCTTTTTCGCGCGATAGCCGGAGCGTCATATTTACGGACAATGAGGCCGCATTGCGAACGACACGCACTTTCTATGCACCGTCGCCCGTTCGCGGCCCCGCGTGCGGCGGCACAGTGCGACGGTCGCGCGGGCGTGCTCGTTGCTGGAAACAGAAACAGGGACACCGTCGCCGTCGCACCGTTCGAACGCCAAAAGAGGCATACGTGCGGCGGAACACATCACGCGACCTGCACAGGCGTTCGGCGCGTGATTAAACTAGTACGAGCGTCGTCAGCGCGGTGGCGATGCCGCCCACGGAGCCTCATCATGAATCGGCCGATCGCTCGTCTGCCCTTGCGCTACATCGCCACGATGTCGCCGGGCGCGCGATGGAAATGGCTCGCTTTCGTCGGCATGGCCGCGCTGGTCGGGCTCGCCGCCTATTTCGTCTCGCTAGAGATGCAAACGTCGAGGCTCCAGGCGCGCTATTTCGCGAGTTTGGGTCGGCAGGTATCGTTTTCAGTCCAGCCGGGGCCGAGCGACGAGATCCGTTTTCCCTCGCCGGGCGGCCCTTACGATTGGCGTTTGGGCTACGCGCGCCTGCCCGATTTCGAAGCGCGCCTGCGGGCGCGCGGCTATGTGGTCACGGGCCAAGCACGCGATTCGTCGATGATGACTTCGCTCGCCGATCGCGGTTTGTTCATGCCGTATGCCGAAAAAGACCAGGCCGGATTGCGCTTGTTCGATGCGCACGGCGTGCCGCTTTTTAGTGCACAGTATCCCGCCTTGGCGTATCCCGACTTCGACTCGATTCCGCCGATCGTCGTGAGCGCACTGACGTTCATCGAAGATCGCTATCTGCTTGACCCGAGCGAGCCGGATCGCAATCCGGCCATCGACTGGGGCCGATTCGGCCGCGCCCTCTCCGACCAAGCGCTACGCGTCTTCAATCGTCATCAATCGACGCCGGGCGGCTCGACGCTCGCCACGCAAACCGAAAAGTTCCGCCACTCTCCGGGGGGCCGCACCCAAACGCCGCCCGAAAAACTCCGTCAGATTGCGTCGGCGTCGGTTCGCGCCTACCTCGGCGGAGAAAACACGACAGCGGTGCGCAAAAGCATCGTCGTGCACTACCTGAACACGGTGCCGCTCGCCGCGCGCGCCGGTATCGGCGAAGTGCAGGGCCTCGGCGACGGGATGACGGCTTGGTACGGGCGCGATTTCGACGAAGCGAACCAACTGCTCTCGCAGATCACCGCCGAAACCGGCAATGGGCCCGCCGCGCCGGGGGTATTGGCCAGCGAAGCACTCGCGTTCAAGCAGGCGCTCTCGCTGTTGATCGCCCAGCGCGCGCCCTCGTACTACCTCGTGCGCAACCGTCCGGCGCTCGATCGGCTGACCGATAGCTATATCCGGGTGCTCGCGGCCAACGGCGTGATCTCGGCGCCGCTTCGCGACGCCGCGCTCGCGGCCCCGCTCGATTCGCACAAAGGCGCCCCGCCGCAGCCGGCCGCCTCGTTCGTCGCCCGCAAGGCGGTGACGCTTGTGCGCTCGCGCCTGCAACAAGCGCTCGGCGTAAACGGTTTTTACGATCTCGACCGGCTCGACCTGACGGTCCATTCGACCTTGGACGACGCCGTGGAGCGCGCCGTCGGCGCCCGGCTCGCGCAGGCCGCCACGGTCGACGGCGCGAAGGCGGCCGGACTCTACGGGTTCGAGATGCTGCGCCCCGGCGACGATCCGTCGAAAATCTCGTTCAGCTTCGCGTTATTCGAACACGAGCCGAGCGGCCAGGACGTCGTGCGCGTGCAAACCGACAGCGTGAATCAGCCGTTCGACATCAACGGCGGCGCGCGGCTGAATCTCGGCTCGACGGCGAAGCTGCGAACGATCGTCACGTATTTGCAGATCGTCTCGACCTTGCACGCACGCTATGCGTCTCTGAGCGCAACGGAACTCAAACACGTGCCGCTCGACCCGCTCGACGGCTTGTCGCGCTGGGCCGTCGACTACCTTTCCCATACGAACGATCGATCGCTGCCCGCCATGCTCGATGCCGCCGTCGAGCGCAAGTATTCGGCCAGCCCGGGCGAAACGTTTTATACGGGCGGCGGGGCCCAGACATTCTCGAATTTCGACAAATCCGACAACGGCCGCATCCTGACCGTGCGCGAGGCCTTCCAGCACTCCGTCAATTTGGTTTTCGTGCGACTGATGCGCGATATCGTGCACTACGAAATGGTGCAGACGGCTGGTCCTTCCGCGCATTGGTTCGACGATCCGCTGCTGCGCCGCCGCTACCTCGACGCCTTTGCCGATCAGGAAAGCCTCGTCTATCTGCATCGGTTTTTCGTCAAATACCACGGCAAGGGCCCGGACGAGGCACTCGATCTGCTCGTTGCCGACATGCGCAAGAGCCCGCCGAAGCTCGCGACGGCACTACGTAGCGTCGCCCCCGACGAACCGTTTCCGTGGTTTGCGCAGCGCATGCGCGCGGCGCTCAAGCACACCCCTAGCGCGTCGATTTCCGACGACGATCTCGCCAAGCTCTATGCGAAATACGCCATCGACAAGTTCAATCTGAACGATCGCGGCTATATCGCGGGCGTCCATCCGATCGCGCTGTGGATGCTCGCCTATCTGCGCCAGCATCCGAACGCGACCGAGGACGACCTGCGCAAGGCAAGCCGCGACGCCCGCCTCACGTCCTACGCCTGGCTGTTCAAGACGCGCCATCACGTGACGCAAGACCGCCGCATCCGCCACATGGTCGAGTTACAGGCGTACGACGCCATCGGCAAATCGTGGCGTGCGCTCGGCTACCCGTTCGAGACGATCACGCCGTCGTTCGCCGCCGCCATCGGCGCTTCCGGCGACCGGCCCGACGCGCTGGCCCATCTGATCGGCATCATCGCCAACGACGGCAAGACGCACCGTGCGCAAAGCATCGACACGCTCACGTTCGCCGCGGGCACGCCGTTCGAAACGCGCTTCGGCCGTGCGCCGAGCCAGGGGCATCAAAGCATCTCGCCCGAAATCGTGACGGTCGCGCGCTCGCTGCTGCGCGATGTCGTCCTCGGCGGCACGGGCGCGCGTCTAGCGGCCGGTTTGCCGCTCGGCGATGGGCGCACGCTCGATGTCTACGGCAAGACCGGCACCGGCGATCAGCGCTACGGCGTCTACGCGCGCGGCGGGCGGCTCATCGAATCGCGCAAGGTCAATCGCACCGCCGTGTTCGTTTTCGTGATCGGCAATCGCTTTTACGGCACGCTGACGGCCTACGCGCACGAACCGTATGCCGCTCGCTACGACTATACGAGCGCAATGGCCGTACAACTACTCAAATCGCTCGGCCCCACCCTCGCCCCGGTGCTCGAGGCAAACGATGCGCCAACGCAGGCCACACGCGCCTCGGTTGGCACGCAAGGCGCAACCGCTGCCGCTACCACCCCGGCCTTTTGACGCGGCGGGCATTTCCGCTCGCCGCCCCGCTCCTTCCTATACGCCTTCTGTCCCCGCTGCGCAGGCGGGGACGGGCACGCGCGTTGCGAGAGAGTCGGTGTCGCACGTGCGGCATACGTAAAAGGAGAGCTCACATGAACAAGGATCAAGTGAAGGGCGTGACGGAAAAGGCGAAGGGTAAGGTCAATCAAGCAGTCGGTAAGGTGACGAACGATCCGGCTCGCCAAGCCAAGGGGGATCTCCAAGAAGCCGCGGGGGATGTCCGCAAGGGCTACGGCGACGCCAAGGAAGACTTGAAGGACGAACTCAATCGCGACCGCGACGTGAAAAAGCACCACTGACGGTCGCGCACACGCGCGCGCTTAAGCCCTCAGCGGGGCGGCCCGGCGAACGTCAGCCGGTCCGCCCCGCTTTTTTCGCATGGTCGAGAATGAACTCGATGAACGCGGCGGCCGCGCGGGTTTGATGACGATCCGGCATGTAAAGCAGGTACATGCGAGTGCCGAAGATGCTGAGCCGCCAGGCATCGAGCGTGGTCACCACTTCGCCCCGGCGGATGTCGTCCTGCACCACATAATCGGGCACGATGCCCACCCCGAGCCCGGCCAACACGGCCTGGCGCAAGAACAGAAAGTTCTCCGAAATCAACGTGGGCTCGAGCAGCACTTCGTGCCGCTCCTCGCGCAAATACGCCGCGACACGAAGCTGCCGGCCGACGACCGTTGCCGTAATCAGCGGTGTCGTGCGCAACGCCTCCAGCTCGGTCGGCAAGCCATGCTCGTCCGCATAGACCTTCGACGCGCACGCGACGTAGCGCACCGCGCCCATATCGCGCGCGACCACGTTTTGCGGCGGCTCCGACATCACGCGTACGGCAATGTCGACTTCGTCGCGCAGCAAGTCTTCCACGCGATTTTCGAACATGACATCGAGCACGATGCCCGGATGCAGCCGTTTGAAGGTCAGCAGCCAATCGGCCATCACGAGTTGCCCATAACCGCTCGGCACCGATAGCCGCACGCGGCCTTGAGGCGTTCGCCCGAGCGTTTCGACGGTTTCTTGCGCCGCTTCGAGCGCGCGCCGAATCGCGCGACCGTGTTCGACCAGGCGCAGCCCCGCTTCCGTCGGCTCGACGCGCCGTGTCGTGCGCCGCACGAGTTGCAGCCCGAGCGTGCGCTCGAACTGATTGAGGTGATAGCTGACGTTCGCGCGCGTCATTTTGAGCCGGCGCGCCGCCTCGCTCAGATTGCCCGCCTCCAGGATTTCGACGAGCAACGAAAGCGAATTGAGATCCATGGGTCCGCCGGTGTGCCGGGCTGCTTCGCCAGACAATATGCACTGTCAAAGAAATTTTTACAGTCTGTCAACCCAGGCTCTAATTGTCAATTCCCGCTATCCGATCGACAATCGCACGATCGTCCACCTCGCCTCGCGCCCCGCCATGACCTCCGTCCCTTCCGCCTCCGTCGTCTCCCGATCGCTGCACGGCAACGTGCTGGTCGTGTCCATCGACCACCCGCCCGTCAATGCCTTGAGCGTCGATGTGCGCCGCGGCCTCGTCGAAGCGATCGACGCCGCCGAAAACGACGCCGCCGTCGCAGCCGTGCTGATCGTCGGTGCGGGACGCAATTTCATTGCGGGCGCCGATATCCGCGAATTCGGCAAGCCGCCGCTGCCGCCCTTGCTGCCGATGGTCTGCAACCGTATCGAAAACTGCACGAAGCCCGTCGTCGCCGCCATTCACGGCGCGGCGCTCGGCGGCGGCCTGGAGCTCGCGCTGGCGGCGCACTACCGAATCGCCGTGCGCGGCGCCAAACTCGGCTTGCCCGAGGTCCAGCTCGGCTTGCTGCCCGGCGCGGGCGGCACGCAGCGCGCGCCCCGCCTCATCGGCGCGGCCGGCGCGCTCGATTTGATGCTCTCCGGCCGGCACGCACGCGCCGAGGAAGCGCGCTCGCTCGGCCTCGTCGATCGCCTCGGTGCAACCGACGACATCCTCGGCGAAGGGTTGGCCTATGCGCGCGAACTGCTCGCCGCGAAGGCCGGCGTGCGGCCCACGCGCGCGGCGGTCGCGGGGCTGGCCGATGCCGACGCGAATCGCGCTGCCGTTGCCGCCGCGCGCAAGGACACGCCAGCGCGGACGCGCGGACTCTTTTCGCCGATGAAGATCGTCGACGCGGTGGACGCCGCGCTGACGCTGCCGTTCGACGAAGGCCTCGCGCTCGAACGCAAGCTCTTCCTCGAATGCCTGGACAGCCCGCAGCGCGCCGGTCTCATCCATGCCTTCTTCGCCGAACGCGAAGTCGTCAAAGCGCCGGAAACCCAATCCGCCAGTGCGCGTCCGATCGCGCGCGTCGGGATCGTCGGCGGCGGCACGATGGGCGCCGGCATCGCCGTCGCCGTGCTCGACGCGGGGCTGCCCGTCACGATGATCGAGCGCGACGATGCCGCGCTCGCCCGTGGTCGGGCGCACATCGAACGCGTCTACGACGGGCTCGTCGCCAAAGGGCGTATGAAACCCGAGGCGAAGGACGCCGCCCTCGCCCGCTTCGCGGGCAGCACCGCCTATGACGCGCTGGCGAACGTCGACCTCGTCATCGAAGCGGTGTTCGAAGACATGGCCGTCAAAAAGGCCGTCTTCGCCGAACTCGATCGAGTGTGCCGCCCCGGCGCCATTTTGGCGACGAACACCTCGTATCTCGACATCGACGACATCGCCAGCGGAACGTCGCGGCCGGCCGACGTCATCGGCCTGCACTTCTTTTCGCCGGCCAACGTCATGAAGCTGCTCGAAATCGTGGTTCCCTCGCGCGTCGCGGCGGACGTCGTCGCCACCTCGTTCGCGTTCGCCAAGCAACTGCGCAAGGTGCCGGTGCGCGCGGGCGTCTGCGACGGCTTCATCGGCAATCGCCTGCTTGCCGTTTATCGCACAGCGGCCGATTACCTCTTGGAAGACGGCGCATCGCCGTATCAAATCGACCGCGCGATGCGCGCGTTCGGCTACCCGATGGGCCCGTACCAAGTGGTCGATTTGGCGGGGGGCGACATCGGCTGGGCCGCGCGCAAACGCCGTGCACCGACGCGCGATGCGCGCATGCGCTACGTCGAAATCGCCGATCGACTCTGCGAGCGCGGCTGGTTCGGGCAAAAGACGGGCCGCGGCTTTTATCGCTACGAACAAGGCGCGCGCGTGGGCACGCCCGATCCTGAAGTCGAGGCCATCATCGAGAGCGAACGCTTGCGCGCCGGCATCGCGCCGCGTAGTTTCACCGACGACGAGATCGTGCGCCGGCTCATGTGCGCCGTCATCAACGAAGCCGCGAACGTCGTGCGCGAAGGCATCGCGCTGCGTCCGCTCGACGTGGACGTTGCGTTGATCTACGGCTATGGCTTCCCGCGCTATCGCGGCGGCCCGATGAAATACGCCGACATGCTGGGGCTGCCGAACGTACTCGCCGAATTGGAGCGTTTGTCCGAGGAGGACGCGTTCTTTTGGAAGCCGTCGCCGCTCATCGTCGAACTCGTGCAACGCGGCGCCGATTTCGCGAGCATGAACGGCACGGCGTCGTAGCGCGCGGCTCGGTGCGGTGTTTCATCTGACGGGGGGCTAGCGATGGACCTGAGATTCACGGCTGAAGAACAAGCATTTCGTGCCGACGTTCGGCGTTTTCTCGACGAACGGTTGCCCGCGCGGACCGCGCACAAAGTCAAACACGGGCTGCGGCTCACGCGCGAAGACATGGCCGAGTGGCACGCGATCCTGAACGCGCGCGGGTGGCTCGCGAGCCACTGGCCGCGCGAGCATGGCGGCACGGGTTGGAGCGCCGTGCAGCGCTTTATCTTCGACAACGAATGCGCGCTCGCCGGCGCCCCGCGCATCGTTCCGTTCGGAGTCAACATGCTCGGGCCGGTGCTGATCGAATACGGCAGCGAAGCGCAAAAGCGCCATTGGCTACCGCGCATCCTCGACGGTAGCGATTGGTGGTGCCAAGGCTATTCGGAACCCGGCGCGGGCTCCGATCTGGCCTCGCTGTCCACGCGCGCCGTGCGTGCGATCGACGCGCGCGGCGAGCACTACGTCGTCAACGGCCAGAAGACGTGGACCACGCTCGGGCACTACGCGAATATGATGTTCTGCCTCGTTCGCACCGGCACCGACGGACGCAAGCAAGAAGGCATCAGCTTCTTGCTGATCGACATGCGCACGCCCGGCATCGACGTGCGTCCGATCGTCACGCTCGACGGCGAACACGAAGTGAACGAAGTCTTTTTGACCGACGTGCGCGTGCCGATCGAGAACCTCGTCGGCGAAGAACATCGCGGCTGGACCTACGCCAAATATCTGCTCACGTACGAACGCACGAACATCGCCGGCATCGGGTTCTCCGTGGCGGCGCTCGAGCGGCTTGAACGCGCTAGCGCGACGATCATGCACAACGGGCGGCCGCTCGCGGACGATCCGTTGTTTGCGGCCCGCATGGCGCGCGTCGCGATCGACCTCGAGCATATGAAGACGACCAACCTGCGTACCATCGCGGCCGCCGCGGACAGCGCGCCGGGCGTGCGCAGTTCGATGCTCAAAGTGCGCGGCACGCAGATCCGGCAAGAAATCGCCGCACTCATGCGTCGAGCGTTGGGTCCTTATGCGCAGCCGTTCGTCGACGAAGCGTTCGACGAGGGCTACACGGGTGCACCGCTCGGTTCGTTCGACGCACCGGATGCAGCCAAGAGCGACTTCAACAACTACAAGCTGTCGATTTTTGGCGGATCGAACGAGATCCAAAAGAACATCATCGCCAAGACGATCCTCGAACTTTGATGCGGCTAGGCGGTGCGTCTCGCTGAGCAAACAACCTAGGAGTGCCCGACGATGAATTTCGCGTTGACCGACGAACAACGAATGCTCGGCGACACGCTCGCGCGCTTCATCGCCGAGCAATACGGATTCGCGACACGCCAGCGCATCGCGTGCTCGCCCGACGGGTTCGATCGCACGATGTGGCGCCGCTTCGGCGAACTGGGTGCGATCGGCGCGTTGTTCGCGCCGGAACACGGCGGCTTCGGCGGCACCGGCGACGACATTGCCGTCGTCTTCGAACACCTCGGGCGCGGCCTCGTCGTCGAGCCGTTCCTCGGTGCGCTCGTCGCCGGGCGCGCCCTATCGCTGGCCGGCACCGCCGAGCAGCGCGCATGGCTCGCGCGCGTCATCGACGGCGAAGCAGTGGCCGCGTTCGCCCATGGCGAGCCGGACTCGCGCTACGCGCTGGCCCGCGTCGCCACGACGGCAACGCGCATCGGCGAGAGCTGGCGCCTGAACGGAACGAAGGCGGTCGTCCTATGCGCCGAAGCCGCCGACGGCTACGTCGTATCCGCGCGCACCCGCGCAGCCGTCGACGCCGAACATGGCATCTCGCTCTTCTGGCTACCGCGCGATGCGCCGGGACTGACGCTGCGCGGCTATCCGTTGATCGACGGCGGCCGCGGCGCGGAACTGTTCCTGCGGGACGTGACATTGCCGGCTAGCGCGCTAATCGGCCCTAAGGACGAGGGCTTCGAGACGCTTGAACGAGCGCTCGGCTGCGGCGTACTCGCCCTCTCGGCGGAAGCGCTGGGCGCGATGGAGACGGCGTTTGCCGCGACGCTCGAGTATTTGCGCACGCGCCGTCAGTTCGGTGTGCCGATCGGCAGCTTCCAAGCGTTGCAGCACCGCATGGCCGATCTCGCGATCGACCTCGAACAGACACGCTCGGCCGTGATCAATGCCGCCGCGGCGCTCGATGCCCCGCGCGCCGCGCGCGAGCGCGCCCTCTCGGCCGCCAAGCACACGGTCGGCCACATCGGCGCGCGCCTCTCGCGCGAGGCAGTTCAATTGCACGGCGGCATCGGCATGACCTGGGAGTTGCCGCTTGCGCATTACGCGAAACGGCTCGTCATGATCGATCATCAACTTGGCGACGAAGACCATCATTTGGCGCGCTATATCGCGTTCGGTCGAGTATCGAACCAAGCGACCGAAGCGACCGAAGCGACCGAAACGACGCCATCGACACAACCGCGATGACGAGCGGACCCGCCATGAGCGAATCGAATCGAAACCCAGGCCCCGCCCTTCCGCTTGCCGGCATCCGCGTGCTCGATCTGTCGCGCGTGCTCGCGGGTCCCTCGTGCGCGATGGCACTCGCCGATCTCGGCGCAGAAGTCATCAAGGTGGAGCACCCGCAGCGCGGCGACGATACGCGCGACTGGGGCTCGCGCATCGGCCGGACGGAGACGTGCTATTACAACAGCATGAACCGCAACAAGCGTTCGCTGACGCTCGACTTGCAAACGGACGAAGGGGCTCGGCTCGCGCGCGAGCTTGCCTTGAAGAGCGACGTCGTCGTCGAAAATTTCAAGCTCGGCGGCGCGAGCACGTTCGGCCTGGATTACGACACGCTGAGTCGAACGCATCCTTCGCTCGTGTACTGCTCGATTTCCGGCTACGGTCGCGGCGATCCCGAGGCGGCGCGGCCGGGCTACGACCTCGTGGTGCAGGGCGAATCGGGCTTGATGGCGCTGAACGGCGAACCCACGCAGCCGCCGTTGAAATTCGGGGTAGCCGTCGTCGATCTCGTGACAGGCATGTACGCAGCGCAGGCGGTGCTCGCGGCGCTGTTCGACCGGCAGCGAAGCGGACGCGGCCGCCGGATCGAGATGGCGCTGTTCGATTGCGGTGTGGCGATCACGTCGTACTACGGGCTCGAAGCGCTGCTTGCCGGCGAAGATCCGCCTCGCTATGGGAACGCGCATCCGTCGATCATTCCCTACGGCGTGTTCGATGCGCAGGACGGACCGATCGTCGTCACCGTCGGCACCAACGCACAGTTCGCGCGTTTTTGCCGCGAGGTGATCGAGCGGCCCGACTTGGCCGAGGACGATCGCTTTCGCACCAATGTCTCGCGCGGCGCGCACCGCGACACGTTGATCCCGCAGATCAAAGCGGAGCTGGCAACACGCAAGCGCGCGACGTTGCTCGAGCGCCTGACGGCCGCCGGGATCCCATGCGGCGAAGTGATGGGGCTGCACGAAGCGTTGACTTCGCCGCGCGCTGTCGCCGCTGGGCTCGTGACGGCGCAGCCGCATCCGGTTGCCGGGACGGAGCATGTATTCGCCCCGCCCTACCGAATCGACGGCGAAAGGCCGCCGGTGCGCCATGCCCCGCCGGTACTCGGCGAAGGGACGGAAGACGTATTGCGCTCGGTGCTGGGGCTCGACATCGAGGCGATCGATCGTCTGAGACGGGATGGCGTGGTCTAAGGGAACGATTTGCGGTTAGCGGCTCCGTGCTGGCTCGGTAGCGATTAGCGAGCGCTGTTGGCCGCTCTCGCTTGCGCATTTGCGTCTATGTCGGTTTCCACTTGAGATCTTGCCTCCTCCGCTCGCGTTGCGTGAAAGGCACGCAACGCCTCGGCCATGGCCGCATCGGAAACGATCGGTCGGATCAGGGAGGACGGCGTCGTCCGATCAAGCAGCGACGGGCACCGTCTTGCCCTCACGCACCACCCGGAGCAACTCGCCATCGCGGCGCAGCGCCGCTTGCATCGTTCGTGCGCCGTTGCTCCAATGCGTCGCAACCTGCGGCCAGGAAAAATCGAAGGTCTTGTAGTAGCGTTGGCAGGGCTTATCGTCGTATATCACGTCGTACACACGCAGCGACGGCTCCTGCAGCGCCGCGCGCGCCTGGCGGTACGCCGGCATTTCCCGGCAGTCCGACGGAAGCGTTTCGAGCAGCGCGGCGAGCAATGCCTTTGCGCTCTTGGCGGCCTCGACGGCGGCCATCGCGGGCTGCGTCCTGGCAGTGTATTGAAGATCTTGCATGACGGAGGCAACGCCCACCGAATCGACGGGCACCGTGCCGGGCGCACGCCATAGATCCAGGGCAATCGCAAGCGTGTCGATGTGAGGTGGATCGAGCAGTAGGCAGTCGAGCGGCGAGTTCGAAATCAGGCCTGCGTCCCAATAGTGCTTGCCGTCGATTTCGACGGGTGAGAATCCCGGCGGCAGCGCACAGCTTGCGACGACATGCTCGGGTGTGAGGCGCGTGCGTCTGTTGTCGAAATAGATGCACTCGCCGTTACGCACCTCGACCACACCTAGCGATAAACGCATCGAACGCGCGTCGTTGACGCGATCGAAATCCGCGAAGCGCGCCAGGGTTTCTCTTAAGGGGGAGACGTCGTACCAGCTCTCGAACTCGTGTCCCCAAAATCGCTGCATGAACGCCGGTACGAGCTTAGGCTGAAAGAAACCGGCGCTCCCGGCCACGAAGGTGCGCCATGCGCGCAGGGCAGCGGGATAGGGCAGCGCCGGCTGACTAATCGTCTTCCAGAACGCCCGTAGCCGCTCGAGCCGGCGCTCGGGCGGATTGCCCGCGATGATCGTCGCATTGAGGGCACCGCTCGAAATACCGACGACCCATTCCGGCTCGATGCCCGCGTCGTGAAGCGCCTCGTAGGCTCCGCATTGGAAACTGGCGAGCGCGCCCCCGCCTTGTAGCAGCAACGCGATTTGGGTTGGCGTGGCGGCGGGCGCGGGGCGGCTTTGGGCGGATTGGGACATGGTGGCGACAGCGACGGAGGGGCGATATGTCACTGTGCTTCAGTGGCCGGTGCTGCCGCCATGGGAAAATTCGCGGATACGCTCCCCTCACTGACGTTTCACGCCGTGCATGAACGAAAACTCACGCATCACCATCACCCCGGCCATCGCCACATGATCGCCGGCGTACCCGTCATCAACTGACGCCCAATACGACGAGCCCGGTTCACGTCGGCTCCGTTTTTCAGGCTAGCGACCTGACGACTTCTTTTCGCTGAACCACGTCACCGTGCCAGCGAACACGCCGAAAAGAACGACAAACATCGCCATTCGGCCCGCATGGATCCATGTCGGTAAGTGATATGGAATGTCGTTCAGCAGCCATAGGATAGCAGGGCCGGCAGCAAGTTCGATAATGGTGATGCCGATTCCCATCACAATCAGCCAAAGCAACACGTAGTGCATGCAACGGAACCATTCAAAGCTGGCCTTCGAACTCACTTCTTGTCACCTCCATCGGCCTTGCTCTGTACAGCGGCACCAGTCCTTGCCTGCGCTGCACCACCCAATGCACCGCCAACCCACGACGGAATCGTACTCGGCGGCACGTACTTCGACACCCCCATGCCAACGTCCGCCCACTCTTGTCGGTACCAAGGATTCAGTATGTCCTGGAGCTTGCTCTCAAATTTAGAGCCAAGCGGATACCCAATCACCGTTCCCACCGCCGCCCCAGTCATCGCTCCGTTCGGATTTTGACCTTGCAGCGCCGAGCCGGTCAGCGCACCACCCACTCCGGTCAGAAACACCGGACTGAACTTCATCCCCGTCGAGAGCGCACCCGTCGCGCCCGATAGCGCAAAGCTCTTCCAGTCAAACGGCTGATCGCCCATCACTTGTACGCTACCATTGGCTCCCAACCCAAGAAGCGCACCCGCGCCCATCATGCCACCCGGGGCCAGCGAACCACCCGTCGACACGCCAAGGCCGATCAGGCCAACACCGGCCAGCGTCGCTCCCAGCGGGTCATTTTTGATGTTCGCTGTCACCAACTCGTTATACGTTTCACCGCGCCCGAGTCGCCGCTGGCCAAGGTCATATGAGCCCCGATTCGGCTCGATGTATTCGCTGTTGTAGTCATGATTCGCATACCGCGGATCGTTCTTATAGCCGTCGCAGTTCAGGTTCTGGCAACCCACGATGCTCCGCACCTTGTAATCGTGCTTCCCGCTCGATGCCTGCGCCGTCTGCTTGTCCGAGTTCCTTAGTATCTCGGCAACGATCCGCCCTTCCGCTTCCTGCTCGCTGATACCCAATTCCTTCGCAACAGTTTTCGCGTGCCGCTTCGCATCGTCGTATTCGCGCTGGTGAAGTTGCCGATTAAATCGATCCGTAGCGGCCGAAGTGAGCGCTCCGGTCGACCCGCCTACCAGCGCGCCGCCCCCACCCGCCAGCACATTCGACGCCAGATTCCCGAGCAACTGATCCACGTCCGCATTGCCCGTCGGGCCCGCATCCCTGACCGACTGCGCAATCTCCTTCAACTGCGGCGCAAGCTTCGCCGACAACCCCGCACCCACTGCCCCTCCGACGGCACCGCCACCGCCTCCCGTCAGCCCTCCCGTGAGCGCACCGCCTGCAACATGCAACCCGACGCGATAGTCGCCGCCCTCTGCCCAATCTCTCGCCGTTTTCCGATAACTTTCGCGAAGCGTTGGATCGGTCTCGCGCTTCGCCGCCGCTAGCGCCTCGCGTTCCTTCTTGTCCGCATACGCTCCGATCTGCTTGGCGATCGTCTCAGCCGCCGCCTGCGCCGCATCGATCATGTCCGATTGATTGGCGAGCGCATTGCTCAAATCCGGCAGCTTGTCGACCGTCCCGTTCAGATTCGAGGTATCGCGATTCAGCATCGCTATATCCTGCCGCTGACTACCCTCGTCCATGATCGTGATGCTGCCGTCGCTTACCGCGCTCTTTGTCAGCGCTTGGCTGCTTCCGCTCTCACTCAGCACCATCGGTGACGCACCACCTGCATTCCTGCCCGCCGTTTGCCCATGGGTCGCATAGTTATTGCCGCCATCACCAACCCCGCCGCCCACACTTCCGCCTGCGCTCCTGGCGCGATAGTCCGAACCGTTTTCGATATCCGAGAACGACAACGTGCCTGTCGTCAACCGGTTCTTCTCTGGAGTAGCCGTGCCCGCGATATACGCTCCCTTCAAGTCCGTATTGCCCTTGACGGTAATGTCGAATCCGCCCTCTCCCGCCTGAATACCGGACTGCTCGCTCACGCCCGCGTAGCTTCCGCTCGCGTCGCTCTTGCTCATGCTGAAGCTCGCGCTGCCGCCGCCCTGGCTGACGCTGAAGCCACCGCCCGAACTGCGCTGTTGCGCCACACTATGCACTGTGTCTTGCACGGACGCGATATTCAAATTCCCACCGATTTCCCCGATCACCCTTTTCGCGCTGACGTTCGCCCCGATGATGTCCGTGTCGCCACCGCTTACGATCGTCGCCGCGTTGCTCGCGACGATATGTGTATTCGTTTGCATCGTCGCATCGGAATTTGCATAGCCCTTCCCCCGAGACATGGCGGCTGAGACACCCCATCCATTCGTGCCGAACGACACCCCCGCGCTCGCGCTCTGCGATTCGTTAGTACTCCTCACACGCTCGCTATCGGTGGCGTTGAGCAGATTGACCTTATTGGTTGCCTTCAGCAGCACGTCCTTGGCTACGATATCGGAGCCCACGATCGTCACGTTGCCTTGGCCGGCGCTCTTATCGCCCGTCGCAACGAACGCAACCCCGCCGCCCGCCTTGATATGGCTACCGTTGTTCAGCACGCTGTCCTGCGTATACGTCGATTTGCTGCGAGACGACCCAAAGCTCAGTTCGATCTTCGCTTCCGGCTTCCCCCCATCACTCAGCGCACGCGCCATGTCGCCTGATGCACCCGCAAGATCCGCCACACCACCCGCTGCGGCAATCGCATGCAACGCCGATGCGCGGCTATCCTGACTGCGGCTAGCGCCCTGTGCCTGCCGATTGAGGTTCTGCAGCGCGTCCAGCACCGGCGATTTGACAGCCAATGTGAATCCCGAACTCTTCGCCTCATGCGTGTCATAGCGATGCCGATCCGTCTGCGACGCCTCGACCTTGACCTCCTTGGCGACACCCGTCACGTCGTGCGCCGCGACAACATCGGATCCCGCGATGCGAAGCTTGTTGCCCGCACGCATAGAGACACTGCCGCCGAGGCTGCCGATCAAACTACCGCGAGCGCCTTTCTCCGTGCCCAAGCTCGAATCAATCGTCTGATTCGTGCCGTGTGAAATCCCCGCGCCTGCTGTTCCAAATCCCGACTTCTTTACGTCCTTGAAGTGGTATTCGCTCGACGATGTCTCCGCCGTCGTGATCGTCATGTCGTTCCCGGCTTCCAACGCCACGTCACCGGTGCCCGCAATCGTTGTTGCGCTCGCGGTTAGATTGTTGCCAGCCACTACTTCAACTGTGTTACCCGACAGCAGGGTACCTACCGCATCGGTATAGCGACTCGCGTCGATCGTATGCGTCGACTTCGACGACAAAATCCCGCTTTCTTTCATATGGTGCTCGTCGTACGCACTCGCACTTCGCTCGCCTGCACGGAGGTTAACGTCGCGCCCGGCGACTGCACTCAAGCTCCCTTGAGCGCTGGCACTCGCCGCAGTCGCATTGAAGTCGCGCCCGGCTACAATGCCGAGATTGCCTCCCGATTGGACCGTCGTCCCGATATCGATCGACGCACTACGGTTACTCCTATTCTTGTCGTCCCACCGCACATGGTCTTCGCTGCTTTGACGAAGCGTAGTTAGGCTGACATCGCGTTTCGCCGCGAGCAAAGCCTCTCCCGATGAAACGATCTGCGCCGCGCTCGCATCGAGGTCGCGTCCCGCCCGCGCCGTCAGCGTCCCAGCATTGATTTGCGATACCCGATCGAGTTCCGTAGCGGACCCGTTTGCTTTTGTACTCGTCTGAGTGGTGCTGACGAGCCGCACATCGCGTCCGGCCGAAAGCTCGATCGCGTCTCCCTGTATCAATCCACCAAGGTTAATCAGATCTTGCCGCGCCTCGGCTTTGACCGACCGCCCCGCCACGGTACCGACATTCGTGATCGAATCCGCCGTGACGATCGTGATGCCCCGGCTTGCGATCGTGCCCGAGTTCTTAAGCGCCCCCTCGTTGTTCACGACTACATCGTTGCCCGCAACGATCGATCCGGTACCGGTCACATCGGCCGAATTCGCACGCAAATACACTTGCGGTACCAAGACGGTCTGCTCCGACCCGTCCGGCAAGACCACCGAGCGATTCACGAGCCACACGATATCGTCGGTCAGCGCCGCCATCTGTTCATCGGTCAAAGCCGTGCCCACGTTCATGCCGAATCGCTGCGCGGCTTTCACGCCGTTGGCCATCAGGGCCTGGTAGGCCGATTCGTTATCGGTATAGTTGCCGATCAATCGGTGCCCGGTCGCTTGAACGATTTGCTGCTGAATCAATTGCTGCTCGTAGAACCCGTCGCCCAAACGTTTCTGCACCGAGCCCGGGTCGACACGGAGTGCCCCAATCATCTGCTCGCTCGACAGCCAGGCCTTCCGGTTCGTGAAGCGTGGATCCGTTTCGATCAGATATCGACTGCCCGGGTCGGCGACAACCCGATACAAGGCGTTGTTCGGCAGTTTGATGTTGGGCTCGATCATGCGAATTTCGATCGTCCCGAGCTTCGCTTGTGCCATGGCCGTGGGCGAACCCGTCGTTCCAAGCAGCCCACCGGACGCAGCGATCGTCCGCGTCGGATCGCCGCCGGGTGCCTGAATAGATTGCGCAGCGGCACCGGCCACGCGAATGTCGGACGTACCGATCATCACTGCCACGTCGGCTGCAATACGCTTGATCGGGTCTAGGTTCGTCGGCGTAGCGACGGCAACCGGCAGATCGATCTCCCTTGGCGGAAGCGGCGCGGCGTAGCCCCTTATGGCTTGCTTGCGATCATCGCCGCGGAATGCGCCCCCCGACTCGATCCACGTATGAATCGCCTTCCCCACTCCCTCGAAACTCTCGGTCCCCTTCGGCTGGCTGTTGTCTTGGATGGCGTCGTTCAAATACTGACGCCCGCCGGCCACCATCTGACTCTTGTCGTTGATGCCCGAGTGCGCAGAAATCGTCATCTCCCTTCCGGCCGTGACGATGCCCGGCTGCGTGGCGGTCACAATGTCCTTCGTGGATTTCACCTGAACGTCGTAGATGTTCCAGGTCGAAACGATCCGGCTCGCCACATTCTGGTTGTAGTCATTGATCGCGCGACTCAGTGCGCCGTATGACCGAGTCAGGCTTTTGTGCCACTCGTTGAGCGCCGTGCAGCGTTCGGTCGCCGCACCCGCGCAAAATTGCACTTGCGTCGGTGGCGCGCCGTCTTGCCGAGGCTGTGCGATCGGTGCGCTTAACGTGTACCAATCAGCCCCTAGGTGCCGTTGATGACCCCACGCGGTTAGGCGGAAGTCGGCCGGTTTGATCAACGACGGCTCCGGTGGCAGCGGAGGCGGTTCGATCCCGAATTTCGCCCACATCTCGGCGGGCACCGTGCGAAATACGCCTGCGGGTGCTGGATCGCTCGCGATTCCGTCGGCGTTCCTGAAGAAGGGCGCGAGATTCGGATAGTGAACGCGGTCGATCTTTCCTGCGATGCCGTTCATCGTGTACTTGGCGTACTCGGCGAAAGGGTATTGCGCCGAGGGAAGGAGCAGCGTCTTTTGGTCATCGTCGAGTGCCCATCCATAGTCGGTACCCGGCCGCGCCTCTTCCGAATTGCGTTGATAAAAGTAGACGGCGGACGAATCGATCCGTTCCGTCGAGCCGGGGACCGTGTACCAAAGCTGCCGACCGGAATCGGTTGTGATCTTTTCCGTTTCGAAGCGGGCATTGAGATTTTCAAAACGGTCCGTAGCAATGCTCAGGTTACCGCCCGCGTCGATCACCGAACCGACGTTCTTGATCCGCGCCGACTTGTTCTCGGAAGCGTTCTCGTTGGCATCGAGGGTTGCGCCTGTTCGAATATCGTTCGATGCATAGATTAGGCTGCCGCTCTCGTTTTCGATCACGGAAGCGCCTATATCGATGTCTCCACGCGATGCCATCGCCGCGCCCGCTCCGTTCGCGTCAGCGCGGTTACGCACGGTTTGCGCGCCAACGGATACCCAATCGCCATATATCCGCCCCGCATTCTCCGCCGTGTCCTTCGCCTTGACGAGCGTGCGCGTGCCATCGATTAGTCCTTCGTTCGACACCGATTCGGCGAGCACGCCTGTCTTGGTATTACCGACGATTTCCCCGCTCGCTGCATTGTGGATTCGCTTGCCCGCCACTTCGGCTACGCCGCGAGCGGTCATCGAGCCGCTATTGCCCACATTCCCGCCCGCAGCGGCACGGAGGTCGCCTCCCGCGCGAATGTCGCCCGAATTGTTTAGGTCGCCACGCGTTTCGACCTCTATGCGCCCGCTCGACTCGATCCGGCCTCTGTTATCCAGCGCACCGGCCGCCATATTGATCGCTTGGCCGCCAAGGACGTCGCCATCGACGTTCGTCAGTGTCTGATTCGCATCGATCGAGAGCCGACCTGACGAGCTGGCCACACCACGCGTATTCTCTATGCTCTGCGCGATCAGATGGGTTTTCTCATCGGATCGAATTGAGCCCTCGGTGTTCTCGATATGCGATCGGGCCGTCACCGATACCGTCGCCGCCTCCATCCCGGCCTGCAATGGCGGAAGACCCAATACGGGGGCGAGTGCCGTCTCTTTCGTCTGCCCGTTCACGATCGCGTCGCCCGTCACGGTCAGCGTTTCTCCGGCATGTACGCCACCCCGCGTATTGTCGATTGTCGTACCGGACATCGTCACATCCGCATTGCTGCCGATCTGGCCTGCGACGTTCGAAATCGGCCCCGCACTTTCCGCGTCGAGCTTACCGAGCGACAGGATTGCGCCTCGATCGTTCGATATCGACGGCGCCCTCACCTGTGTCGTATCCGACGACGAAATCACCCCGCCGGTATTGTCGAGCGCGCCCGTTGTCAGCACGACACCATTCGCGATCACGCTGCCGCCGGCCGTGGCGCCTTCCGCCGTATGGTTGTCGAAGCGATTCGAGTGCGTATCGACTGTCGCCGAGTCACTCGCTTGAATCAGCCCTGAGCGATTGTCGAATGCGCCCGATTCGCTCTCGAGTCGACCCTTAGCGCCAATCGTGCCGAGCGTGTTGACGATCGCTGCCTCGCCCATATTCAGGCCGACGTCAGTGCCCGATACGGTCCCCTGTGTGTTGACGAAACCCGAACCGGCCAACTTGACATCGCCGCCGGCCAGCATTGCACCTTGCGTGTTATCGATCGCGGCCGACACCGACGCGCTCAGCGTTCCGTCAAGCGCACCGATGAAGCCGCCCTGGTTAGAGAGCTTTTCGGCTTGAATCTCGGCCGTACCGACCGCGACGACCATGCCGCCGTCGTTTTTCAACGAGGCGACGTTCAGGTCGAGTTCACTGCCGCGCATCTCACCGTCGCGATTGTCCAGCGCGGCGCCTCTCACCGAGAGTGCCCCACCGGATCTCACGCCCCCGTCCACATTGTTCAATGCATCGTGCACTAGGATGCTCGCTCGGCCCCCTATGCTGCCGATCTCGCCCCCTGCATTGCTTTCAATCGAACGAGTCTGCAATTCCAAGCCATCGCCGCCAACGATCGACCCTTGGCCGTTCGTGATTCGTCCATCGACGATAACCTTCAGCCGCTGCCCGGAAAGGATCGTCCCATGGTCGTTATTCGCATCGAAGGCAATGCGAATGCCGCCGTCGCCTGCCACGATACCGATTTTGCCGTCCCGATTGCTCGCCAAACGACTGATGTCGAACCACAAGCCGTCGCCGCCGATGATGTGACCGCGATCGTTGAACAGACTTCCGCTTGCCGACAGATGAAGCGCGCCGCGGCGAGCGCCGATCGAGCCGTCTACATTGTCGAGATTCGCTGTCGAGATCTCGGAACGGCGTAGGCTGAGAAGATTGCCCCCGACATTGCGAAGATCGCCGGTTTTCAGCGACAGCGTCTCGCCGACAACTGTCCCGCCTAGGTTCGACGCCGATCGAGCATCGATGCGCGCACCGTCGACGGCGACGATCATGCCGCCGTCGTTGATCCATTCGCCTTCCGAGTGCAACGTTGCATTGAGCGAGTTGGCGATCGCCCCTCGCGTCGTCAATCGCTCGTCGGCATCCACGTTGAGCGCGCTTGCCGCCGATATCACGCCGCCATCGAGCGACACCGCCGATCCTTTCAGATTGACGTTATCACCCGCCGCAAGCGTGCTGTTACTCGACAGGACATCGCCCGTCAGGGACACGCTGCCCGGTGCCGATAACTCTCCGCTCGCGTCGAGACCCGCGAGAATATGGGCGGCGTTGTCAACTGTTGCTGCAGCGAGAGTGACATTGGATTGTGCCGCGATGGTCCCCTCGTTGCGAAGCGTCGAACCCGCGTCGAGCCGAACGGTTCGGCCGCTGACGATCGCGCCTTCGTTCGTCACGTTGGGCGCATCGATGCGTGCGTCGCCCGCGGCCTGGATGCGCCCGCCATGCACGATGGCGACATCGCCCTTGGCGGACAGTTCGATGTCCCCGGTCAGCGAATCGACGACACCTGAGCTGCGGACACCAACGCCCGCCTCCGTGCCGATGAGGCGCACGCTATTCGCGTACATGCCACCCAGTGCCTGGACATCGATTGCCACAGCCGGCGCATCGCCTTCGCCGGGGCGAACCGTGGCCGTGCCATCGGCATAGCTAACGTGGTTCGCGCCTGCCGTCGAGCGAATGGTGTCGGCCCACACTTGCCCGTTGATCTGCATCGCGCGGGCGATCAGGTCGATTGCGCTGCCACGGGCGTCGAGTCCCGCGCCGTCGATGGCGAGCCGCCCTTTCGCGACATCGAATCCCGCCAGCGAACCGTCCCGATTAAAAGACGGCCGCCCGGTGGTCAGCGATACGCGAGGAATGTTGATGAAGCCGCATCCGGCACACGTTATACCGGCAGGGTTGGCGACGATCAGATTGGCTCGGTTGCCGGCGATTTCGGTTACGCCTAACAGCCGTGTAGGGTTGCCCGTCGTCACTTGATTAATAATCAGGCGCGCAGGGGTATTGCCCATCAACGGGTTGCCTTGCACCCAGCCGGCGATTTGGCTCTGGGCGCTTCTTGGCGTGTTGACGATAACCGCGCCGTTCGTCCCGACGTTGTAGTGCGTAAAGTGATTCAAGGAGACGCCGGCTTGGTTCGGCGTGACGATATTGACCAACGGGACGCCCGAGGCCGACACGCCCACCACGGGATGGTTCGCGCCGCTGCGATCGGGAACCATCGGCAGCGTAGCTTGCGCCTCGGCTGCAAATGGCTGCATCCCAAATGCGCACAGGACCGCGAATGCACTCGCTCGAGCGGCGAACCATGGCGGGCTGGCATGACCGTTCGACAGTTTCCCAACCGCACTCGGCCGATGCGAACGCCTCCCGCACCGCCGCGCCGATGCATATTCGCCGGCTGGCACCAAGATGCCGTGCTCAGCGTTAAACACCAATCGATAAATCCCGGTATTCATGATTCGTTTCGTGACGGTCGCGAAGCGATAAGTTGAGCGGAGCGGCGACGACAAAACGACAGATCGCCGGCTCCGCTTACGGACTAAGCAACTACGAGCAGTTCAATACCGCGAGACCGTTGATCAGCCCCACCGTCGGTGAATGCACGCCGTAGGAGACGACGAGGTAGGGTTTGGAGGCGTCGGGGCCTAAGAAGGTCGTGTAAATCGACGACCGAGTGCTGCGGGACGTAGACATCCCACCCAACGTCACGGCTTGCACGAACGTCTGGTCGAGATCGTTGCCGATCGAATATTGCAGCGACAGATCCACGCTATTTTCTGCGACACCTCGCCCATTCAAAGCGCCCGCTACCACAGCCGTCGCGCCCTTCAGCAAGCCGGGCACGGTATTGCCGTCGCTCGCTGTCGGACGCGTCGCAGCGACCAGCTTGCAGGTCATCGCTGTCCGCGCAAGTGTCATTTCGACCGGTGCACCGACCGCCCAAACTCGGCCTTGTTGTGCGTTGAACGTTTGCCCGGCCGAATCGCTGCCCGCCGTCCACCGGCCAATCGCGAACTGGCCATTACCCGCAATGTCGGTCACTGTCCCAGCCGACAAGCTCAGTGCCTCATTGCCCCAAGGCAGCGTGGTATAGGCCCCCGGGGCCTGCGATTTCGACGCAAATGCAGGCGCACTCCGCGAGCCGAAACGAACCGTGCCTTGCGGAACCGAGCCATCAGGTGACCACGTCACCGGCGGCGTGACGACTTTAATCGTCTTGATGTCATTCGAAAGCGCAATCGACTGCCCCTCGACCTTAATCGCCGCGGGCGGTCCGCCATTGATCGCCGCGTTCGCCACGGCATCAGGCTGACCCGCGCCGCCTTTGCCGTCGCCCCCGCAAGCACTCAAGCTCAATGCGGCAAATATCGCCACACTCCCTACCAACGTCTTCTTATCACTGCACTGCCCGATTCCGTTTTTCATACTCCGATTTCCCTCATGCAAAGTTGCTGACCGTTGAAAATGACGCGGAAATCCGCGCCGCTTGCCTAAAATCCGAAGCCCTAGAAGAGCGTGCTGATTTGAAATAGAAACGTCGGCGAACCGCTGATCCCCGCTGGCCTCGACAACGGCCATCCCACCGATAGGTCGTAAATCAAAGCGGTGCCCAAGGCAGACTTAGGCGCAATGTGTCCCCTTGCACCGAGCACGGCGCCCGCCAAGGTCTGACCGGTCAAGAACTCGGCCGCACGACCTCTGACTCGCCCCAGATCGACACCGCCATAGAGGGATTGGGTGCCGATCGCTGTCGGCAGATACCAATCCAATTCGTTGGAAATCGCCCACCCGCTCTCGGCTGCGAGCGTGACCTGCTGATTGAAGCCCCGTACCGAATAGCGCGTGCCGATCGTGAAAAAGTCGGCGGGCGCCAGCGGCGTACGCGCGTTCTGCGTGTTCCAGTCGAACTGATAGGAAAACGACTGATTGCCGATCTTGAAGGGAAACTGCGCACCGAGATTCGCGACTGCGATTGCAGTCTTGCCATCGAAATCCGATGCATCGAGCACCATGCCCGGGTTGCTCGACAAACCGGGAAGCGAGGCTCGCCACGCAATCGCTGCGTTCAACACGACGTTGCCGATGTACTGCCGGTGCGATATCCCCAGCTCGTACCCCATGACATCGCGAGTTTGGGCCGGCAGGTCGACACCGTCGAAGGTGTTGCGGTTGATTCGGTGATGGAGGTCGCCGTGTACTTCCGTGCGCGCGCTCGCGTTCCGGAAAATCACGCCGGACAGCCCCGCCTGAAGCTGGGATTGCACACCGCTATATTGGAGAGGCCCTTCGAACGCCGGAACCGTTTGCTCATAGCGCGATCGGCTCGCGCCCAAGGAAGCCATCGCATAACCGATCGGTACGCTGTAGTTCGCCGCGACGGACTGGGTTCCCTCGCCCGCCGCACCGAAATTCGCGTTTGTCGCGCCTGCAATTTGCAGTTGGTCGTATAGATGCAGAGGCGAATCGTAGGTCAGCGATCCCGACAGCCCCGTCTTACCGGTCGAGTTCAAGCCGGCATTGTCGACGCCCAACACCACATGCCAGCGCTTGCCTACGCCGGGATGCAACACGAGGTCGGATTCGCCTTGGCCGGCACCCGGGGCAATGTCGAAGGTCGCATCCGACTGTGAGCGCAAGCGACGCAGGTTTTCGAGCGCTTGGTCGATATCTCGCTGGTTCAGCAGCTTACCCGGCGCGGTGGGCAGCGCCGTGCGCGACCAACCGATCGTCGCACCCTCGCTTCGGATGTGGCCCAAGCGCCCTGGCACGACCGCCAATAGCAACGTTCCAGACTGCAAAGACTGGCTCGGAACCAGGACACGCGAGGTCAAGTAGCCGCGCTCGATCAACGCGTTATTGGCGGCGTCCTGGACTCGCTTGAGCGCAGTCTTGCCGACGCACTGACCGACAACCGGTTGCAGGAAGCGCCCGAGCCAACCGAAGGTGCTGTCGTCGAGAACGAGCCGTTCGATTGTGAAACAGGGATTGTCGACGGGAAGACGCGCAAGGCCGACGGCGGGTGCCGAATCGCCAGCCGGCGAGAGTATGGTCGGCCGGGGATTCAGCTCCTTTGTCGCCTCGAGTTGCTGTTGCTGCAACCGCTGAATTTGCGCGCCCGGTGCGTTGTCGGAAGACGGCCCCCCTTGCGCCAACGCGGACACGCTCAGCCATGCCGACGCCCACCCGGCCGCCACTTTTCGCGTCCTCATCGGCGTCGACCTCTCGCGCCGTTTCCATTGCCTGACATCAAGCGCACGCAGCCACCCGCCTCTTACCGAAAAACGCGAATCTACAGTCGGCGCTTTCGATTCTTCGCAGTGGCCGCAAAAATTCAGACGGAGGGAAACAACGCTGCGAGCCGACGGAACCAGCCGCTCGACAAACGCGCATCCATTACCTCCCGCGTAATCGACGCGCGTCGTCCGATATCCGATGCTTCAGTCCAAGCGACGAGCAGCCCGCATGCAACGAACCGAGCACACGAGCCCGCCCGCCGCCCCGGCTTATGCCGTCACCCTAACCCCCGCGTTTTGGAGAAAGACATGACTGCCCACCTCGACCTAGTGGACCGCTATTTCGCCGCCTGGAACGAAACGGATGCCCCGCGCCGACGCGATTTGATCGCGCGCACCTGGGCCGACGATGCCTCCTACGTCGACCCACTGCTCGCCGGCGAAGGACACGAAGGCATCGACGCGATGATCGGCGCCGTGCACGAGCGCTTTCCGGGGCATAAATTCCGGCTCAGTACCGACGTCGACGGTTTCGGCAATTACGTGCGCTTTTCTTGGCACCTCGTCGCGCCGAGCGGCGACGCGATCGTGAAAGGCTCCGATTTCGGCGTCGTGGATGCCGCGGGGCGATTCAAAAGCGTGACCGGGTTCTTGGACGCCGCGCCGCAGGCAGCGTGAACCCGCACGAAGACGCGAGAAGAATGGCGAAGCGGCTGCGAAGCGAGCAGCCGCTGCGCCGTCAATCGCCTACCGCGATCTTAAGCGTCTCTTTGATTTCCTCCATGACGACGTAGCTTTTGGACTGCACGGCACCGGGGAGTTGGAGAAGGATGTCGCCGAGCAGCTTGCGGTAATCGGCCATCTCGCCGATCCGCGCCTTGATGAGGTAGTCGAATTCGCCCGAGACCAGATGGCATTCGAGCACTTCGGGGATCTTCTGCACTTCGCGCCGAAACTGGTCGAACATGTTGCCCGACTTGTTGCCGAGCGTGATCTCGACGAACACGAGCAGTGCCGCGCCGAGTTGCGCCGGATCGACGCGCGCGTAGTAGCCCGTGATGACCCGGTCGCGCTCCATGCGCTTCACGCGCTCGATGCAGGGGGTGACGGTCAGCCCGACGCGCTCGGCCAGATCCTTCATGGCGATGCGCCCGTCTTCCTGCAGTATTTTGAGGATGTTGCGGTCGAGCTTGTCGAGCTTGCGGATCGGCTGACGTTCCGTTCTCATCGATTTTCACCCAAAAATCCAAAAACTACAGGAACAAAAACTGCTTTTGTCGCAATAGTATAGCGCCATAAACTGGTTAGATCGGTATGTGGGAGCAACTATGCGAGTCGTCGTTTTGGGCAGTGGCGTCGTCGGGGTGACTAGCGCGTATTATCTGGCGCGCGCGGGCCACGAAGTGACGGTGGTCGATCGTGAAGCCGGCCCGGCGCTCGATACGAGCTTCGCGAACGCCGGGCAGATTTCGCCCGGATATGCATCGCCGTGGGCCGCTCCCGGCGTACCGATCAAAGCAGTGAAGTGGATGTTCCAGAAGCACGCGCCTCTCGCAATCCGTCTGGACGGCACGCAGTTCCAATTGCGCTGGATGTGGCAGATGCTGCAAAACTGCACCGCCGAGCGCTATGCCGTCAATAAAGGCCGGATGGTGCGCCTCGCCGAATACAGTCGCGACTGTTTGCAGGCGTTGCGCGCCGATACCGGTATCCAATACGAAGGCCGTACGGGCGGCACGCTGCAAGTGTTTCGCACGCAGCAGCAGCTCGACGGCGCACAAAAAGACATCGCCGTGCTGAAGGACGCCAACGTGGCGCATGAGCTCTTGAGCCCCACCGAACTCGCGCGTGCCGAGCCGGCGCTCGCCGCTGTTTCGCACAAGCTCACAGGCGGCCTGCGGTTGCCTGGCGACGAAACGGGCGACTGCCAGTTGTTCACCACGCGTTTGGCTGCGCTCGCGCAGTCGCTCGGTGTGAAGTTCCGCTTCAATACGTCGATCGACGCCCTCGAAATGGCGGGCGGCCGCATCGCCGGCGTGCGGTGCGGCACTGAAACGTTGCGTGCCGATGCGTTTGTCGTCGCGCTCGGCTCGTACTCCACGCAATTGCTGTCGGGCATCGTGAAGATCCCCGTCTACCCGCTCAAGGGCTACTCGATCACGGCGCCGATCGTCGATGCGGCGAAGGCGCCGGTGTCGACGGTGCTGGACGAGACCTACAAGATCGCGATCACGCGCTTCGACGATCGGATTCGCGTCGGCGGGATGGCGGAGATCGTGGGCTTCGACAAGAAGCTGCGTCAGGCGCGCCGCCAGACGCTCGAAATGTGCGTCAACGATCTGTTCCCGGGCGGGGGCGATACGCGCCAAGCGTCGTTCTGGACGGGGCTGCGTCCGATGACGCCGGACGGCACGCCTGTTGTCGGCCGCACGCCGGTGTCGAATCTCTTCTTGAACACGGGGCACGGCACGCTCGGCTGGACGATGTCGTGCGGGTCGGGGCAATTGCTCGCCGATCTGATTTCGGGCCGTCGTCCGGCAATCCAATCGGACGATCTCTCGGTTCATCGTTATCTCGGCGACCTCGGCAGCACCGGGCAACCTGCTTACGCGTAACGGCTCGCGCATACCCTCAGTAGCCGGAAGTGAGACGAGCGGCGCCCTAACCGGGCGCCGTTTGTTTTTTGGATAGGCGGACGCCTTTTGGTTGATCCGCTTCCTCCGGTCCAACCGGTGGATCTTTGTATATGCAAAGGCGCCGATCGTCGACATCGGGCCAGGATCGGGAAACTTGTAGCGTCGACTGCCGGAAGGGCGTCCGCCCCGCCCGGCAGCAGGACCATGTTGCCCTGCTCGGCAGCAGTCGGCCAGGACCGGACGCGCCACGGGGTCCGGTTTGCCAGCTTCGTTCGCGACGATCACCCCAGCTCAAACGACGTCACCCCAAATACGCGATCGATCTCAATCGCGGGTGCGTCCTTCGTGTACATCCGCGCGGTTTCGAAGACGCTCGTCATACCGTGCCGTTCGGCCAGCGCGACAGCCGCGGGATTCGTTTCAGGCACGTCAAGCACCATGATCTCGCCGGGCATGCGGGCCGCCAGCGCGCGAAACAATCCAGTGGCGACGCCGGCGTCGTCGGCGAAGAGCGGGCCGATTTTGCAGCCTGCCCTGCAGCGGCGCACGACACCGTATCCGGCGACACGGCCAGCGTCGACAGTGGCGAGCGCAACCGCATCCGGCTGCGCGATCCAGGCGGACACGAAACGCTCGCGCGCTGCGGGAAAACACCGCCGATCGTAGGCAAGCAACTGCTCGAACGGCACGTCGGTCGCCGCCACCACATGCGCGCAGCCGATGCCGTCCACGCGCCCCTGATAGCGGATGTTCCGGTACGCAAGCCGGAATCCGGACTTCCGGTAGTTCGCTTGCTGGGCAACGACACCATCGAGACCGACGTTGCGGTCTCCAAGGTAGCGCATGCCGTGCTGCCAGATATGCATACCGAAGCCTCTGCCGCGAAACTCGGGTTTCACGATGTAGAGACCGATGAAGCCAAAGCACTCGTCGTAGGCGACGGCGGCGAGGCACGCAACCGGTTCGCCGCGCCAAACGCCGACGAAGAAGCCGGCCGGGTCGGCTTCTCTGAAACAGTGCGGGTCATGCCAGCCGGGGTTCCATCCTTCCGCAGCCGCCCATTCGACCGACATGGCCACCTCACCGGCCGACATCGTGCGCACGATGAAGTCTCCGCTTTGATCCATGGTTCGCCCCCTGTTGCGGCGCTCAAGATTGCTGCCTCGCGTGACGGCAAATGCATCGGGGAAGTGCCGGCGGCGGCCAGCCAAATGACGGAACAGACCGTGCAATCATGAGCCAAGCCAGGGCTGCCGGACGAAAACGATTTCCCGGATTTCACATACTCTCGAGCCGTTGCTGCTGATCGAGGCATGATAATCCCGAGCGCGGGTAGCCGCCCTCGAATGTCCGAACGGGACCGGCTGCAACCGGTCGCCTTCGAGCGTATCAGGCAGTTGCCGGCCACAACCGGACCGTCGACAAGCTGCAGGGGATCGTCAACAATCGGTAGCGGTACCGAGGCCACGATCGAGAGTTGGAATGAAGAATCTTGGAATCACGCTCCGTGCGGTGACGCCTGCCGATGAGCCGTTTCTGTTCGATTTGCGTGCAGTGACGATGGACGAGCACCTAAAACGCGCTGGCGAGCCCACCGACGAGCGTACTCACTGGGACCGTGTTCGGTATCGCTACAACGACTCTTGCATAGTTTGCTGCGGGTCCGAAGAAATCGGACTTTTCAAATCCCTTCGGGACATGAATGAGTGGGCCATCGTGCAAATTCAGATTTTGCCCACGTATCAGGGGCGCGGCATCGGGACGCATCTGGTCCGTGAATTTCTACGGCTGGCAGACGTCGCCGATGTACCTGTCAAGCTGAGCGTTTTAAAAGGGAATCCGGCGATAAACCTTTACCATCGCTTCGGGTTTCGCGTGATAAACGCGACTGACACGTCGTTGCAGATGAGACGCGGATAGACGGCGGTCGGCGGCCAATATGAGACATCCGGCAGGAGCGCGTCAATTGTTGACAACCGCAACCTCCACGCATCGCGCATCGGTCCGTGACCGCCGTTCGTTCGCTCGTGCTACGATTCGCGATGTCTGAATGGCAAACGAAAACAGGCATTGACCACCCCGTAGCGAACTGCAACAGACCCCACTCAAATAATGTACGCAGCTGCCTGGCCTCCCTCGAAAACGCACTGAAAGCCTGTGTCGATGCAGTGTTGCATCCGCCTTGGCATTCGTCCCGGACCTGTTGTCAATAGCAGTCCGGGGATGTCGCTCGAATCGACTTATCGCGTCCAGATTCGTGCGATCGCACTTTCACGAGACCACTATATGCGTATTTTCAATACGATGGCGGCTCACGCCATCCCGCTCGTCCCCCGTTCGCTGATCCGTAAGATTTCGCGCCGCTATATCGCTGGCGAAACGCTTTCCGATGCCCGCGTGCGCATCCACGCGCTCCATGCAGCAGGCTTCCGAACGACCGTCGATGTGTTGGGCGAGACTGCGTCGACGTCAGATCAGGCAGAGTCGATGACTCGCGACTATCTCGATCTCATTCAAGCGCTTGGCCTGCAAAACGAGCCCGCCGAGCTGTCGATAAAACTGACCGCCCTGGGGTTGCATCTCGACGAAAACGCATGCATGGCGCGCGTCGCGTTGATCCTACGAGCGGCGGCAGCGCAGGGAATCAGCGGGTGCATCGACATGGAGGACATCAGTTGCACCCAGAAAACACTCGACGCGTTCTTGAAGCTCGAAGCCGACGCATATCCAATCGGAATCGCACTGCAAGCGTATTTGACGCGTACGAACGATGACATCGTTCCGCTAAAGGCTCGCAAGAGCCGCATGCGCATTTGCAAGGGAATTTATGCAGAGGCAAATGAACATCTCGTCGCCGGTGCATCGAGAGATCGGACAGCGATCAACGCGCACTTTGTTCGGCACGTTTCGAGCGCGATTCAGGCGGGATCGTTCGTGGGCATCGCAACCCACGATGCACAATTGATCAATTCGCTAACCAACTGGCTGCAACGCGAGCAGGTCGATAGGTCACGATTTGAGTTCCAGATGTTGCTGGGGGTTTGCGAACCGCTGCGTGATGCTTTGCTTGCGCAAGGATTTAACGTGCGCGTCTACGTGCCATATGGTCATGACTGGTACGGCTACAGCACCCGGCGAATCAAGGAGAACCCACGAATTGCCGGATATATCCTGTCGGCGATGATACGTCGCGATCGGACTCGCTAGCCGTCACAGCACGCACCGTGGATCGGGACCGACCAGATGGGTGGTTCCGGTTTGAACGGCAGCTTCCGAGACGGCCGACTGACCGCTCCGCGTCGTCTTCGGCCCCGCAACAACCAACAATCGGCGCCGAAACCCCAACCACTCGATCCGCGACATCGCACCAACGCTCAATCGAACAAACGCCGCGGAAACGACGAAGGGGCGCATCCGCCCCTTCGTCCGCACACATCACGCCGCACGCCCCGCGGCGGCGCTACCCGCTCAGCCCAAAGCGTTCACGAGTTCCGGCACAACCGTAAACAAATCGCCCACCAGACCATAATCCGCCACGCTGAAAATCGGCGCTTCGGGATCCTTGTTGATCGCGACGATCACCTTCGAATCCTTCATCCCGGCCAAGTGTTGAATCGCGCCCGAGATGCCGACCGCCACATAAAGCTGCGGCGCGACGATCTTGCCCGTCTGGCCCACTTGGTAATCGTTCGGCACATAGCCCGCGTCCACGGCTGCGCGCGAGGCGCCCAGCGCCGCACCAAGCTTGTCCGCCAACGGCTCCAACACTTTCGTGTAGTTCTCGCCGCTGCCGAGGCCTCGGCCGCCCGACACAATGATGTTCGCGCTCGTCAGCTCCGGACGGTCCAGCTTCGTCACTTCGCGGTTCACGAACTGCGACACGCCACGATCGGCCGCCGCTTCGATCTTCTCGACCGCTGCGCTACCGCCTTCGGCTGCGACCGCGTCGAAGCCCGTCGCACGCACCGTGATCACCTTGATCGCATCGCCCGATTGCACCGTGGCAATCGCGTTGCCCGCATAGATCGGTCGCTCGAACGTATCGGCCGACACAACCGCCGTGATTTCGCTGATCTGCGCCACGTCCAGCTTCGCGGCCACGCGCGGCGCCACGTTCTTGCCGTAGGCCGTCGCCGGCGCCACGATGTGCGAGTAGTCCTTCGCGATGTTCAGCACCGTCGCTTCGACGTTTTCCGCCAGGCCTTCGGCCAGTTGCGGCGCATCGGCCAGCAGCACCTTCGCCACGCCGGCAATCTTCGCCGCCGCGTCGGCCGCGCCTTGCGCGTTGTGGCCCGCGACCAGCACATGCACATCGCCGCCGATCTTCTGTGCGGCAGCAACGGTGTTCAGCGTCGCGCCCTTGATCGACGCGTTGTCGTGTTCGGCAATAACCAGAATCGTCATTTGTCTCGCTCCCTCTTACAGCACCTTGGCTTCGGTCTTCAACTTCTCGACCAGCGTCTGAACGTCCGGCACCATCACGCCGGCACTGCGCTTCGGCGGCTCGGCCACCTTCAGCGTCTTCAAACGGGGAGCGACGTCCACGCCGAGGTCTTCCGGCTTGATCGTTTCGAGCGGCTTCTTCTTCGCCTTCATGATGTTGGGCAGCGTCACGTAGCGCGGCTCGTTCAGGCGCAAGTCCGTCGTCACCACGGCCGGCAGGCTCAACGTCAGCGTCTCGGCACCGCCGTCGACTTCGCGCGCCACCGTGGCCTTGCCGTCGGCGATCGTCACCTTCGAGGCGAACGTCGCTTGCGGCAGGTTCGCCAGCGCGGCCAGCATCTGGCCCGTCTGGTTCGAGTCGTCGTCGATCGCTTGCTTGCCCAAAATCACGAGCTGCGGCTGTTCCTTGTCGACGAGCGCTTTGAGCAGCTTCGCCACGGCCAACGGCTGGAGATCTTCGTTCGATTCGATCAGGATCGCGCGATCGGCACCGATCGCCAGCGCCGTGCGCAGCGTTTCCTGGCACTGCGCCACGCCCGCCGACACCGCCACCACTTCCGTGGCCACGCCCGCTTCCTTCAGACGAACCGCCTCTTCCACGGCGATTTCGTCGAACGGGTTCATCGACATCTTCACATTCGCAATATCGACGCCCGTGCCGTCCGACTTCACCCGGAGCTTGACGTTGTAGTCGACCACGCGCTTGACAGGCACCAAAATTTTCATGCACACGCTCCAAAGTTACGAATACGTCAACCCAGCGGCCATTATAGCGACAGCGCATGCTGCGGCCGCACTCGCCGACGGTTCGGCAAAGCCCCAATGGGCAAATTGCCGCAGCCGTGCGGCCCGGATGCCTCATCTCCCCGAGGCGACGCGCCTTAGAATAACGAACGATCGTTTTATTTTAATGATGAAGCGGCCCGGGCGCCAAGCCCGGGTTTCGACCAACGCCTCTAACGCCTCCAGCACCGCTAACGCCCTTAACCTCTACGCTCGCCCCGTTCACCGATGGCTCAACCGCCGCACGAGCCAATCGCCGAACGACTGGACAAGCTGCACGAAGACGATGAGGATCACGACGACGGCCACCATCACTTCCGGCAAGAACCGCTGATAGCCGTAGCGAATCCCGAGATCGCCCAACCCGCCGCCGCCGATCGCGCCGGCCATCGCCGAGTAGCCCACGAGCGACACGAACGTGATCGTGAGGCCGGCGACGATGCCCGGCAACGCTTCGGGCAGCAAGACCTTGAAAACGATTTGGCGCGTGGTCGCGCCGAGCGCTTCGGCCGTTTCGATCAGCCCGCGATCGACTTCCCGCAGCGCCGTCTCGACGAGCCGCGCGAAAAACGGCGCGCAGGCGATCGTCAAAGGCACGACGGCGGCAGCCGTCCCGATCGAGGTACCGACGATCACGCGCGTGAGCGGAATCACGGCCACGAGCAAAATAATGAACGGCGTCGAACGGACGGCATTGACGGTCAGTCCCATCACGCGGTTCGCCGCGACGCTTTGCAGTACCCCGCCGCGATCGGTCAGGAACAGCAGCACGCCGAGCGGCAAGCCCGCGAGCGCGCCTACCACCCCCGAGATGCCCACCATCACCAGCGTTTCCCAAAACGACTGAACGAACATCGAGGACATTTCACTGAACATGCGAGAGCTCCTCGACAACGACGCCTTGCTCGCGCAAGAAATGAAGGGCGGCACTCAATTGCTCCGGCTCGCCGTCGGCCAGCACGGCGAGCGAGCCGAACGCACGCCCCTGAATCTCGTCCACCTGACCGTGAAGGATATTGAAGTCGAGTTCGTAGCGACGGATCGTCTCGGACAAAATCGGGCGCTCCACGCCGCCACCGGCGAAAGCGAGCCGCAGTAGCTGGCCCTCGCCCGCCTCGATGTGCGCCGCGACCCGCGCCTTGACGGCGCTCGGCAGCTCGTGCGCGATGACGTCGCCGAGCAACGCGCGTGTCACGGCGTGGCGAGGCTTTAAGAAAACGTCGACGACATTGCCCTCCTCCACCACGCGCCCCGCATCGAGCACGGCAACGCGATCGCACACGTCCTTGATCACTTCCATCTGGTGCGTGATGAGCACGATCGTCAAACCGAGTTCGCGATTGATGCGCTTGAGCAATTCGAGGATCGAACGCGTCGTTTCGGGATCGAGCGCGGAGGTGGCCTCGTCCGACAACAGCACCTTGGGCCGGCTCGCCAACGCGCGAGCAATCCCGACACGCTGTTTCTGCCCTCCGCTGATGCGCGAGGGATAGCGATCTTTGAGCGCCGTCAGGCCGACCAATTCGAGTAGCGGCAAAACCGTCGCTTCGATCTGCGCGCGCTTCATGCCCGCCAGTTCGAGCGGCAGCGCGACATTGTCGAACACCGTGCGCGAACTGAGCAGATTGAAATGCTGAAAGACCATCCCGATTTCGCGCCGCGCCTCGCGCAGTTGCGGCGCCGAGAGCGTATTGAGCGCCTTGCCGTCTACGATGACTTCGCCCGCGCTTGGCCGGGAAAGCAGATTGATCGTGCGCACGAGCGTGCTCTTGCCCGCGCCGCTGCGGCCGATGATGCCGAAAATCTGGCCTGCGGAAATCGTGAGAGTGATGTCGTGCAGCGCGTCGACCCAGCCGTTAGGGCCAGCGAAGCGCTGCGAGAGATGACGAAGTTCGATCATGAAAAAAAAAAAAACGGCGCAGGCGTCAACCGGGGACGCGAGCATGCGCCGCCCGAACGGTCGCCGTGACTGCAACGAGAGGAAAAATGGCGAAAGTCCGATTTTATCGCGTCGCACAAATGCGGTTTAATAATTAATCGCCACGCCTTAATGACTTCTGGCTATTAGAGGCGCACGTCGTCGGCGACCGGTCGTGGCGGCTCGCGCCAGCGGCTATGATCCAGCGCAAACGACGCAGACAACGAAGAGGGAGACAAGCGATGTCGACGACGAGTCCGCCGCCACACAGTGCGCGCGCAGCCGCGACGAACAGCCGCAGCGGCATGCAGCCCGTCCCGACCGGCTCGGTCCGAACGATCGACGGCCTCGAACTCGCACTGTACCGCTGGCCTGCTGCCGAGCCGGTGCGAGCCACGGTCGCGCTGCTGCATGGGCTAGCCGAGCATGCGGGCCGCTACGCGGCACTCGCCGAACGGCTCGCGGCCGCGGGCATCGAGCTTGTCGCGATCGATTTGCGCGGGCATGGCCGATCGCCGGGCGAACGCACCTGGGTCGCGTCCTTCGACGCCTATTTGGATGATGCCCAAGCCTTGCTCGACGCCGCCGCGCGCCCCGGGACACCGCTATTACTGATGGGCCATAGCATGGGCGGCACCATCGCGACCTGCTTCGCGATCGAGCGGCTCGCGGCTTTCGCCGATCGAACCCACCCCGTCTCGGGCCTCATTCTGTCGAGTCCCGCGCTAGCGCCCGGCAAGGATGTCCCGCGTTGGATGCTCGCCGCGAGCCGCGCCGTGAGCCGCCTATGGCCGCGCTATAAGGCCATGAAGATCGAGGCCGCGCTACTCTCGCGCGACCCGCTCGCGGTCGAAGCGAACCGCACCGATCCGCTCGTGCATCATGGCGCCGTCCCCGCGCGCACGGGCGCTGAGATTCTCGCCGCCATGGAACGTATCGAACGCGGGCGGGCGTCGTTGCGCCTGCCGGTCCTGGTCTATCACGGGACGGCCGACAAACTGACCGAACCCGCGGGCAGCCGTGCATTCGCCACCCACGTCGGCTCGCCCGATTGCACGCTCACGCTCTACGAGGGCGCCTATCACGAAACCATGAACGACCTCGACCGCGATAGCGTCATCGACGCTTTGACGCAGTGGATCCTCGCGCATGCCTGACGACCCAGGTAGGAGAAAGCCCGCGTAGAGGCGGCGCGTCAAGCGTTCCAGTTCGGTTTGCGTTTTTCGACGAACGCCTGCATGCCTTCCTGCGCGACGGGATCGGCCGCATTGCAAGCGATCGCCTGGTCCGCCATCTGATACGCCGCTTCGATGCCCGCCTCCAACTGCCGATAGAAGAGCGACTTGCCCAGCCGCACGGCGGCGGGCGGCTTGTCGCAGATGCGCTTGGCGAGCGCCGCGACATCGGTGTCGAGCGCATCGAGCGGAGTCATGTGATTGATGAGGCCGAGTTCGCGCGCCTTGGCCGCATCGATGAAATCGCCGGTCACAAGCATCTCGAACGCCGCCTTGCGCGGAACGTTGCGCGAGAGCGGCACGGCCGGCGTCGAACAGAACAAGCCGTAGTGAATGCCCGACGTGGCGAATCGCGCCGTATCGGCAGCCACAGCGAGATCGCACATCGCGACGAGTTGGCAACCGGCTGCAGTCGCGATGCCCTGCACACGGGCGATGACGGGCTGCGGCATCCGCTGAATCGTCATCATGAGCGCGGAGCAGCGCGCGAACAGCTTTTGATAGAACTCGGGCGAAGGCGTCGCGCGCAGCTCCTTCAAGTCATGACCCGCGCAGTAGGCGCGCCCTTCCGCCGCGAGCACCACGACGCGCTCGTCCGATCGAGCGATCGCCGCGAGCGTCGCCTGCAGTTCGTCGATGAGCTGCTCGGATAACGCGTTGAAGGCGTCGGGACGATTGAGCGTCACGCGAACGACGCCGGGCAATCCATAAGCGGCATACTCCACGCGCACCCAATCGGAAGCGGGCGAACCGCCGGAGGGGGAAGACGATGCGGAAGGATTCATGATGAGCTGACCCTCGAAGCGATGAAAGGCGGCCGTCGAATTCCGTACCGACTGCCGAGATGCGGCCGGCTGCGTCGGTGCGTCAAATGCCGGCCAATGCACGCACGTGCGCGACGACGCTGCGTCCGAGCGCCGATAAGTTGTAGCCGCCTTCGAGGCAGCTGACGATCCGTCCGCTCGCATGACGATCGGCGACGCGTCGAATCTGTTCCGTGATCCATGTGTAGTCGTTTTCAACGAGCCCCATGTTGCCCAGATCGTCCTCGCGATGCGCGTCGAATCCCGCCGAGACGAAGATCATCTCCGGCTTGAACGCCTCCAGCCGCGGCAGCCAGAGCATATCGATCGATTCGCGCACGGACGAACCCGGCGTGCGCGCCGGCATCGGCAAGTTGACCATGTTCGGTGCCTGATTGTCCGCGCCGCTGAACGGATAGAACGGATGCTGAAAGAAGCTGCACATGAGCACGCGCTCGTCGCCGGCGAAAGCGGCCTCGGTCCCGTTGCCATGGTGCACGTCGAAATCGACGATGGCGACGCGCGCGAGGCCGCGCACTTCGAGCGCATGGCGCGCCGCGATCGCCACGTTGTTGAAGAAGCAAAAGCCCATCGCACGCGCCGGCTCCGCGTGGTGCCCCGGCGGACGGACGCTGCAAAACGCACTGTCGTAGCGGCCGTCGATCACCGCGTCGGTCGCCGCCACTGCCGCGCCGGCCGCGCGCAATGCCGCTTGCCACGTATGCAGGTTCATCGCCGTATCGGGATCGAGCCACGTGTAGCCTTCGCGGGGCGCACTGCGTTCGACGAAATCGATGTGCGCCCGCGTGTGAACGCGCGCAATATCGGCGATGTCGGCGAGCGGTGCGCTCTCGCGCTCGATCAATTCGCCGATGCGGCTCGCGATCAACTGATCCTCGATCGCTGCAAGACGCTCCGGGCATTCCGGGTGCCCCGGCCCCATCTCGTGCAACAAGCAATCGGGGTGTGAGTACAAAGCGGTTGCCATGGTCGTTCGTTCGCCGCGGGCGCGGCCTGTCTCCAAAGTGGCTTCGTCGGCCTCGGCCATCGGTCGGGCCAAGATCGGACTACGTTACCACACGCGGCCCGCGCGTTTGCTCCTGCCCAGCCGCCGGCGCCCCTTTTGCGCCGGGCATAGCGCGAGCCGGTGCCTGCGATGTGGGGCGAAGCACGTCGTGCCCCAGCTCGCGGCGCGACAATCGCTTCGCGACGGTTCCGCCACGCGCGGCCGTTCGTTATACTGCGCCGAACCCTTGCCCTCGCCTTCCTATGACCGGACAACACGCTTCACCCGCAGCAAGAGCGCGACGCCTCGCCGTGCTCGTCGCCTTGGCGCTCGGCGCCGCCGCTTCCTGGCAGAACGCTTGCGCGCAAAACCGCCCGCCGGCTTCCAAGCCCGCCAAGCACGCCGCCCGTATCGCGCAGAACCAGGCAACGCAACCGGCCCAATCCGGACAATCGGCACAGTCGGGATCGACGTTCGAGGAAGAAATCATCCCGCAGCGCTACGCCGACAACGCGGACGTCAACGCATTCATCGACGACATGGTCGCGCGCTACGATTTCGACCCGAAGGCGCTGCATGCCCTCTTTGCCGGCGTCAATTACTCGCAGACGGCGGTCAAGCTCGTCACGCCGGCACCCAAGGCATTCGTGAAGAACTGGCGCACGTACCAGGCGCGATTCCTCGATCCCGTGCGCATCAACGCAGGCGCGAAGTTCTGGCGCGAGAACCGCGCCACGTTGCAACGCGCCTACGAGCAGTTCGGCGTGCCGCCGGAAGTCGTCATCGGCATCATCGGCGTCGAGACGATGTACGGGCACTACATGGGCAATTTCCGCGTGCTGGACGCGCTGACGACGCTCGCATTCGACTATCCGAACACGCCGAATCGCGCCGATCGCGAGATGACGTTCCGCAAGAACCTTGAGGACTACCTCGTTTGGACGCGCGACGCGCAAATCGATCCCGCGACGGTGCTCGGCTCGTATACCGGTGCGATCGGCATTCCGCAATTTCTGCCCAGTAGCATCGTCAAGTATGCCGTCGATTACGAAGGCAACCGGCACATCGACTTGCGCTCGAGCCCGGCCGATGCAATCGGCAGCGTGGCGAACTACCTCGCGCAGAACGGTTGGGAAACTGGGCGCCCGGTCGTTTGGCACATTGGATCGGACGCGGGCAGCCTCGGCATCGCACAGGCGGCCGCCGACGGACAACCGGAGCCGCACTGGCCGCTCGCGCAGTTGCTGCGAGCGGGCATGACGCTCGACGAGCCGGGGCTCGATCTGGCATCCGAAGACAGCACGCCGGTCACCGTCATCGACTTGCCGACGCCGGGACAGGCCACCCAGTACATGCTGGGACTGCAAAACTTCTACGTGCTCACGCGCTACAACCGCAGCTTCTTCTATGCCCTCGCGGTGTACGAACTCGGCCAACGCGTGAAAGCGCGCATCGACGCGGAAGATGGCAGCACGCGGGCGACCGGTTCGACAAGCGCACCGGCAGTGGTACCCGCGCCGGCTTCGGCGCCGTCGCCCGCGGCATTGCTAGGGGAACCCGCGGCGGCCGAGCCCTCGGTGCCAGCATCGGCACCGGCGTCGACATCAGCCCCTGCACAAGCACCGGCACCGGCACCTGCACCTGCGCCGACACAGCCGCCCGTACCCATGCCTGCACCGGCGCCGCAACAACCGCAGTAAGCGCTCGGCTCGACGGGGCGTGCCGCACAGCTGGCGGCACGTCCGCCACTCGAAGAGAGCGCGCTACGAATTCGGTCTCGCGCTCATCGGCGCAATCGCTACCCGCGGTTGCCGGCCGGCGCACCGACATGGCGTGGTGTTAGGCAGGAAACACGCCCGTCGATAGATAGCGATCGCCGCGATCGCAGACGATGAACACGATCGTCGCGTTCTCGACTTGGCGCGCGATGCGCAATGCCACCTCGCAAGCACCGCCCGACGAGATCCCGCAAAAGATGCCTTCGACCGCCGCCAAGCGACGCGCCATCGCTTCCGCCGCAGCCTGCGAGACGTTTTCGGTACGATCGACGCGTGCGCGATCGAATATCTTCGGCATGTAGGCTTCGGGCCACTTGCGGATGCCCGGGATACGCGAACCGTCCTCAGGCTGGGCGCCGATGATTTCGATCGCCGCGTTTTGCTCTTTCAGATAGCGCGACGTCCCCATGATCGTGCCGGTCGTCCCCATCGACGATACGAAGTGCGTCACCCGCCCCTCTGTATCGCGCCAGATCTCGGGGCCGGTGCCTTCGTAGTGCGCGACCGGATTGTCCGGGTTCGCGAATTGATCGAGGATGATGCCGCGGCCGTCGCGCTGCATCTGCTCGGCCAGATCGCGGGCGTACTCCATCCCGCCCTTGACGGGCGTGAGCACGATTTCCGCCCCGTAGGCGGCCATGCTTTGCCGCCGTTCGACCGACAAATCCTCCGGCAACAGCAACACCATCTTGTAGCCGCGAATCGCGGCGGCCATCGCGAGCGCGATGCCGGTATTGCCGCTCGTCGCCTCGATCAGCGTATCGCCCGGCTTGATCCGCCCGCGCGCCTCCGCCTTCTTGATCATCGATAGCGCCGGCCGATCTTTCACCGAGCCGGCGGGATTGTTGCCTTCGAGCTTGGCGAGGACGACGTTGTTCCGGCTGCGGATGTCATCGTCGGCCACACGGACGAGTTGGACGAGCGGCGTATTGCCGATCGTGTCTTCGATGGTTTTGTAGGGCATGTGTAATGCGCGCGGCGCGCCGTTGTCTTGAGCAGATATGAATGGGTTCGATTGTAAAACACCGAGGCGCCCATCGCGCCGTAGGGTCTTTCGGCCCATGCGGACAAAGCAGCCGCTACGCAGCTCCACGGACGCGACCGACGCTACTGCGCCGGCTCCGTTCAACGAAAAAACCCGCGACAGATCGCGGGAAACCGTCGATCGAACATGACGGCCGAAGGAGCCTGGCGTGAGCCGCGAAACGAGGGGCTCGACGAACTAGGCGTGCCCGAGCCCCATGGCCCGTGGACGGAAACCATACGCGAAACCATCCTCGACAATGCGCGCCGCGCGAGTCGTGCGCTCATCCATGGATCGCGGTGCGGCCGATCGCTCCCGGCCGAGGCCCAACGTCAGCCCCTCGGTACGCAATCGCTCGACCGCCTGTCCGCCCAGGCCTTTCACGCGATGACCGAGATCGTCCGCATCCTTGAAGGGGCCGCCGGCGGCGCGTTCGTCGACAATCGCCTTGGCTCGGGCCGGCCCAATGCCCTTCACGGCGCGCAATGCCGCCTCGTCGGCGGTATTGACGTCGACACGAAGATGAACGGCGTGAGCGAATAGAAACGGGCACGCGGCAGCGCATGCCACCGCGAACGAGAGAAAACGCTTGAACATGAGGCCTCCTGACGCTGCGCCGGCCGGCGGGTGCCGACCGTGAGGCCTTAGTCTACGAATTGCGCGCTGCGCGTTACAGTTGGCCGGATAGCCAACGCACGTAGCGATCCACGCCCTCTTGCACCGTCAGGAACGGCGCATCGTAGCCGGCCGCGCGCAGACGGGCCGGATCGGCTTGCGTGAAGCACTGGTACTTGCCGCGCAGCGCATCGGGGAACGGAACGTACTCGATGAGCCCGCGCTGAACCATCTCGGCCAGCGACAGCGCGGGCTGATTCTCCAGCGCGCGCAGCGTGTTGACGACAGACGTGGCAATGTCGTTGAACGGTTGCGCGCGGCCGGTCCCAAGGTTGAAGATGCCCGACTTCTCCGGGTGATCGAAGAAGAACAAATTCACGTTCGCGACATCCTCGACCGACACGAAATCGCGCGTCTGCTCGCCCGCCGCATAGCCGTTGTACTCGCCGAACAGCTTGACCTTGCCCTCGGCGCGAAACTGATTGAAGTTGTGGAACGCGACGGACGCCATGCGGCCCTTGTGCGCCTCGCGCGGCCCGTACACGTTGAAATAGCGGAAGCCCACGATCTGGCTCTTCGCGCTCGGCAAGACACGGCGAACGATCTGATCGAACAGAAATTTCGAGTAGCCGTAGACGTTCAGCGGCGCCTCCACCTCGCGCTCTTCCACGAAGCGGGTCGAGCCGCCATAGATCGCCGCCGATGAAGCGTAGAGAAACTGCGCCCCCTGCGCCAGGCACGCGTCGAGCACGGCACGGCTATAGCGGAAGTTGTTCTCCATCATGTAGCGGCCGTCGGTTTCCATCGTATCCGAGCAGGCGCCCTCATGAAAAACGGCCCGGACCTTGCCGAAATCGCCGCGCGCGAACCGTTCGACGAACTCCGTTTTATCGAGGTAATCGTCGATCTCGCAATCGACGAGGTTCTTGAACTTATCGGCGCGCGTGAGGTTGTCGACGGCAACGATGCGCGTTTCGCCCCGCGCATTGAGCGCTTTGACGAGATTGGCGCCGACGAAGCCGGCGGCGCCGGTGACGATGAGAGTCATGATCGTGGTAGCGGTGGTTCGATAACGAGGAAAGGCAGCGGATGCCGGCGCCAAGCGCCGGGGCTCGGCTACCGGCTAGCGTGCTTGCGGCGGGAACAGCTCGTCGTAATCGACGGTGGCCGTCCCGAGCTTTCCGACGACGATACCCGCAGCGCGGTTCGCCAACGCGACGGCATCCACGAGCGGCAATTTGGCGGCGAGCATGACGGCCAGCGTCGCGATGACGGTGTCGCCGGCGCCCGAGACGTCGTACACTTCGCGCGCGACGGCCGGCGCGGTCAACACCTCGCCATCGGCCGTAAACAGCGTCATGCCCTCCTCGGAACGCGTCAGCAAAAGCGCATCGATTTCGAGCGAGGCACGCAGCGCATCCACACGCGCACGCAAGTCCTCTTCCGACTTCCACTGCCCCACCACTTCGCGCAATTCGGCCCGATTCGGTGTGATCAACGTGGCGCCGCGATAACGCTCCCAGTCGTCGCCCTTCGGATCGACGAGCACCGGCTTGCCGGCGGCGCGGGCCTTCGCGATCATCTGCGTGACATGCGTGAGACCGCCTTTGGCGTAGTCCGACATCAAGATCACGTCATGCGAGGCAAGCAAGGCATCGAAGCGCGCGAGGCCCGCGAGCAACGCCTCGTGCGCCGGCATGTTCTCGAAGTCGACGCGCAGCAATTGCTGCTGACGGGAGAGCACGCGCAGCTTAATGGTGGTCGACAGTTCGGGATCGCGCTCCAGATGCGTTGCCACGCCGCTATCCTTGAGCAGATCGACGATCCGCTCGCCCGGCTCGTCGCCCCCGACCACGCACAGCAGCCCCGCCTTCGCGCCCAGCGCGGCCGCGTTGCGCGCGACGTTCGCGGCGCCGCCGAGCCGGTCTTCCTGCCGCTGCACGTGCACGACCGGCACCGGCGCTTCGGGTGAAATGCGGTTCACGTCGCCGAACCAGTAGCGATCGAGCATTACGTCGCCGACGATCAGCACGCGCGCCTCGCCGAGCCGCTCGCGCGCCACGTGCGGACCGCCCGCAACGTCCACCTGCCGCGGCGCGCTGCTACCGTCACGCGCGGCCGGGTCTTTCGCCGATTCAGCGGCGTGCATCGGTCGTGGGAGCGAGTTGGACATAAGGGCGCCCGATTGCGTAGTAGTCGATGCCGAGTTCGGCCATCGCCAAAGGTTCGTAAAGATTGCGGCCGTCGAAGATCACCGGCGCTTTGAGCACCGACTTCAAATGCGTGAAATCGGGGCTCTTGAATTCCTTCCATTCGGTGACGATCACGAGCGCATCGGCGCCGACGAGCGTCTCGTCTTGCTTCGTCACGAAGGCCAGCCGCGCCATCGCGTCGGGCGCGTCGGCCAAATCGAGCGCGAACACGCGTCGCGCCTCCTCGATCGCCACCGGGTCGTAAGCGCGCACGCTCGCCCCGCGCGCCAGCAGCGCGGCGATCAACCGCCGGCTCGGCGCTTCGCGCATATCGTCCGTGTTCGGTTTGAACGCAAGCCCCCAGACCGCGAATGTGCGACCCGTCAGATTCTCGCCCAAACGGCCGACGATCTTATCGACGAGCACTTCCTTTTGCTCGTGATTGACCGCTTCGACGGCCTCGAGAATGCGCAGGTTGTGCCCGTTCTCGCCGGCGGTGCGCACGAGCGCCTGCACGTCCTTCGGAAAGCACGAGCCGCCGTAGCCGACGCCCGCATAGAGAAAGTGGTAGCCGATACGCGGATCGGAACCGATACCGCGGCGCACCTGCTCGATATCGGCGCCCACGCGATCGGCCAAGTTCGACATTTCGTTCATGAACGAGATGCGCGTCGCCAGCATCGCATTGGCCGCATACTTCGTGAATTCGGCCGAGCGCACGTCCATATAGAGCGTGCGTTCGTGGTTGCGGTTGAACGGCGCGTACAGGCGCTTCATCTTCTCGCGCGCGAGCGTTCCCGCTTCGTCGTCGTCGATGCCGATCACGATGCGGTCCGGCCGCATGAAATCGTCGACGGCGGCCCCTTCCTTCAGAAACTCCGGGTTCGAGACGACGGAAAAACGATGCGCGGCGCTGCCGCCCAGCCCGCGAGCACCAAGCTCCGCGGCGATCACGCCGCGTACGCGCTCCGCGGTGCCGACCGGCACCGTCGATTTATCGACGACTACCTTAAAGCCGTTCGAGTAGCGGCCGATGTTGCGCGCGGCTTCCAAGACGTATTGCAGGTCGGCGGACCCGTCTTCGTCCGGCGGCGTCCCCACCGCGATGAATTGGATGTCGCCGTGCTCGACGCTCGCTTTCACGTCGGTCGAGAACGTGATCCGGCCGTGCGCGCGCGTGCGCGCGATCATCTCTTGCAGGCCCGGTTCGTGAATCGGTACGCCGCCGCTGTTCAGGATATCGATCTTGCGCGGATCGACGTCGAGGCAAAACACGTCGTTGCCGATTTCCGCCAGGCATGCGCCCGTGACGAGGCCGACGTAGCCGGTGCCGATGATGGTGATTTTCATACGCGTTCCACTAGTTGGTGCCGGCCCATGAGCCGGCGCTCGGCCGCTGGCGCCTACACGTGCCGCTCGCGCGCCGCTGGGCCGAAGAATCCATGAAGCCTTGCACGCCCGCCGCACGACGGGCGGCGACACGACGCGTCAAGCCTGTTGTACCGCCGCGATCGGCTCGACGCGGCGCGGGGCATACGTTTCCCAGCCGCTACAGCCCGGGCATTGCCAATAGAACAGCCGCGCCCGGAAACCGCAATTTTGGCATGTGTACCGTGGCAAATTTTTGGTGCGCTGCTTGATCAGCGTCCGCATGAGTTCGAGTTCGCCGCGACGCGGCTCCTCGGCCGCTTCGATCTGCGCGTCGAGCAGGCGCGTCATGCCGGCCAGATTCGGCGCCGCCCGCATTTGCGCACGGGCCAGCCCATGGGCCGCGTCGGCCCCGCAGAGTTGGGCGACATGCGGATAGGCGAGATCGAGCAGATCGCTCGTACCGTATCGTTCGACGTACCCGGTAAGCAGCGCCGCGCCTTCCTGAGCACGCGAGAGCGCGCCGTACGCCTTCATCAGTTTTTCGGCCACGAGCGGCAAGTAAGACGGATTCTGCGATTCGACGCGCTGCCAGGCCGCGATGGCCGCCGCGTGATCGCCGCGCGCGGCGGCGACGTCGCCCGCCAAGATCGTGGCGCGGACATTGTTCGGGTTGTCTTGCAGGGCGGATTCGAGTTGCGTAGCCGCCTCGACCGCGTCCTTACGCTGCAGCGCCTCTTGCGCGAGTTCGCAATGAAACTGAGCGCGCTCTTTGGCCAGCGAATCGGCCCCCATCGTTTCGAGCCGGCCGGCTGCGTCGATCGCTTTGATCCACTCTTTCTCGATCTCGTAGATCGTCAACAGCGCGCGTTGCGCGTCGCGCGCGTACTCGCCCGCGTCGAGCCGGCCGAGCGTTTCTTCCGCGCGATCGAGCAGCCCCGCTTTCAGAAAATCCTGACCGAGTTCGAACAGCGCATGATCGCGCTCGCTCGCCGGCAGATCGGCGCGGCTCAGCAGATTTTGATGAATGCGGATCGCGCGATCCGTTTCGCCGCGCCGGCGAAACAGATTGCCGAGCGCGAAGTGCAGCTCGATCGTTTCCGGGTCGAGCTTGACGACTTCGATGAACGCATCGATCGCCTGATCGGGCTGCTCGTTCAGCAGGAAATTCAAGCCGCGAAAGTACGAGCGCGGGAGGTTGGCGCTCTCGGACAGCAGCGCTTTCAAATCGTAGCGCGACGCCATCCACCCGAGCGCGAACGCGACGGGCACGGCGAGCAGCCACCAAAAATCGAGATCCATGCGAAGGCCGGAAAAGCGGGAATAAAAATGAACGCGCAGCGGCGCTCAAATAACGGGCGGCATCGGCGGCTCGACGACGACGGGCGGCGTCTCCTCGCGCGTGGCACGCAACTCGCGCCTCAAGCGGCCGTTCTCGAGTTTAAGCCGGACCACGGGCGGCAACGCCGAAATCAGGCCCGCGAACAGCCCCACCGCAAAAAAGGCCAAGCCGATCAGAATCAGCGGCGCTTGCCAGGCATATCCGGCGAAGTTCACCGTGGCGCTTTGCGTGTTGGCGAGCGCGAGAACGAGCAACACCACGAACACGAGCACACGGATCAACCAGACGATAAATTTCATAAAGGCTCTCTCGACGGCAACTGCGGTTCTCGATCCAGGCGCAGGGCGCCCGACGCAATGGCGCCCGAACAAAAGTGCCCGTATTGTAATGGAAAGGATGCCGGGCAGGCCCAGGCACCGGCGCGCTGCGTGCAGCCGATGCATGGTTCGTGCCGTGGTAGCTGGGCTGGCGGGCCGGGTTGCCCTGGCTGACGCTCGAACTGCTGCGCGTACCGGCCCCGCTGCCCCGTCGGGGCGCAGATCGCACTCGCACTCGCACTCGCACTCGCACTCGCACTCGCACTCGGGCTCGGGCTCGGGCTCGGGGCTCGATCAAACAAAAAAGCGCCCGAAGGCGCTTTTTTTTCAAACGTGCTTGCCGACACTCGGCATCGGCATTGGCATCGAGACGACGCTACCGATAGAAATCCGCTGCACGCAGCACCCTCCGGAAAGAGCGCACCGCGTCACGTCAGAGATCGTCGTCGGTACGGTCGACGGCCAGGGGCTCGCCGGCCCGTCCATCCACCCGCTCGCGCAATTCCTTGCCGGGCTTGAAGTGCGGCACGTGCTTTTCGGGCACGAGCACCTTCTCCCCCGATTTCGGATTACGCCCGACGCGGGATGGGCGGCGGTTCAAACCGAAGCTGCCGAAGCCGCGAATTTCAATGCGATGCCCTCTGGCCAACGCCTCGGACATCGCATCGAGCATCGTCTTGACCGCGAAATCCGCATCCTTGAGAACAAGTTGCGGAAATCGCGTTGCCAACTGGGCGACCAATTCCGATTTGGTCATACTGCGGCAGACCTCTCAAAGGCTTACTGATTCTGGCCGTCGAGCTTGGCCTTGAGCAGCGCGCCAAGGTTCGTCGTACCCGAAGCCGCCGAGTTCGTGTCGGCCGCGAGGCCGCGCATCGCTTCTTGCTGCTCGGCCGAATCCTTGGCCTTGATCGACAGGTTGATCCCACGCGACTTGCGATCGATGTTGATGATCATCGCGTTGACCTTGTCGCCTTCCTTCAGCACGTTGCGAGCATCTTCCACGCGGTCTTGCGCGATTTCCGAAGCACGCAGGTAGCCTTCGACATCCGCCGTCAGCGTCACGACCGCACCCTTGGCGTCCACTGCCTTCACCACGCCGTCGACGATCGAACCCTTGTCGTTCAGTGCAACGAAGTTGCTGAACGGGTCGCCTTCGAGCTGCTTGATGCCGAGCGAAATGCGTTCCTTCTCGACGTCGATGCCGAGCACGACCGCTTCCACTTCGTCGCCCTTCTTGTACTTGCGAACGGCTTCCTCGCCCGTCTCGCTCCACGACAGATCCGACAGGTGGACCAGGCCGTCGATGCCGCCGGGCAGACCGATGAACACGCCGAAGTCGGTGATCGACTTGATCGCGCCCGTGATCTTGTCGCCCTTCTTGAAGTTGCGGCTGAAGTCGTCCCACGGATTCGGCTTGCACTGCTTCATGCCGAGGCTGATACGACGACGGTCTTCGTCGATCTCGAGCACCATGACTTCGACTTCGTCGCCGAGCTGAACGACCTTCGACGGTGCGACGTTCTTGTTCGTCCAGTCCATTTCCGACACGTGCACCAGACCTTCGATGCCCGACTCGACTTCGACGAACGCGCCGTAATCGGTCATGTTCGTGACCTTGCAGAACAGACGCGTGCCCGACGGGTAGCGGCGCGAGATGCCTTCCCACGGATCGTCGCCCAGTTGCTTGATGCCGAGCGAAACGCGGTTCTTCTCTTGGTCGAACTTGAGGATCTTGGCCGTGACTTCTTGGCCGACCGACAGGACTTCGCTCGGGTGACGCACGCGACGCCATGCGATGTCGGTAATGTGCAGCAGGCCGTCGATACCGCCCAGATCCACGAACGCGCCGTAATCGGTAATGTTCTTGACCACGCCGTTGACGATCGCGCCTTCCTTCAGCGTCTCGAGCAGCTTCGCGCGCTCTTCGCCTTGCGTCGCTTCGATGACGGCACGGCGCGACAGCACGACGTTGTTACGCTTGCGGTCGAGCTTGATGACGCGGAACTCGAGCGTCTTGCCTTCGTACGGCGTCGTGTCCTTGACGGGACGCGTGTCGACGAGCGAACCCGGCAGGAACGCGCGGATGCCGTTGACCATGACGGTCATGCCGCCCTTGACCTTGCCCGTGATCGTGCCGGTCACGAGTTCGTTGTTGTCGAGCGCCTTTTCCAGCGACAGCCACGAAGCGAGGCGCTTCGCCTTGTCGCGCGACAGGATCGTGTCGCCATAACCGTTTTCGAGCGCGTCGATCGCGACCGAAACGAAGTCGCCCGCCTGCACTTCTACCTCGCCCGCGTCGTTCAGGAATTCTTCGAGCGGAATGTAGGCTTCGGACTTGAGACCCGCGTTGACGACCACGAAGTTGTGGTCGACACGCACGACTTCGGCGGAGATCACTTCGCCGGCGCGCATGTCTTGCTTGGTCAGCGACTCTTCGAAAAGGGCCGCAAAAGATTCGGTGTTCGGGTTGGAGGTTTGCAGGTCGGACATAAAAATGCGTAATGGCATGGCTTCGCGGGTGTCAGTGCCGACCGAGTTCGAACTCGGCGCTTATAGGCATGATGCGACTTGATGCGAACGCCATACGGGGTTAAGGGTTGATCCCACGCTCAGGGCACCGCCACCGGTACCTCGAGCACCTACCGCGCTCGATACCAATTCACCACTTCGCCGACCGCCTGGTCGATCGAAAGCGCCGAAGTATCGAGCCGCTTTGCGTCTGCCGCGGGCTTAAGCGGTGCGGCGGCGCGATTGCTATCGCGTTCGTCGCGCTCGCGCAAATCCCGGAGCAAGTCATCCATATTAGCAGAAAACCCTTTTTGGATCAATTGCTTATATCGTCTGGCCGCGCGAGCCTCGACGCTGGCCGTCAAAAACACCTTCAGCACGGCATCCGGGAAGATCACCGTGCCCATGTCGCGGCCGTCCGCGACAAGCCCGGGCTCCTTGCGGAACGCCCGCTGACGCGCCACCAGCGCGGCTCGCACGTCCGGGTGGACCGCGATCGCCGAGGCCCGATTGCCGATTTCCTCGGCACGGATCTCGCTCGATACGTCGACGCCGTCGAGTTGCGCGCAGCCCTCGCGAAACGTGATGTGCAGCTCGCCCACGAGCGCGGCCAGCGCCTGCTCGTCGGTCGGCGCGACGCCGTAGCGAACGCTGGCCAGCGCGGCGAGCCGGTACAACGCGCCGCTGTCGAGCAGGTGAAAGCCGAGCTGGGCGGCCACGAGGGCCGCGACCGTGCCTTTGCCGGAAGCGGTCGGGCCGTCGATCGCGATGACGGGGGTCTGGTGAAACGGGCGAGTCGGTTTCATCTAAGCAAAAAGTCGAGCGTCAATCGCGCTTCAAGCGCGAACGAGCGTTTGAAAGCGTTCGAAATAATCGGGAAACGTCTTGCCGACGCACTTCGGGTCGTTGATCCGCACGGGCACGCCGCCGAGCGAGACGAGCGAGAAGCACATCGCCATGCGGTGATCGTCGTAGGTATCGATCGCGGCATTCGGCGTCAGCTTCGCGGGAGGGGTCACGACGAGGAAGTCTTCCCCCTCCTCGATCGTCGCGCCGACCTTGCGCAGTTCGGCCGCCATCGCCGCAATCCGGTCCGTCTCCTTCACGCGCCAGCTACCGATGTTGCGCAGCTTCGTCGTGCCGCGCGCGAACAGTGCGCACACGGCAATCGTCATCGCCGCATCGGGGATGAGGTTGAAATCCATATCGATCGCTTCGAGCCGGCCATGGTCGTGGCCGCTGCCGCGCACCTCGATCCAATCCTCGGCCATCGTGACGTTCGCCCCCATCGCCGTCAGTGCGTCGGCGAACCCGACGTCGCCCTGAATGCTCGCACGCCCGACGCCGACGACGCGCACGGGCCCGCCCGCGATCGCCCCCGCCGCGAGGAAATACGAGGCCGACGAGGCATCGCCCTCGACCATGATCGAGCCGGGCGAGCGATATCGCGCCCCGGCCGGCACCGAGAAGCGCTGCCAGCCCTCGCGCTCGACGCTCACGCCGAAGCGCTCCATCAGCTTGATTGTGATCTCGATATACGGCTTCGAAATCAGCTCGCCCTCGACTTCGACGACGATCTGGCCGCTTTGCGCGCGCACGAGCGGCAGCGTCATCAAGAGCGCCGTTAGAAACTGGCTCGAGACGTCGCCGCGCACGCGGATCGGTTCGCCGACCGCAATCGCTCCGGCGCGGATGCGCAGGGGCGGAAAGCCTTCGTTCCCTTCGTAATCGATGCGCGCGCCGATTTGACGCAGACCGTCGACGAGATCGCCGATCGGCCGCTCGTGCATGCGCGGCACGCCGTGTACGCGGTAATCGCCGCCGTTGACGGCGAGCGCGGCCGTCAGCGGACGGATCGCTGTGCCGGCGTTCCCGAGAAAGAGGTCGGCGGTCTTGGCGGTGAACGCACCGCGCGTGCCTTGCACGACGCACCGGTCGCCCTCGCGCGCGAGCTTCACGCCGAGTTTCTCCAGGGCATCGAGCATGACGCGGGTGTCGTCGGAATCGAGCAGATTCGAGATCGTGGTCTCGCCTTCGGCCAGCGCCGCCAGCAAGAGCACCCGGTTGGAAATGCTCTTCGAGCCGGGCAAGCGGATCGTGCCTTGCGCCTGCGAGTAGGGTCCGAGATCGAGGTAGTCCATGGGGGTCCTTTTATTTCGGCGCCAGCGGGCCGCTTGGGCGGCCGCCGCATTCCTGCCATTGGGTACGCGCTTCGCGCGAGCGTGCGAAGACGGCCTCGAGCGTCGCGCCGTCGCCCGCGACGATCGCCGCGCGCAATTGCGCCAGCACCGTCGTGTAGCCGTCCAGCTCTTCGACAAGCGCGTATCGATTGGCCAGGCAGACGTCGCGCCACATTTCGGGGCTCGATGCCGCGATGCGCGTGAAATCGCGAAAGCCGCCGGCCGCGAAGAAAAATTTCAGCGCCGCATCGGGCGCGTTCAAGATGCGCTCGACGAGCGCGAACGACAGCAAGTGCGGCAAATGGCTCACCGCGGCAAACACGCGATCGTGCTGCTCGTGGCTCATCGTGCTGACGCGCGCGCCCGTCACGGACCACATCGCGTCGATTCGGGCCACGTCGGCGGGTCGATTCTCGGGCAGCGGGCACAAGACGACGTTGCGGCCCACGTACAAATCGGGCAACGCGGCTTCGACGCCGCTCGATTCGCGTCCCGCAATCGGATGGCCGGGAACGAATTGCGCGGCACGCTCGCCAAGCGCCGCACGCGCGGCGGCGACAACGTCCGATTTCGTGCTGCCCGCATCGGTGACGATCGTGCGCGCATCGAGCAACGGCGCGATGCGTGCGAGCAAGGGCTCGGTTTGTGCGACGGGGGCGGCGAGCACAACGAGATCGGCGCCCGCTAGCGCGGCGGCGATCTCGCCGTCGTCGCCAAGCGACGCAACGTCGTCGACGACGCCCAATTCAAGTGCGCGCTCGGCTGAGCGGCGCGTACGGCCGACGCCGACGATGCGCCCGGCGCGCTGCTCGGGACCGCCCCGCTCGCGCAAGGCCCTCGCGAGCGAGCCGCCGATCAGCCCCACGCCGAAAATCACGAGTTTGTCGAAAGTAAACGTGGTCAAAACTGGCTCGCAAGCGGAAAAAAGCGCGCGCACCGAACGCGCGCAAGGTTTGCGGCGCCGCCCTCAGGCCGGCGCCAGCGATTTTTCGAGTGCGGCGATGAACGTTTCGTTCTCGTCGGGCAGGCCAATGGTGACGCGCAGCCATTGGGGCAACCCGTAATTGCCGACCGGACGCACGATCACGCCCTGCCGCAGCAGCGCCAGATTGACGCGCGCACCGGCGCCCTCGTCGTCTCCGACGCGCACCAGCACGAAATTGCCGAACGAGGGCACGTACTCGAGACCGAGCCGATCGAACGCTTGCGTCAGATAACGGTAGCCCGCGGCATTGAGTTCGGCCGTCTTCTCGAGGAACGCGGCGTCGTTAAGTGCCGCAATCGCGGCGGCTTGGGCGATCGTGTTGACGTTGAACGGCTGGCGCAGCCGGTTCAAAAGATCGGTCAACTCGGGCTGCGCGATCGCGAAACCGACGCGCAAACCGGCCAAGCCGAAGGCTTTGGAGAACGTGCGCGACACGACGAGGTTCGGATAACGGCGCACCCAGGCGATCGAATCGTAGCGGCGGTCGGCCGCGAGATATTCCGTATAAGCCTCGTCGAGCACGACCACCACGCGTTTCGGTACCTTGTCGAGAAACGCTTCGAGCGCGGGTCCTTCGATGAACGTGCCCGTCGGATTGTTCGGGTTGGCGATGAACAGCAGGCGCGTGTCTTCTTCGATCGCGGACAGCATCGCATCGAGATCGTGCCCGTGCTTCACCGCGGGCACGACGATCGCACGCGCGCCGAGGCCTTGCGTCGCCAATGCGTACACGGCGAACGAATACTGCGAATAGACGACCGACTGCCCCTTCTCGACGAAGGCGTGCGCAGCGATTTCGAGAATGTCGTTGCTGCCGTTGCCGAGCGTGATCCATTCGGCCGGCACGCCGTAGCGCGCGGCGAGCGCAGCCTTGAGTTCGAACGCGTTCGCATCGGGATAGCGGCCGAGTTCGGCGGCCGCCCGCGCCATGGCGAGTTTGGCCGACTCGGGCACGCCGAGCGGATTCTCGTTCGACGCGAGCTTGACGATGTGCGCTTCGTCGAGCCCGAACTCGCGCGCGACTTCCGAAATCGGTTTACCGGCGACGTAAGGGGCGATTTGCCGCACGTAGGAAGGGCCGTATTGCATCGTCATGAATGTCTCCAAAGCGGACTGTTCGAATTCGTTGGACCGACCGATGCACGCGCGCATCGAGCCCGTCGAGCGTGCCGGGTCGGTCGGGTCGGTCGGGTCTGGCAGGGCGCGAGCATGAGCGGGACTCGCCCTAGCGCGAGCGCGGGTACGAGCCGAGAATCTTGAGGAACGCGGCCTTCTTCTCGAGTTCGGCAAGCGCGGCCGCAACCGGCGGATCCCCGCGATGGCCTTCGACGTCGATATAGAAGTAGTACTCCCACGTCCCGACGCGCGCGGGGCGCGACTCGAATCGCGTCATCGACACGCCGTGCCGGGCCAGCGGCTCGAGCAGTTTGAAGACGGCGCCCGGCTCGTTCTTCACCGACACGATTAGCGACGTTCGGTCGTTCCCGGTGGAGCCCGCCGGCGCATGGCCGATCATCACGAAACGGGTTCGGTTGTGAGGATCGTCCTGAATCATCGCGTTCGCGACCTGCAGCCCGTAAAACGACGCCGCCCGATCGCTGGCGATCGCCGCGACGGTCGGATCGAGCGAGGCCAAACGCGCTGCCTCGGCATTGCTGGAAACGGCTTGACGCTCGATGTGCGGCAGGTGCGCCGTGAGCCAGCGCTGGCACTGCGCCAAGGCCTGCGCATGCGCGCAGACACGCACGATGCCCGTCAGTGCGCCGCTTTGCGTCAGCAAGTTGTGTCGAATCGGTAACGCGAGTTCGCCACCGATCGTCAGCTGAGACTGAAGCAGCAAATCGAGCGTGCGCGATACGGCGCCCTCGCTCGAATTTTCCACCGGCACGACACCGAACTGCGCACTGCCCGCCTCGACTGAGCGAAACACTTCGTCGATCGACTGGCACGACAGCCCCCCGATCGAATGGCCGAAGTACTCGACCATCGCCTCTTCGGTATAGCTGCCAACCGGGCCGAGATAAGCGGCGGTCACCGGCTGTTCGAGCGATCGGCTCGCCGCCATGATCTCGCGCCAGATCGCGCTGATGTGATCGCCCTCGAGCGGACCGTCGCTCAGCGCCTGCAAGCGCGAAATGACCTGTTGCTCGCGCTCCGGCCTAAAGACCGGGGCGTTGTACTGTTTCTTGACCTCGCCCACTTCGAGCGCGATCGCTGCGCGCCGATTGAGCAGCGCGATGACCTGCGCGTCGATCGCATCGATCTGGTCGCGCAGCGGCTTCAGCTTTGAATTGAGTTCGTCGTCCATGCGTAAAACGGCCGTGTCGAAAACGGGCGGCGCGACGCGCACGCCCTGCCCCGCGCGGTTAGGCGCGAGTGCGTTCGAATTCCTTCATGTACTCGACGAGCGCGGTGACGCCTTCGAGCGGCACCGCGTTGTAGATCGAGGCCCGCATGCCGCCGACGGACTTGTGGCCCTTGAGCTGCATCAGCCCGCGCGCTTTCGCGCCGGCAAGGAAATCTTCGTTGCGCGATTCGTCCGCGAGGAAGAACGGCACGTTCATCCGCGAACGCGAATCGCGCTCCACTTTGTTGATATAAAAGCTGCTTGCATCGATCGTGTCGTAAAGCAGCTTCGACTTTTCGAGGTTGCGCGCCTCGATTTCCTGCAACCCGCCTTGGCGCTTGAGCCATTGGAAAACGAGGCCCGCGATGTAGATCGCGTACGTGGGCGGCGTGTTGAACATCGAATTGTTCTCGGCCACGATGCGCCATTCGAAGGCCGACGGGCAAATCGACAACGCGCGGTCGAGCAGATCCTCGCGTACGACGACGATCGTCAAACCGGCCATGCCGATGTTCTTTTGCGCGCCGCCGTACATCACGCCGAATTTGGCCACGTCGAGCGGCCGCGACAGCACATGCGAGGAAACGTCGGCCACCAGCGGAACGTCGCCCAATTCCGGAATATCGAACGTCTCGACGCCGTGGATCGTCTCGTTCGTGCAAAGATGGACGTAGGCCGGATCGTCGGACAATTGCCATTCGCCGCGCTTAGGGGCGCGCGTGAAACCTTCCGCGGTCTCGCCCGAGGCGGCCACATGCGGCTTGCAGTACTTGCCGGCTTCCTTGAGGGTTTTTTGCGACCACGAGCCCGTGACGACGAAATCCGCCACGTCGCGTTTGCCCAGCATGTTCATCGGCACGATCGCGTTTTCGCCGAGCCCGCCGCCCTGCAAAAACAGCACGCGGTGGCTCGCCGGCGCTTGCAGCAAGTCGCGCAGATCCGTCAGCGCTTGCTCGTGGATCGACATGAATTCGCGCCCGCGATGGCTCATCTCCATCACGCTCATGCCGCTGCCATGCCAATCGAGCATTTCGTCGGCCGCCTGACGCAACACTTCTTCGGGCAACGCCGCGGGCCCGGCCGAGAAATTGAACACGCGCATCGAGAAACCCCTGAGAAAGTGGATGAACGGGTGAGCGGACTAGAACGCCCCCGCACGCCGCCGACGCATGCGCCGGACTCAAGTCAGAAATAGATAATGGCCGTTCGCGCATTTCGCGCAAACGGCCATTATCGCACCACCGATTGAAAACCGCTCGCCTAGGCCCGCTGTAAGGGCGCAGGCACGCAGCCCGAGCGCGCCGACCCGATAGCCGGTGCAACTCGGGCCCGCACGGGTTTTACTTGCCGGGCTTGACGGAGGCGACTTCCTTGTCGGCTTGCGCACGGGTGGCGTCGACCGCTTGTTTCATATACTTCTGCATCAGGCTGCCCACAACGTCACGGCCCACCTGATCTTGCACTTGGATGAACTTGCGGCCCGTCGAACTCTTGTAGAACTTCGTCAGATCCTTGATTTCATCCGTCGAGTAGTATTTCGCGTAGGCGTCGTACTGCGCTTGCATTGCGTCGTTACGGAATGCGTCCGTCGTGAACACTTGACCCGCCGAATCCACGAGCTTTTGCACAGCATTCTTCTGCAACGTCGGCACCGCAGCCTGCTTTTGCTTGTCGGTCAGCGTCTTGTTCTCCGACAGCGCTTCCGACAGGATTTCAGGCACGTACTGCTTCGCTTGCATCTGAGCGCTGTTAGCGATCGCACCGACGAGCTTCTGCGCGTCGATCGCATCGAGCAGCTCCTTGATCGCGGCTTGCTTGGCCGGATCCACCGGCGCGGCGGCAGCCGCCGCCGGAGCCGCCGGCGCTTGGCTCTGGAGGGCTTGCGCCATCGCGAAAGTCGGCACGAAAGCAGCCAGCAGCATCCATTGCTTGAATCGTCGTTGCATCATCACTCCCTCAAAAAAATGAATCGTTCGCGCGCGACACGTTGCCGCCGGTTCGCCGCACCCGCCGGCCTCAGCCGCGACAGGCACCCTCACCACGCTCGCGATCGCTCGCACGCTTCGTTGTCTTTCGTCGAACCGGCGCCCACACGGCGCCAGTCGATCTATCTTCACGGCTGCCCGCCGTCCTCGCCTGCTTCGTCGTCGGCCGCACCGTCGATGTCCACGTCGGAATCGGCTTCCGCGATCTGCTGCAGGCCCGACAGCTTCGTACCCTCGTCAAGGCTGATGAGTGTAACACCCTGCGTGGCCCGTCCCATCTCGCGAATCTCGGCGACACGTGTGCGAATCAACACACCCGTGTTCGTGATCAGCATGATTTGATCTTCGGCGTCGACCAAGGTCGCCGCCACCACCTTGCCGTTACGCTCGGAGGTCTGGATCGCGATCATACCCTTCGTGCCGCGCCCGTGCCGGGTGTATTCGGTGATCGGCGTACGCTTGCCGTAACCGTTTTCGGTCGCTGTCAGCACCGTTTGGGTTTCGCTGCCGGCCACGAGCATCGCGATGACCTGCTGCCCGTCTTCGAGCTGCATGCCGCGCACGCCGCGCGCCTCGCGGCCCATCGGACGCACGTCGTTTTCGTCGAAGCGCACCGCCTTGCCGGCGTCCGAGAACAGCATGACGTCGTGCTGACCGTCGGTGATCGCCGCACCGATCAGGAAATCGCCCTCGTCGAGACCGACGGCAATGATACCTTTGCGCAATGGTCTGCTGAAAGCCTCGAGCGGCGTCTTCTTGACGGTCCCGAGCGAAGTCGCCATGAACACGAACTTATCGGCCGAGAACTCCTTGACCGGCAGCACGACGTTGATCTTCTCGCCCTCTTGGAGCGGGAACATGTTGACGATCGGCCGGCCGCGCGAGTTCCGCGAGCCTTGCGGCACCTCGTACACCTTGACCCAGTAGACGCGGCCGCGATTCGAGAAGCACAGCATGTGATCGTGCGTGTTCGCGATGAACAGCGTATCGATCCAATCGTCTTCCTTCATCTGCGTGGCTTGCTTGCCGCGCCCGCCGCGCTTTTGCGCACGGTATTCCGACAGCGGCTGCGACTTCACGTACCCCGTATGCGACATCGTCACGACCATGTCCTGCGGCGTGATCAGATCCTCGGTATTGAGTTCGGTCGCGTTCAGTTCGATCTTCGAGCGGCGCGCGTCGCCGAACTCCGCTTTCACGGCCGTCAGTTCGTCGCCGATGATGGCCGTAATGCGCTCGGGGCGCGCGAGAATATCGAGCAAATCGGCGATCTGAGCCATGACTTCGCGGTACTCGCCGATGATCTTGTCTTGCTCGAGCCCCGTCAGGCGCTGCAAACGCATTTGCAGGATTTCCTGCGCCTGCGTGTCGGACAGCTTGTACAAGCCGTCGCCCTGCATGCCGAACGCCGGGTTCAACCCTTCGGGACGATACGCCTCGCGTCCGCCGGCCGAGGCGTTGTCGGACTCGGCGCGAGCCAGCATGTCGCGCACGAGCGACGAATCCCACGCGCGCGCCATCAAATCTTGCTTGGCGATCGGCGGTGTCGGCGCGGCCTTGATGATGGCGATGAATTCGTCGATGTTCGCGAGCGCGACGGCCAGCCCTTCGAGCACGTGGCCGCGTTCGCGCGCCTTGCGCAGTTCGTATACAGTGCGCCGCGTCAGCACCTCGCGCCGGTGCGCGAGGAACGCGTCGAGCATCTCCTTCAAATTCAGGAGCTTGGGCTGCCCGTCGACGAGCGCAACCATGTTCATGCCGAACGTGTCCTGCAGCTGGGTCGCTTTGTACAGGTTGTTCAGCACGACCTCGGGCACTTCGCCGCGCTTCAGTTCGATGACGACGCGCATCCCGCTCTTGTCCGATTCGTCGCGGATATCGGAGATGCCTTCGAGCTTCTTCTCGTTGACGAGTTCGGCGATACGCTCGAGCAGCGAACGCTTGTTCACCTGATACGGCAGCTCGTCGACGATGATCGCCATGCGCTGGCCGCGGTCGATTTCCTCGAAGTGCGTGGCGGCCCGCATGACGACGCGGCCGCGTCCCGTCCGATAGCCGTCGCGCACGCCGGCCACGCCGTAGATGATGCCGGCTGTCGGGAAATCGGGGGCGGGGATGATCTCGATCAGTTCGTCGATGCTCGCCTGCGGATTTTTCAGCAGATGGTGGCAGGCATCGACGACTTCGTTCAGATTGTGGGGCGGAATGTTGGTCGCCATCCCCACGGCAATGCCCGAAGAACCGTTGATCAGCAGATTGGGAATACGCGCCGGCAGGATCAGCGGTTCGTTTTCGCTGCCGTCGTAGTTCGGCCCGAAATCCACCGTTTCCTTGTCGATGTCGGCGAGCAGTTCGTGGCCGATCTTGGCCATGCGGATTTCGGTGTATCGCATGGCGGCGGCGTTGTCGCCGTCGATCGAACCGAAGTTGCCCTGGCCGTCCACCAGCATGTAGCGCAGCGAGAAATTCTGCGCCATGCGCACGATGGTGTCGTACACCGCGGTATCGCCGTGGGGATGGTATTTACCGATGACGTCGCCGACGATACGCGCCGACTTTTTATAGGCACGGTTCCAGTCGTTGTTCAGCTCGTGCATCGCGTACAGTACGCGGCGGTGCACCGGCTTCAGGCCGTCCCGGACATCGGGGAGCGCCCGTCCCACGATCACGCTCA
>NZ_JBQCIV010000145.1:0-8766 GCF_051953405.1 Trinickia sp. | reverse complement strand
CCGGTGATCTGCAAGGCGAGGCCGCGCGCGACGAGCATCATGCCGAGCGTCGCAATGAACGGCGGCAGCCCCATTCGCGTCACGCAGATTCCGTTGACGTAGCCGCACAGCGCCCCCACGAGCACGCCGCACAGCATGGCCACAGGCACCGGCACGCCCGCTTTGGCGAGCAAGGCCGCCGACACGCCCGCCAGCGCCAGTACGGAACCGACCGACAAATCGATACCGCCCGTGATGATCACGCAGGTCGCGGCCACGCCGAGATAGGCGATCGACGTGACTTGCAAACTGACGGTCATCATGTTGCCGACCGAAAAGAATGCCGAACTCGACACCGAAAAGGCGATCACGAGTGCGACGAGACTCCCTAGCGCGGCAAACTTTTGAATGAGGTCGCGGCGTCGCTGTCGCGACGAGCGATCCGTGGCTTGGCTACGATCCGATGTCATTTCAAGCATGGGTACGCCCCGAAGCAAAGTGCATGATCTCCTCCTGACTGGTCTTTTTCGTTTCGAGAACGGCCGTGATTCGGCCTTCGTGAAAAACGGCGATCCGATCGGTCATCCCCAACAGCTCGGGCAGCTCCGAGCTGATCAGCACGACGCCGACACCGTCGGCCGCGAGCCGATCCATCAAGCCGTAGATGGCGAACTTCGCGCCGACGTCGATCCCGCGCGTCGGCTCGTCGAAGAACAAAATCTTCGATCCTCGGTACAGCCACTTGCCGATCACGACCTTCTGCTGATTGCCGCCCGATAAGTTGCGAACGATCTGATCGACGGACGGCGTGCGAATGGCGAGATCACGCACATAACGGTTCGCGATCGCCGTCTCGTCGTCGAAACGTAAAAACCCGGTACGAGACGAAATGCCGGCGACGTTCGACAGCGTGATGTTCGCGGCGACGGACATGCCGAGTGCGAGCCCATCCTGCTTGCGGTCTTCCGAAAGGTACGCGATGCCATGACGAATCGCCTCTCGCGGCGAACGGATCGAGACGGAGTGTCCGAGCAGCTCCACCGTTCCGTCGTCCAATCGATCGGCCCCGAAGATCGCACGCGCGACTTCGGTACGCCCCGCACCCATGAGGCCCGCGAAGCCGAGAATCTCGCCTCGATGCAATTCGAACGACACGGGGCCGAACACGCCTTCGCGGCGCAGATCCCGCGCACGCAGCAGCACGTCTTGCGTGGGGATGGATTGCCGGGCGGGATACGCATCGTCGAGAGATCGACCCACCATGCGCGCGACGATGTCGTTGACGGTCAGCGCGGCAAAATCGTCGGTCGAGATATGCCGGCCATCGCGCAAGATGGTGACGCGATCGACGATCTGGGCCATCTCGTCGAGACGATGCGAGATATAAAGAATCGCGACGCCGGCCGCGCGCAGCTCTTGAATGATGCGAAAGAGTTGGACGGTTTCCGATTCGGTCAACGACGACGTCGGCTCGTCCATGATCAACACGTTCGAATCGAACGACAGCGCCTTCGCGATTTCCACCATCTGCTGTTGCGCGATCGAGAGTGTGCCGACCAGCGTAGTCGGGGCGACGTTCAGGCCGATTCGCTGCAAACAACGCACGGCGTCGGCGTTGAGCTTGCGCGTATCGACGAACGGTCCGCGCTTCGGCTCGCGTGCGAGATAGAGATTCTCCGCCACGCTCAAATGCGGGACGAGGTTCAACTCCTGGTGGATGATCGCGATGCCCGCCGCTTGCGCTTCCGACGTCGAATTAAAACGGACCGACGCATCGCGATAGCGGATCGTGCCTTCGTCGGGCTGATACTGGCCGCTGATGATCTTCATCAACGTCGATTTGCCCGCGCCGTTCTCGCCGCAGACCGCATGCACTTCCCCCGCCCGCAGGTCGAGCTGAATGCCATCGAGCGCGACGACACCGGGAAAGCGCTTCACGACGCCTTCGAGGCGCAAGATCTCCCGCCCGGGCGCTGCCCGATCGGCAACCGCGAGGTTTGGCGAACCGCGAGGCACTGGCATTTCGTCTCCTATGAACGGCCGACCGTGCATGCGGTCAGTCCAATTTATGTGGATTAAAGCCAAAATCTCTCTTTTGGTCAAGCCAATGTTCGTTCATCGCAAGCGATCTTACCAATAGTGAAAACCCCGAGAGATCGGCCAAACTCTTATGGGGCAATGGTTTCGAGCCTTCGTGCTAGACTTCGACGCAGACCGAGCGGCACCACGCAGCGCCCCTTCCACTCATACGATGAAATCGACAGAACCCAAGCGGCTTTACCAATCCGTCGCCACTCAAATCCTGGCCTTGATCAGCCAAGGCGAATTTCCGCCGGGGGAACGTTTGCCGCCCGAACGCGAGCTTGCGCTGAAGCTGGGCGTGTCGCGCCCATCGCTGCGCGAGGCGCTGATTGCGCTGGAGATCGGCGGTCAGGTGGAGATCCGCATGGGATCGGGCGTCTATGTCTGCGAGGCGAGCGAGGACGCCACCGGCACGGTCGGCGCGTTGGGCGACAGTCCGTCGGAATTGATGCAGGCGCGCGCGACGATCGAGGGAAGCATCGTCGTGCTTGCCGCGGCGCATATGACGGCCGCCATGCTGGATCGGTTGCGTCGCACGATCGAGCGGATGCGTAGGCTGGCAGCTGCCGGCAAATCGCCTGTCGAGGCGGATCGGCAGTTTCACATGCTGATTGCGGAGGCCGCAGGCAATTCGGTACTCAGCCGCTATTTGGGAGAGTTATTCGATAGTCGGCACGACCCGATCGCGGCGGCGATGCGAGGGCACACCGAGAGCGCCCAAACGTGGACGGCTGCCGTGCAGGAGCATGAAGCTGTGTTGAAAGCGTTGCAGGCTGGCGATCCGATTGCCGCGCAAACGGCGATGCGTGCGCATCTCATGGCGTCGGAAGAACGTTGGATCAGTGGCGCGCTGAAACAAGACGCGGAGTAGCGCATCCGTTTCGATCGTCGCCGGTCTTCGGCCTTGCCCCCGTTCGTGATCCCATAGAAAAAATAGGTTTTCGCGTTTAATATCGGTCGCATTCGTCATTCATGAGCGATTAATGCTCCAACTCGAAGACCTGCAATTGCTGCGTGCGCTAGGCGCGTCGCAATCGCTCGCCGCGGCGGCACGGCTGCTCGATCTCACGCCGCCGGCCGTCACAGTGCGGCTACAGCGCATCGAAGAGCGCGTGGGGATGCGGCTGGCCACGCGCGCGGCGAGGGGCATTGCGCTCACCGACGAAGGCCAGCGGCTGGTACAGGAAGCGATCGACATCCTCGAGCGGATCGAGTCGCTCCCGTCCCGTCTCTCCGGCGAGTCGAGCGGCGTGAGCGGCCATTTACGCGTCGTGGCCCCGTTCGGCTTCGGCCGCGAATACATCGCTCCGCTGGTGCGCGACCTGCATCGCTCCCACCCCCATCTCGCGATTTCGCTGATCTTGGTGGAAAGCCCGCTGGCAGCGGCGGCCGGTGCCGATGCCGTCATTTCCATCGGGCACATCAAAGGGTCGTCCTGGGTAGGCCATTTTCTGGCGCCGAACGACCGCTTCCTTTGCGCAAGCCCCGCGTTGGCGCGCAGCCTTTCCAGCGTCAAGCATCCGTCCGAACTGACGCGGCACGCTTACCTGAGCTTACGAGAGAACGACGAAGACGTGACCCGTCTACGTTTCACTCGACACGATGCCGCCGGCAAACGCGTGAGCAAAGCCGTGACGGTTCGATTGAACAGCACGTTGTCGTCGAACGACGGCACCGTGGTGAGGGATTGGGCGGTCGACGGCCTCGGCGTCGTCGCGCGATCCGAATGGGATTGCGCACGACTGATCGCGCAGGGAAAACTCAAGCGCGTGTTGCCGGCATGGCGTCTCGAGCCCGCGCCGGTCATCGCCCTCACGCCCACGCGTCAGGGTCTGACGATCCGTCAACGCGTATTCTTGGAAGCCGCGAAAGCGGCGTTCGACCCAGTACCCTGGCGAAAGCGATCTTTCGATTGATAATCGTAACGCATCAATCGTTCGAAACATTGCACTTATCGTTGCGCCGATCACCGGCGAACATGCCTGAAACGACGAAGAGCGTCCATTCGCGCCTTTCGGCATTTCAGGAGACACATCGATGCACCCCTCCCCCTCTTCCCTTTCGCGGGGACGTTCGAAGGCCGCGGTGGTTTTCCGCGTAACGGCCGGAAATTTTCTGGAACAGTTCGACTTCTTTCTGTTCGGCTTTTATGCGACGCAAATTGCCCGCGTCTTCTTTCCTGCCGGAAGCGAATTCGCTTCGTTGATGATGACGTTCGCCGTGTTCGGCGCCGGCTTTCTCATGCGGCCTTTAGGCGCGATCGTGCTTGGCGCGTACATCGATGACGTGGGCCGTCGCAAAGGCCTGATCGTCACGCTCTCCATCATGGCGAGCGGCACCATCCTGATCGCGTTCGTCCCGGGCTACGCGACGATCGGCCTTCTCGCGCCCGCGCTCGTGCTCATTGGACGACTGTTGCAGGGTTTCTCCGCGGGCGCGGAATTGGGCGGCGTGTCGGTGTATCTCGCCGAGATGGCGACACCCGGCCGCAAGGGCTTCTTCACGAGTTGGCAGTCCGCCAGCCAGCAAGTGGCCATCGTCGTGGCCGCTGGCCTCGGCTTCGCGCTCAATCAATCGCTCAATGCAACGGCGATCGCCGCGTGGGGCTGGAGAGCCCCCTTCTTCGTCGGCTGCATGATCGTGCCGTTCATCTTCCTGTTGCGCCGCAATCTCGAAGAAACGCAGGCGTTCAAAGCACGCCGGCATCGCCCAAGCATGAGCGAAGTGTTCCGCACGCTGGTTCAGCACTGGGCCGCCGTGCTCGCCGGCACGATGTTGGTGGCGATGACGACCGCGAGCTTTTATCTCATCACCGTCTACGCACCGACGTTCGGGAAGACCGTCCTGCATTTGAGCACCGCGGATAGCTTGCTCGTCACGTTGTGCGTCGCGCTCTCCAACTTCGTGTGGCTCCCGATCGGCGGCGCAATCTCCGACAAGATCGGCCGCCGGCCGCTGCTCATCGCCATGACGGTGCTCAACATCGCGACCGCGTACCCGGCGCTCTCGCTGCTCGCGCATGCGCCGAGCTTCGTGAACATGCTGCTCGTGCTGCTTTGGCTCTCGTTCATGTACGGCCTCTATAACGGCGCGATGATCGTCGCGTTGACCGAAGTCATGCCCGAACAGGTACGCGTCGCGGGCTTCTCGCTCGCCTATAGCCTCGCGACCGCGGTATTCGGCGGCTTTACACCGGCGATCTCGACGGCACTCATTCATATGACCGGCGACAAAGCCGCACCGGGATACTGGATGAGCTTCGCCGCCGCGTGCGCGCTGATTGCCACCTTCGCGCTCTATCGCCCTCGCGCAGCCGCGCTCACGCCGGCGCGCTGATTCCGATTCGCTTGCACTTGCGCATACCGCCCTCACACCGACTCCGATACGACACCGGCCATGAAAAACCTGCTTCTTAAACTCTGCACGGCAGCGCTCGTCGCCGCCTCGGCCGCGACGGCAAACGTGCAAGCCGCCGACCTGCACGTCATGACCTCCGGCGGCTTCACCGCGGCGTACAAGAAGCTTGGCCCCGAGTTCGCGTCCGAAACGGGCAATACGCTCGACACAGCGCTAGGGCCGTCGATGGGCCAATCGCCCCAAGCGATCCCCAACCGGCTCGAACGCGGCGAGCCGGCCGACGCCGTCATCATGGTCGGTTACGCACTCGACGGATTGATCCGGGAAGGTAAAGTCATCCCCGGATCGCGCGTCGAATTGGCCGATTCGCGCATCGGCATGGTCGTACGCGAAGGCGCGACAAAGCCCGATATCAGTACGGAAGAAGGCCTACGCCAGACGCTGCTCCACGCGAAGTCGATTGCCTACTCGGACAGTGCGAGCGGTGTTTATATCGAGCGAGAGTTATTCAAGAAGCTCGGCATCGAGAATCAGGTAAAACCGAAGGCGACGATGATCCCGCGGATTCCCGTGGCCTCGGAGGTGGCGAACGGAGACTACGAAATCGGCTTTCAGCAGGTGAGCGAGTTACTGCCGGTCAAAGGGGCGACTTTCGTCGGAAAAATTCCCGAATCGCTACAGTCCGTCACGCGCTTCGCCGCCGGCATTCCTGTACACGCACAACATCCGAAGGAAGCGAAAGCCCTGCTCGACTATTTGGCTTCACCCGGTGTACAAGCAGAAGTGAAATCGACCGGGCTCGATCCCGTTTCCGATCATTGAGGCTTCTTACGCGGCGGCGATTTCGCCGGCGTTTCATCGCTCGGCGCGTCGCGCTTTTCGAGCTTGCCGCGCCTCATCTCGACAATCGCTCGATGAAACTCCTGGGCGGCCGGCGTGAGCGGCCGTCCGCGGCGTCTGACGATGCCCACGCGTCGCTTGACCACCGGATCGACGAGCGGCACGCTCGTGAGAACGGGATGATCGAGTGCGGGCATGGCCATCGACGGCACGGCGGCGACACCGATCCCCGCTTCGACTAATCCCAGCATGCTCGTGACGTGGCGCGTCTCGCACACGCTCGGCGCGCGCGGCGCCACGGCCGATAGCGCCTGATCGAGCAGCAAGCGATTGCCCGAGGTCTTGTCCACCGACACATACTCGTACTCGTAGAGTTCGTTCCAGGTCACGCGCTTCTTGCGTGCGAGCGGATGATCGCGACGGCAAGCGGCGACGAAACGCTCTTGCAACAGGACCTTGAACTCGACCTCCGCGTCCTGGCTCCCCATGAAGCTCACGCCGAAATCCGCCTCGCCGCTCATGACGGCCGCAAGGACATCGTTGGCACTCGAATCCAGCAGCTTGACTCGGATCCGAGGAAAACGGCGACGAAAGGTCGAGATGACGTTCGGCAAGAAGTAATAGGCCACCGACGGCACGCAAGCGATGGTGACATGACCCAGACGGCTCGATGAAACATCGCGGATCCCGAGCAGCGCGGCGTCGAGATCGTCGAGCAGTTGTTCGGCGCTCCGCGCGAACACGCGGCCAACCGTAGTCAGTGCGACGCTGCGCGTGGTGCGCTCGAACAGACGCACGCCGAGCGCTTCTTCGAGCTTATCGATGCGGCGGCTCAAGGCCGGCTGCGAGATGCTGACCGACTCCGCGGCCTTGCGGAAGCTCCCGAGTTCGGCCACCGCGCGGAATGCCTGCAGGTCGTTTAAATCGAAATTGATGGCCACGCGTCGCCCTCCGCCTCTCATAGACGGACATTCTGCACGACTCGGCGCGTTGTGCCCATCTCGGAGCGGCGCGTTACTCCACACTCGCTCTGGCCTAACTCCTGGGCTTGCTTCGGACCTTGCGGTTCGCCGACGACCGACGCTCGTCGATCGCACTGACCGATCGACGGCCGGCAGCGCCGCAGGCCATACGAATTTCTTATGCGTGCAATTTAATTTTCTTGTTCGACCAATCACCCGCATCGCATAAGAATTCGCCAGCGTGTCGTCCTCGCGCGACATGCAGCATGTTCCGGCGGCGCGGGCAGTCCCGCTTCCGGATACGACCATGCCAATCGATCGTTGTTGAATCAAATCGGTCTACAAAGGATAACAATTGATGAAGAAGCTAATCACAGGAGCGGGGTTAGCCCTGATTTGCTGCGGAGCCTACGCGCAATCGAGCGTCACGCTGTACGGCTTGATCGACGAATCCGTCCGAGTTCAAACGTCGGCTAGCGGAGACGTGGTGGGGCTCAACGAAGGCGCGATCAACGGCACGCGCTGGGGCTTGAAAGGCAGCGAGGATCTCGGCAACGGCACGCATGCGATCTTCCAGGTCGAATCGGGCTACAACGTCGGCACCGGCAAGTTCGATCAGCAGGGGCAACTGTTCGGCCGCTTCGCGTGGGTCGGCTTGCAGAACGACAGCTACGGCACGCTGAAGCTCGGCCGACAGTATGGCGGCATTTACAGCTTTTACGCATCCAACTTCGATCCGATCGGCGGCGGTAATGTCAATGCGGTGGATTGGACGTTGTTCCTCACCGGCATCCGCTTCGACAATACGGCCGAGTACAGCAACAAGTTCGGGCCGGTTGCCTTGACGGTACAGCACTCGTTCGGTGGCCAGCCCGGCAGCACGTCGGCGGGCAGTACGACGACGGCTTCGGTCATCTACAACTTCACCGGCGGCAAGGTCGGTTTGGCCGGCGCCGAATCGAAGGACGGCGGCGGTCACAAGCTGCTCATCGGCTCGCTCGGCGGCACCTATACGTGGGGCCCCGTCGGCCTCTATCTGTACGGCATCGATGCACGGCGCGATGCGGGCTTCTCGGTTGCGCCTAACACGGCCACCAACGGCCCGCTCGAGAACACGAGCATCGTCAGCAATGCCACGACGGCCTTCGGCGCCCAAACGGCCGCGCGCGACGACGTCCTGGTCCATGCCGGCGTCTCGTATCAGCCTGCCGCGCAGTGGCGCTTTTACGCCGCCTATGCCTACGATCACGCGAACAACGTCGGGCCGGGTAAGAACGGTACCGTTCAATCCGTCTACGGCATTGCCGACTACATCCTGAGCAAGCGGACGGACGTTTACCTAGAAGTCGATCACAGCCATCTCGTCGCGGCATCGATCAACGATCCGAACGGGCCGCTCACGTTCGGCGGCAAGGCAAACAATTTCGGCGCCGGGCTGAGCCTGCGGACGTTGTTCTGATCGAAACGCGGTGACCCGAAGGCGGCAAGCGCGGACGCGTTGCGCACGCGCTTGCCGCCACGCTTTTGGGCGACGAGCGGATCCGCG
>NZ_JBQCIV010000144.1:0-16168 GCF_051953405.1 Trinickia sp. | reverse complement strand
AAATTTTTAAAGATCGCGTCGCTTAACCGCCAGCAGCACCAGAGCAACTTCCCCTCTAGCACCGCCCGTCTTGCGTTGCTGCGTCAGCAGCAGAGAAACGAGATTATGCAGAACTTCTTGCATCGCGTCAACAGTTTTTTTCGCATATCGCTTAAAACTTGTTGCCGCCGGCGCCGTTTCGTCGCCGCTCATCAAATGAGGATGCGAATCATAGGTCAAACCCGTGTCGTGTGACAAGGGTGTGAAGCAACTTTTTTTCTAGCGATGCGTGGGCGCCGTCACCCAGTCCAGCGGAACCGCAGCGGCCATCGCCGTGTAGCCGTCGTCGTTAGGGTGAATATGGTCGCCGCTATCGAAGCGTCGCTGCAACTGGTCCGGGTGCCCACTGTCGCGCAGCGCCGCATCGAAATCGATCACGCCGTCGAACGCGCCGCTCGTGCGGATCCAACCGTTCACCGCGGTGCGCACGGCTTCGCGCGGGCCAGGCAGCGACGCGGGCGTCAGCGTGGCGCCGTAGATGCGCACGCTGCTGCGATGCGCCAGCTCGATCAAGCGCCGATAGCCGTCGATCAAGTCGCGGGCGGTCACCGTCGTATGGGGGAAGTCGCAGTCGAGCCCCGCGCGCGGCGGCATCGCGGCGAAGTTGATGTCGTTGATGCCAATCAGCAAGATCGCGGCGCGAACGCCGCTTTGACCCAGCGCGTCGCGCTCGAAGCGGCGCTCGAGTGCCTCCCCGTAGCACGGCGAATCGCTGAGCAATCGGTTGCCGCTGATGCCGAGGTTGAGCACCGCCGTCTGCGTGGCGCCGGCTTCGTCGAGCCGGCGTGACAACGCATCGGTCCAGCGGCGATTGCGATTCAGGCTGGAGCGCAGCCCATCGGTGATCGAATCGCCGATCGCCGCAATGGCGGACGCGTTCGGCGCGCGCACGTCGAGCGCGCTGACCCAAGCCGATTCCGTGAACTTGCGCGTATAGGCGCCGGGCGTCTCGTCGGCCGCGTGATCGCCCTGCGTCGAGACGTAATTGACCTGGTTCGCCACCCGATGCCAGGCGGTGACCGTTTGGCGCGGCCCCGCAGCCAGGCTGATGGCGTAGGGCTGGCCCGCCGTCAATGCAACCGAGATCGGATCGCTGTCGAGCTGCGCACCGGGTTTCAGCGTGACGAACGCCTTGCCGGCGAAAGTGACGCGCACAGCCGTCCCCGGCCGCGTCTGCGCACCGCCCGCCGACTGCGCAAGCACCACGTCCGTCAGCGTCAGCGGCGCGCGCCCGTAGGCGTTGCTGACGCGGATACGGACACCGCGGCCGGATATCGTCGGATAAACGATTTGCCGAACTGTGCGGCCCGCGACATCGGGCGTGCGGTACAGCGGCGGCGGATCGGCGAGGTCGGGGATCGATTGAGCCGCGGTGGCCCACGCGGTCACCCACTCGCCCGCGGCCGGAGCCGGCGCAGCGGCGTGCGCCGCGCCCGTCGCGCCGACCGAGAAGGCGAACACCGCCGCCGTGAATGCGCCGAGCGCACGCGAAGTGATTCGAGCAAACATGTGATGAAGAGGGATGGGGGACTAACGAGACTAACAAGGACAAGACAGACGGCGATTGTGCCTGACGCGCGCCGCCCCGGTAAGCGCGTTTTAACGCCCGCGCTCGGCCCCGCTTCGCGACAGGCCTCGGCGCGTTGATCACACCCCAATTGGCTACCGGCCGGCAAGAGCCACGGCGTTCGTTTCTGAAGCGCTTAATTCGGGAGCGAGCGTCGAGTCGGCTCCGTCGGCATCGACGACGACCGGCCACAAGCACTGTCCACCGGGCTGCGACGCTCGGCGGACTCGGCGTTTTCCCTCGATCAGCTTTCGTCAGTTTTAATCATCGGGCCCTCACTGCCGATAACGCACTTCTTAGCGTTGGAGATCACAGTGAAAGCACTCACCAGCCTTCTTATCGTCGTCGCCCTATCGGGGTGCGCGCAGATGCAAGCCATGCGATCGAACGACGGTCGGCAATCCGCCGCGACCTCCGGTGCGCAAACGGCGAAACTCGTCGACATCGCCATTCCGGCCGACGCCCTGGGCGCACGCGACCCGCATTTGACCGAAGTGCTCGTCAAAGTAGGTGCGGTGGCTTCCAAGCAACCGCAGCCGACATGGATCGTCATCGCCGCACTCGCCCAGGACTTTCCGTATCTGAATCAATCGGTGAAGCGCGGCATCGCACCCGCGCGCGCCGGCGCGATCCAGATCGAAAACGTCACCGTGGGAAGCTGCCACCCCTACAGCGTGCAAGTGCTGCCGACCGAATAGCCTCCGGAGACGTCCATGATTTCCCGTTCCGCCCTCGCATTGATCGGCGCGCTTAGCCTGAGCGCGGCGCTCCCGAGCCACGCCCAAACGCCGGCTCCATCGGTCAAGCCGTCGCCGGAAAACGCCGGCCCCAATCAATTGTTCCCGCCGCTGCCGTCGCTGGCTTCGTTGCCCGCCTCGTCCGCGGAGCAATTGGAGGAGGCGGCGCCGGTCGGCAACACGCACCGCTCCGGCAAGAAGGCGCGCCGGACGACCTGGCGCAAACCCGCGGCCGAGCCGAGCATCAGGATGGTCGTCAGCGACGAATCGCAAGCCTACTTGACCGAGGTCGATCGCAAGCTCGACGACGTCTTGCGCAACCCGGCGCACGACGCACGCACCGGAGGCGACACCGTCTCGCTGGCGTGGACCCGATAGTGCCGCACGATCCACGACAACCGCTGGAGTCTCACCCATGACCGCTCGCACGCTCCGAGGCGTCCGCCCGACGCTCGCAGGCCTGGCAGCCGCCGCCATCGCATTCGCTTGTCTTCTGAGCGGCCCGCGCCTCGCCCGTGCCGACGAAGACTGTTTCGCGCGCGCCGGGGCCTATCAAGGGGTCAATCCGCTCGTCCTGCGAGCGATCGCCTGGTACGAATCGAAAGGCAACCCCAATGCCGTGCATCGCAACGCGGACGGCAGCATCGACGTCGGCCAGGCTCAAATCAATTCGGTGCACTTCGCGGAGCTGCGCCGCAACGGGGTGCCGCCCGGCGCGCTAAAAGACGCGTGCGTCAACACTTATGTGGCCGCATGGATGCTCAAGCAAAAGATGATTCGCTACGGCAATACGTGGCACGCCATCGGCGCCTATCACTCGGAGACGCCCTCGCTGCGCGACCAGTACGCGCGCAGCATCCACGGCGTGCTCGTCTCTTGGGGCATGGCCCAATAGCGCTCGTCCTCGCGCTCGTCGATACGGGCCGGCGATTTGGCCCCGCTCAGCGGCGATTAACCCCGCTGCTCGGCGATGATCTGGTAGCCGGGGCCGGCGTTCGCTCGCGCGGCGTGCTCCGCTTCCTCATAGGAAAGGAAGTGTTCGGCTTCCTCGAACGACGGCGTCAAGCCAACGTCGCCGTCCTCGCCGGGGCAAAGATACTGCTCTCCGGTCTTCACGAAATAGACGGTCGTCATGATCGCGATACAAGACACGTGCGAGGCACGTGGGACTTAAGGACGATGGTTCCAGTCTAGCAGCCCGCTGCGACGCCGCTACCCGCCCTTTTTTAGCGTCCTCCCTCACCGGGCCGGCCACCGCCCGTCGATCGATCCCCGAAAAAAATTTATTAACCGACCGGTCGGTTGGCTTATACTCGCCACAACGTACAACTCAGGACGAGATCGTTCCCATGTATACGCAATCCCTCGACATTCCAGGCAACGTCGCGGCGCTCGATGCCGGCGCGGCCTCGCCCGAGCAAGATCGGTTCGACGCGGTCGTCGCGGCGGACGGCAAGATCGAGCCGCAAGACTGGATGCCCGATGCCTACCGGAAAACGCTCGTGCGCCAAATCTCGCAGCACGCCCATTCGGAAATCGTCGGCATGCTGCCCGAAGGCAATTGGATCTCGCGCGCGCCGAGCCTCAAGCGCAAAGCCATCTTGCTCGCAAAGGTGCAAGACGAAGGCGGCCACGGCCTCTATCTGTATAGCGCCGCCGAAACGCTCGGCGTCTCGCGCGACGATCTGGTCGATGCCTTGCATAGCGGCCGCGCCAAGTATTCGAGCATCTTCAACTATCCGACGCCGACCTGGGCGGACGTGGGCGTGATCGGCTGGCTCGTTGATGGCGCCGCGATCATGAATCAGATCCCGCTGTGCCGCTGCACGTACGGCCCCTATGCGCGCGCGATGATCCGCATCTGCAAGGAGGAGTCGTTCCACCAGCGCCAAGGCTTCGACGCCCTGCTCGCCATGATGAAAGGTACCGAGGCGCAACGCGCGCTCGTTCAACAAGCGGTCGATCGCTGGTGGTGGCCGGTGCTCATGATGTTCGGCCCGAGCGATAAAGATTCCGTCCACAGCAATCAGTCGGCGCAGTGGGGCATCAAGCGCATTTCCAACGACGATCTGCGCCAAAAGTTCGTCGATGCCACCGTGGAACAAGCCAAGGTGCTCGGCGTCACGCTGCCCGATCCGGATCTCAAGTGGAACGAGGCTCGCGGCCACTACGACTACGGCACGATCGACTGGGAAGAATTTTGGCGCGTCGTGGGCGGCGACGGCCCCTGCAACAAGGAACGCCTCGCCACACGCGTGAAGGCGCACGAGGACGGCGCTTGGGTACGCGAAGCGGCGCTCGCCCATGCGGAGAAAGCGCACATGCGCGCGCAACAACAAGCGGCGTGACGGGCCGCGTGCGTTCGCGCGCGCGTTCGCACCTTCGTCAAGTCAACGTATTCAACGTATTAGTCAGCATTGCCAAGCATTCAGGAGCGAGTTCATGAACAAGGAATGGCCGATTTGGGAAGTGTTCGTGCGCAGCAAGCAGGGCCTCGACCATAAGCATTGCGGCAGCTTGCATGCCGCCGACGCGTCGATGGCGCTGCGCATGGCGCGCGACGTCTACACGCGGCGCCAGGAAGGCGTGAGCATTTGGGTTGTGCCGGCCGCGGCGATCACCGCGTCGGATCCCAACGAGAAAGCAGACCTGTTCGAGCCGGCCGGCGACAAGATCTACCGCCACCCGACCTTCTACACGCTGCCCGACGCAGTCAACCACATGTAACCGCGACATGACGACTACGCCCGACCATCTCTCCTACGTGCTGCGTCTCGCGGACAATGCGCTGATCCTCGGTCAGCGCAACGCCGAATGGTGCGGCCACGGCCCAGCGCTCGAAGAGGACATCGCGCTCGCGAACATGAGCCTCGATCTCATCGGCCAAGCGCGCCTGCTTTACTCGCACGCCGCCACGCTCGAGCACGCGCTCACCGGCGCGAGCAAGACCGAGGACGATTACGCTTACTTCCGCGCCGAGCGCGAGTTCGCCAACTACACGCTGCTCGAGCTACCGCATGGCGGGCCTCTCGGCGCCACCGCGCGCGGCGAGCGCGACTACGCGGTCACGACCGTGCGCAACTACCTGTACACGGCGCTGATGGTTCACCTCTGGCGCGCGCTGGAAGGCTCCAAGGATGCGCAGCTCGCGGCCATCGCCTCGAAATCGATCAAGGAAACGCGCTACCAATTGCAGCATGCGCGCGATTGGCTCGTGCGGCTGGGCGACGGCACCGATGAATCGCATCGGCGCATGCAAGCCGCGCTCGATTTTTTGATGCCCTATACGCGCGAGTGGTTCGCGCCCGATGCGCTTGAAGATTCGGTCGCGGCGTCGGGCGTCGGCGTGCGCGCGGCCGATTTCGAAGCGGTTTGGCAGAGCGATGTCCAAGCGGCCGTCGACGAAGCCACGCTTGAGCTGCCGCCACCTGTCGCCCATGTGACGACGGGCAAGCATGGCGAGCATTCCGAGCACATGGGCTTTCTGCTCGCGGAAATGCAAAGCCTCGCTCGCCAGCATCCCGGGGCGACTTGGTAGCCGTTCGGCGTCCGCCCCCTCGTATTCAGTCTTGCCGTTAGCCAGCTTCAGGTCCGCGATATGCCAAGCCCCAACCGCCTTGCCCCGACCGGCGCAGCCCCCGCAGCCGCGCACGACGATGTCCTCGCGCACGCGTGGTCGGTGCTCGAATCCGTCCCGGACCCGGAGATTCCGGTCGTCTCGATCCGCGAACTCGGCATCCTGCGAGCCGTCGAGCGGGCGCAAGACGGTACGCTCGAAGTCGTCATCACGCCGACTTACTCGGGCTGCCCGGCGATGGCGCACATCGCCGAGGATGTCGCGCACGCGCTTGAGCACGCAGGCTTGACGCCGCACCGGATCAAGACGGTGCTGGCACCGGCATGGACGACCGACTGGATCACCGATGAAGCGCGCGAGAAACTTCGCGCGTACGGCATCGCGCCGCCTGGCGGCCGGTGCGCGAGCGCGAGTGTCGCCGGCGACGAGCAGGCGATCCGCTTCATGCCGAAGGCGGCGCGTGCCGTCGGCACGCCGGCGTGTCCGCATTGCGGCTCGGTTCACACCGAACGCTTGTCGCAATTCGGCTCCACGGCGTGCAAGGCCCTGTATCGCTGCCTCGATTGCCGCGAACCCTTCGACTACTTCAAACCTTACTAAACATGGCGACCCCGCAATTCCATTCGCTGCGCATCCGCGAGGTGCGGCCCGAAACCGCCGACGCGGTTTCCGTTTCGTTCGAAGTGCCGCCCGAACTGCGCGAGCAGTATCGCTTCACGCAAGGGCAATTCGTGACGCTGAAGGCACATGTCGATGGCGAGGAGACACGGCGCTCCTATTCGATTTGCGTCGGCGTGACCGATTACGATCGCGACGGCGAGCTGCGCATCGGCATCAAACGCGTGCGCGGCGGACGCTTCTCGAATTTCGCCTTCGATACGCTACAGGCCGGCCATTCGATCGAGGTCATGACGCCCGATGGTCGCTTTTTCACGCACCTGAACGCGGACGAGGGCAAACAATACGTCGCCTTCGCCGGCGGCTCGGGCATCACGCCCGTGCTTGCCATCATCAAGACGACGCTCGACGTGGAGCCGCGCAGCACCTTTACGCTGATCTACGGTAATCGCAGCGTCGACGCAATCATGTTCGCCGAGGAGCTCGAGGACCTGAAGAACCGGTACATGAACCGATTCGTCTTGTACAACGTGCTGTCCGACGACATGCAAGACGTGGATCTGTTCAACGGCGTGCTCGATCGATCGAAGTGCGCCGCGTTCCTCGAGGCGTTGGTGTCACCGGATGCGATCGACGAGGCGTTTATCTGCGGTCCCGCACCGATGATGGATGCCGCGGAGGCGGCGCTCAAGGCCGCCGGTGTGGCCGAGTCGAAGGTGCACGTCGAGCGTTTCGGCACGCCGCTGCCGCAGGCCGGTGCGCCTGTCGTCGAAATCACCGAACAAACGCCGGCCGCCGATCTGGAAATCATCATCGATGGCAATCGCCGCAAGATGCGGTTGCCCTATGAAGGTGCGAGCCTGCTCGATGTCGGCCTGCACGCGGGCCTTGCGCTGCCGTACGCCTGCAAGGGCGGCGTGTGCTGCACCTGCCGCGCGAAGGTGCTCGAAGGCGAGGTGAAGATGGACAAGAACTACACGCTCGAGCCGCAAGAAATTCGCGACGGCTTCGTGCTGACGTGTCAATGCCACCCCGTCAGCGAGCGCGTGGTCGTGAGCTACGACGAACGTTGATCTGAAGCGCGTCGCGTTTCGCTTACACTAGCGCCGCGGCGGCCACCGCGCGGCGCACCCCACGGGCGGACTCCCCGCCCGCGGGGCGCGAAGGCAATAATCGCGACAATCGCGGCGATCGATTCGACTCCACCCCAACGATCACCCGCGCGCCGGCCGGCCGAATACGACGAAGACATCATGGCCCGTACCCGAGCACCCGATCACGAATCCCAGCGCGAGCAAATCCTCGAACTCGCCGCTAGCGCGTTCGCGCAAACGAGCTATCCGAGCACATCGATGGCGGAACTCGCCGCCGCAAGCGGCACCTCCAAGGCCCGCCTCTACCACTACTACGAGAGCAAGGAAGCGATCCTGTTCGACCTGCTCGATCGCTACACGAAGCGGCTCATGCTGATCATCGCGGAGGTGGAGGGCGCGAGCGGGCGACGCGCGCTGACCGAACGCGAGGCATTCGCCGAGCTTGTGCGCGCCTTTCTCGTGGAGTACGAAACGTCGCACAGTCGGCACGTGGCGTTGCTCAACGACGTGAAGTATCTGGTCGAAACCCAGCGCGAGGTGATTCTCGATCGCCAGCGCGACATCGTCGCCGCCTTCACGCGCCAATTGGCGCGCGCCTACCCGGACCGCGTCTCGAAGGAGAATCAGACCGCCGTCACAATGATGGTGTTCGGGATGATCAATTGGACCTTCACCTGGCTCAAGCCAGGCGGGCGGCTAGGCTATCGCGAATTCGCGGACCAGGTGATCGATCTCATCGAGAAAGGGTTGGCGACCTGAACGATTGGCGCTCGCATCGAACGCTGCATCGCAGCATCGACTCATGCGTCATATCATCGGTCAAATTGACGCGATGCGGATGCACAACACCAAACTTTACCGATAAAAATCAGCCACTTAATCGATTTCACGGCAGTTATAGAGGCAGTTCTCCATGCTGAATTCGGGTTTTCCCCAGTAGGGATAACGCGGATCGGGTAAAATTCGCATTGCGTTGCAGCACGAACGCATGACGAAAAGGAGAACCCATGATGAATCCGCATCTATCCACACGCGCCAACGCATCGATCGAGCTTCACGAGCGTGCCTCGCAGGCGGCTCATCGTGCTTCGGTACTCGTTCGCGAGTTGACGGCCTGCGATCGCGATCCGTTGCTCGCGCACTTTCTCGCACTCGGCGAGGAGGACCGCCTGCTGCGTTTCGGCCAGGCCGCGCCCGACCACGTCATCGAAAACTACGTGCGCTCGATCGATTTCGCGCGCGATAAGGTGTTCGGCGTCTACGATCACCGGCTGGAACTCGTCGGCGTCGGCCATCTTGCCTACCTGCCTGCGGACGGCGACAGCCGTACGGCCGAGTTCGGCGTGTCGGTGCTCGAAAGCTCGCGCGGGATGGGCGTCGGCTCGAGGCTGTTCGAGCGCGCCGCCATCCATAGCCGCAATACGCGCGTCACGACGCTGTATATGTACTGCCTTTCGCGCAACACGACCATGATGCATATCGCCAAGAAGGCCGGCATGAAGATCGAATATGCCTACGGCAGCGCCGATGCGTATCTGACGCTTCCCCCGGCCGATCAAGCGAGCATCCTGACCGAGATGCTGCAAGAACAAGCCGCGGTGTTCGACTACGCGATCAAGCGCCAAGCGCGCAATACGGCCCGCATTATCGAGGCGATGATCCCGGCTGAAGCCGCCGCGTAAGCGCTTTCTTCCCCCCGTGCGCCGCTCTCCCCTGTGCGGCGCGCGCGACGAGGCGGCTTTCGGCCGCCTCGTCTCTTTTGTAGCGCCGCTTTCGCCGAGTCGCGCATGCGGCGCGCGTTCTTCCGCCCTTCAGAGAATCGGCAACGCTGTTGTCTCCTTGAACGATTCGAGCGCGAAACTCGTCTTCACGTCGATCACCGACGGGTGATGGAGCAACTGATCCTGCACGAAGCGCGAGAAGTGCACCATGTCCTTCACCTGCACGCGCAGCAGGTAATCCATCTCCCCTGTCATCGCGTGGCACGCGACCACTTCCGGCCAGGACTGAACCGCTGCGCGAAAGAGTTCGGCATGGGTGGTGCCCGCATGGCCCGTCGCACCGCCGCGCTTCTCCAAGCGCACATTGACGTAGGCGAGCAACCCGAGGCCCAGCTTTTGCGGATCGAGTAACGCAACGTAGCCGCGAATGATGCCGGCCTCTTCTAGACGCCGGATGCGCCGCAGGCACGGGCTCGGCGAAAGGTTCACGCGCTCCGCGATGTCCTGGTTCGAGGCGCGGCCGTTCTCCTGCAAAAACGCGAGGATGCGCCTGTCGACGGCATCGAGTTCGATATCGGCCATTTTCCCACTCCCTTCGGCTCGGATGAGACACAAAATTGCGCAATCGTAGTGCCGGCCGACGAACATCGCAAATTTTTGCCCATCCGCCCGCTATACACTTGCGTCTATTCGCGGCATGCGGCACTTCGCCCGCGACCCGACACGCCGACGGGGACCACCGCCCCTCGCCGATCGAAACAGGAGACAGACATGCAGGTTCAAACGTGGGACAACCCCGTCGGCACCGACGGCTTCGAGTTTATCGAGTACACCGCGCCGGATCCGAAGGCGCTAGGCAAGCTGTTCGAGCAGATGGGCTTCACGGCGATTGCGCGCCATCGGCACAAAGACGTGACCTTGTACCGCCAGGGCGAAATCAATTTCATCGTCAACGCCGAACCCGATTCGTTCGCGCAGCGGTTCGCCCGCCTGCACGGCCCGTCGATCTGCGCGATCGCATTTCGCGTGCAAGATGCCGCGAAGGCCTACAAGCATGCGCTCGACCTAGGCGCCTGGGGCTTCGATAACAAGACGGGCCCGATGGAGCTGAACATTCCGGCCATCAAGGGCATTGGCGATTCGCTGATCTACTTTGTCGATCGCTGGCGCGGCAAGAACGGGGCACAGGCCGGCAGCGTCGGGGATATCGATATCTATGACGTCGACTTCGAACCGATTCCGGGTGCCGATCCGCGTCCGGTGGGCCACGGCCTGACCTACATCGACCACCTGACGCACAACGTGCACCGCGGCCGCATGCAGGAATGGGCCGCCTTCTACGAGCGTCTGTTCAACTTCCGCGAGATTCGTTACTTCGATATCGAAGGTAAGGTGACGGGCGTCAAGTCGAAGGCGATGACCTCGCCCTGCGGCAAAATCCGCATTCCGATCAACGAGGAAGGCTCCGAGACAGCCGGCCAAATCCAGGAATACCTCGACGCCTATCGCGGCGAAGGCATTCAGCACATTGCGCTGGGCTCGAACGACATTTATCGCACCGTGGACGGCTTGCGCGGATCGGGCATCAAACTGCTCGATACGATCGATACCTACTATGAACTCGTCAATCGCCGCATCCCGGGTCATACCGAACCGCTGGACGAACTGAAGAAGCGCAAGATTCTGATCGACGGCGAGAAGGACGACCTGCTGCTGCAGATCTTCACCGAAAATCAGATCGGGCCGATCTTCTTCGAGATCATCCAGCGCAAGGGCAATCAGGGGTTCGGGGAGGGCAACTTCAAGGCGCTGTTCGAATCGATCGAACTCGATCAAATTCGACGCGGCGTGGTGCAGGACAAGGCCTAAGAGAGCATCGACGCGCGGCCGTCGCGGCCGCCGCGCAACCATGATGGACTACCGGCGCGCACCGGGACGATGGCCGCACGTGCGCGCCCTTCGCGGCCATGCGGAGCCGCGGCTGGGCCCCGATGCTGCCGCTTAGTGGCTCCATGAGCGCTTACATCAGCGTGAACGGTTCGACGCTCGGCTCGCCGCCGGCATCCGCCCCCTTGGTCGACGCCGTTTCGATCGTCGACACATGCTTGCGGCTGGCCTTGGCGATCTGCGTATGACGCGCCGGCGCCTCGCCCATCGACGCCGCCCAGCGTTCGGCCGGTCCCGCGCCGATGCCGGCACGGGCGATCGTGCGCGTCACCGCCTGCTCCACCACCCCGGCTTGCGCTTGGCGCACAGGCAAGCTCATCGAGAAAAATGCGGCGGAAACCAAAAGAAACGTTTGAACGTGTCGCTTTTCCATCTGTACTCCTTTTATCTTCACGCTCCCCGAAAACGCCGGCGTGGCGCCGGGCCGCGTGCCCGCCAAACTGAACGGTCCGGCCATTAGACCAGCTCGACTCCCCCCGTTCCAGCCTTAAAACAACACGTTACGGCGGTTACAGACAGATACCGGCACCTGTTCATGAGATAAGGCGATGCCGCGCGGGGCTTATTGGGCAAGCGATGGCACCATTTTTGACTACAGCGGCGGGTTTCCACCAGTGCTACCATCGCAAAAAAACCGTCAATATGGCGGCCCCGGCCGAAGCATTCAAAAGATGCGCGAGGCTGAGACGTTTTGGTGATCCCAAACAGGGTTGAGGAGTCAATACAATGAATGCCCCGCTAGACGCAGGTCAGCGAGCCTCGCTGGAAGCTGCGCTATCGTCCGTCACGCTCGACGACAAATACACGCTCGAACGCGGCCGCGCATATATGAGCGGCATTCAGGCGCTCGTGCGCCTGCCGATGCTGCAACACGCGCGCGATCAAGCCGCCGGCCTCAATACAGCCGGTTTCATTTCCGGCTATCGCGGCTCGCCGCTCGGCGGCCTCGACCTCGCCCTTTGGAAAGCCAAGAAGCACCTCGCCTCGAATCAGGTCGTGTTCCAGCCCGGGATCAACGAAGATCTCGCCGCCACGGCTGTCTGGGGCACCCAGCAAGTCAATCTCTACCCCGGCGCGAAATACGACGGGGTGTTTTCGATGTGGTACGGCAAGGGCCCCGGCGTCGATCGCTCGGGCGACGTCCTCAAGCACGGCAACTCGGCCGGCTCGTCGCAGCACGGCGGCGTGCTGGTGCTGGCGGGCGACGATCACGCGTGCAAGTCCTCCACGCTCGCGCACCAGTCCGAACACATCTTCAAGGCCTGCGGCCTGCCTGTGCTGTTTCCGTCGAACGTCCAGGAATACCTCGACTTCGGTCTGCACGGCTGGGCGATGAGCCGTTACTCGGGCCTGTGGGTGGCGATGAAGTGCGTGACCGATGTCGTCGAATCGTCGGCGTCCGTGGATATCGATCCGCATCGCACGCAAATCGTGTTGCCGTCCGACTTCGTCATGCCCGACGGCGGCCTGAACATCCGCTGGCCCGATCCGCCGCTCGTGCAGGAAGCGCGTCTGCTCGACTACAAGTGGTATGCGGCGCTCGCCTATGTGCGCGCCAACAAGCTCGACCGCGTCGAGATCGATTCGCCGCATGCGCGCTTCGGCATCATCACGGGCGGCAAGGCGTACCTCGACGTGCGTCAGGCGCTCGTCGATTTGGGTCTGGACGACGAAACGTGTTCGCGCATCGGCATCCGTCTTTATAAGGTGGGCTGCGTCTGGCCGCTCGAAGCGCAAGGCGCGCAAGCGTTCGCGCGTGGGCTCGACGAAATTCTCGTCGTCGAGGAAAAGCGCCAGATTCTCGAATACGCGATCAAAGAGGAGCTGTATAACTGGCCCGACGGCCAGCGTCCGCGCGTGTTCGGCAAGTTCGACGAGAAGGACGGCGCCGGCGGCGAATGGTCGGTACCGATGGGCAACTGGCTGCTGCCGGCGCATTACGAGCTTTCGCCGGCACTGATCGCCAAGGCGATTGCCACGCGGCTCGAGAAGTTCGAATTGCCGTCCGACGTGCGCGAGCGTATCGCATCGCGGCTCGCCGTGATCGACGCGAAGGAAAAGGCGCTGGCCAAGCCGCGCGTCACGGCGGAGCGCAAGCCCTGGTTCTGCTCGGGCTGCCCGCACAACACGTCGACGAACGTTCCCGACGGCTCGCGGGCGATGGCCGGCATCGGCTGCCATTACATGACGGTCTGGATGGACCGCAATACGAGCACGTTCAGCCAAATGGGCGGCGAAGGCGTGGCATGGACGGGCCAGGCGCCGTTCACGAACGAGAAGCACGTATTCGCGAACCTCGGCGACGGCACCTATTTTCACTCGGGCTTGCTCGCGATTCGCGCCGCCATCGCCGCGAAGGCGAACATTACCTACAAGATTCTCTATAACGACGCTGTCGCCATGACGGGCGGCCAGCCTGTCGACGGCGTGCTGACGGTGCCGCAAATCACGCACCAACTCGCGGCGGAAGGCGCGAAGAAGATCGTCATCGTCACCGACGAACCGCAGAAGTACAGCGGGACAACGCTGCTCGCGCCGGGGGTGACGATCCATCATCGCGACGAACTCGACGCGGTGCAGCGCGAGCTGCGCGAGATCGAAGGCACCACGATCCTGATCTACGATCAGACCTGCGCGACCGAGAAACGGCGCCGCCGCAAGAAGGGCGAATTCCCCGATCCGGCGCGGCGCGTCGTGATCAACGAAGCCGTCTGCGAGGGGTGCGGCGATTGCTCGGTGCAGTCGAACTGCCTCTCGGTGGAGCCGCTCGAGACCGAACTCGGTACCAAGCGTCAAATCAACCAGTCGAGCTGCAACAAGGATTTCTCCTGCTTGAAGGGCTTTTGCCCGAGCTTCGTGACGGTGGAAGGCGGCCAACTGCGCAAGCCGAAGCCGGCCGGCGCGAAGGCGAGCGATGCCTTGCCCGAGATTCCGGCGCCGGCGCTGCCCGAGATTGCACGCCCCTACGGCGTGCTCGTCACGGGCGTGGGCGGGACGGGCGTCGTGACGATCGGGGCGCTGCTCGGCATGGCTGCGCATCTCGAACAAAAGGGCGTCACTGTGCTGGACGTCACCGGCCTCGCGCAAAAGGGCGGCGCCGTGATGAGCCACGTCCAGATCGCGAAGGCACCGGCCGACATTCACGCGACGCGCATCGCCATGGGCGAAGCGAACCTCGTGATCGGCTGCGACGCGATCGTGACGGCCGGCGACGAATGCACGTCGCGGATGAAGTTCGATCAGACGCGCGTGGTGGTCAACAGCTCGAAGACGCCGACGGCGGAGTTCATCAAGAATCCGAACTGGACGTTCCCCGGCACGAGTACGGAACAAGACGTGCGGGCGGCGGCGGGCGAGCATGTCGATGTCGTCGATGCCAATCGCTTCGCGGTGGCGCTGCTCGGCGATGCGATCTACACGAACCCGTTCGTCCTCGGCTATGCGTGGCAACGCGGCTGGCTGCCGCTCGAGCATCGCTCGCTCGTGCGGGCGATTGAACTGAACGGCGTGCAAGTCGAGAAGAACCTGGCGGCGTTCGAATGGGGCCGTCGTGCCGCTCACGATCTCGCAAGCGTCGAGCAAGCGGCCAAGCCGGCCGGCACGGCGCAGGACGCGGGCGCGACGGTCATCTCGCTGCATACGAAGAAGTCTGTCGATGCGCTGATCGCCAAACGTGTCGAGTTGCTCACGGCCTATCAGGATGCGGCGTATGCGAAGCGCTATGAAGCGCTCGTTGCGCAGGTACGGGCGGCCGAACGCGCGCTGGCCGACGGCAGTGCCGTGGCCGAACCGCTGACGGAAGCCGTGGCACGCAATCTGTACAAGCTGATGGCGTACAAGGACGAGTACGAGGTGGCGCGGCTGCAGACCGATCCGGCGTTCCTCGCCAAGCTGAAGGAGCAGTTCGAGGGCGATTGGAAGCTGAACTTCCATCTGGCGCCGCCGACGACGGCGAAAAAAGATGCGAAGGGTCATCTCGTGAAGAAGCAGTACGGCCCGTGGATGCTCACGGCGTTCAAGCTCATCGCGAAGATGAAGTTCCTGCGCGGTTCGAGCTTCGATCTGTTCGGCAAGACGGAGGAGCGTCGTACGGAGCGGGCGTTGATCGGCGAGTATGAGGCGCTCGTGCGCGAGGTGATCTCGGGTTTGAAGGCGGACAATACGCCGCTGGCGATCGAGCTTGCCAACCTGCCCGATGGGATTCGCGGCTACGGTCACGTGAAGGAAAACAACCTCAAGGCCGTGCGCGTGAAGTGGAACGATCTGCTGGCGAAGTGGCGCACGCCGGGTGGAGCGACGCGGCACGCTGCGTAAGTCGATCGATAGTCGATCGAATCGCAGGCGCGCAGCGACGCGCGCCGCACTCGCTGTATGGAACCCTGCATTTTTCGGAATGTGGGGTTTTTTTCTGGGCGTTGTTGGGAAAGGGGATGCCTTGTTGGCATGGTGAACGGGCACGCCGGGAGCGAGCGGTGGGTCGCTAACGCGATGCGCCGTAACGGTCGGTGGGGCGGGCGGGCCCTTGCCTACGTCGAACAGCCTTTTACTCCTCCAGCGGGCCCCGACACCCCAGCGGCGAAACGCGCGGTGGGCCCGAAAAAGATCGTGGACGGTGAACAACCGCTGGTGTCTTAAGCGTGTGAGTGCTTTTCGGGCGGGGGGGGGGGGGGGGGGGGGGCGGGGCGGGCTCCGGGGACGGGGTGGGCGGCGCGGCCGCCGCCCGCCCGCCCCCCCCTCCGGGGGGCCCCGCGGATTCCCTCCACCGGGGCCGCCCCGACGCCCCCCCCCCCCACCCCCCCGCGGCAATACCCACTCCCGCAAACACCCGGCCACCCCACGCAAAAAAAAGCGCCGACATCGACGCTTTG
>NZ_JBQCIV010000143.1:0-8840 GCF_051953405.1 Trinickia sp. | reverse complement strand
CTGCTCCTTGCCGCGCGTATCGGTGAAGCGAAAGTCGACAAACTTGACGTCCTCGTCCTTCACGAGCTGCATGACGTCGGCCACGGATTTACTCATATCCTCTTCTCCATTGATAGGTTCGGCGGTTCTTCGCTTTTATCGCGCGTCGGCTCGTTGCGCCTTCCGACGCCCAAAAGCCGATCTTGCAAGCGATCGCCGCAGGTAAAAGCAGCTTCCGTGCCAGAGTGTGCGCACCGTTGCCGCCGGGGGCCGGGAGGGCCTTGTCCGACCGCGCCCCGCATCGGCATCGGGTGCGCACCGTACCGAACAGCGGCCGCGGTCAGGAAACGTGCGGACGCACATAAACAGTGCGCAATCGCTCGCATTCCGGTCTTAAACGCCCATTGTGGTGCATTGCATTGAAAAATGCACACTTTTGGCGCATCGGTTTCATCGCTCGGCTGCACCATTGTGTCGAAGCATTGTGTCGATACGCGGACCGCTCGCCATGCACGGCCCGGGGCTAGAATGTCCCTTTACGGGATCAAGGAGACGATGGGCCATGAGTTCGCTGGAACAAATCCTCGCGCAAGCTGGCGCGCGCCGCGCCGAGCACCAATTGCCCTATGCCGGTGCCGTGTCGCCGCACGAGGCCTTCGAGCTGTTGCAGCTCGACCCGCGTGCGCGTCTGGTCGACGTCCGCACGCGCGCGGAACTCGATTGGGTCGGCCGGCCGCTCGTGGGCGACGGCCAATACGTGCATATCGAATGGACGCGCTATCCGGGCGGCGTGCCGAATGCGGAATTCGTCGAGCAATTGAAACAGGCGGTGGCCGGCGCGGATACGCCCGTGCTCTTCCTGTGCCGCAGCGCGGCGCGCTCGAAACTAGCGGCCGTCGCGGCGGCGCAAGCCGGCTTCGAGCAGGCCTACGATCTGTTGGAAGGATTCGAGGGCGACAAGGACGGCAACGGTCATCGCAAGACCGTGACCGGGTGGTGCTTTCGCGGGTTGCCGTGGATGGGGGCTTAGTCGGCCTGCGGTTCGACGATATCGCCGCCGAGCAGATGCACGCCTTCTCGCAGTTTGACGAAAGCGGCGGCAACGGCCTCGGGCTCGCCCTTGACCCCTAGATCGATATGCCGCCGAGCAAAGACGCCGCCGCGCTCGGCGTCGCCCACGCTCGGCAAGCTGAACACGCGCACGCCCGGGAAGTCGGCTTCGATTTTCTCCATGAGCGGCGTGAGCGTCGATTCCATGAGTTCGAACACGTAGAGCGAGCGCTCGGCGTGGGCGACGGCATGATGCAGGTGCGCATAGCGCGTGTCGAGCACCCATTCGATCATCGGCCAAGCCATCACGGGAAAGCCCGGCACGAAATGATGATCGCCCACCGAAAAGCCCGGAATCTTGTTGTAGCCGTTCGGGATGATCGACGCGCCGCGCGGAAATACGCCCATGTTCATTCGGTGGCGATTGTCGGGCGAATCGAAGTCGAGCGGTTCGGACGCGTTGGCGGCGCCCGAGGCCACTTGCATGTCGCGGATTCGGGCCCGGATGAGTTCGGCCGCTTCGGGATGCAGCTCGAGCGGCACGCCGAGCGCCTCGGCCGCGCATTGCCGGGTGTGGTCGTCGGGCGTCGCGCCGATGCCGCCCGTCGAAAACACGATATCGCCCGAGGCGAACGAGCGCGTAAGCGTGGCGGTAATCCGCTCGCGATCGTCGCCGATGTATTCGGCCCAGCCGAGCGCCAAGCCGCGGGCGCTCAGCAATTCGATGACTTTCGGCAGATGCTTGTCGGCGCGCCGGCCCGACAGGATTTCATCGCCGATGATGATGACGCCAAATGCCATATACCGCCCTCAAGTGGATGGAAGCGCCTCTTCGGCGCGCAGGCGCTGCAACGCGTCCAGGCAATAGTGGCCGAACCATAGCGCCGAAAACACGAGGATAAACGCATAGATCCAGATCGTGGCGGCGGTGATCACCGGAAAGAGCACAACGAGCCAAACGGAGCCGGCCCAGATGAGCGTCGGCACCGTGCCGATCAAGCCCGAGGCGACGCCGATCGCGAACAGCGGCCCGCGATGGCGCCGAATCAGCGTCCGGCGCTCGGCGGCGCTGGCATGTAACGCGAGCGCGTCGTAGGTCATGACGCGGTAAGTCAGCCAGCCCCACAACAATGGCGGAATCACGGCGAACAGCGGCGGAAAGAGCCACAACGGCAGCGTCACCAAGAACAGGACGACGCAGACCACGGTTGTCACGAGCGAATGCACGAGCGAGCCGTACCAAGAGCCGCCGTGGCGCTCTTCGAGCCCGGCGTAGCGCCGTAGCGAAAGATGGCGCACCACGAGCGGCATCGAAATCGTCGCGATCAGGAGCAGCACTGTCGTGACGATCAGCGGTATCGCCAAGGCGATGACGAGGAACGGCGCCAGCGCCGTATGCAGCGCGGTCAGGCCGACCCAGTCGAAGGCGCGGTCGAGCGCCGCGCCGAACCACGAGGCGGCCAGCCATGCGCGCGCGGCGCCGACGAGCGGTTGCCACATGAACCAGAAGAAGACGCCCCACCCGGCCGCGGCCACGACAAACGGCATGAACGTGAGCCACAGCATGCGCGGATGCAGGACGCTTGCCGTGGCCTTACCCAGCGCGCGCAGGAAATCGCTCATGCGCTCACCCCGTCAAAGCGCGGGCGCGCCTCCCGAGCGGCGCCCGCCCAGCCGGCGCGCGATGCGCACGAACGCGAGCCAATGCTGCGCGAAGAAACCCTCTCCATACGATTCACCCTCGATCTGCTGACGGATGCCGGTCGGTTCGACCGCGCGGTTCCAAGAGGCCGTCTTGAACAGCATATCCCACCAGGGGAACAGCACGCCGAAGTTGCACCCGTAGGCGGTGCCCTCGTGCCCGTAGCCGACCGCGTGATGCCGGCGATGAAACGCGGGACTGACGATCAGACGCTCGAACACCGGACCGAACGGCAGGCGTGCGTTCGTATGCTGCACGCTTTGGGCGAAATTCGTGACCGCCGTCAGCACGACGAACTGCGTCGGCGCCACGCCGATCGCAATGGCGATTGCAGCGAAAAAGGCGGCTTGGATGGCATCGTCGAGCAAATGATTGCGGTCGTCGCACCAGAGCGACATCTGGCGCTGGCTATGATGCACCGCGTGCAGCTCCCACCAGACGCCGATCCGATGCTGCCAGCGGTGATACCAGTAGCCGGCGAAATCGAGCACGACGAGGTAGATCCCGAACGCGACGAGCGGCCGCGAGGTCACGCCCGGCCATAGGGTGTCGAGATTGATATTGGCGATGCCGTGGTAGCGCAGCCAAACCTGGCTGTTCGCGAAGATCGGCGTAAACGCCACGAAAAAGAACAGATTGAACAGGCCCAGTTTCGTAATCCACGTGTACAGCACGTCCACGCGCAGCGCCTTGCGGTTTTCCCAGCGTTCGACGGGCCGCCACGCCTCGAGCGGCCGCAGCAACGCATACATCGTCACGATGGTCAGAAAGCCGACGATCACGGGGTACAGCGCGTCGTACGTATCCTCGTCGTAATCCATCCAGCCGAACTTGAACAAGAGCGGCTGGATCACGTCGACGAAAAGCCAAGTTTGCAGCGACGAGACGAGCCCATCGAGCGACGCGACGATCGAATGCAGCATGGCCCGGGCCTCGTCAAGCGCCGTTCGGTGCCGTCACCGGGGCACGGTCGTCGAAGAAGATGCCGTGCGGCGACCGGCCGACGGCGATCGTCTTGATCAGCTTGCGCGTGCGCATGTCGATGATGCCGACGTGCTTGGCGAAGCGGAACGTCACCCACAGATAGCGCTTGTCGGCCGTCAGCTCCATGTCGTCGGGGCCGGGCAGCAGGCCGGTGATATCGCCGACGTTCGTGAGCGTGTTCTCGTCGATAATGCTGATCGTGCTGGCCACGCGGTTACTGACGGCCACGTGCACGCCGTCGTCGAGCGAACGGAAGTTGTGCGCGCCTTTGCCCGTTTGAATCCGCTTGACGATCGATTGCTTGCGCCAATCGATCACCGCGACGTCGTCCTCCCCCGTCATGCCGACAAGCAGGTACTTGTCGCCCGGCGTCAGCCAAAGGCCGGCGGGCGTATTGCCGACGTTCATCTTCCACAGGACCGTCTGGGTCGCCAAATCGACGGCGGCAACTTGCCCCGAGACCTGCAGCGTCACGAACACGATCTTGTTGTCTTTCGTGAACGCCATGTGGCTCGGCATCGTCGCGAGCGGCAGGCGCTTGACGAGCGTCGGCGTATCGGTCTTCGCGTCGTACGAGTAAATGTCGAGGCGGTCGAGCCGCAGCCCCGTCGTCACGAACCATTTGCCGTTCGGCGAAAAACCGAGTTGATACGGGTCTTCGATGCCTTCGAGCCGCTTTTGCAACTGTCCCGTTCTCGGATCGACGAACATCAGATCGTTCGACACCGAATTGGCCACGATCAACGAGCGGCCGTCGGGCGTCAGCATCAAGTGGTGAGGCTCCTTGCCCGTGGAAATCTTGCCGCCGATCACTTGCTGCGACGCCTGGTCGATCAGCGAAAGCGTCGCTTCGGCGGAGTTGAGCACGATGACATCGTTTGCGTGTGCCGCGGGAGCCGCGGCCGCCACACAGGCGAACGCGAACGCGCCGGCGAGCCGCTTGGCCCGCGCAACGCATGTGAGAAAAGAGGTAGGCATGAGAACTCGTTCAGAAAAACCGCCGCCATGATAAAACGTTTGCGTCACGGCGCGGTTGACCAAGATTCAAAAAACAGCGGGCGCGGTAGCCGTCAATGCGAAGCGAATGTGGGGCGGCATCGCGCCGCCGCCACTCATCGCTGCATCGACTCCCACACTTTGTGCAGACGCTTGACCGAGACCGGCATCGGCGTGCGCAGTTCCTGCGCGAACAGCGAGACACGCAACTCTTCCAGCAACCACCTGAATTCCGCGAGCCGAGGATCCGCCACGCCGGCGCGCGCCGATTGCGCCCGCTGGTACTGGGTCAACAACGGCTGCATGTCGGCGAACGCACGCGCATCGCGGGCCGGATCGGCTTTCAGCTTGTCGATCCGCTGCCCCATCGCCTTCAAGTAACGCGGAAAATGCACGAGCTGCGCGTACGGCGTATCGAGCACGAAGCGCTTGCCGATCAGCGCCTGCAGTTGCTGCTGCAGGTCCGCATAGGCCGCCGCGAACGGCTTCGCTTGCGGCAGCTTTTTGACGACGGCCGCGTACTCGGCGAGGATTTGTCCGACCAGGCGGGCGATCTCTTGCGCCAGCAGCGAAAGCCGGCCCTTGCCCTCGTCGCGGCGCGCATGGAAGCTCGCGTCGTCGACAGGCAGCGGCTCTTGCAGGCACGCGCGCTCGAGCGCCATCTCGATCAGTTGATCGCGCAGCGCCTCCTGCGTACCGAGCGGCATATATTGCATCGCCATCTCGCGCAGGCCGGGCAGATTCTTCTCCAAATACTTGATCGGCTCGCGTAGCTGCAACGCGAACAGACGCCGCAATCCGGCCCGATGAACGCGCGCCGCCTCCTCGGGCGAATCGAATACCTCGACGTCGCAATGCGTCGTCCGGTCGACGAGCGCCGGGTAGCCGAAGAGCGTCTGCCCGCCCCGCCGGATTTCCAATAGCTCAGGCAGCGTGCCGAAGTTCCACGTCGTGAGATTGTCGTAGAGCGCCGTTCCTGCCGTCGCGGCCGGGACATTCGCCGCCGCGCGCCCATCCTGGCGCCCAGCGTCCGGCGCGCGCGCGCCGCTTGGAACCGGCCCGGCCGGCGGAGCCTGGCGCGACGCGGCCCCCGTCGTCGCTAATGCAGCGCCCGCCGCCAGCTTTTGGAAATGACGCTGCGCGTCCGCCCCCATCTCCGAGCGCAGCTGCGCCAGGTTGCGGCCCATGGCGAGTTGCCGGCCGTGCTCGTCGATGACCTTGAAGTTCATGAACAAGTGCGCCGGCAAGGTCTCGAGCTTGAAGTCGGTCGTCTTCAACGCGACCTGAGTCTGCTCGCGCACGTCGGCGATCAGCCCCTCGACGAGGCCGCCCACTCCGAGGCGCGACTCATGACGCACCGCGAAGCCGGCCGCATACTCGGGCAACGGCACGCAATGGCGACGCAGTTTCTGCGGCAGCGACTTGAGCAGCAACTGCACCTTTTCCTTGAGCATGCCCGGCACGAGCCACTCCGCGCGGCGCGGATCGACCTGGTTGAGCGCGTAAAGCGGTACCGTCAGCGTCACGCCGTCGCGCGGCGAGCCCGGCTCGAAGTGGTATCCGAGCCCCATTTCCACGCCGGCCATCGTTAGGCGCTTCGGAAACAGATCCGTCGTGACGCCGGCCGCCTCGTGCCGCATGAGATCGTCGCGCGACAAATAGAGCAAACGGGCCTTGTCCTCGGGCTGCCCCTGTTTCTTGATTTCATCGCGATACCAGCGCTCGAAGGCCGCCCCTGTGTGGATCCCCTCGGGCAAGGCCTGATCGTAGAACGCGAAGATCAATTCGTCGTCGACGAGCACGTCTTGTCTGCGCGATTTGTGCTCGAGCTGTTCGATATCCGCCAGCAGCTTGCGGTTATGGGCGAAGAACGGAAGTTTGGTCTCGAACTCCCCTTCCACGAGCGCGCCGCGGATGAATAGCTCGCGCGCGCGTGCCGGGTCCTGGCGCCCGAACGCGACCCGACGGCGGTGATACACGGGCAGCCCATAAAGCGTGGCTCGCTCGAACGCCGACACTTGCGCCGGGCGCTTTTCCCAATGCGGCTCGGACAGCTGTTTCTTCAACAGGTGGCCCGCCACCTTTTCGATCCATTCGGGTTCGATTTTCGCGAGGCAGCGCGCGTAGAGGCGGCTCGTCTCCACGAGTTCGCCGGCCATGACCCAGCGTCCAGCCTTCTTCACCAGCGTCGAGCCCGGCCACAGGTAGAACTTGATGCCGCGCGCGCCGAGGTAGTGCGGTTCGTCGTCGGCTTTCAGGCCCACGTTGCCGAGCAAGCCCGTGAGCAGCGCCAAATGGATCTGCTCGAACGTCGCCTCGCTCTCGTTCAGGCGCCAGCCGTGCTCGCGCACGACCGTCAACAGTTGCGAATGCACGTCGCGCCATTCGCGCAGCCGCAGGTGCGACAAGAACTGCGCGCGGCAAGCGTCCACGAGCTGCCGGTTCGACTTCTTGTGCGCGACGGCTTCGCCGAACCATTTCCAGATCCGCAGCCACTGTAGGAACTCCGAGCGCTCGTCGGCGAAGCGCCGATGCGCCTCGTCGGCTTGCTCTTGCGCATCGGCCGGCCGCTCGCGCGGATCCTGCACCGACAGCGCGCTGGCGATCACGAGCACTTCGGCGAGCGCTTGCTGATCGCGCGCGGCGAGGATCATTCGGCCCACGCGCGGATCGAGCGGCAAGCGCGCGAGTTCTCGGCCAAGCGGCGTCAGCGCGTTGTCGTCGTCGACGGCGCCGAGTTCGGCCAGTAGCTGGTAGCCATCGGCAATCGCGCGGCCCGGCGGCGGCTCGATGAACGGGAACGATTCGATTTCCGTCAGGTGCAGCGACTTCATCCGCAAGATGACGGCGGCCAGCGACGAGCGCAGGATCTCGGGATCGGTAAAGCGCGGCCGGCCTTGGAATTCGGCTTCTTCGAACAAGCGAATGCACACGCCGTCCGCCACCCGTCCGCAACGCCCGGCGCGCTGGTTGGCCGCCGCTTGCGAGATCGGCTCGACCTGCAACTGCTCCACCTTGTTGCGGTACGAGTATCGCTTCACGCGCGCGAGCCCGGTATCGACCACGTAGCGGATGCCCGGCACCGTCAGCGAGGTTTCGGCAACGTTCGTGGCAAGCACGAGCCGTCGCGCGTTCGACGGCTTGAACACGCGCGCTTGCTCTTCGGCCGAGAGCCTGGCGAACAGCGGCAAGATCTCGGTGTGCGGCGGATGGTGCTTGCGGAGCGCCTCCGCCGCTTCGCGGATCTCGCGCTCGCCCGGCAGGAAGACGAGCACGTCGCCCGAACCTTCGCGGCAGAGTTCGTCGACGGCATCGACGATCGCTTCCATGAGGTCGCGATCGGCATCGCGCGTACTTTTCGGCCGATCGGGGCGCGGCTGGCCCGGGCGGTCGGCCCGCTCGCGCCCCGTCGTGCCCTGCGCCGCCTTGATCGCCGCGCTCGGCTCTTGCACGGGGCGATAGCGAACCTCGACCGGGTAGAGCCGGCCGCTCACTTCGATCACGGGCGCGGGCCGCGCATCGCTGCCGAAATGGCGCGCGAACCGCTCGGCGTCGATCGTGGCCGACGTCACGATGAGCTTCAGGTCGGGCCGCTTGGGCAGAATCTGCTTCAGATAGCCGAGCAGAAAATCGATGTTCAAGCTGCGCTCGTGCGCTTCGTCGATGATCAACGTGTCGTAGGCGCGCAAAAGCGGATCGGTCTGCGTTTCGGCCAGCAAGATGCCGTCCGTCATCAACTTGACCGAGGCGCCGGGTGCGAGGTTATCGGTGAACCGCACCTTGTAGCCGACGACTTCGCCGAACGGCGTGCCCAGTTCCTCGGCGATGCGCCGGCCCGTTGCCGAAGCGGCGATGCGGCGCGGCTGCGTGTGGCCGATCAGCCCCGAGCCGCCCGCGCCGAGGCCGCGACCGAGCGCGAGGCAGATCTTCGGCAGCTGCGTGGTTTTGCCCGAGCCGGTCTCGCCAGCGAGAATGACAACCTGATGGGCGCGTATGGCGGAAACGATTTCATCCTTGCGCGCGGTGATCGGGAGATCTGCGGGATAGGAAATTCGCGGCACATTAATCCGGCGTTCTTCGCGCAAGGCGATGGAAGCCTGAACCCCCTGAAATATTCGATCCACAAGCT
>NZ_JBQCIV010000142.1:0-42883 GCF_051953405.1 Trinickia sp. | reverse complement strand
GTTGTTCCCCGATAGCTCAGTCGGTAGAGCGCCGGACTGTTAATCCGTAGGTCCCTGGTTCGAGCCCAGGTCGGGGAGCCAAGAGCTTCAGCAAAAGGGCCCGTCGCACAATCGACGGGCCCTTTTTGCATTTTTTGCGTTTTTTGCATTCGCCGCCCCGCCGCGCAACGCCCTCTCGCCATCCGTCGCGAACCGTCCGTCCGGCCCCAACGACCGCATTCGGCCGTTGTGATACCGTTCGCCTTATGCCGCGCCGCGTCTTGCCGCGCGGCACATCGTCGCAAAACCGCCCGTTCGCCATGAGCCGCTTCGCCTTTTCGCCCCTTCCCTTCGTTACGAGTGCGTGCCTCGCGCTCGCCTGCGCCGCATTGCCCGCGCATGGCGAGGAGATCGGCAGCGTGAACACCAATTTCCGTATCACAGGCTCCGACCGCGTCGTCGTCGAAGCCTACGACGATCCGGATGTGGCCGGTGTCACCTGTTTCGTTTCGCGCGCCCGCACGGGCGGGATCAAAGGCACGCTCGGCATCGCCGAAGATCCCACCGAAGCCTCGATCGCTTGTCGCCAAGTGGGCCCGATCAAGTTCGCCGGCCCCGTGAAGCGCCAGGCCGATGTCTTCACCGAACGCATGTCGTTCATCTTCAAGACGCTGCACGTCGTGCGCATCGCCGACGCCAAACGCAACACGCTCGTCTATTTGACTTATAGCGACCGCGTCGTCTCGGGCAGCGCCAAGAACAGCGTCAGCGCCGTCCCGCTGCCGGCCGGCACGACCATTCCGGTGCGTTGACGCGCCTCGCCGCCCAGCCGCCCCGCCCGTCGCCCCTCGACCATGGACGAACCCCGTTTCCGCGACTGCGCGCACTACTGGCGCTCGCCGCTCGTGCCCGGCGGGGACATGCTGACGGCCGAGTATCGCGAGCATGAGTTTTCGCCCCACTGGCACGACGCCTACGCCGTACCCGTGATCGAGGCCGGCGCCGAGATGTACGCCTACCAGGGCGCGCAGCATGTGGCGGAGGCCGGTACGGTGCCCGTCATCAACCCCGGCGAAGTGCATACCGGTTCGCGTGCCATGGAGGCCGGCTGGCGTTATCGCGTCTTCTATCTGCCGCTCGATTTCATGGCGCAGCTCGCCGGGGATATCGCCGGCGCGCCGCAACCGATGCTGTGGTTTCCCGTCGAGGCGATCCGCGATCCCGATCTCGCGGGCCGCGTCGCGCGCGCGCATCGTCTACTCGAGCACCTCAGCGCCTCGCCGGCAAGCGGCCCCTTGCAGGGCGACCCGCTCGCAGCGGAGATGGCACTGATCGACGCGATGTCGACGCTGATCGTGCGCCATGCGTCGAGCCACCCGGAGGCGGGCCGACCGAACGCCGATCCGCCACGCGTCGCGTTGATGAAGGAACGGCTCGCCGCCGATCTGACCGCGCCGCTCACGCTGAGCGAGCTGGCCGCGGACGTCGGGCTCTCCGCGTTCCACGCGGCCCGGCTCTTCACCCAAGCGACGCGGATGCCTCCGCATGCCTGGCGCAATCAATTGCGACTACAGCGCGCGCTTGCACCGTTGCGCGAAGGCGCGACCGTTGCCGACGTGGCCGCGGCTTGCGGCTTCACCGATCAAAGCCACTTCACGCGACACTTCCGGCGTATGTTCGGCGTGCCGCCGGGCCGATGGCAAGGGAGCCCAATCGGGGGCCGTTAGCTCGGCCATATCGTGGGCGAGTGCGAAAGCAAGAACGTACAAGCGCCGTCCCAGCCCGCAACGCTATCCTGCGCGCAAGTAGGAGGACTTCCCCTTGAAACCGCGCACCCCGCTCAACGAATTCGCCGACGGCGCCCGCGATACGATCCCCATGATGGTCGGCGCCGCGCCGTTCGGCGTCATCTTCGGCACGCTCGTCACCGCCGGCCCTTTACGGCCCTGGCACGGCCAGCTCATGTCGCTCGCCGTCTTCGCCGGCTCCTCGCAGTTCATCGCGCTGGGGCTGGTCGCGGCGCATGCCAGCTTCCTCGTGATCTGGGCGACAACGCTCATCGTGAACTTGCGCCACGTACTCTATAGCGCAACGCTGGCCCCATATGTCGCGCGCCTGCCCCTGCGCTGGCGCCTGGCGCTTGGCGGCCTCTTGACCGACGAGGTCTTCGCCGTCGCCTACGCGCACTACCGACACGCCCCGGCCGGGAAAATCGGTCCGCATTACTTCCTCGGCTCGGGCCTCGCCATGTACGTGAACTGGCAGCTATGGACGCTGGCGGGGCTGCTGTTCGGCGCCGCGTTCCCCCGTCTGCAATCGCTCGGGCTCGATTTTGCGATGGTGGCGACGTTCATTGCGATCGTCGTGCCCCAACTCGTTTCCCTGCGATATATCGCCTCGGCTGCGACAGCGGGCATCGTCGCCCTCGCCTGCGCCGGTCTGCCGTATAAGCTCGGCTTGCTGGCGGCCGTGGCGGCGGGCGTGGCCGTCGGCGTGGTCTTGTCCCGTCCTTGGGCGCCGAGCGGCGGTACGGGGCGCGGCCGGGCGACCTCGGCTTCGGACGACATCGCGCCTGCGGACCGCGCAGCCCACCCCGAAAGCACCGAGCGCGCCCTCCGAGCCCACACACGCACCGAACGCACCGAACGCACCGCGGAGGCCGCATCGTGAACTACGTCGTCCTGATTCTCGGCATGGCCGCCGTCACGTTTCTGATCCGCTCGACGGTCTTCGTCCTCGGCGAGCGGATCGCCTTCCCCCCGCTCGTGCGCACGGCGCTTGGCTTCGTGCCCGTCACCGTCCTCACCGCGATCATCGTCCCGATGGCCGTGACGCCCCATGGCGGTGCACCGGAGATCACCTGGCGCAATCCGCAGCTCGTGGGCGCGCTGGCCGCCTGCGCCGTGTCCGCCGCCACCCGTCGGCCGCTGTTGACGATCGCCGTCGGTCTCGCGGTGTTCTTCCTGTGGCAAGGCCTGGTCGTGCACTGAGAACCGCTGGGGCTCCGTAGGCCGTCCGATCGGCGGCCTGCCGCTATCGTCCGAAGTTATCTACAACTTGGCCTCAAGTTCCGGGCTCGCTCGCCGTTAATCAGTCGAAGCGCGTTTTTTGGCCGCGTGGCGCAGGGGCGCGCCGGCGCCAGGCGTCGGTAGCGGCCCGAAACGCGCATGCAACAACCGTAAAGTGCGCCGGCCATCGAGCAGGCCCGCCAGTTGGGGGGCGAACGTGCCGGCTCGGCCGTAGGGTATCGCTTGCGAACGCTGCGGCGGTGCCTCGACAGGGACGCGCGATCAGGACAAGCCATGGGTCAAATTACCCTTTCTCTACGAGAAGAGACGATCTCTTCGCTGCAGAAGGACTTCGAAGCCTTCGTGCGCGTATCGCTCAAGCTCGACCCGCAATTCGCGACACCGTCCTTCGAAGACTTCCTGCGCGCGAAGTTGCTCGACAATATGGTGCCGCTCACCGAGCACGCCGTGCAGCGGATGCTGCAGGGCGGCCAATACGCTTGGGCCAAGCGCACGTTGGAGAAGGAATTCCCCGATGTCGTGGCGATTCTGATGCGTCAGGCCGAGGAATTCGGCTTCAGCTTTGCCGTGCGATCGGAATGGACCTCCGAGGAAGTGGCGAAAGCCTCGCGCGACTGGGCCAGCGCCATCGTCAAGGAAGCGGGCGGCGATGCGGCGCTTGTCGATCCGCTCTCGGCACAGATCAAATCGACCGCGCGCGACATTCAATCGCTTGAAGAAAAGATGCAGACGCCGGCTTGGCGGCTCGCGGAATCGCTGCGGCAGCGCGTCTACGAAGCGAAGATCGCTTGCGAAACGAGCGTCGGCAGCACGGCGCGCGAAAAACTCGGCGAGTTGCGGGGGCTGCTCAAGCTCGGGCTCGCGCACGGTTCGTTTCAAAAGCAAGAGGCCCAGCAGATCATGGAGTATCTGCGCCTGCTGAAGCCCGAGATTTTTGTCGAAGAGCCCTACGACATCTTTTCGCGCATGGCCGCCTGGATGCGCAACTTCTTTATGGCACCGGCCCGGCCGGCACAGCCGCGCATCGAGCCGCGCCGTCCTCGCTAAGCGAGCGGCTAGCGGTTAGCCGTTAGCCGATGGCCGGCCCAAGCCGGCCACCCGCCGCCTCGGACGACGCGCGCGCCATCGCACGAGTCCGTCCCCAAGCCTCAATCCCACATTGCTTTCAACTGAGCGGCAATATCGACGCGCGCCTTTGCGGCCGCGGCGAGGCCCGTCGCCGTCGGCGCAGCCACGCCCGCAATGCGCGGCCAAGCCTGCACCTCGAACAACGGCAGCAGCGCGTCGGGGATGAAACGCGTACGCGACGCCCACACGTGGCGGTCGCCGAGCGCGCTCTGGTTATGGACGTAAAAGCGCTGCGGGACCACGATGTGCAAATCCTCTTTCGCTCGCGTCATAGCGACGTAAAGCAGCCGCCGCTCCTCGTCGATTTCGTCTTGGGTGCCCGTGCCGAGATCGGAAGGGATGCAGCCGTCGACGCCGTTAAGGACGAACACGCTGCGCCACTCCTGTCCTTTAGCGGAATGGATCGTCGACAGGACTAGGTAGTCTTCGTCGACAAGGGGTACGCCCGATTCGCCGCTCGTGGCATCGGGCGGGTCGAGCGTCAGCTCCGTGAGAAAGCGTTCGCGCGTGGCAAAGGTCGCCGCCAAACTTTCCATTTGCAAGATATCGGCATGCCGCGTCGGCGCATCTTCATGGTTGCGCTCGAGATGCGGCTCGTACCAGCGCCGCACTTGCTCGAACTCCCCGGGCCACGGCGTGCGCGATGCGCCGAGCGCGCTCATCAATTCCGCGAATGGCGCCCAATCGAGCGCGGCGCGCGTCGGCGGCTCGAACGCGCTGACCGCCGCCGGCAGAGCGCCGGCCGCGCTAACGGCATCGAGCACGCGGGCGGCCGTCGCCGGTCCGATACCGGGCATCAGCTGCAATACACGAAACCCCGCCACGCGATCGCGCGGGTTCTGCGCCCATCGCAAGACGGCGAGGACGTCTTTCACGTGGACCGAATCGAGAAAGCGCAATCCGCCGAACTTGACGAACGGGATGTTGCGCCGCGCCAATTCGATTTCGAGCGATGCGCTGTGATGCGCCGTACGAAAAAGCACGGCTTGGGCCTTGAGCGTCATCCCCGCTTCGCGCGCTTCGAGCACGGCTTCGACGACGTACCGCGCCTGCTCGATCTCGCCCGCGACCGAAACGATCCGGGGGCGCTGCGCCGACCCTTTATCGGTCCATAAATCCTTCGTGAAGCGCTCGGTGGCCAACCCGATCACGGCGTTCGACGCGGCAAGAATCGGCTGCGTCGAACGATAGTTGCGCTCGAGCGTGACGCGTGCCGCGCTTGGCGTGAAATGTCCCGGAAAGTCGAGAATGTTGCGGACCGTCGCGCCACGGAACGAGTAGATCGATTGGGCATCATCGCCGACGACAGTCAGCCCGCGCCCGTCCGGCTTCATCGCGAGCAGGATCGTCGCCTGCAAGCGGTTCGTATCCTGGTATTCGTCGACGAGCACATGGTCGAATCGCGCGCCGAGATCCGCGGCGATCGACGGCTCGGCCGCCATGCGCGCCCAGTAGAGCAGCAAATCGTCGTAATCGAGGACGTTTTGCGCTTGCTTGGCCGCGACATAGCCGGCAAACAGCGCTCGCAGGTCCTGCTCCCATTCGCGGCACCACGGGAAGGCGTGCTCGAGCACGTGCGGCAACGTCGCGCCGGTATTGACGACGCGCGAATAGATCGCAAGACAGCTGCCTTTGAGCGGGAAGCGGCGCGCCTTGGCCGAGAGCCCCAGCTCATGGCGCACGACATTCATCAGATCCGCGCAGTCTTCGCGATCGTTGATCGTAAATGCCGGCGAAAGCCCGATCGATTCGGCGTACTCGCGCAGCAGGCGCGCCCCGACGCCGTGAAAAGTGCCGCTCCACTCCAGCGCCTGCGCGAGATCGGCCCGCGTGCCCAATGCTTGCGCAGCGATACGCGTCGCGCGCCGGGTCATGTCCTGCGCCGCGCGCCTCGAAAATGTCAGCAGCAGCACGCGCCTGGGATCGACACCGCGCACCAACAAATGCGCGACGCGGTGCGCCAGCGTATTGGTCTTGCCCGAGCCCGCCCCGGCGATAACGAGTAGCGGGCCGCCCGGACGCGCGTGCTCGCCCTCGCCCGCGTCATCGCCGATGCCGTGCTCCACGGCGGCGCGTTGGGCGTCGTTCAGTTTATCGAGATAAGGAGCGCCGGGCGCGACGCGCCCCGGCTGAACTTGGGGAGTTATTAGGGACACGGCAAACCGTCGATCGTTCGAACGAGTGAACGCCGGCGGTGCGACAGGCATGGCCGGCGAACCCGCATACTGTATAGGTATACAGGGTGGACCTGCAAGCGAGCGCGCAAACCCACTGCGCGTCTCTTTCGCTCGGGCGTCCCCGTGGCTTATGATGCCAGCCCTAATCGCTTTCGCGCCGCATGCCGGCAATCGCCATGGCCAATCTCAATTTCACGCTCACGGGCGATCACGTCGAATTGCACAACCTGCTCAAGCTCATGGGGCTGGCCGACAGCGGCGGCGCGGCCAAGGGGCTCGTAGCGTCGGGCGAAGTCACCGTGGACGGCCGCGTCGAGTTGCGCAAGACGTGCAAGATACGCGCAGGCCAGGTCGTCATGCTCGGCGATACGCGCATCGCGGTGCACGAGGCCAGCTGACGCGCGCACTGCCCGCGCATGCCATGCGCAAGCGCTGAGCCGGCGCTCCGCCCGGCATCCTACGGCCTTGCGTCATCGACAGGCGCGCGCCGAAGCAATAAGCTCTTTCTTTCCGACGAAAACAATCCGGGCCACGCGCGCGAGCGCCGATGGGCCCGCCCGCGCCTCGCTCGCCATGCCAGAATCCACGTTCGCTCAGGCCGCCGCCACGCCGGCCCCACCGCCGTTTTCTCGCCACGCCGCCGATACCGCGCGTCTGGCCGCGCCGCTCGCCATCGCCCAGCTTTCGCAGATGGCGATGGGCGTCACCGATACGATCCTGCTCGGCTCGCTGAGCGCCGACGCGCTCGCCGCGGGCGGCCTCGGCGCGGGCATCTTCTTCGTCATCGTCACGTTGCTGCAGGGCGTCTTGAGTTCCGTGAGCGTGACGGTAGCCAATGCGCGAGGCGCCCAGGCGGAACACCGCGTGCCCCACATCTATTGGACCGGGCTCGCGCTATCGGTACTGCTGTCGGTGCCGGCCTTCGTGCTGCTCTCGTTCGCGCAGCCGATCCTCGTCGCGTTCGGCGAACCGGCCACGCTGGCGCGCGACGTCGGCGCCTATACGGGCGTATTGCGCTTCGCCTCGCTCGGCAGCTTGATCGGCGTCGGCATGATGCGCTCGTTCTTGCCGGCCATCGGCGCGGCCAAACGGCTGCTGTGGGTGGCGCTCATCGGCGTCGTGTTCAACGGCGTGCTCAACTATGGGCTCATCCACGGCGCGTGGGGCCTGCCGCGGCTCGGGATGCTCGGTTCCGCCACCGCCACGACGATCACCGTCTGGCTCAGCGCGATCGCGCTCGTCGCGCTACTGCACGGGCGCGCGCGCTTCAAGCACTTCGTCGTCGCCAAACGGCCGACCATGCCGCTCATGGGCGAATTGTTCGCGATCGGCTGGCCGGTCGCCATCACGTATGGCGTCGAATCCATGCTGTTCTTGTGCACGGGTTTGTTCATCGGCCTCATGGGCGAGAAACCGCTAGCCGCCCACCAAGTCGCCATGAGCGTCAGCTCCGTCACGTTCATGGTGCCGCTCGCGATCGGCCAAGCGGCCAACGTGCGCGTGGGCTATTGGATGGGCGCGGGCAATCGCCTCGCCGCGCGCCACGCGGGCTTTGTCGCGCTCGGGCTCGGCGTCGTCTATATGTCGATGACGGGGCTCTTGTTCATCGTGGCGCCGCGCGCCATCATCGGCCTGTATCTGAAGCTAGATGACCCGGCCAATGCGCAGACGATTTCGATCGCCGCTTCGCTGCTCGGGGTGGCCGCCGTGTTTCAGATCGTGGACGGGATGCAGACGATCGGCTCCGGCTGCCTGCGCGGGCTCAAGGACACGCGCGTACCGATGCTCGCAGCCGCGTTCGGGTACTGGGCCGTCGGCTTTCCGACCGGTTACCTGCTCGCGTTTCACGCGGGACTCGGCCCGCGCGGCCTGTGGTGGGGGCTCGCCGCCGGGCTCGCGAGCGTCGCCGTATTGATGACGCTGCGCTTCGAGCGGCGCACACGGATTCGGGCCAGTGCATAGCCACGCCGGCTTCCCATAGAATGCGAGTATGGGCGACGGTACGGGCCTCGCGCGCCGGCCGGCCCACTCGCCAGGGAAGGAAGGGTCCGACGTGTTCGATGGTTCATTGCTGCGGCCTCGCGCCGCCTCCGCTCCGGCAATAGGTCCCCGCGGCCCCCGCACAGGCCGCGCGCAGCCGCGGCATGACACGCGCGCCCTTGTTCCCCCGCTCGCGCGTTGGATAGCGCTCCTCGTTCTCGCCTGTCTCTCCGCTTGCGCAAGCTTGCCGCCGGCCACCTCGATCAATCGCCCCGAGTCGCATGCCTTGCGCGACCCCGGCGCCACACCGCTCGGCCGCGCCCTAGCGCCGCTCGTCGCCGCACACGCGGGTCAGTCCGGCTTCCGGCTGCTGACCGACGGCACCGACGCGCTGCAAATGCGCATCGCACTGGCGCGCGCCGCCACCAAGACGCTCGATCTGCAGTACTACATCGCCGCCGAGGATACGACGGGCCGATTGCTGCTCGCCGCCGCGCTCTATGCGGCCGATCGTGGCGTCCATGTGCGCATGCTCGTCGACGACCTGAACTTCGACGACACGCGGCGTCTGATGGCCGCGCTCTCGACGCACCCGAATATCGAAGTGCGCGTCTTCAATCCGTTCGGCAGCGCGCGCTCGAGCGTCTTCGCCCGCACGGAATCGTTCGTCACGCGCATCGACCGCTTCACACGCCGCATGCACAACAAGGCCATGATCGCCGACGGCGAAGTCGCCATTGTCGGAGGCCGCAATCTCGGCGACGAATATTTCAGCGCCAGCCCCAAACTGCAATTTCGCGACCTCGACGTGCTCGCTGCTGGCCCGATCGTCGAGGACGTATCGAAGAGTTTCGACGCGTTTTGGAACAGCGCCGGGGCCTACCCGTTGAACGTCGTCGATAAGGAAAGCTACGCGGCCGGCGATCTGCGCGCCGCTCGCGAGGAACTACGGGCGCATTGGCGCAACGAGGCGCAGGCCGTCGGCGCCAAGCCTTTGCGCGCCGCGCCGCTATCCGAACAGATCGCACACGAACAAATGGGGCTCGTCTGGGCGCACGCGGTGTTCAGCGTCGATTCGCCGAGCAAGATCACCGCCCCCGACGACGACTATCGCAGCCCGCCGATGCACGAACTCGCCGAATTGCTGCGTGGCGCGCAGCATGAGGTGTTGCTGCTCTCACCCTATTTCGTCCCGCACGACGCCGGCGTCAAATTGCTCGCGGGGCTCACGCACCGCGGGGTGCGGGTCGCCGTCGTGACGAACTCGATGGCTTCGACCGATGCCGTTGCCGTCCAAGCCGGCTATAGCCCCTATCGCGTCCCGTTGCTCAAGAACGGGGTGGAACTCTACGAGTTTCAGCCGCTGCAGCGAGAACACTCGCGCTTTTTCGCGGGCTCGCGTTCTCGGGCGAGCCTGCATGCCAAAGCCTACGTGATCGATCGCCGCACGCTCGTGATCGGCTCGCTCAACTTCGATCCGCGATCGGCGCACCTGAACAGCGAACTCGCTTTGGTCATCGACAGTCCGATCATCGCGGGCCAAGTGGCCAAGCTGATCGAGCAAGCCATGTCGCCGAGCGTCAGCTACCGGGTCCGGCTCGCCACGCCGAGCGAACAGGCGCAGTTGCGGGCGCTGGGCGAGAACGGTTCGGGGCTCGAGTGGACCGGCGAGGAGCAAGATGCAACGGGATCGCACATGCACGTTTGGACGCTCGATCCCGAGGCCGGCCTCGTCCGCAATGTGCTCACCGGTTTATTCTTGTTGTTGCCGATCGACTCGCAGCTATAGGTCTTCTTCGCGCGGCGAGCCGAACCCATCGAACCGCACTTTTCGTACGGAGCCGAAGCATCATGACCGAAGACCATCGCATGGAGCGCGACACGTTCGGCGAAATCGCCGTGCCGTCCGCGCGCTTATGGGGCGCGCAGACGCAACGCTCGCTGCTCAACTTCAAGATTTCCACCGAGAAGCAATCGCCCGAACTCATCACCGCGCTCGCCGTGATCAAGCGCGCGGCGGCCGAAGTCAATCTCGATTTGGGCGTCCTTCCCGAGGACAAAGCGCGCGCGATCATGCAAGCGGCCGACGAGGTCATCGACGGCAAGCATGCGGGCGAATTTCCGTTAGCGGTCTGGCAAACGGGTTCGGGCACGCAGACGAATATGAATCTGAACGAGGTCATCGCCAATCGCGCCAGCGAACTGCTCGGCGGCGAGCGCGGCGAAGGCCGCAAGGTGCATCCGAACGACGACGTCAATCGCGGCCAATCGTCGAACGACGTGTTCCCCACGGCGATGCACGTAGCCGCCGCCTACGCCATCGTCAAGCATCTGGTGCCGGCGCTCGCGACGTTGCGCGATACGTTGGGCGCAAAGGCGCATGCCTTCGCCGACATCGTGAAGATCGGCCGCACGCACCTGCAAGACGCGACGCCTTTGACGCTCGGCCAGGAATTCTCCGGCTATGCGGCTCAACTCTCGCACGGGATCGCGCATGTGGAATCGGCGCTGCCGCATCTTTACGAGTTGGCGCAGGGCGGCACGGCCGTCGGCACGGGCCTCAATGCCCATCCGCAATTCGCGGAGCGCGTCGCGGCGGCGATCGCCCGCCTGACGGGCGTGCCGTTCGTCAGCGCGCCCAACAAGTTCGAAGTCATGGCGGCGGCCGATGCGCTCGTGTTCGCGCACGGCGCCCTCAAGACGGTCGCGGCGAGCCTCATGAAGATCGCCAACGACGTGCGCTGGCTCGCGAGCGGCCCGCGCTGCGGCTTGGGCGAGATTGCGATCCCCGAAAACGAGCCGGGTAGTTCGATCATGCCGGGCAAGGTCAATCCGACGCAATCGGAAGCGGTCACGATGCTGTGCTGCCAAGTGTTCGGCAACGACGTGGCGATCAATTTCGGCGGTGCCAGCGGCAATTTCGAGCTGAACGTGTTCCGGCCGATGATCGCGCACAACGTGCTGCAATCGATCCGGCTACTCGCGGACGGCGCGCAAAGCTTCAACGATCATTGCGCGGTGGGCATCGAGCCGAATCGTGAGCGAATCGATACGCTGCTGAACGAATCGCTGATGTTGGTGACGGCGCTCAATCCGCACATCGGCTACGACAAGGCCGCGCAGATTGCGAAGAAGGCGCACAAGGAAGGCACGACGCTGAAGGCCGCCGCACTGGCGCTCGGTTATGTGACCGAGGCGCAGTTCGACGAGTGGGTGCGGCCCGAGGCGATGACGGGGCGGCGCGGTTGATCGAGGGGGCCGCAGCCTGCTCGCGCTAAGACAATCCGAGTCGGTCCGGGCGAACGATCGTCGGACCGATGAAGGTGACTTTGCGTAGCGATGACTGGGGACCGTGAGGCTGCATTCGGAAATGCGGCCGGCGCCCGTGTCCGCGGACCTCATGCTGTTCTCCGCCTTCCGGTACGGCTTCGGCCGCCTCGGCAATTAGATTCATCATGATCGGGACTCTCTTTCGCGTTTCATTCTGCCGCTTTGATACGTTCAACGTCCTTAGTGCGTCCGAGCGCCGCCGCAATCGCGAGCGGTGTCAATCGACGCACTACGTCCGGCTCACCTGCGACCGCTGGCTTTGATCCACGCGCGACCGGCGCTGCGTCGGACAGGTTGAAATCCGTGTAGTCGGACACGTGATCAGGATCCGCCGCCAGTAGTGCTTCGACTTTCCGCATGATGCCGGGCGGGATCTGCGCGTCCTCAAGTACCACCGGGTTCCATTTGCCGGTGTCCTCGTGTTCCTGTGCTAGCCGCGTAAAGAAAAGATCCACATTTCCGCTCATCAACGCCGACTCCTTCGTGTAGCCGGCCTTGAGCATCGCCGGCCCTTCGGTCTCGCATTGGGACAGAGCAAATTTGAGGACATCGGGGTTCGGCGCTACTGCCCCACCGTTGATGTCGGTCAATACGTTCGTTATCACGCTCGGCCAATTGTCGCCGCGATCCACACCCAAGAGCGGATAAAGCCGACTGCTATAGGCCGGGCAAAACACTCGCGAAGGAACATAACGGATGTCGTCGCGCCCCTGCGCCCAGGTCAATTCGTCCTGGCGGTAAAAGGGATGCTTGAACGACTCCCACAGTGAACGCTTTGTCCAGGTGGTACGCCCTTGATGCATTAGGTCGTACCTCAGAATCTCGACAGAGAACGTCGGACTCAGGACGAGCGCACAGAGAAAAAGCCCGATACAAATTAACCCTTTTTTCCCAGCGGAAAGCCTGGGCTGACCGCGCAACAGCCGCCCCGTGTCGTTGTACGCGACCGGAAGAGTCGCGAACGCCAAACAGCCAAAAATACAGGCGGCTGCGAATAGATCCAGTTCCACGGAGCCGAAATCCAGCGTGCGGTTGCCGCTCAACGCGAGATTGGCCAGCATGACGATCGTTCCGGAAACACCGATTAACGCGGGCCAACGAGGCGATGACCGCTTCGAGGCAGCGCGCCAAGTCAGGAGATCGGCGACGACGGGTTGCTCTGACGACATTTTGGGGCCCTCTTTTGTTTTTGAACGTTACTGTTACTGTGTAAGACCGCCGCAAAGACGAGCGCGAAATACCCCCGGCGAGGGAGGGCTTGTTCGCGCTCGGCGACATGCGGCATGAAGTGATGCTTATGAATGCGACGCTCAGGTCGCGATGTGCATAGCAAGGTTGACCGGGGGATCACCGCGCCGGGTCAATAGCGAAAGAACAAGATGCCAAGACCGCCTGGATCGCCTGGCTTCTTGTTCTTTTTCGTTAGCGCCGGCAAGTCGATATTCTTCACGTCCGGCCAACCGAACACTTCGAATATTTTCTCTGCGAGGCTAACAAAGCCGGCGTATTTTCTTGAGATTTGATACGCGATGATCGCGAATATCAAAGCAACCCCTGCCCCGCCCAACGCAGCGCCTTCCAGAAGCGCCATCCAGTTGCTCAGTGATCGCAGTAAGGCAACGCATCCTATCAGTAGGTAGCCGGCAATGAGGATGCCAACGGTTAGCTTGAACCACCAGCGCGCGCAAGCGCGATAGTGAGCAAACCTGCCGCGGCTGCAATGCGGATGCAAGGCAACCATTCGATCGGCCACGCGACGAATACCGTATCCAACCCACGTATCGCCAGCACGCTCCGCGACGACCTCGACATCATCGCCATCCGCGAACACCGACACCCATACCCACGCCTTCACCGGTACGCCCTCAATTTCGAACTCAAGCAGATCCGCTTCCTCGGATGTATCTACCGCCATAGCGCCCAATCCAGCGGCCACGCCTCCAAGTCCGGCCAAACCGGCCGCGATAGCCGTGGCACCCATCTTCGTGCGATCAGCTTCTGTAAACACGAAATCCCGGCTACACCGTGTCTTTCGCAAGTTGCGAATGCGGCCTCGTAGCAACACCGGCACGCCTATAGTCCCGTTCGCTGTCATTCCGCTTGTCCCTCGGTTTGAAGTCCGACGGACTTCAATGCTTTCTCAAATCCCTCATGCTGCTTACCAGCCGACCATGGCGGAGTGCTTGGAGATTTGCCGAACGTGCACTTCTCCAGCCATGTTTGCAGGTCATCGTCTTCCAGATATGCGATCAACAACTGAATGACAGTGATAGCGATCGCGACCTCCCATCCAGACATGAACAGCACGATCCGACCAATTATCAACAACGCAGCACGATCAGCGACTACCGTCGCGGCTTCCACTCCGGCTTCCTCAGCCGCCCTAGTCATCGCGACTTTTACAGCATCGTCAACTACCTCCCCTGCAGCCAACGCTTCAGCACGCGCCGCCGCTCCCTCGATTCCGGCCCCAGCTTTCCCAAGCCACGCGACCTTTCCTCCGCAAACGCGCTCGATCAACGGAGCCGACGACGTGAGCGCCGTTAGCAAATTCGCACCGGAGGCTGTTAAGCCCAGGAGGGACTTAGCGGTATAGGCCGCAACTAGAGAAATTTTTCCGTCCTGAGCGTTTGACACGGCTTTGTCTGCGTCCACAACAGCACCAATAAGCGCTGCGGCGCCCCCGAAATACCCCGTCATCGCCTTGAAACTCGCTAGCGACTGCGCGGCCTCCTTGCCCATCGCCGTCATTGCCTTGGTCGACGCATTCAAACAAGCGGAGGTCGCAGAAAACCCGCTCGCCACTAGCATCGCGTAGTCCTGCCAGCTCTTGTCAACCTTTGTAAGCGCAGCCGCAAAACAAAACACTTCGATGATCGCAAGCACCCCGGCAAGCCGGATACCGACTGCCGCCTCCTTCCCTTCGTGCGTGATCTTGACAGCGTTCCAGTGCGCCCGCATGACCTTTCCGCGCTCATCCGCCGCGAGGTCTCGCATCGACCGTACAAAAGCATCTTTCGCAGGCACACCCGTCTTGCGCAACGCCCGATACCCCTGCTCGAATCTCGCTCGAAGCGCCGGCTCCCCGCGAACCGATTCCTTGACGATTTTAACTGTGTCCTCTTTGCTGATTCCGACGCGCAGCATCAATGCGCCACGAATCAAATACTCCCCGGCGCAGTCGCCGATCTTGTCGATGCGTGTCCACTTAAACAGCGAATTGCCTATCGTGACGACAAGACGGTCGGTGTGGTACCGCTTGAGTGCGCGTTCAGTGGCAGAAATCGGATTCTGATGCTCGGCAGCCTCTCCAATCTTCTCCCGCAGTTCGGTGAACGTCTTAAGCTTCTCCAACGCTTTGGAGACCTTCTCAGACCACTCCGCCACCTCTTCGCCAAGCGGCACGCGATACGTCGTCGCAAGCGCAAGCAGTTCCTTCAGTTCCGTCTTGGGTTCCTTCTGGTTGTATGCGAACGCCCGCCACACAAGGCTTTCCGGCTGCGTCGGGTCGGTCTGCTCGACCAGTTTCGATACAACTTCCGCGCCCTTCGCTTCCGAGGGCAATCCGTTGATGGCCTCGGCGATCACCCCGTCGAAAGCCTCCCCGTCCGAGGCGAGCTTCTCGCTGTAATCGTGCAACGTCGCCAGGAGGACCGGCGCCTTCAACCATGCCTCAACGTCTGCTGTGCGCTTCGCTTGTATTCCGGCAATGTCGGTCTGAAGTTGAGTGAAATATTTGCGAAATTGGTCGAGTAGCGTTGCATTATCTTTGCTATTGGCCAGGGGCTTAAGCTTCGCACGATACTTCGGCCAAGCCTCCTTTCCAATCTTCCTCGCTTCCTCCGGACTAATGTCCCCCGCCTCTTCGATCCGCTTCTGGGACGCCGCCTGCTCGGCAGCCGACGGCAGCGGTGCCATCACGACGTCGCCTCCGTACGGATTCTGCAAGAACCCTTCCCAGCCAGCCTGCATGCCCCTGCGCCACCAGCTTTTTCTAGCCACGGCGCCATTGGATACCGCCACCTCGGCCTCATCGATGCACTGCATCGCATCGACTTGCACCGCACGCTCACGCACATAAATCGTCAGCATGCTGCCGGCATCGTTGCGAAACCCATTGAGTTCATGCGCGGCGCCAATCCCGTCCCACAACGCCAACAACATCGGCGGATGGAATTTCCCATGCTCGGTTTCGCCGACGGTATGCATCAGCTTGACCAACTGCGCGCTAGCCGAGTCAGGCGTCGCTTGCCGAATCGCGAGCGGATAGATCGTCGCCACGCGTTCGAGCAGCGCCTTGCTATAAGCGCCGGTTTCGTTAGACTGCAAACCGGTAGGCGGATCCAGCAATTTCGGATCGAACCCGGGCATGTACTCCACCACATCGTCGATCGAGGCTTGCGTCGCTTCCACCGCGTGCCCATGCGGATCCTTCGCCGAACCCACCCATTGCGCCGGATCGATCATCTGCATCCGCTGCGCGCGCAAAGTCGCATTGGCGGCGTATTGATCGAAAATCTCCTGCTGCCAAGCATGCTCGGAAAATGCGATCCAGACCTTGCCGCATTTTTCGGGTTGCTCGATGGTGATCATGTCCATCTGCACCGCGATGCCCTTCTTCGCGCAGGCCGGATGGGTATGCGGTACGAGCGGCAACGGCAATTGCTGCATCCATAGCCGGCCATCCGACGTCACTCGATACGCTTGCCAGTGGTTGCGTCCGCGGGCCGCTCTCTCGTGGAACAAAAACAGCCATCCCTCGCGCAACGTACGAAGACCGTATTGATGCTCGTGCAGTGCGACATCCGTCATGCCCTTGCCCGTGATCCCGGCAGGCAACTTCGCGCCCACGGCCTTCGGCAAGACCGCATAGCGTACCGGCAGGATCGGCAATCCCGTCTTCTGGCAGTTGTCACATTTGTTCGGTTCAGTCATGCCCTGAGTCCATCTTTGTTGTTCTTTCCGACATACCATGCACCGTCGCGAATCGCCTCGATCTCGTCGTGCGATAGCTCATCGACAGCCGCCACATAGAACTCGCTGGGAGACACTTTTCGAAGCACCTCGCGCACGCGCGGATGGGCGTCGAAATGCGGATGCCATGACAACGCATGGCCGATGAAAGCAAGCTTATCGTCGCGCTCGATAAGCTCGTACTGCTCGGCCCGCGCCGCCGCCGCCACTGCGACATCGACGGCGCAAGCCTCCGGCTGCTGGCCCGTGGAAGCGATGTGCAAAGCAAGCGCGCGATTGATCAACCCATGACGGCGGATGGCACTCCACTGCTGCGGCTTGAAGGACAAGTCCTCGAGCATCTTCGGATACAAGCCCGAGTAGCCCGTGAGCCGCGCAACGGCATCGAACGCATGCCATGTCTTCACAGGGCCAAGCAGCGTCTCCTTTTGCATCAGCGTCATCGCGGGCCACAGTAACGCGAGCGCCCGCGAATCGTAGAATCGCAGCGCGCACGTCTTCCCCCGATCATCGGTTTGCAGCATTTGCCGCGACAAGTGCGCAGCAACCTCGTCAGCCGATGCCGACGTCGCAAGCCATCCGCCTATACGCTGCCCTGGCACGCGCGCAATAACGTCGGGACGACGATCCGCCAGTGCGATGCGCACGCTCTCGGCGAGCCATGCGCCGAACTGCGGCAACCGAGGATTCAACGCCAGGAGATAGGGTCGCTCCGATTCCGGGAACGCCTCATGCATGACCGGTAGTGCAGTGCGAGGCAGCTCGGAGAGTGGGTACTTGCCTTTGGGCGCAGGCAATTCGCTCGGTTGCGGATCGACGATCACCAAGCATTGCATCTCGCGATTGCGCTGGAAATAGTTCTGCAGCGTCACCACGGCCGCCTCGAGCGCCTGCGCCCCAGTGCGGTCCGCGGCCGCGGGTACATCGGAATACGTGCCGGCCATGTCAGTCGAGTTCCACCATCGAGGCGCTATCGGCCGCGGCTCCTGCCCTCTGCCACGCGCACCCCTTATCGACGCTGGTAACCGTTGCGGGCACACGCATCGACGACGCACCGGGCTTGTCCCAACTCGCGCATTTTTCCAAGATCTGACCGTTCGTCCCGTTTTCGATCATGTCGCTGGTGATCCTTATGTACGAGCCCCCCGCGCCTATCCATATCTCCTTGTCGGCAGATAGGACGATCCTGCCGCTGGAACTCTTGATGGTCAGGTCTTTCAGCGCCAAGAGCGCCATCTCGTCGCTTTGCGCCTGAATCTCGACTTTGCCCTTCGCAGCGAACAGCTTCATCCCGGCGTTCTGCACGAAGAGGCTGATTTTCTCCATCGCGCTGACGAGCAGCGATTTACCCGTCGCAACATGCGTGTTCAGGCCGCTCACTACGTTGACGTGCTGATTGGCCGTGGCCTGCAGCGAGTCTTGCGTCGAGAGCCCCATGCCCGCAGGACTGGCGAGTAGCATCACAGGCGTGCCGAAGCCGTTGGCCGCGCCCCCGCCTCCACCGGCCGTCCGGCCGCCTGCCGCGCTGCCCGAGCGGTTGTAGCGCGTAGCCTGCGTGAAGCGATCCAACGATTTCAATCCGTCGTCGAGGCTCTCCGCCTGATTGGCCGTGCTCGCCTTCGATGCAGTGTCGGCGACTTGTTTTGCGCCGGCCAATTGTTCGGCCGCCGCGGCGACATCGAGCGGCTGTGCACTCGACGTTGGATAGGTCGAGACCAGTAGCCCCTGCCCCGCGCGCAAAGCCCCATAAGCGTCCGACTTCAAATCGAACCCGCTGCCTAGGAATGCCCCACGGGTATTGTCTTCGTGCTGGACGAGGTAGCCCAGATGCAAGTGACTTTGATAGCTACTGGAATATAGCTGGACGCGATTTTGCCCAGTGGAATCGTCCATGACCAGTTGGTTGAAACCGCTACCGCCATACTCTTTGGAGCGCAGCCCCGACAGCAGCCCGTTGGTATGCCAGACGGGCTGCGTCGTGCCGCCGAACATTCTCGAAACGATCACGGGGCGATCGCAATCGCCTCCAACGAAGTCGATCAATACTTCGTCTCCCGCGCGCAAAGGATGAACGGCCCCCCGCTCGCTACCCGCGTCGGCGAACGCATTGCGCACCCAACACGAGGACTGCGCGTTGCGATACCAAGGGAATTTCACCCGCACGCGATTGAGTTCGTCGGTCAGAATCTCTTCGCCCCCGGAAGCGACGACAATCGCATTCATCAACGACATTTGCGGCTTATGGTGCTCGCGCGGCAAGCGAAAGGGCGTGCTGCGTCGCTGCGATTCCACTCGTACCTGGAAGTAACCCACGGTACCGTCGCTATGGGTCACGGTCGAACCGGCGGGACGCGACTCGCTCGCCTGAAGCTCGCCGCGCAGGCTCCCCTCGAGCGAGGGATACGCTTGCATGCCCGGCACGTTGTTGCAGATTTCCCAATCCACACCAAGCATGACGAATTGATTGTCGCGAGAGGGCGCGCGTCCGCTCACTCCGCCGCGGTCTAACGTAAAACTGAACCCGGGCATCGCACAGCGTAGCGATCCGACGGCATCGAAGCGCTGAATCTCCGATTCCCATGCTTGCACTCGGACGCGGGCTTGGCGCTCTCCGTCGTTACGTTCGCCCCATGTGTATGCGCCCGTGTAGTCATAGACATCGCCATCGACCGGCAGCGAATCCGGTGCAGACGTGGCAGCCTGTACGCGCTTTTCCAGTCCAGGCCGCTTGTAGTCGAAGGTACTCGTCATGAGCTGCGCACTACGCAGTTGGAGCCTTTCCCGCCACGAGACGAATCCGTCGAACTCCTCGCCGGAGCCGGCACGCCCTAGCTTGACCGTGCCACCGGGAAGCGCCGGCGCGCGAATCAAGTCGTCGATGATGACTAATGTGTGCGACCGCCCATCGTCGGCGAATTCGAACCGCCCGAACACGCCCGTTTCTTCCATGCTTCGGTACACGAAATTCAGGTCGAATTCGCTTTGCATGCGATACGAATAGTGCGGCATCGGCCGTCGCAAATCGAACCGGAACGCGCTGCCGCTTACTTGCCTGTGCGCATTGAATATGTCGGAAAGAATTTGCTCGCCAGCCGCCTCTTGCCAGTCGCGCTGATCCCTACGCAACCGTAGAAAGTAGAGCCATGACGAAAACCGAAGCTGGTAAAAGACGCATGAGCCGTCCGCCCCGAGTTCGCTGAAAGCATGTACGTACCCGTGCACCGGCAAATACTTGCCGTTAGTTTGGCGAATCCAGAGCGTAATCCCCTTGCCGAGCAACTTGCGCGCATCGATCGGCTCGCCGCCGCGCAGGGCAACAGCCTCCACGACAAATTCGTAATCGCGCCCGAGGCGGGCGGTACCCTTTACCCATAAAGGAACCAGGCGATCCGGGCCTGCCGGCGTATCGAGCTTAACCAAACGCTGGAATTGTGCGTAGCCGCTTTGCAGAATCCGGCTGAGATTGTCTGACATCGTTCGACTCTTTGCTTGTTGTTCTTAAAGCCACAGAGCCTGCTTGCAGCGACGTCGAAAAAGCTACGCACGCCCCGAACCGGCTCAAATCAATGCATAGATTGAACCGCTGCGTAGGAGGACCCGATTCCGCCCTCGCCGGTACGTCCGACACGGCCTGTCGGGCAATCCGACAGTTGAATGGGATGCGGCTTAGCAGGCCGGCGGGCGGAAACACAGCGATAGAAATGACCGCCGCACGTTATCAGCCCCAATCGGCGATGTCAAATTCCGATTGAAATGCAATTATTGCCGAATTCAATTTAGAATTCGGCAATAAATTCCGATGCCTGCGGGGCCAGAGATGAGCCCGGTGCGAGTGCAAATAAAAAACGGGCGCCCAGCCCGCTTGCAGGTTTACATACTCCCCTGCGCCATCTCTTCCGGCTTGAGTTCGACGATCGCATCCAATGCGGTTTTCACATCCATCGCGTATTTCGCCACGCGTTTTTGTTCGTCCGTCTCCGGCACGAACGCGGGCACCGGGATCGGCGTGCCGTTCTCGTCGACGGCAACGAACACGACCAAACAATCGGTGGTCAAGCGCAATTGGCCGCTCTTCGGGTCGCCGGCATGCACGGTCACGTGAATGTGCATGCTGGTGCGCCCCGTCGCCACGACGCGCGCCCGCAATTCCACAAGGTTGCCGACGAGAATCGGCCGGCGAAAACGAATATTGCCGACGCTAACCGTCACGCAATAGCGGCCCGACCAAACCGCCGCGCAAGCATAGGCCGTCTCGTCGATCCATTTCATCAGTGCGCCGCCGTGCACCTTGCCGCCGAAATTGACGGAAGTGGGCTCGGCAAGAAAACGGAACGTGGTTTCCGAACGGTCCAAGGGGGTCGAGGGCGTGCTCATCGTAGCTCCGGTGGTGCGCGTTCGCGCAGCTGAATAAGGAGCCGATTATACGGGCCCAATATCGGCTCGGCGCGCCTTAAGCGGGTACACGTTCCTCGCAGCGCCGAGTCAGTCGACGCCCTAGATTCCTAGATCGCCAAATCGCCTAATCGCCTGATCGCGCCTTGCCGCGCTAGCCCTGCCGCGCCGCATCGAGCGACGCGAACCGCTCGCGATAGCTAAGCGGCGGCACGCCGAAGCGTCTGACGAATGCGCGTCTCAGATTCTGCTCGGTGCCGAAGCCGCAATCGAGCGCGATCCGCTTCATCGGCCGGCGCGACTGCGCAAGCGAACGCGCCGCCGCTTCGAGCCGCAGCGCCTCGACGGTCTTCGCGGGCGTACGCCCGACCGTCTCGACGTAACGGCGCGCGAAGGTGCGGGCCGACATGCGAGCGCGTTCGGCCAGCCGCTCGACCGAGAGGTCGCCGCGTAAGTTCGTCACCATCCAGGCATGCAGCGCATCGAACTCGCCGTTCGCGCATTGCTGCGCGTCCAGCGTGGCGCTGAACTGCGACTGCCCGCCCGGACGCTTCATGAACACCACGAGCCGGCGCGCCGCCAGCATGGCAAGGGCATGACCGAAGTCCTCTTCGATCAGTGCAAGGGCGAGATCGATGCCCGCTGTCACGCCGGCCGACGTCCATACGGCACGCCCGTCGCGCGTGTCGCGAATGAAGATCGGATCGGCATCGACACGCACGGACGGAAAGCGACGGGCCAACTCGTCGGCGCTGCGCCAATGAGTCGTCGCGCGGCGACCCGCAAGCAAGCCCGCCGCGGCCAAGTAAAACGCGCCGACGCACACCGAGCACACGCGCCGCACGCTCGGTGCGATCCGCTCGAGCCATTTCACCAGTTGCGGATCCAATACCATTTGATCGGCGACGAACGTGCCGGCGACGATCACCGTATCGATCGGCTCGTTCTCCAACGCATCGAGCCGCTCGACGACGACCGGCAAGCCGACGTGCGTCTGAAGCACGCCCCCCTCGATCGACGCGACGCGCGTGCGGTAGGCGACGCATTCGTCGCCGGCGCTATTGCACGCTTGGCGCATCTCGAGTTCGGCCCGCCAAAATGCCTCGAGCGGACCGCACGCATCGAGCAGCACGAGATGCGGCGCGACGGCGAACACGATCTGGCGAACGGGGGCAGCGGCGGGCGTCATCATTTAGGCATCCTTATCGATTGATCGGTCGATCGTCGATGGGTCGATCCATCGCGTCAAGAGAGACTGGGGGCCGCGGCCGCATTCGCACGCGAACGCGACCACGCAAAACCGAGCGTCGCGCAGGCGGCCAGGGCGAGCGCGGGAAAGATCGACGCGCTCACCACCGACCAGCCGAATCGCGCCAGCAGTTGGCCGGCCGTCAGCGAGGCGAGCGCCGTACAGGCGAAGGTGGTGAACTCGCTCGTCGCCTGGGTCTTGGCACGCTCGCTCGGGCGGTACGATTGCGCGAGCAACGTCGTGCCCCCGACGAACATGAAATTCCAACCGACGCCGAGGCAAGCCAGTGCGGCGTAGAAATGCGGCAGGTCCGTGGCTGCCAATGCGATCGCGCCGCAGGCGGCTGACAGGGCAATGCCCGCACCGATCATCCTCAGCACGCCGAAGCGCGCGATCAAGCGCGCAGCGAAAAACGACGGCGCGTACATGCCCACGAGGTGCCATTCGATGATGCGTGCGCCGTCTCCGATGGTATGGCCGCACGCGACCGCGGCGATCGGCGTCGCCGTCATCACGAACATCATCACCATGTAGCCCAGTGCATTGTTAGCGAGCGCGGCGAGGAAAATCGGCTGTCTGACGATCTGCGCAAGCGGCCGCGCGCTCGATTCGTCGCCCGGCTTCGCCGATGCGGCCGGCGTCCCCGATGAAGCGGACGCCGCCGGCGCGTTGCGATACCCGGCGAGCACGAGCGCCATCGATGCGATGCCGAGCAACGTCACGAGCGCATACGAGCCGGCGAAGGTGACCGGCGCGAGCCAGTCGCGGCTCCACGCGGCGAGCGCGGGCCCGAGGACGGCCGCGACGACGCCTCCCGTGAGCACCGTCGAGATCGCGCGGCTCTTCAGCGGCGTATCGACCGCGTCGGCTGCGGCCAAACGGTAGTACTGCGCGAACGCCTGAAAAACGCCGACGGTCGCGGTTCCGCAGCAGAACTGCCAAAAGCTGTGCGCGAAGATCGCGTGCACGGAAATCGCGCCGCCCGCCGCACCGACGGCCGCCCCCAACGCGAAACCCGCGCGCCGGCCGATATGCGCCATCAAGAAGGAAGCGAAGATCGTCGTCAGGGCAGCAGCGACGGTAATCAGCGAAAAGGGCAGCGTCGCGAACGCCTTGTCGTTGGCAAGCGTATAGCCGACGAGCCCCGTCAGCGTGAGGTCGATCGAAACGGACGACGTGTAGAGCGCCTGGCACAGCGCCAGTACGCGCGCATTGCGGCGGCCGGCGCGGTCGCGCTCGAGGGAGACGGTCGTGGCAGCGTGCATCGGTAACCCTTGGCATAGTGAGGACAGCCTCTATCCTCGCCGGGCCCGAGTTGGCAGAAATGCCAATGATGCATCAATTTCTGCCAATCGCCCACCGATGCCCGTTACTTGCGAAAGGTCACGCCTTGGTCGATCGTGCCGTACATCGTGATACTGCCGCCCTGCCCCGCACTCGACGCCCCGCCTTGCGCACAACCGGCGCACAACCACGCGGCCAAGACGACCGCCCACCAAGCTTTCATCTACCGGTCCTCGCCACAAAACAGCCGAAAAGCGATTTTAGCGCGCTGTCCTATCGGCTCGCGCGCGGCGGGAGCTCGAGCAATCGACATTTCATTCAACGCCGAAGCATCGAATGCCGCGAGCGATTACAGTGAAGCCTTGAACCCGATATCGAAGACAGGAGCAAGCCCATGGGCCTACTTGCATCCGATTCCGAACGCGACGCCGCGCATTTCCCGGGACTGTCGCGGATCGGTGCCCTGCTTGCCGATCCGGGCCGCGCCGCCATGCTGTGGTCGCTTATGGACGGCAGCGCAAGGCCCGCCGGCGAACTGACGATCATCGCGGGGCTATCCCCCTCGGCGGCAAGCGGCCACCTTGCCAAGCTCGCGGAGAGCGGGTTGCTCGCGCTGGAGGTGCGCGGGCGCCATCGCTACTACCGAATCGCGACGCCTGAAATCGCCGCCGCGATCGAAGCGCTCGCGCATCTCGCGCAAGCGAGCGCGCCGGTGCGGCCGAGCCCGGTGGCGGCGCGCACGGTCCCCATCGACATGCGCTACGCACGCACGTGCTATGACCACATGGCCGGCGAGCTGGCCGTGCGCGTGTTCGATCACCTACTCGCGCGCGGATGGCTCGTCGATCGAGGCGGCACGGTCGAAGCCACCGACGAAGGCAGCGTCGTGCTCTCCGGCTGGGGGATCGATGTCGGCGCCCAACGCGCGCGCAAACGCCGCTTCGCCTGCACGTGCCTCGACTGGAGCGAGCGCCGCGCCCACCTGGGCGGCGCGCTCGGCGCGGCGCTACTCGATCATTGGACCGCGCACCGCTGGGTCGAGCATGCCGAAAAACCGCGCGTGCTGCGGATCACGCCGGCCGGGCGGCAGCAGTTCGACGCCTTATTAGCTGCCTGAACGAAGCGAAGCCGACGCTGAGCAAGATATTTTTCGTTACAGGCCGGAACGCACGGCTACAAAACGGAGCGCATTGATACAAGCGGTAGGGCTACAGTGCTGTCAGGACCGTACTACGATCCGACACTAAAACGGGACCCCTATGAACACCGCCGCCACCTCATCGATGACGCGTTTTCGCCGTATCGCAGGCTACACGCTGCTCGCCCTCGCGCCGATCGCGTTCGCCGCACGCGCCGCCTTTGCGCAAACGCCGCCCGCGCCCGATGGCGCACCTTCCGTGCAATCGGCCGATCCGCCGGGACGCGTCGCGCGATTGAACTACATGGCCGGCGCCGTGACGACCGAGCCAGCCGGGGCGAGCGACTGGTCGTACGCCGCCGTCAACCGCCCGCTGACGACGGGCGACCAGTTATGGGACGACGCGAACGCGCGTTCGGAGCTGCACATCGGATCGACGGCCGTGCGGCTCGGTTCATCGACCAGCCTGGACGTCATGAATCTCGATGACACCAACGCGCAACTGAAGGTGGCGCAAGGCACGCTTTCAACGCGCGTGCGCGAAGTGCCGAGCGGCACCTCATACGAGATCGATACGCCGAATGTCGCGCTGGGCGTCATGCGACCGGGCGACTACCGCGTCGATGTCGCGCCCGACGGGAGCACCACCACGGTCACCGTTCGCAGCGGTGCCCTCACCGCCTACGGCAACAACGGGCAAGTGCCGATCGAGGCGGGGCAGCAAATCACGTTCGCCGGAACGGACCTGCAGGAAGCGTCCGTCGCCGAAGCCCCGGCGCCCGATGCCTTCGACGCATGGGCCGCGCACCGCGATGTCGCGGAAGACCGGTCGGTGTCGGCTCGCTACGTCTCGCGCGAGATGCCCGGTTATGAAGATCTCGATGCGAACGGCACCTGGCGCGACGACCCTCGCTACGGCGCCGTGTGGATCCCGAACCAAGAGCCCGCAGGCTGGGCGCCGTACCACGACGGTCACTGGGCATGGGTCGCGCCCTGGGGTTGGACTTGGATCGACGATGCCCCCTGGGGCTTCGCGCCGTATCACTATGGGCGCTGGGCGTACGTGGATTCCTCATGGTGCTGGGTGCCGGGACCGCGTGTGGTTAGCGAGCCGCCCGTCTATGCGCCGGCGCTTGTCGCCTTCGTCGGCGGCGGCGGAGGCGGAGTCAGTTGGGGCGTCAGTTTGACGATCGGCGGCGCCGCGACAGCAGGCCTAGCTTGGTTCCCGCTCGGCCCCGGCGAAGTCTGGCACCCGGGATGGGGCGGCTGGAGCCCGCGTTATTACCAGCGCGTGAATCAGACGGTCATCGTCAACAACACCGTCAACAACAACACGGTGAACATCACCAACATCCACAATACGTACATCAACTACCACGCACCGGGTGCGGTGACGGCCGTACCGGCAACGGCGTTCGTCCACGGCCAACCGGTTGCGCACTTTGCTCAGCACGTGGATCCGCGCCAGTGGCAAAACGCTCGCATCAACCCGGGCGCCGCGGGCGTCGCTCCGGTACGCCAAAGCTTCGCGTCCGGCCTGAGACCCGCGACCTATCGTCCGCCGCAAACGCTCGCCGCCCGGCCGGTCATCGCCACGCGCGCGCCCGCGACACCTGCCGTCTATCGCGATCCGTTGGCCGCACACCTTGCCCAAGCCGGCGGGCGCGTGCCGGGAGCGGGCGCGCCCGCGGTTCGCCCTGCCGCGCCTGTCGCGCTCGGGGGGCATGTGCCGCCCGTCCCTGCGCACGACGTGCGCATCGTGGCGACGCACTCCCCCGTCATCACGCCGACGCACGGCCCGGCGAACGCCGCGCCGCGTCTCGCGCAACCCGGTGCGGCACCGCAACCTGGAGCGGCAGCGGCTCAGGCGCCGCATGCACCCGCTGCGATGGAACATGGGCAGCCGAACAATGGCGTGCCTCGGCCACCGGCGATGAATCACCCGGCAGAGCAGGGCGCGCAAGCCGGCGCGCGGCCGGCGCCGGCGTGGACGCAACCTCACGCGCCGATCACGCAACAGCATAGTCCGACGAACGAGCCGCGCACGCAGGCTGCGCCGCATGCGCAGGAACAACTTCGGCCGCAGCCGCAGATGCAGCCACAGATGCAACAGCAAGCGCAGCCTCACGTAGAACAGCCTCACGCACCCGCGCAGCCGCAACCTCGCGTCGAACAGCCTCGCATGCAACCGCAGGCGCAGCCGCACGTCGAGCAGCCGCGCCCTCAACCGCAGCCGCAACCCCACTTCGAGCAGCCACGCCCACAACCACAGCCGCAACCCCACTTCGAGCAGCCACGCCCACAACCCCAGCCGCAGCCCCACTTCGAGCAGCCGCGCCCACAACCGCAACCGCAACCGCAGCCGCGCGTCGAGCAGCCGCGGCCACAACCGCAACCGCAGCCTCACTTCGAGCAACCGCGCCCACAACCCCAGCCGCAACCTAGGCCCGCGCCGCAACGCGAACCGCAACGGGAGCAACAGCACGCCGCAGCCCCGGTGCATGCCGGTCACGAGCGTCATCAAGGCTGACTTCGACGAGCGCTGAAAGACAACGCCCGCGATCCTCGGCAGGCGGTATGCCGAAGCCGGACAACCGTCCGGCTCGGCGCGCCGCTTGCGCGATATCGCGGGCGTTTTGCTTCAGTGTCCTTCGATCGAAAGCGGGCCGCGCTCAAACGGCCATGGGGGCCGTCAGAGGTTCGTGGTGCCGATAACCGGCGAGCGAGAAATCGGACGGTTCGACGCGTTCCAGCCACTCGGGCGCGTAGACGCCCGTGTCCGCATAGGCCGGCACGCGATCGGCGATCACGAGCTTCGGGCTTTCATAAGGCTCGCGCTCGAGCTGGCGCGTCAGCATGTCGAGCTGATTTTCGTAGATGTGCGCATCGCCGATGAAATAGGTGAACCAGCGCGGCGTGTAACCCGTCAGCCGGCCGACCAGCGAGAGCAATGCCGCCCCCTCCGCCAAATTGAACGGCGTCCCGAGGCCGACGTCGTTGCTGCGGATATAAAGACACAGCGAGATCTCGCGGCGCGCCGCGTTCGGCAAGAACTGATAAAGCAAGTGGCAAGCCGGCAACGCAATCTGATCGAGCAGCGCGGGATTCCAGCCGTGAAAGAGAATGCGGCGATCCGACGGATTGCTCATGATCGTGTCCAGGCACTGGCGCAACTGATCGATCGCCTTATAAAGCAGTACCTTTTGCACGCCCGCTTCGTCGAACTGCGTGACAAGGCGGTAGCCGCGCGCCGTCGCATCGGCGATGCGCGCGTGTTGGGAGGCATCGAGAACCTTGTAGCCGGGCCACTTGCGCCACTGCACGCCGTACACGTCGCCGAGATCGTCCGTCCCTTCCCGGTAGGGATTGGCGAGCCACTGAGCGTTCTCGTTCGCGTTCGCATCCCACACCTTGCATCCGAGCCCGCGAAAATCCGCCGCGCTGCGCGACGCGCGCAGAAAGCCGATCATCTCGCCGATCGCCGACTTGAACGCGAGCTTTTTCGTGGTGACGGCCGGAAAACCTTGTTGCAGGTCGAAGCGCAGCATCGCGCCCGGCATCGAAATGGTGCGGATGCCGGTGCGGTTGTCCTGCCAGGCGCCCGTCTCGAGAATCGTGCGGACAAGGTCGAGGTACTGTTTCATGCGCGGGGATCCTTCGGCTCGTGGCGCGCGGCACGTCGGACGCCGCGCAAACCGCGATTTTACCAAGCCCCCGCCTAAGCGCGCTCGGACGCGCTCAATGCGCCATTCGATGCGCGCCCGGCTCGTCCGGTAGGTGACGCATCCCGTGCGCGCTGAGCAGCCGATACAGCGTCACGCGCGACACACCGAGTTCCTGCGCGGCATCGCCGAGACGTCCGCGATGACGCAGCAACGCCGATTCGATCGCCTGCCGTTCCGCGGCTTCGCGCACCTGGGCCAGCGAAACGGGCGCGATCTCGACGTAATCGGCCAACTCGAGATCGTGCGCCGTAACGAACCGCCCTTCCGACATCACGATCGCCCGCCGCACCCGGTTGATCAATTCGCGTACGTTGCCGGGCCACGCGTAATTGTGGAGCGCGGCAACGGCATCGGCCGAAAAGCCGCGCAACCGGCGCGTGCCGTCTTTACGAAAACGTTCGAGCGTATGACGGGCAAGCAACTCGATATCCTTGCCGCGCGCGCGCAGCGGCGGCTCGTCGATCTGCAGCACGCAAAGCCGGTGGTACAGGTCGGCACGAAAGCGCCCTTCGTCCATGGCGCGCGACATATCGACATGCGTGGCCGAAATGACGCGCACGTCGACGTCGATCGATTCGCGCCCCCCGAGCCGCTCGATGCGCCCTTCCTGCAGAAAGCGCAGCAGACTCGCTTGGCTCTCGAGCGGCAGATCGCCGATCTCGTCGAGAAACAAGGTACCGCCATGTGCAGCCTCGATGCGGCCGATCTTGCGTTGATTGGCACCCGTGAACGCACCGCGCTCGTAGCCGAACAGTTCCGACTGCACCAAGTGCATCGGGATGGCGCCGCAGTTGATCGCGACGAACGGGGCCGCGCGACGCTGCGAGCGCGCGTGAATCGCGACGGCCGTCAGCTCTTTGCCCGTGCCCGATTCACCCGAGACGAACACGGGCGCGTCGGTAATCGCCACCTTGCGAATCGCGCGAAAGAGTGCGCGCATCGCATCGCACGAACCCACCATTTCGCCTTCGTCCGCGCGCTCCGGTGGCGCTTCCTCGTCGTCCGCGCCGAGCACGACCATCCCATACGCGTGCCCGACGGAATCCACGATGCGCGGCGCCTCGTAGGGCATCGTGACGTAGTCGTAGCAGTAATCGCGCACCAGGCGCCGCAGCGCACTTTCCTGCATTTGTCCCGGTGCCGTGGCCGCGACCCAGCCGACGTTGGGCATCGTCAAACAAGGCTCGAGCGCAACGATTTCGTGAGAATCGAATCGGCTCGAGAGGTCGAGCAACCCGCCGGCGGCCGCTTCGCTGCGCAAGGCGCGTCGCGCATCGCGCGCACTGGCGGCGATTTCGACTTGCCAGCCGCGCTCATTGAATTGGGCGCTCAACTGCGGATTGACGTCGCGTGTGACGTAAATCAAGTGCCGATTTGCGGGTTCCATTATTCAGACCTCTTATTGGTGAACGTGGACCAAGACACCTTGCACAAGCGATGCGCCGGCGAACGCCTACCTTGGCTCTGCGCAACGCGAGAGCCCGCCCATGGTCCTTTGCTCGAACTTGCACAGCCCCGCAATCGAATTATTAATAGCAATAGCCGTTTTATCGGCTCTTTTATCGATATGAAACTGTTCCAAAGCTTACTATACGACCCGTTACTCAGACAGCCGCACGTGCAATAAAAATTGAAACAGCGCACGGACAACGAGCAGCGGTGCCGGTTTTCGCGGATGCTGCAGCGCGGTCTTAAGCGCGCTTGCGTGGCGGTTTTGCGACATCGTTATTCCAACGACAAATCGTCTCGGCGAATGCATTCGCCTATGCCGTTTCAGCGCTGAAACGGTTTCCCGCCGTTCGCGCAAATCGCGAAGCGGCGATCGAATGCAAAGCCAATCGCAGCAACGGTTTCCCGCCGATGGCACACCTTTCGCGTTATCTGCCCGCAACACGGAGAGACGCCATGCCATTCGTTCCCCCCCTTTCGTTCGGCTCGCGCGCAGCGATCGCGGCGCTCGGCATCGCGCTAGCGGCACTTGCCGCGCCCTGCCAAGCCCATGCCGATTCGCTCGGCGACGCACCCGCGATCGGCGAAGCGACGTTCTTCGTCAACGGTACGTGGGCCGCGCCGTTCGTCCACCACGCCGCATCGGCCGTCGATTTGGCCATCGCGCCGCGCTTCGCCATCGGCGCGGCCGCAACGGATCGTTCGGATGACGCGCCCCAAGCAGCCGGCGAAGACGCGAACGCCGAAGCGCCGATTGCCGGCGCCACGCCGCTCGACGATCGCGTGCTCGCCCGTCAGCGCGGCACGGGCCCCGGCCTCATGACGGTGGCCGCTTCGATGCAAGGGTTGCACAGCTCGCAGGTCACGCTTTGGGACGAGATCGCACCGCCCGCCCCGGTGCCCGTTCCCGCGGACTCGGCGCATCCGGCGCAAAGCAACGCCGTCAGCTATTTCCGCCAATAGACGCGCGCTGCGCCCGCCTTCGCCGGAGAACCCGACATGACCCTCGCTCGCATCGTCTCGAAGCGGTACCTCGCAAGCGCAGCGTTGCTGCCGAGCGTCGTCGCCGTCCTCGCGGCAATCTCGCCCAACGGCTTCGCTCAGGAAAGCACCCCGGGCGACATCATCGTCGAGCGAGAAGTCATGCCCCGCGATGCGTTCCGCGCGGTCCCTCGAAACGAGAATCCGGTTGCCGTCAAAGCGACGACGTTCCCCGCGCCCGCATTCGATTCGACGGTCGGCTCGCTCGTGTCCGATGCGGATCTGACGCAAGCGCACGGCTCGCTCGGCGTATCGGGCACAGGCGTCGGCGGTAGTACGGCCAGCCTGCAAGCGTTGACGAAGATCCTCGGCGGCTCGGCAACGGGCAGCAACGTGGCGATGGGTCCGGGTGGACTCGCGCCCACCACGATGGGCGTCGGCGGCACGATCTCGATGTCCGTGACGGGCGCGCTCGCGCCGCTCAGTTCCGCACTCTCCGGAATCGGAGGACCGAAATGAATACGCGCGTCGCACCACGCCGCACTCGCGCGGCCGCTTCCCTCGTCGCCTGCGTCGCGGCCCTCGCCGCGCCGGCCTACGCATGGTCGCAAACGGTACCTGTCGTGACCGGCGACGCATCGATCGCGGCCGGTGCCTTGGCCGGTGCCAAAGGGGTCGTGGGCGTGAACGAAGCGGCAGGCGTGAACAACGCGCAAAGCAACCAAGCGGCGATCGTCACCGCGCCGAGCGGCGCCGTCGATACGAGCGTCGCACAGAGCGCTTCAGCCCGCGCACGCATACCGAGCGCACAGGCGAGCATCGCGGACGGCGCCTTATCGAACGTGTCCGGCGTGGCGATGGTGAACCAAGCGGCGGGCGCGGCCAATCTCCAACGCAACAGCGTCGTCATCGGCGCTGCGGCGATGGGAGTAGAGAGCGTTTCGGACAGCGAGCTGTCCGCGGCCTCTCCCAAGCAAGGACGTGTGGATGTATCGGCGATGGCTCAAGGCGAGCGCGCGGTGCGCATCGGCAACGATGTGCTCAAGAACGCGAGCGGCATCGCGCAAATCAACCAGACGGCCGGCGCCGGTAATGCCACGGCGAACAGTTTTGTGCTCCGTCCCCCGGCGGGCACTTTTTTCTAACGCAGCACCTTTTCGTATCGGAGCGTCATCATGAAGCGCACACTCATCGCAGCGGCAGTGCTGGCAGCAGCGTCGGGCGCCGCATTCGCCCATAACGTCAAAGACCCGTACATCTTCAACGGAACGAGCGTCCATGAAAACGTCGGCATCGACGGCTTCGTGCGCCTGTTCGGTTGCGTCACGGTGTCGAGCACGGTCGGCGCCGTCGTCAACAACAACCAGGCCGCCTGGTCGAGCGCGACGCTCGATCCGACCGCGCAAAGCTATACGATGGGATCGGTCACCACGACCTTCAACAACCACTACAGCTCGGTGAAGGGCGGCGGCTACTCGGTCGGCTCGAGCAAGAGCAGCGAATCGGCCTCGGCTTCGTTCTCGCAGACGTTCGGCGAATCGTCGTCCTATTCGTTCATGAACCAACGCAGCTCGAGTTCGGGCAGCAGCTACACATTCAGCAATCAAAAATCGAGTAGCGCCAGCAGCGATTCGCATACGTCGCAAGACGCGAGCGCCACCCTGACGGCGAGCGGCTCAGCCAACTTCGGCTATACCTACAGCTCGGACCACGACCATCACGGCGACGATCGCCATGGCAGCGGCAGCTTCAGCGCAAGCGGCAGTCTCGGCCTGAACGCCTTCGAGAGCAGCGCCACCGACGCGTCGGCTTCGATGAGCAGCAAGAGCGCCGACAGCGGCTCCGGGCAAAGCGCGACGTTCCAATCCCATTCCGAGCAGGGTTCGGGCAGCCAATCGTTCGCGGAACAGTCGGCCGGCTCTGCGAGCTGGAGCAAGACGCACGACAAGAGCCATTCGGCAGCCTGGGCCTATGCCAACTCGCGCGACACGACCGACGTGACCGTAACCGGTTCGGTGACGAACTACATCAACACGCAAAAGCCGGGTGACCTGACGGCCACGACCGGTTCCGGCGCGGGCAGCGGCGCATCGGGCAACATCGGAATGAACGTCGCGGAAGGCGTCGACAACGCGCAAAGCAACGATGCCTCGCTGGCTTCGGTCGATCAAGGCAATGTGTTCGGCAACGCACAGATCTTCAGCACGCAATCGTCCGGCGGGCACGCGACGATCAACAACTTCATGCTCAACGCTTCGCTCGGCGACGGCTCGCTGAGCGGCGCAACCGGGAATGTGGGCGTGAACATTGCAGCGGGCGTCGCGAACGTGCAGAACAACAGCCTGGCCGCGTCGACGACGAACCTGAAGGACGGCGCGCTTCCGCTCGCCGTCGCGATGGTCGCCACCGACGACAACAGCCAATCGGCGAACCTTTCGTTCCAAGGTTCGATCAGCGGCACCGCGATGATCGGCGCCAATGCGTTGCAGAACGCGACCGGCAACATCGGCGTGAACATCGCCGGCGGTGCGGGCAACCTGCAACACAACGGCCTCGCGATCGCGGCGACGAACATCACCGGCCATTGAGCGACGCCACCGACGGCTAGCGGGGACGCGCACAGCTAGCCGCCGCCGGTCTGAGCGCTCACGCATACCGGCCGCTTGCTCAGCGGTCGGTATGCGCCTTACGAGGGATTGCAGCATGTCAGCCCATGCCCGGTTCGCGGCATGGCGAACGGTCGCCGCGCTCGTTTGCGCCGCGATATGTGCGCCAAGCAACGCGCAGTCGACCATCGATACGTCTAACCTGGCCGGCGTGCCACTCACCAAGACGGTGCGCTCCATGCGGGATATCCGGTACGGCCATATCGTCGGTCAGCGCTACGACTATAGCTGCGGCTCCGCCGCGCTCGCGACGCTGCTCAAGTACGGCTATGGGATCGATATCCCCGAGCCGGAATTGATTCGCCGCATGATGGCGTTCTCGTCGCCGGAAGTGGTCGTCAAGAGCGGCTTCTCGATGCTCGACATGAAGCACTTCGTCGAAACGATCGGCCTTCGCGGCCGCGGCTTTCGCGTCAACCTGGACGCGCTCTACCACTTGAGAATTCCCGTGCTCGTGCTGATGAACATCGGCGGCTACGAGCACTTCGTGATCGTCAAACATGCCGAGAGCGGACGCGTGTTCATCGCCGATCCCGCGCTCGGCAATCGCATCGTGCTCGACAAGGATTTCGTCGCGAGCTGGAACGGGCTCGTGTTCGCGGTCCTCGGCAAGCCGTTCAGGGAGGATTCCCCGCTGTTGCAGGACAACGTGTCGTTAGCTTTGAAGCTGCGCGAGCGGGCGCTCGACGCGAGCATGGCCGCGACACCCTTCGTGGATTACGGATTGTCTAAGGCAGACTGGTTCTGAAGCCCCATGAAGCTCCTTTTCGCTACACCGCTCAAGCTCGCGCTCGCGCTGGCGGCATGCGGTCTCATCGGCAGTGCGCACGCTGCCGAGCGGCTCGCCGCGCCGCCCGAGTTCCTCACTGCCCAGGCTGACAGTGCCGTTGGCGGCGCGCGCTGGGAAACCGTCGGCGACGACGTGCTATCGCACCAAACCGGCAAGGCGCCGGGTGCCGAGATGGTCTCGGGCGTCGTGCTCGAACTCATGTCGCAATGGCAAATGCCGAACGGCGGCTCGGCGACCGCACACGGCAAGCTGACTATCTCCACCAATGCGGACAACACGCTTTCGGCACAGGTGTCGACATCCGCGCAGGCGAGCGACGGCGCAGGTCACGGCAATCGTTACGGTAACGACCGCGGGAATGCCGCGGCTGCTACGACGGCTACCGCACCAACCGCTAGCGCAAACCCGATGCCGACGATCGCGGCGTCGCCCGGCACGGGCGCAAACCCGCAAGCGATCGCCACGGGCGGTCAAAACGTCTCGGTCAACGGTGTCTCGCAAGTCACGCAAGTCGCGGGCAACGGCAACGCGGGCGTCAACTCGGCCGTCATCGACTTCACCGGATCGAGCCCGACGACGAGCGCCGCCGGTGGCGCGGCGAGCACGAGCGGCACTAGCGCATCCGCCACGAGTGCATCGGGCAACGTCAGAGCCGGCGTCACGTTCGCCAACGGGGGCGTGGCGCTCACGTTGCAAACGCCGGCCGGCGTCGCGGCGCAGGCGATCTCCCCTGCCACCGGGCACGGCGGCGGCTCGATCGCGCAGTGGGTGCAAGTGGCGGGCAACGCGCAGACGGTCGTCAATCAACTGCAACTGAGCGTCCAAACGCAAGCGATGTCGGGCGCGGTGCTGCGCCAGCTCGGCGTGCTGCAAGCGATGCAGAACTCGGCGTTGCTCAGGCATTAGGGCTATGGCCGACGCGCGCGCGGCAAAGGATTCGACAGTCGATGAGAGGCACCGTGTAACAGGCAATCGATAAAAACCGACCTGGGAGGAAGCGACGAATCCGCCGGTTCCCAGGCCGTAGCAAGACCGGGGGAACAACAATGTCCAAGATGTCCACGAGGGATGCGCGTCATGCGCAGCAGGTCGGACGCGCGAGATTCGCAGCGATACCGGCGGCAATACTCGCGCTCGGCCTGCCGCACGTCGCATCGGCCCAGGCGCTCGCGCAGCAATCCATCGACGAGCGGCTGACGACGCTGATGCGGGTGGTCGACGAGCAGCAACGCCAGATCCAATCGCTCGAAGCGCAAGTGACCAAGCTCGAAATGGCCGAGCGCGGCCGAGGACTCGCGGGCGCCGCCGACGACGGCGCCTCCCCCGTCCCGCCGCCCGGTGCCGACGGCCTTCCGGTTCCGCTGCAGCCGCTCCCGCAAATCGCACAGGTCTCCCCAGGCTCGCCCGGACCCACGAGCGGCGCTTCGACGGCAACCGGCGTACCGACCACGCCCGCGATTGCCGAGCCGGCGGGCGGCACGGCGGCGGCCGGTTCGGAAGGCGGCGCCATCGGCACGATGCAAAAGGCCGCACAGCCTGCGCGGACCGAAGCCGAAAACGCCGTCGTGCAACGCGAGCACGCGCCGCTGTTCGATCGCAAGCTCACGCTGGACTGGGGCATCAGCGACACCTATTACGACCGGCGCCAACTGCAACTCTCGGGCTTCCTCGCGCTCGACGCCATCTTCCTCGGCAACATCAATCTGGGCGAGACGAAGTCGCACCAAGTGATGGCCGACCTCGATGCGCGCTACGGCCTCACCGATCGCATCAGCTTCGATATCGACGTGCCTTACGTGTACCGCCACAGCAACTTCATCGTCGGCGGCGCGGGCGGGGCGTCGAGCGCGCTCTCCGATGCCTCGGGAGATTCGAGCGCCATCGGCGACGTCAATTTCGGGCTGTACTACCAGTTCCTGAAGGAAAGCGGCAATTGGCCGGACGTGGTCGGCAGCTTGCGCGTGAAAGCGCCGACGGGCACCTCGCCGTTCGGGATCAAACTCGTTCAGGTCGATCCGAACAACACGAGCCTCGTCGCCCCGACGAAGCTGCCGACCGGCACCGGTTTTTGGAATCTCACCGCCGGCGTATCCGTCCTGAAGACCTACGACCCCGTGGTGCTGTTCGGCAGCGTCTCGTACACCTACAACCTTGCGCGTTCGTTCTCGGACATCTCGTCCGTGCAGGGACAAACCGAGCCGGCCAAGGTCAAGCTCGGCGACGTCATCCAATGGGGCGCGGGCGTCGCCCTCGCCTTCTCGGAGAAAGATTCGGCCAGCGTCTCGTACACGATGGCGATCGAGCCCGAAAGCGAAACCCAAGCGCCCGGCCAGGGCTGGCAAAAGGTGCCCGGCAGCGAGACGGTGGCCGCCGCCGTGAATTTCGGTTTGAACCATGTGGTGAACAAGCACTTGACGATCAACGGATCGGTGTCGATCGGGCTCACGCCCGATGCGCCGAACTTTGTCGTCGGCGTGCGGTTCCCGTACACCTTCTGATGCGTGACCATACGGGGGCATCGTGCGCGATACATCTCATTTGACATCGGTCGGTCCCGCCGGCGCCAGTGCGCCGCCGCTATCGCTCGCCCACGGCAGGCACAACGGCCAGCATGAACGAGAGTCGTCAGAGCGCCTGCTCGTGTACCTGTCCCGCTCGCCCGAGGACGCCCTGATCGATCATCTCAAGGCGCAGGGCTGGGCCGTGTCGATCGCGCGCACGCCGGCCGATTGCCTACGCGCGATCAAGCCCGATGTCGCGTATGCGGGCATCGTCGATCTCTCGCGTTTCAGCGCGCGCGAGCTGACCGCGCTCGAAGCGAGCTTGCGCCAACCTTTGGTCGGCTGGGTGGCGCTCGCGAGTCCCGATCGGCTCGACGAGCCCGACGTGAGGCGCTTGATCCGCAGCTATTGCTTCGACTATCTGAAACTGCCGGCAGCGGCGCCGACAGTCGATTATCTGCTCGGCCATGCGTTCGGCATGGTGACCCTGAGCGATCTCGATCTCGTCGCGGGGCTAGCCAGCGTGGGCGACGACGAAATGGTCGGCACGTGCGAGTCGATGCAGCAATTGTTCCGCACGATCCGCAAAGTAGCCAATACCGACGCGGCCGTGTTCATCGCCGGGGAATCGGGCACGGGCAAGGAGTTGACCGCCGTGGCCATCCACGAACGTTCGCCGCGGCGCAAGGAGCCGTTCGTCGCGATCAACTGCGGCGCGATCCCGCATCACCTGCTGCAATCCGAGTTGTTCGGCTATGAGCGCGGCGCGTTCACGGGGGCGAATCAACGCAAGATCGGCCGTGTCGAAGCGGCCCACGGGGGCACGCTGTTCCTCGACGAAATCGGCGATCTGCCGCTGGAAAGTCAGGCCAGCCTGCTGCGCTTTCTGCAGGAAGGCAAGATCGAACGCCTCGGCGGACGCGAATCGATTGCGGTCGACGTGCGCGTCATTTCCGCGACGCACGTCGATCTCGAGAGCGCGATGCGCGACGGACGGTTCCGGGCGGATTTGTTCCATCGCCTTTGCGTGCTGCGCATCGACGAGCCGCCGTTGCGCGCACGCGGCAAGGACATCGAGATCTTGGCGCACCACATCTTGCACAAGTTCAAGACCGACAGCGCGCGTCGGATTCGCGGCTTCGCGCCGTCGGCGATCGAAGCGATACACAAGTACAACTGGCCCGGCAACGTGCGCGAACTCATCAATCGCGTGCGACGCGCGATCGTCATGGCAGAGGGCAAACTGATCGGCGCGGAAGATCTCGACCTCGCGCAGTTCACGCAGCAAGAGACACTGACGCTCGCGCAAGCGCGCGAAGCCGCGGAAAAGCGGGCGATCGAGGCGGCGTTGCTGCGGCATCGGCATCGGCTCAACGAAGCGGCAACCGACTTGGGCATCTCGCGCGTGACGCTTTATCGATTGATGGGTTCGCACGGATTGAGGGACCCGGCCGCGTCGGAGGACAAAGCAGGCGATGCGGACGAGACGGGCACGCCCAGCGAGGGCGAGGCGGCGACGGACTGAGGGGACGGCAAGCGCGGAAAGCGGTTAGAGGCTGCGAGACGCGGCGAAATGTGGCGGAATGCGACGGAATGCGACGAAAGGCGACGAACCGCGACGACACTTGGCAACACGCGCCGGTCGCGGCGACGGTCGCGTAAAATCGGCGGTTCGATTCCACCGCTTTCTTGCGCCTCATCGCTTCCCACCATGACGACACTGACGATCATCGTCGCCCGCGCCCGCAACGGCGTGATCGGCCGCGACAACCAACTGCCGTGGCATCTGCCCGAAGATCTGGGCTTCTTCAAGCGCACGACGATGGGCGCGCCCATCGTCATGGGCCGCAAAACGCATGAGTCGATCGGTCGTCCGCTGCCGGGGCGGCGCAATATCGTGGTGACACGCGATGCCGCGCGAATGTTCGCAGGTTGCGAGACGGCGACAAGCATCGCCGGGGCCTTGGCGCTCGCCGCCAAGGATGGCGCACCCGAGGCGTTCTTGATCGGCGGCACGCAGCTTTATGCCGAAGGCATCGGCTATGCGGACAAGCTCGTCATCACCGAAATCGATGCCGACTTCGAAGGCGATGCGACCTTTCCCGCGCCCGACCCGACGCAATGGGAAGCCGTTTCGCGCGAATCGCATCGAGCGGAAGCGTTCGACTACGCTCGCGTCGTCTACCGCCGCATCGGCCGCCCGTCGGCGTGACGAGCGAAGGCTCGCTGCTAACCGAGCCATGCCGAACCCTGCGCAAGCGGCGGCTTAAAAAAAGCGCCGCTCGAAGCGGCGCGCGGATTCATACCGGGCGGGGGCGGAACTCGGCCCCCCATCGCGTCGCAGCCCTTACTGCCCCGCGATCGTCATCCGCTCGATCAGCACCGACCCCGTCTGCTTCGTGCCGCGCACGAGCGAATCGGCGCCAATCGCCACGATGTGACGGAACATCTCCTGCAGCGTGCCCGCGACGGTAATTTCCTCCACCGGGTACTGGATCTCGCCGTTCTCCACCCAAAAACCCGACGCGCCGCGCGAATAATCGCCCGTCACATAGTTCACGCCCTGCCCCATCAACTCGGTCAACAGCAAGCCCGTGCCGAGCTTCTTGAGCATCGCCTTGAAGTCGTCCTCGGGCCGCGTCTGGCTGCTCGTGAGCGTGAGATTGTGCGAGCCGCCCGCGTTGCCGGTGGTTTGCATGCCGAGCTTGCGGGCCGAATACGTCGACAAGAAATAACCCTCGACGACGCCATCCTTCACGACCGAGCGCTGCTTCGTGCGCACGCCCTCTTCGTCGAACGGCGCGCTGCCCATGGCGCGGGCCACATGCGGGTCTTCGACGATCTGGATATGCGGCGCGAAAACGCTCTTGCCGAGGCTATCGACGAGAAACGACGTCTTGCGGTACAGCGCGCCGCCGCTCGTCGCTTGCACGAACGCCCCGAGCAAACCGGCCGCGAGCGGCGCTTCGAACAGCACGGGGACCTTGCGCGTATCGAGCCGGCGCGCACCGAGCCGTGCGAGCGCGCGTTCGGCGGCATAGCGGCCGATCGCCTCGGGGTCGGCCAGCGCCTGTGCGCTGCGCTTGGACGAGTACCAATCGTCGCGCTGCATGTTACGGCCGCTGCCGGCAATCGGCGCGCAGGCCACATAGTGACGCGAATACGGATAACCGGCCAAGAAGCCGCGCGTGGTCGCCAGCACGAACTGCGAATGCTGAGCCGAGACGCTCGCGCCTTCGGAGTTGCGGATTTGCGGATCGGTGGCGAACGCCGCATCCTCGGCGCGGCGGGCGATCTCGACGGCCTCGTCGGCCGACAGATGCCAGGGGTGATACAGATCGAGATCGCGCGGGTTCGTCTCGAGCAATTCGGCTTCGGCAAGGCCGGCGCAATCGTCCTCGGCCGTAAACCGGGCGATGTTGTAGGCCGCGGCCACCGTATCGCGCAGCGCCGCCTTCGAGAAATCCGACGTGCTGGCATTGCCGCGCTTGGCGCCGATGAACACGGTGACGCCCATCATTTTGTCGCGGTTGTGTTCGATCGTTTCGACCTCGCCGCGCCGCACGGACACCGACAACCCGTCGCCTTCGGAGATTTCCGTGGCGGCATCGGTGGCGCCGAGCGACTTCGCGTGCTTGAGAATGTCGGACGCGATCTCCTTCAATTCATCTTGGGTGTGCGGGAAAAAGCGTTGTGTGGTTTCCGTATCCGCTGCCATCGTGATTGCCGTCCGGTGAAGAGAGCTGTCTGTTGAGCACGGCTCGGGCTCGCCGCCGGCGAATCCGCCCGCAAGCGCGCACCCGATCGTTCGCATCCCGCGATCATAGCAAGGCTTGAGCCGATGGTCGCGACGGCGAGTGCAACTTACACGCAAAACCACGCGTCGTGCGTCTCCATGCCCGCTTCTCGGTGCCCTCTCGATCGACCGCCGCGCGGCCAGGGGGCAACGTCCGGGCACGCTACAATATCGCCCATGACACGCAAAACCCGCATCCAACCGATCGAGCACGCCGATTCGGCCGATCAAGCATTCGCCGACGAGCGCCCTAGTAAATCGCAGCTGAAGCGCGAAATGCACGCGCTGCAGGCATTGGGCGTCGATCTCATCGAGCTGCCGAAGGACGCCCTGAAACGCATGCCGATGCCCGAAGCTTTGGGCGACGCCGTGCGTGAAGCGCGCCGCATCACCGACCACGAAGGCAAGCGCCGGCAAGTCCAGTACGTCGGGCGCGTCATGCGCTCGCTGACGGAAGACGAAATCGCCGCGCTGCGCACCGCGCTCGACAAGTACCGCGGCGTCAACAAAGCCGAAACGGCGAAGCTGCATTGGATCGAGCACACGCGCGACGAGTTGCTAGCCCACGACGACGCGTTCACGGCCTTTCTGCGCGACCACCCGGGCGCCGACGCGCAGGAAGGCCGCACGCTGATCCGCAACGCGCGTAAGGAAGCGCAGCAAGGCAAGCCGCCGCGCTATTTCCGCGAGCTGTTCCAATGGATCAAAGCCGCGGGCGGTCGCACGGCCGAAGCCCCCGACGCCGACGATACGACGGAAGACGACGATGACGAAACCGACGCGTAGCCACCCCGACGAGATCGTCATCGGTCTCGTCTCGATCAGCGACCGCGCCTCGAGCGGCGTCTACGAAGACAAGGGGCTACCGGCACTGGAAACCTGGCTCGGCCAGGCGCTGGCGTCGCCGTGGCGAGTGGAAAAGCGGCTCATCGCCGACGAGCCCGCGCAGATTTCGGCCACGCTGGTCGAACTCGTCGATACGCTAGGGTGCGACCTCATCCTGACGACAGGCGGCACCGGCCCAGCGCGACGCGATGTCACGCCCGAGGCCACGCTGGCTGTGGGCACGAAGGAAATGCCCGGTTTCGGCGAGCAGATGCGCCAAATCGGTCTACATTTCGTGCCGACCGCGATTCTTTCGCGCCAAGTGGCGGTGATCCGCGAGAGCGCCGACCATGCTGCGCTGATCGTCAATTTACCGGGCCAACCGAAGTCGATTCAGGAAACGCTGGAAGGGTTGCGCGACGAAACGGGCGCGGTGAAGGTACCGGGCATCTTCGCCGCGGTACCGTATTGCATCGATCTGATCGGCGGGCCGTACGTCACGACGAACGAGACGATCGTCGCGGCGTTCCGCCCGAAGCAGGCGCGGCGGGCATCGCCCGCTTAAAGCGCGGGCGTGCGGGCGCACGGCCGCTTGCGCCGATCGGCAGCGGCCGGTTCGTTTTCGCGCTAGTTGCCTTCGACGCTCGCCGTGCTCGACGCGACGAGGAAGTGCTGGCGGTAGTACTTGAGTTCGTCGATCGATTCGTGGATATCGGCGAGCGCGGTGTGCATGGCCCGCTTTTGGAAGCCTTTGTAAATCGCCGGCTGCCAGCGGCGGCACAACTCCTTGAGCGTGCTGACGTCGAGATTGCGATAGTGGAAAAAGCGCTCGAGTTCGGGCATCCACCGCGCCATGAAGCGGCGGTCCTGGCAGATCGAATTGCCGCACATCGGCGATTTGCCGGGCGGGACGTAATTGCCGAGGAAGGCGCGAATTTGCTCGGTGGCCTCCGCTTCCGTCACCGTCGACGCGCGCACGCGCTCGATGAGCCCCGAACGGCCGTGCGTGTTCTTGTTCCAGTCGTCCATCTTGTCGAGCGTTTCGTCGCTCTGGTGGATCGCGAGCACCGGCCCCTCGACCACCTTCTCGAGCGTCGAGTTCGTCACCACCACCGCGATTTCGATGATGCGATCGGTGTCGGGCTCGAGCCCCGTCATTTCCATATCGAGCCAAACGAGGTTCATCTCGCTGCGCGCGAGCGTCGGCTCGCCGACGGGTTCGAGTAAGTCAGTCATGAAAGCAATCCGTTGATGGGTACAAAACGAAGCAAACGAAGCGAAACGGTTTTACGCGGGATCGAGCACCCTCGCCCGGCCCCGCGAAACTTTATAATTCTCGCATAGATAACCTGGACTTCCCGATGCCCGCTCTCGACTTCACCGTTCTGTTCACCGTCATGGTGGTCGCGATGGTCGCCACGAAATTGTGGCTCGCCTCGCGGCAAATCCGCTTCGTGGCGGCACGCAGGGAGGCGGTACCGCGGCAGTTC
>NZ_JBQCIV010000141.1:0-72560 GCF_051953405.1 Trinickia sp. | reverse complement strand
GCCCGTGAAGCCGATGACGTTGGCGACGTTCGGATTGTGCTGCACGATCGCCATCATTTCCGAGAACTTGACCTTCATCGCCTGGAACGAGGTCGCCTGATCGGCTTGGATGCCGCCGACGAGCCGTCCCGTGTCCTGCTGCGGAAAGAAGCCTTTTGGCACGACCACGTACAGATAGGCGTTCAGCGCAATCGTCGCGATCAGCGTCATGAGGGTCAGCAGCGGATGCGACAGCGCCCATCCGAGCGTGCGCCCGTAGCCGGCCTGCAGTCGTGCGAACGCCCGCTCGAGCCGCTGCGCGAGCGGGCCCTCCTTGGGACGATGCTCGGCATCGGCGAGCAGGCGCGAGCACATCATCGGCGTGACCGTCAGCGAAACCGCCAGCGAGACGGGGATCGCGAGCGAAAGCGTGACGGCGAATTCGCGGAAGAGCCGCCCGACGATGCCGCCCATCAGCAGGATCGGTAGAAATACCGCGACGAGCGAGATGCTGATCGAAGTCACGGTGAAGCCGACCTCGCGCGCGCCGAGATAGGCAGCCCGCATGCGCGGCACGCCCTCCTCGATGTGGCGCGAGATGTTCTCCAGCACGACGATCGCGTCGTCGACGACGAAACCCGTGGCAACGATCAGCGCCATCAGCGAGAGATTGTCGATCGAGTAGTGCAGCAGATACATTGCAGCGAACGTGCCGACGTTCGAGATCGTCACGGCCACGCTCGGGATCAGCGTCGCACGGCAGTTGCGCAGGAACAGGAACACGACGGTGATGACGAGCAGCACGGCGACGATCAGCGTGCGTTCGGTGTCCTTCAGCGAGGCGCGGATCGTCGTCGATCGATCGGCCACGGACGTGATGTCGATCGCGGCCGGCACCGACGCTTGCAGTTGAGGCAGCATGGCCAGCACGCGATCGATCGTCGAGACGATGTTCGCGCCGGGCTGCCGGTACAGGATCACGAGCACCGACCGCTGGCCGTTCATGAGGCCGAGGTTGCGCAGGTCCTCGACCGAATCCTGAACCTGCGCGACGTCGGAGAGCTTGACCGCCGCGCCGTGGCGATAGGCGATGACGAGATCCTTGTACTGCGCGGCGGCCTTGGCCTGGTCGTTCGTATAAAGCTGAACGCGGTTCTCGCCGAAGTCGATCGAACCTTTGGGGCTGTTCGCATTCGCGGCCGCGAGGGCCGCTCGCACATCTTCGAGTCCGATGCCGTAGTGGAACAGGGCCTGCGGTTCGAGCTCGACGCGCACGGCCGGGTTCGCCGAGCCGCTGACGTCGACTTCGCCGATCCCGTCCACTTGCGAGAGCGCCTGCTGCAATACGGTGGACGCGGCGTCGTAGAGCTGGCCGGGGGGCACCGTTTTCGATGTCAGCGAAAGGATCAGAATCGGTGCGTCGGCCGGGTTGACTTTGTGATACGTCGGGTTGCTGCGCAGGCTCGTCGGCAGATCGGCGCGTGCGGCGTTGATGGCGGCTTGCACGTCGCGCGCGGCGCCGTCGATATCGCGGTTCAGGCCGAACTGCAGTGTGATCCGCGTTTGGCCGACGCCGCTCATCGACGTCATTTCGGTCACATCCGCGATCTGCCCGAGGTGGCGTTCGAGCGGGCTAGCAACACTCGTCGCGACGGTTTCCGGGCTTGCGCCCGGCAATTGCGCCTGCACCGAAATCGTCGGGAAGTCGACTTGCGGCAGCGGCGCGACCGGCAGCTTGGCGAAGGCGAAGATGCCGGCGAGCGCCACACCGATCGCGAGCAGCGTCGTGGCCACCGGGCGCGAGATGAACGGGCGGGAGAGGTTCATGCCGCTGCCGCTCGCTGGAAGACGTTCATATCAGGCCCCCGCATCGCCGGCTCCCGTCTCGGGATGGCCGTGTCCGAAGCGCTCGCGCACACGCCGTGCGAGCGAGTCGAAGCCGAGATAAATGACGGGCGTCGTGAACAGCGTCAGCAGTTGGCTCACCACGAGCCCGCCCGCGATCGCGATACCGAGCGGATGGCGCAGCTCCGAACCCACGCCGGTGCCGAGCATGAGCGGGAGGGCGCCGAGCAGCGCCGCCATCGTCGTCATCAAGATCGGCCGGAAGCGCAACAAGCAAGCCTGATAAATCGCCTCGCGCGGGCTCTTGCCTTGTTCGCGCTCGGCCTCGAGTGCGAAGTCGATCATCATGATCGCGTTCTTCTTCACGATACCGATCAGGAGCACGATGCCGATGATGCCGACGATGTCGAGGTCGTGCCCCGAGACGATCAGCGCGAGCAATGCGCCGACCCCCGCCGACGGCAGCGTCGAGAGAATCGTGATCGGGTGGATGAAGCTCTCGTAGAGCACGCCGAGCACGATGTACATCGTCACGATCGCCGCGAGAATCAGGAACAGCTCGTTCGAGAGCGACGCCTGGAAGGCGAGAGCCGACCCTTGAAAGCGTGTCTGGAAGGAGGCGGGTAAGCCGACATCGCGCTCGGCCTGCTGGATCGCCTTCACGGCCGCGCCGAGCGATGCCCCTGGCGCCAGGTTGAACGATACCGTCGTGGACGGGAATTGGCCTAGGTGCGAGACGAGCAGCGGCGCCGGACGTTCGGCGAACGTGGCGATCGCACTGAGCGGCACTTGTTGCCCGTTGCCTTGAGAGGAGGGCAGGTAGATCGACTTCAGCGCATCGGCGTACCGCTGCATGTTAGGGTCCGTGCCGAGGATGACGCGGTACTGGTTCGACTGCGTGAAGATCGTCGAGATGATGCGTTGCCCGAACGCGTCGTACAGCGCGTTATCGACGGTGGCCGGCGTAATCCCGAAGCGCGCGGCGCTCGCGCGATCGATCTCGACGTACACCGAGCGCCCGCTTTGCTGCAGATCGGTTGCGATATCGGCCAGCTCCGGCGCTTGCTTCAGCCGATCGACGAGCTTGGGCACCCAGCTCGCGAACTCGTCGGGGTTCGGGTCGGTCAGCATGAACTGATATTGCGTCGCGCTGACGGTCGAATTGATCGTTAGATCCTGCACCGGCTGCAGATAGAGCGTAATGCCCGCCACGTTCGCCGTTTCGCTTTCGAGGTCGCGGATGATCTCCGTGGCGTTTTTCGAGCGATCGCCGTGCGGCTTCAAGTTGATCAGCATGCGGCCGCTGTTGAGCGTGATGTTGGTGCCGTCCACGCCGATGAACGAGGTTAGGCTGTCGACGTTCGGATCCTTGAGGATCGCGCTGGCCAGCGCTTGCTGGCGTGCGGCCATCGCGCCGTACGATATCGACTGCGGCGCTTGCGTGATCGCCTGAATGACGCCCGTGTCCTGCACGGGGAAGAAGCCCTTCGGGATCAGGACATAGAGCAGCGCCGTCAAGACGAGCGTGAGGACGGCGACGGCCAGCGTCGCTCGCTCGCGCGCCAGCACCCAGCGTAACGCCACGGCATAGCGCGCGATGACCGCATCGATGACGGCGTGCGCCTTGGCTTCGAAGCGATGGCTCTCGAGCGGCGGCGTATGCCGGAGCAGCTTCGCGCACATCATCGGCACGAGCGTGAGCGAAACCACAGCCGAAATAACGATGGTCACGGCCAGCGTGATCGCGAATTCGTGAAAGAGCCGGCCCACGACATCGCCCATGAACAGCAACGGAATCAGCACGGCGATCAGCGAAACCGTCAGCGAAATGATCGTGAATCCGATCTGCTTGGACCCTTTGAGCGCCGCTTCCAGCGCGGTGTCGCCTTGCTCGACGTAGCGCGCGATGTTTTCGATCATGACGATGGCATCGTCGACCACGAACCCGGTGGCGATCGTCAATGCCATGAGCGAGAGGTTGTCGAGCGAGAAGCCGCACAGATACATGACGGCGAGCGTGCCGATCAACGAGAGCGGCACCGACAAGCTCGGGATGATCGTCGCGTAGACGTTCGCCAGGAACAGGTACATGACGAGCACGACGAGCACGACCGACATCGCGAGTTCGAATTGCACGTCGCGCACCGAGGCGCGGATCGTCGTGGTGCGATCGGTGATCACGGCCACGTTGACCGCCGCGGGCAGCGAGGCCTGCAACTGCGGCAGCAACGCCTTGACGCTATCGACCACCTTGATCACATTGGCGCCCGGCTGACGCTGGACGTTGACCAAGATCGCCGGCGTGACGGCGCCGCCCGTTCCCACCCACGCGCCGAGCTTCGTGTTCTCGGCGCCGTCGACGATTTTCGCGACGTCGGTCAGCATGACGGGGCGGCCGTTCTTGTATGCGACGATGGCATCGTTGTACGCGCGTGCATCGGTCAGCTGATCGTTCGCATTGATCGTGAAGTTGCGCGTCGGGCCGTCGAAGTTGCCCTTGGGCGTGTTGACGTTCAGGTTCGCGATGCTCGAGCGCAGGTCGTCGAGGTTCAAGCCGTACGAGGCCAGCGCGAGCGGATTGGCCTCGATTCGCACCGCGGGCCGCTGGCCGCCGCTGAGGCTAACGAGGCCGACGCCGGCAACTTGCGAGATTTTCTCGGCTAAGCGCGTATCGGCGAGATCCTCGATGTCGGTCAGCGGGGTCGTGTTCGACGTGATCGCGAGCGTGAGGATCGGCGCGTCGGCCGGATTGACCTTGGCGTAGATGGGCGGTGCCGGCAGATCGGCGGGCAAGAGGTTCCCCGCCGCGTTGATGGCGGCCTGCACCTCTTGTTCGGCAATATCGAGCGGCAGATCGAGGCTGAATTGCAGCGTGATGACCGAGGCCCCCGCGGAGCTTTGCGACGACATCTGGTTGAGCGAGGGCATCTGCCCGAACTGCCGCTCGAGCGGCGCGGTGACGGACGAGGTCATGACCTCGGGGCTCGCGCCAGGGTAGAAGGTTTGGACTTGGATCGTCGGGTAGTCGACTTCGGGCAGCGCCGAGATCGGCAAAAAGCGCAGCGCGACGAGGCCGACGAGCATGATGGCCGCCATCAGCAAGGCCGTGCCGACGGGGCGCAGGATAAAGGCGCGAGACGGATTCATGCGTAGTGGCGCCTGCCGTTACTGTGCGCCGTCGCTGCTCGACGCGGCCTTGCGACGATGGCCGTGCGAACCCGACGCACTGGCGGCGCCGGATGCGCCCCACGTACCCGACGCGCGATGCGCGCCGGCGGCCTGCGAGCCCGAGGCGGCCTTGAGCACCGTGGCGGCGTCCGGTGCGACGGCGATCTTCGCGCCTTCGCGCAAACGGTCCGAGCCGTCGATCACCACGCGCTCGCCGATGGCCAGCCCCGATGCGATGCTCGTGCGTTCGCCGTCGACGGGACCGACCTTGAGCGGGCGGACCGTGACGGTGTTGTCCGGCTTGACGACGTAAGCGAACGGCCCGTTGGCGCCGTTGAGCACGGCCGAACTCGGCACGATCACGGCGTTGTGGAGCGTATCGATCAGCAGCCGAGCGTTGACGAACTGATTCGGAAACAGCATTTGCCCTGTGTTCGGGAACATCGCCCGCAGTTTGACGGTGCCGGTCGACGTATCGATCTGGTTATCGATCGTTTCCAGATAACCGGTTTCGAGCGCCACCGTGTTATTGCGGTCGTACGCCGTCGTCGAAAGTTTCGCGCCAGCTTGCATCTGTTTGAGGATGGCCGGGAGGTTGTCCTCGGGTGTCGTGAAGACGACGCTGATCGGCTGCAGCTGCGTAATGACGACGATGCCGTTCGCATCCGACGGGGTCACGTAGTTGCCGGGATCGACTTGGCGCAGGCCGACGCGGCCCGAGATCGGCGCGGTGATGCGGGCGTAGGTGAGATCGAGCTTGTAGGTGTCGATACTGGCGTGGTCCGATTGCACTTGGCCTTCGTACTGCTTGACGAGGGAGGCCTGCGTGTCCACTTGCTGAGCCGCGATCGAATCTTGCGCGAGCAGCGTCCGGTAGCGCTTCAGATCGAGACGCGCGGTCTGGAGCAACGCGGTGTCCTTGGCCAGCGCGCCTTGGGCGTTTTCCAACGAGATCTGATAGGGCCGCGGGTCGATCTGTGCCAGCAAATCGCCGGCCTTGACGAGTTGTCCTTCCTTGAAGGCGACGCTTTGGAGCGTACCCGCGAGCTGCGTCTTGACGGTCACCGTGGCGAGCGGCGACACGGTGCCCAGGGCGGTCAGCACGATCGGCATGTCGCCGGCGGTTGCGGCGGCCACGTGCACCGGCTGCGGCAGGGCGCCGAGCGCGCCTCGGCCCGAGCGGGTTGCGCTCGCGGTGGGGCTCGCGGCGCCGCCGCTCGTGCGGCTCCAAGGCCGCCACCAGATCAGCGCCGCGAGTATCACGATCGCGACAGCAACGATCGTGGCGCGACGAGCCGGCCGCTTGCGGCTCGCCGAGGTGTCGGTGCCGGCGTCGGGGCGTGTGCCGCTGGGTGGCGAGGGGGGGCGGTTTTCTTGTTCGGCCATCGAAATTGTCTGTGCGCCAATGCAATGCCAATGCGGCGTGGGGTGGGCAAGCGCAGTGCTCGTGCCAGGGCGGCGTCCGGCAGCGCACTGACGGCTTGGGCAGGCCGAGCGCCTGCGCGCGTCGATGCATGATGCTACGTCGCGGCGCCTGGGCCAGTCCAGTCGCGCATTTTTCGGTTTTTTACGGGCGTTACATACCGTGGGGATGCAAGCCGCAGGCTGCGAGCGCCGCGCGCGCGTCGTTGCCGGCGCGATCGATCGAACGAATCGGCGGGCGCCGGGTCAATCCACGAGCCGCTGGTTCGGGGCGCCGCCGATTTCTCGAACGATACGCTCGATGCATTCCTTCAGTACCGGCGCCGCCCGCTCGATCAGCCAGTCTCTTGGGCACAGATGCGCGGCGCCGCCGCAGTTGACGGCGTAGCGCTCCCCGGACGGACCGACAAAACCGGCCGCAATGGCATTGAGTTCCGCATACCACTCGCCCGTTGCGATGGCGAAGCCCAGCGTGCGGGTTTCGTCGAGCGATTGGGCGAGGCGGGCGTGGATGTGCGGCCAGTCGTCGCCCGAGGCCGCTTGCAGTCCGGCCATCAGCGTGGCGCGTTCGGTATCGGAAAGCGCCGCCACATAGGCGCGGCCCACGGCAGTGCGGGCGAGGTCGACGCGCGAGCCCACCTCGAGCCGCGACACGAGAATCGCGGAGCGCGGCCGGATCGCTTCGATCACCACCATGTCGAGCCGGTCGCGAGCCGCGAGATGAACGGACAGCGACGTGCGTTCGGCGAGTTCGATCAGGAACGGCCGCGCTCGGGCCCGGATGTCGAAATTGCGCAAAAAACCGTTGCTCAATTCGAGTACCGAAGCCGTCAGGACGAAACGCTCGCTGTCGGGCAACTGAAAGAGAAAGCCGGCGCCGACGAGCGTTGCCGTGATGCGCGACACCGTCGGCTTGGGGATGCCCGTCATCTCGGCCAATTCCCCGTTGCTCACGGGGCCGTCGGACGAGGCGACGCGCCGCAGCAACGCGAGCCCGCGCGAGAGCGCGAGGATTTCATCTCCGGCGCCTTCCTTGGGCGTTGGCGATGCCGAGCCGGAGGGCGATGGGGTGCGTGAGAGGGATGTCGCCACGATGCGCCTGTGACAGATTTTTGAAATGGAATTTCACGTCTGAAGTTTCCCCCAGTCTACGCCTCCTGGGGTAGCACGTGAAGAAGGTAAATATTACCTATTGCATGGGATGAAATCGTTACCGTTTCGGGGGTACCTGTTACTATTTCGGAAAAAATTATCTTGACTTCGTCAGCCGAAAGGGAAAGAATGGAATCTGATTTCGGAACGACGCCAAAAAACGGTCTGCGGATCGGGTGCGTCGGCGGTCGATGGAAGGTCCCGGTTCCGAAATACCGTCTCTCAGGTTCTAGCACGGCCCTCGGAATGGCTAGAACTTCTTTAAGGCGCCACGGCAACGTGGCGCCTTTTTTTTCGTGCGCCCGGCAGGGCGCGTTCGCTGCGCCTCTTCGATGCCCGCCGCCATCCGTTTCGCTCAGGTCGCCGGCAGGCCGCGCGCGCATCTGCTATCGTCTGCGTCGATTCTCGCGCCGGTGTTCGCCGCCGGCTGCGATCTCACGGACAGCGGAGCGATGCACACCATTCTTTCCATTTCGAATCTATCGAAGACGTACGCGTCGGGATTTCAAGCGCTCAAGCGCGTGAATCTCGAGATCCGGCGCGGCGAAATCTTCGCGCTGCTCGGCCCGAACGGGGCCGGCAAGACGACGCTGATCGGCACCGTCTGCGGTTTGGTCAATGCCACGGAGGGCACCGTGCTCGTCGACGGCCACGACATCGTCAAGGACTACCGGCGTGCGCGGGCCATGATCGGGCTCGTGCCGCAGGAGCTGACGACCAACGCGTTCGAAACGGTCTGGGCGACCGTTTCGTTCAGCCGCGGGCTGTTCGGCAAGTCGGCCGATCCCGCGCATCTGGAAAAGGTCCTGCGCGCTCTGTCGCTGTGGGACAAACGCAACAACGCCATCATGACGCTCTCGGGCGGCATGAAGCGGCGCGTGCTGATCGCCAAAGCGCTCGCGCACGAGCCGCAAGTGCTGTTCTTGGACGAGCCGACGGCGGGTGTCGACGTCGAGCTGCGGCGCGACATGTGGCAATTGATGCGCACGCTCCGGGAAACCGGCGTGACGATCATCCTGACGACGCACTACATCGACGAAGCCGAGGAGATGGCCGACCGGATCGGCATCATCAATCGGGGCGAAATCGTGCTCGTGGAAGAAAAGGCGCAACTGCTGCGCAAGCTCGGCAAAAAGCAGCTCACGCTGCAGCTCGCGGCGCCGATCGAGCAGGTGCCGGCCGAGCTTGCCGGTTACGGGCTCGAGCTGTCGGCCGAGGGCGGCGCGCTCACCTACACCTACGACGACACGCAATCGGAGCGCGCCGGCATCGTCAAGTTGCTCAAGGATCTCGACGACGCGCGCGTTCGCTTTAAAGATTTGCAAACGACGCAAAGTTCGCTCGAAGACATCTTCGTCGATCTCGTCAAGGAGCGGTCATGAACTATTTCGCCATGCGCGCGATTTACCGATTCGAAATGGCCCGCACGTGGCGCACGCTCATGCAAAGCGTGATTTCGCCCGTGATTTCCACGTCGCTTTACTTCCTCGTGTTCGGCGCGGCGATCGGTTCGCGCATTCGCGAGATCGACGGCATCAGCTATGGCGCGTTCATCGTGCCTGGGCTCGTGATGCTCTCGCTGCTTACGCAAAGCATCAGCAACGCATCGTTCGCGATTTATTTCCCGAAATTCACGGGCACGATATACGAACTGCTGACCGCGCCCGTGTCGTACTTCGAACTCGTGGTGAGCTTCGTGGGTGCGGCCGCGACCAAATCGATCATGCTCGGGCTCATCATCATGGCGACAGCCGCGTTCTTCGTGCCGCTACGCATCGAGCACCCATTCTGGATGATCGTGTTCCTCGTGCTGACCTCGGTCACGTTCAGCTTGTTCGGATTCGTGATCGGCATTTGGGCCGACGGTTTCGAAAAACTGCAAGTGATCCCGTTGCTGATCGTCACGCCGCTTACGTTTCTTGGCGGAAGTTTCTATTCGATCGATATTTTGCCGCCCGTTTGGCGCACGATCGCGCTCGCGAACCCGGTTGTCTATCTGATCAGCGGCTTCCGGTGGAGCTTTTATGGCATCGCGGACGTGCACGTCGGCGTCAGCTTGGGCATGACAGCCGTATTTCTCGCGATTTTCACGGGCATCGTGGCCTGGATTTTCAAAACCGGGTACCGGCTCAAAAATTAACGACGGCTTTGTCATTCCCGAAAAACGCCGACATAATGCGTCAATTGCCGGCGTAGCGCCGGCCAGGCTCCCGAACCGCTCTGACCGCGCATGAGACTGACGACCAAAGGCTTGTTACTGATCGCGATTCCGACAGCGGTCGAGCTTGCATTGCTCTCCGGGCTCGTGAAGGCGCAGAGCGACGCCGAGCAGGCCGAGCAATGGGCGTTGCACAGCAAGGACGTGCTGCGCCAAACGAGCGCGATCCTCGAACCCATGCTGATCGAAACGGTGCGCATGCGCGGCGCCGTGTTCAAGGACGAGCGGGGATCGACCACGCCCGTCACGCTCTGGATCGATCTGGATCGACGCATCGACCATCTCGTCGATCTGGTGGCGGACAACCCCGTCCAGGTCGAGCGCGCCGCGCAGATTCGCCAGACGGTGCAGGCGTACCGGCAATGGTCGGACCGAGTGCAAGACTTGCTGCGCACCGGCCGGCGCAAGGACGTGCTCGATCGGTTCCGCAACCAGACGAGCGTCGATGTCGTCGATCGCTTCCGCGCCCAGCTCGCCGCGTTCCAAAACGAAGAGCTGCGCACGGACGCGATGCGATCGGCGCAGGCGGCGCAGGCGCTCGCCCAACAGCAGCAGCTCACCGCCGCGGTCGTGCTCGGCTCGCTCGTCATGACGGCGCTGGCGGTATTCTTGTTCACGCGCGGCCTGCGCGGGCGGCTTGCGCTGCTGTCCGACAATGCGGCGCGCCTGGCCGAGAGCGCCCCGCTCGGGCCGCCGTCGACGGGCAACGACGAAATCGCGGAACTCGACGAAATCTTGCACGACACGAGCCGGCGGCTGCTCGAATCGGAACGGCTTCAGGCGCGCTTTCAGAGCGATCTGGCGCGCCGGGCGGACGAACTCGCGCGGACTAACGAGACGCTGCACCAGCAAACGCAGGAAAACGAGATGTTCATTTATAGCGTGTCGCACGATCTGCGCGCGCCGCTCGTCAACCTGCAAGGTTTTTCGAAGGAACTCACACACGCGTGCGACGATTTGCGCGAGGCCGTGCGGGCGTCGTCGCTCGAGGCCGCCGAGCGCGAGCGTATCGAGCGGCTCATCGACGAAGATATCGGCGAAGCGCTGCGCTACCTGCAAAGCGCCGTGCTGCGCGCCGCGCATATCATCGATTCGCTGCTGCGCCTGTCGCGCGTCGGGCGCGTGGAGTACCGGCGCCAGGAGGTCGATGTCGCATCGGTCGTTCGGCATGTGCTGGATGCGATGCAGGCGTCGATTCGCGCGTGCCGGGCCGAAGTCGTCGTCGACGAGTTGCCGCCCGTGTGGGGCGACCCCACCGCGCTCGAGCAAATTTTTGCGAACTTGATCGGCAATGCGATCAACTATCTCGACCCGGACCGTCCCGGCCGGATCGAGGTGGGCGCGCTGCCGGCGCCGCCCGGCGGCGTGCGCTCGCTGCGGATCTTCTACGTCAAGGACAACGGCCTGGGGATCCCGGCCGGTGCGATGCCCCGTCTGTTCAACGCATTCCAGCGGCTGCACGGCAACGTCGCCGCCGGCGAAGGCATCGGTCTCGCACTCGTGCGCCGCATGGTCGAACGCCACGGCGGGCGCGTCTGGGCGGAATCGACCGAAGGCGAGGGCACCACGTTCTATCTATCGCTACCGGAGGCGGCCAAGCAGGTCGTCGCCGCTTAACGAATCAAGGAAGCCACCATGCATAACTCGACAGCGCCAGAAACGAGCGCGCCTCTCGCGGGACAATCGGTCAGCATCATCCTGATCGAAGACGACGACGGCCATGCCACGCTGATCGAGCGCAACTTAAGGCGCGCGGGGCTGACGAACGGGTTCACGCGCTTCGCGGACGGACAACAAGCGCTCGATTACTTTTTCAACGAGCCCTCGCAGTTTCTGCGCGAGGAATTGCCGCCGTCGGTCATCCTGCTCGATCTGAAAATGCCGCGTATCGACGGCTTGGAAGTGCTGCGGCGGCTCAAAGCGGACCGGCGTACGGCCTCGCTGCCCGTGATCGTGCTGACGACGACCGACGATCCGCGCGAAATCGAGCGTTGCTACGAACTCGGCTGCAACGTGTACGTCACGAAGCCGGTCGAATACGACGCGTTCATCGAAGCGGTCCGTCGTCTCGGCTTCTTCCTGCAAGTCGTGAAGTTGCCCGCAGGCGCTCGATGAGCGCGCATGCGCTTTTCATCGACGACGACGAAGGGCTGCTTCGGCTCGCCTCGCGCTCGCTGACGCGCGCCGGCTATCGCGTCGGCACGGCCGCCAGTACGGCGGCGGCCCGCGAGGCGCTGGCCGCCGAGCTGCCCGATGTCATCGTGGTCGATTACTCGCTCGGCAGCGCCGAAACCGGGCTCGATTTCTTGCGGGCATTGCGCGTTCAAGGGCTCGTGCTGCCCGCGATTCTTTGCACCGGCTTCGCCGACGAAGCGCGCGTGATCGAAGCGCTGCGTTCGGGCGTGGCCGACGTGGTGCCGAAGAGCGAGGGCTATCTGGAATACCTGCCGGAGGCGATCGAGCGCGTCTTGCGCGAGCGGCGCATCGAACGCGAATTGGCCCAGGCGCAGCGTTCGCAGGAACGCGAAGCGCATTTTCGGGCATTGGCCGAGGAGCGCGAAGCGCTGCTCGCCGCCGAACGCACGGCGCGCGCCGAAGCCGAGCGCGCGTCCCGGATGAAGGACGAATTCGTCGCGACGCTGTCGCACGAGCTGCGCACGCCGCTCAACGCGATCGTCGGCTGGACGCAATTTCTGTTGCGCGACGCCACGGCGTCGGAATCGCTGCGCAAGGGGCTCGACGTCATCGACCGCAATGCGCGCGCGCAGGCGCGCATGGTGGACGATCTGCTCGATTTTTCGCGCATCCTGGCCGGCAAGCTGCGGCTCGACGCCGAGCGGGTCGATTTGGTCGACGTGGTCGAGTACGTGATTCGTTCGGTCGGCCCTGCCGCGCAGGCGAAGGACATTCGCTTCGTGACCTCGCTCGAAGCCGCGGGCGGGGTGCTAGGCGATCCGTCGCGTCTGCAGCAGATCGTCTGGAATTTGCTGTCGAACGCCGTGAAATTTACCGGCAAGGGCGGGTGCGTCGAGGTGAAGCTCCAGCGGCGCGAGGGCGAAGTCGAGTTGATCGTCGCCGATAACGGGCAAGGGATCACCGCCGAATTTTTGCCGCACGTGTTCGAACGCTTTTGCCAGGAAGACGCCGGCATCGCGCGGCAGCACGGCGGCCTGGGGCTGGGGCTTTCGATCGCGCGTCAGCTCGTGGAGATGCACGACGGCCAGATCGTCGCGCGCAGCGACGGGCCCGGCTGCGGCGCGACCTTCGTCGTCACGCTGCCTGCGACGGGCGCCGACGAGGCGCGCGAGATCGAGGCCGGCGCGCTCGAACTGCACGCGCCGCCAGCGCTGGCCGGGCTGCGCGTGCTGGTGCTGGAAGATGAGCCGGACGCGCGCGAGCTGGTCGAGCGCGTGTTGCAAGAGCGCGGCGCGACGACGCTCGCCTTCGCCTCCGCCTTGGAAGCATTGGACGCGTGCGTGTCGCAGGCCCCCGACGTCATCGTCAGCGACATCGGCCTGCCCGGTGTGGACGGCTACGAGTTCATCCGCCGGCTACGGACGTCGGAGGCGCCGGGTGGGCGCACCACGCCGGCCGCGGCGCTCACCGCGTTCGCACGCAGCGAAGACCGGCGACGGGCACTGCTCGCCGGGTTTCAAACGCACGTGGCCAAGCCGGTCGATCCGCTCGAACTCGTCGTCGTGGTGGCTGCGCTGGCGGGCCGAACGACGTCGTTCGCGAGCGAGGCTTAAGGCTCGATCAGGGCTCGATCAAAGCTCGATCCGCGTACCGAGCAATACCAGGAATTGGCGCAGCCACTCGGGATGGGCCGGCCACGCGGGCGCCGTCACGAACGGCGCATCGGTGACGGCCGCATCGACGGGAATGTCGGCGTACTCGCCGCCCGCGAGCCGCACCTCGGGCGCACAGGCCGGGTAGGCCGAGATGCGTTTGCCCTCGATCACGCCGGCGGCCGCGAGCAGTTGCGCGGCATGGCAAATGGCAGCGATCGGCTTGCCTTGCTGGGCGAAGTGGCGCACGAGTTCGATCACCTTGGCGTCGAGCCGCAGATACTCGGGGGCGCGGCCGCCGGCGATGGCGAGCGCGTCGTAGCTGCCGGCGTCGATTTCGTCGAAGCTTGCGTTGAGCGTGAAGGCGTGGCCGGGCTTCTCGGTATAGGTTTGGTCGCCCTCGAAATCGTGGATGGCGGTTTTCACTTTTTGGCCGGCCCGCTTGCCGGGACAGACGGCGTCCACCGTATGCCCGATCGCCTGCAGCGCCTGAAACGGCACCATCGTCTCGTAATCTTCTGCGAAATCGCCCGTCAGAAACAGAATCTTCTTCGCGGCCATGGCCTGCTCCTTTCAATGGAGGGATAGACGACAACAGAGAGCTGCACTTGCTAAGCGAAGCGGGCAGTGTACTCCTTGCGCGCGATGGCGATGCGAATGGGAGGGGATTTGCGCGATCTTTCTAATGTAACTATCATGGTTACATTTTTGAAGATCGAATTTCAGCGATGAACACCAGCAGTCGTTTCGCCTACGCCGTCCATATCCTGGCGCTGCTGTCGCTGCAGCAAGGCGAGCCGTTGTCGTCCGAGATCATCGCCGGCAGCGTGAACACGAATCCGGCGCTGATCCGTCGGTTGCTATCGATGCTGGCGCAGGCGGGGCTCACCACCTCCCAGCTCGGCGCGGGCGGCGGTGCGTTGCTGGCGCGCGCGCCCGGTGCGATTCGGCTCGTGGATGTCTATCGTGCCGTCGACGAGGCGCGTTTGTTCGGTCTTCATCGCGAGGCGCCGAACCCGGCGTGCTTGGTGGGACGGCATATTCAGCAGGTGCTGGCCGGCATTGTCGACGATGCTCAGCAAGCCATGGAGGCATCGCTCGGGGCGCGCACGCTGGCAGACGTGACAGCGGGCGTGCTCGAAGCGGAAGGCGCGGCGGGCCGGTCACCCGCCGAGTCGGCGTAGGGCGGAACGTTTCCTTTTTGCCGCGGCGGCCGGCCAAGACAGCCGATCGACGAGGGACGAAGGGAGCGCGGTGAGGTAAGCGAGAGGCATCGCCTCTCTTTTTTCGATGTAAAAATGTAACTATGTGAGTTACACATCCATTCGATAAGGAGTCTGTATGCAACGTCGTCTAAAAATCGCACTGTTTGGCGCCACGGGAATGATCGGATCGCGCATCGCGGCCGAGGCGCTTGCGCGCGGCCATGAGGTCACGGCGATCGCACGCAAACCGGGGCAGGGTGGCGCGCTGCCGCAATTGAAGACGATCGCGGGCGACCTGTTCGACGCGGCGCAAAGCGCGACGCAGATCGCGGGCTTCGATGCGATCGCGAGCGCCTATGGTCCTGGCCGCGACGAACCGTCGAAAGTCGTCGAGGCGGCGCAGTCGCTCGTCGCGCTTGCGCGCGCGTCGGGGGTCAAGCGACTCGTGGCCGTCGGCGGGGCAGGCTCGCTGCTGGTTGCGCCCGGCAAGCAACTCGTTGACGCGGAAGGATTCCCGGAGGCTTATAAAGCGGTCGCGTTGGCCCATCGCGACGCGCTGGGGGTTTATCGGACCGTCGCCGATGTCGACTGGACGTTCTTCGCCCCCGCCGCGATGATCGCGCCGGGCACGAAGACCGGCGTCTTCCGCACGGGCGCCGATTCGCTCATCGTCGATGCCGACGGCAACAGCAAGATCTCGGCCGAGGACTATGCGGCGGCGTTCGTCGACGAAATCGAGCAGGGTCGCTTCGTCCGCCAGATCGCGACGGTTGCGTACTGATCGCCGGCCGTCGGCACGGATCGATCCGGCTTAAGTCCATGCCGCGCGCCGCGTTCGGCGGCGCGCGCACGTCAGTGTTCGTTTCAGGCAGGTTCGTATTCGGCCGATATGAGGCGATTGACGTGCGTCGCGAATCGCTCGCTCGACACGCCGTAGATATGCAGCGACACGGCGGGCCGGGGGCTCTCGTTGCCGAGCCGATGGATGGCGTTCAAGCCGGCCCGCCCATACGAGACGGCGCCGGCCTCGCGCGGATGAGCGCGGGACCGGGTCGCACAACGCGCCGCTTCATTCCATGCATACAGGGTCTCGGTCAGCACCCCATCGAGCACCGCATAGCCGCACCAAGTGTGATGGGCATGCACGGGGCTGGCTTGACCGGGTTGCCAGACCAGCGCCGCAGCCGCATAGCGGCCGTGCGGATCGGCGACCAAGAGGTGGCGTCGATAGCCGTTGAGTGCGCCTTCGCGCTGCGCGGGCGTCAATAGCGCGTCCTCGGCCGCGGCTTGGGTCAGCGCGGCGCGCACACGGGACGCGAACTCGGGACATGCGCAATGGGCCGGGTCGGCACCGGACTGAACCGCGTTGAAGGCTTCGTCGAGTGCTTGGCGCAACCGCTCGACGGCGCAGGCCGCGCTTGCATCGATGACGGCTGCGCCCCGCGTGCCGGACATGTGCAGGCCGCGCGGGGCCTCGTGCGCCGAAGATTCGAGGTTGGGATTCATGGTCCGTCGTCAGGTTGGATCGATCTCCCATTTATATCGGTTTATGCGTAAAAAGAGTTTCCCTATAATTCCACCATCGCGCGCTGGGCTAGAAAAAAATTCTATTTGGGAGTGGAAAAGGGAATGGATGCTATCGATAGGAAGCTCGTCGAGCTGCTGCAAGCCGATGCGACGCTGCCGATCGCCGAACTTGCGAGCCGGGTCAACCTTTCGCAAACGCCGTGCTGGAAGCGGGTGCAACGGCTCAAGGAAGAGGGTGTCATTCGCGCGCAGGTGGCGCTGTGCGACGCACGCAAGCTCGGCGTGGGCACGACCGTGTTCGTCGCCGTGCGGACGAACCAGCACACGGAGGAATGGGCCAAACAGTTCGTTCAGGTGGTACGCGACATCCCGGAGGTGGTCGAAGCCTATCGGATGAGCGGCGAGACCGACTATCTGTTGCGGATCGTCGTCTCCGACATCGACGATTTCGATCGCGTCTACAAGCAGCTGATTCGTGCGGTGCCGTTGTTCGACGTCAGTTCGAGCTTCGCGATGGAGCAGATCAAATATTCGACGGCGCTGCCGGTCAGGTCCTAGCTGCTTTATTATGTCGGCGCCGGCGACCGACGCGTCGCCTGCACCGAATCGTGGCGTGCGTTCCGCACGTCTGCCCATTTGAGCCGGAGCTGCCTCACGTGCGTCTTGTCACCCTCAAACTCCAAAACTTCCGAGGCTACGAGGAACGCAAGTTCGTCTTGCACCCGCAGTTTAATTTGATCGTGGGCGTGAACGGCAGCGGAAAGACGTCGTTGCTGGAAGCGGCCGCCGTCGCGATTGGTTCTTGGTTTCTTGGGATTCGCGGTTACGATTCACGGCATATTCGGCCGGGGGACGTGCGTATCGTGCGCGAGTTCGTCGAAAAGCGGTACCGTGAGTTGCCGCAGTTTCCGGTGAGGGTCGAGGCCGAGGGAGTTGTGACGGTTGAGAGAGCGGAACGCAGCGCGTCCGGCGAGATGAAGTTCTCCGAGCCAACTGAGGAGCGCCACGTCACTTGGGCTCGTTCTGTCGAAGGTCCAGGCGGGCGTACGACGCAAGCTAACGCGAAGAAATTGAAGACAGTGGCTGAAGTCATGGCGCGATCCGTTCTGGATGGGAAAGCCAAGGTTCTTCCGCTGATTCGCTATTTCGGCGCGGGCCGTTTATGGGAGTCGGTTCGAGAGTCCGACGGAAAGACGCTCCGCAAATACAAAGTGAAGCAACCTGCTGACCTCAAGGAAACCGACTTGCTTGAGCAGTTACTTGCCGAGGGAGAGGCACTAGCCCAACCGTTTTACGGTTATCAGTTGAGTGTTGACAAACGTTGCAATCCTGACGATCTAATTCGTTGGATGGCCTACGAGCGGCGTAACGAGCTTGACGAGGAAGAGCAATCTCCGGCGTTACGGCTTGTCTATCGAGCCGTCGAGTCTATGCTGCCGAACGCAGTCTCCGCCCGGTACAGCGTGAAGCTACGGACGTTGATCGTAAAGTTGAAAGATGGTCGATTTCTATCGTTCGAGGAACTAAGCGACGGTTACCGAAACATAGTCGCCATTGTGGCCGATCTCGCCATCAAGGCCGCAATGCTAAATCCGAGCCTTGCCGAAAAGGCACTCGAATGGACGCCCGGTGTCGTCCTAATCGATGAATTGGATCTTCATCTCCACCCGACGTGGCAACGTGGAATTATCGAGGCTCTGCGCCGGACTTTTCCGAGGGTCCAGTTCATCTGCACCAGTCATTCGCCGTTCCTCATCCAATCGCTGCGCTCCGGAGAGGAGTTGATTGTCCTCGATGGCCAGCCTACAGCGGAAGTCGCGAATATGTCCCTCGAGGACATCGCTTGCGGGCTGATGGGCGTTGAAAATGCCGATGTCAGCAACCGCTATCGCGAGATGAAGGGCGTCGCCCGACAATACCTGGAAGAGCTTGAGGACGCAGCGATGATTCCCCAGGAGAAGTTGGCCGATTTCAAAGAACGGCTTGCTGATGCCATAGCGCCGTACGCAGACAATCCAGCGTTTCAGGCTTTCCTGGAAATGAAGCGTGTGGCCAAGTTAGGGGAGTAAGGAATGCGGCCGATTCGTCGCGGGACGTCTCCTCAGGCACACGATTTCGATCCCTATGCAAGTGCACAGCCGTATCTCGTTTCTCGCTTGGGGATGTACTGCAGTTATTGCGAGCGGCGCATATGCACGAACTTGGCTGTGGAGCATATTCAGCCGAAGGCGTTGGCGGATTTCGCTCACCTGGAAGGGACGTGGAGCAACTATTTGCTCGCTTGCGTGAACTGCAATTCGACCAAAAGCGCTAAACGGGTTGGACTGCACAATACGTTTTTGCCCGATCGCGACAATACGTTCGTCGCCTTCTCTTATTTGGAGGACGGCAGAGTCGTGCCGTCTGCTGCCGCTGTCGATCTTGGCATGCGAGCTATGGCGGAAGCGACCCTAGCTTTGACCGGCCTGGATAAGGGAGATCGAGGCAACCTGGACGAGAATGACAAAGAGGTCGCGCTTGACCGTGCTTCGCAGCGCAGGGAAGCTTGGCTGCTTGCTCTCGAAAGCAAAGAAGCTGTTAGGGCTCGGCCGCACTTGGTCGAACTTCGCGATGCTGCCGTGCGCTTGGCCTTGGCATATGGATTCTTCAGCATCTGGATGACTGTATTCGCTGACGATTTGGACATGCGCCAGCGCCTCATTGCGGCGTTCAGCGGGACGCAAGCGAGTCAATGCTTCGATGCGACAACGGCCCAGCCAGTTAGCCCCGCACCGAATCCCGATCGGCTCGTCGGCGGCGGCAAGATTTGATCTCATCGTTCGAAATGGCGCTGCCGGTCAGGTGACGCTCGCGGCGATGCGCGTAGAATGCCGGCTTCCGTCTCACTTTTCCGTCGACGGGCGTCCTTGCCGACGCCGCGACCCCTCTTTCATGAACGACCCGCGCCAATCGAACAAATCGAATCCCACGACTCGCGTCGCCGTGTTCGTCGTCGTCGTCGTCCTGCTCGTGATCGCCACGTTCGTGTTCAATGCGATGAAGGGCAAGCGCGAGTACGACGAACAAAACGCCGCGGCGACGGCCCCGGCCGCCAGCGCAGCGGCCGCCGCCAGCGCCTCCGGGGCTTCGCAGTAAGCGAGGCCGTTCGTCGCGATTCGAGGCCGTCAGGCCTCGGGTAGCCGAATCGCGCCCGCGTCCTTACGAATCAGGAACGAAGCGGCGAGCATTTGCTTGCACTGCAGCGCCAGCAGCTTGATCTCGCCGACGAATTCGGGCGGCTGCGCGCCGGCGCGTTCGACGTCCACGACCATCGTATCCAGTTCGCGCGTGAGCTGTTTCGTCGTTTCCGCTTGATCGACGGGCGGCGCCTCGCCCGTTTGCGCTCGCGCAAGATTCTCGCGCACGGACGACAGCGCGCGTTGCAGCGCCGGCGCGCCGTCGGGTTCCTGCTGCGCCACGCTGCGCAGCAACGGCGCCGCGGCGGTGATATGCGCGGCCAGCACGTGGCTTTGCACGAGCAGATCGTTCAACTCGGCGACGAACCGCTGCTGCGCCTTCGGTTCGAGCATCATGCGCCGGAACGCCTGCGCCAAATTCGCAAAGGCGATATGAACGTTCTTGCGTGCGAGCCGGTAGCGCAATTCGCGTTCGTTCGTGCCGGCCGGCTCGGGCGGCACCCCAGCCGTTGCGGCATCGGCCGACCCGGCGGCGCCGGGCGCGCCCGCACGCTGCGCATTGCCCCACCACCAAGCGCTCTCCAAGTACTGGCGCGTCGCGGCCAGCATCTCCGTAACGAGCTTGCCCATCAGCCGATATTCCCAATACGGGAACAGATGACTCGCCGCGATCGCGAGCGCGCAGCCGATGACGGTATCGATCGCCCGCTCGCCGATGATGCGCAGGCTGCCCGGGGCAAGCAGATGGAACAGCAGCAGGACGTACGACGACGTGAACACGACGCTCGCCGTGTAGTTGAACAGCAGCAAGCTGTAGCTCATCACCATCGAAACGCACATGAAGACGAGCAAAATAGGCGTCGCCTTGACGAACCAAATCAACGCGAGGCTCGCCGCGCAGCCGATCGCCGTGCCGACGATCCGCTGCGTATTGCGCTGCTTCGTGAGCGAGTAGCCCGGCTTCATGATGATGAGCGTCGTCATCACGATCCAGTAGGCGTTGGTGAGCGGCAGCAGGCGCCCGAGCCAAAACCCCACGGCCACCGCGATCGTCACGCGCAGCGCATGGCGAAAGCTGGGCGATGCCATCGTCAGGTTCGAGAAGATCTGCGGCCACGGCACGCGGCGGCCGGACAGGAATCGCATGAGCGTGTGATCGACGCGCAGCTCCGTGCGCACGGCCGGCGTTTCGCTGCCGACGCTTTTTTTCATTTTGTCGATGAGGCGCACCGCGCTCCAGAGACGCCGGAACGTGGTCGATGCGGCCGCATACGCTTCGGGGCTGCGCTCCGGCATCCCCTGCTTGCGCATGAGTTCGATCTCGTACTCGATCGCGCGTATTTCCGCCTTGGCGTGCGCGCGCGACTCGGGCCGCCGGTTCTGCAGCACGGCGAGACCGATTTCCTCGAGTTCGATCGCCGCCTTGCGGATCAGATCGCGGAAGAACAGCATCAAATCGGCATTGCCGAAGGTGCTGCGCATGAGCGGGTAATCGGTATGCGCTCCGACGAACAGCTCGTGCAGGTCCACCGTATTGATGAACAGGTTGAACAGCGTCACGCGGCGCGGATCGAGCTTGCCGCGCCGCAGCTTGGGCAGATTGCGCAAGACGATCGCGCGCGCGGCGTCCTGCATTTCGACGGCCGCCGTTTGTTTTTCCACGAGACGGGTGTAGCACTCGTCGAGGTTGGCGTCGACGTCGTAGAAATCGGCGCGGGCGAGGAGGTATTCGGCGCAGGCGAAGACGTTTTCCGCCAGTGCCTGCTTTTCCATCCGGTGTGCCTGCCACCGCGAAATGAAGGTGGCCCAGTAGGTGTACCAAAGGCCGCCCAGCAATATCCAACTGGCGTTAGTGAGCGCTTTGAGCGGGGTGAGGTGCTCCTCGAGCGTCATCACCATCATGAATAACGTCGCGAAGCTGATTTGCGGCCAGCGGTTGCCGTACACGACGGTCAACGACAGCACGAACGTCATCGCGACGACGGTGGCCCAGAGCGCGAAGACGTTGAACGTCGCGAGCCCCGTCGCCAGCGCGGCCACGAAACCCAGCACGCTGCAAACGAGCATTTCGTTGTGCTTGTACTTGAGCGGCCCGGGCATGTCGACGACGCATGCGGCGAGCGCTCCCGTGGAGATCGTGAAGCCGAGATCGGCCTGATGGAATACGACTAGGCACAGCACGACGGGCAGCGACACGCCGAGGGCGGTACGCAAGCCCCCGAAAAAATACTGGCTGTAGAGAAATTTTTCGATTTCTTTCGAATAGCGCATCGATCTCGAGGCGGGCAGCGGGAACGGGGTGCGGGGCAGGCGGCTTGCGTGGAGTCTAACGTATTTCATGCGCGCCGGGCATGGCGCGTTCGGGCCTGCGCCTTGCGCCGCGCGGCTCGGCCAACGCGCTGGCATGCCGATTCGTATTTAGGCGAAAGGCCGGGTGCGGACGCGTCGCCGCCTTTGCTATCCTGACGTTTTTCGCCGCCAGCGATGCGCGCCCGTTGGGCGGCCTCCATCTCAAGGGTTCATGCTCCAGCTTTTCTATTCGAACCGGTACGAAACGCTTGTCCAAGCGCTCGTCGAAGATCTCGCCGCCATGCCCACCGATCCGTGGACGAGCGAGGAAATCGTCGTGCCGAGCGCCGCCGTGCGTCGCCGGCTCGAACTCGAACTGGCCGCGCGCCGCGGCATCTGCGCGAACGTGAATTTCAGCTACCTCGCGCAGTGGCTCTGGGCGCAGATCGGCGGCGTTATCGAGGTGCCCGCGCATTCGCCGCTTGGGGTCGAGCGGCTTGCGTGGCGTTGCTATCGCCTGTTCGGGCAAGGCGAACACGGGCCCGACGGCGAGCCCGAGGCGCCGGTGGCGTGGCTCGATTCGCCGCGTCTGCGCAGCTATCTCGAAGCGGCCGACGCGCCGATGCGCTATGAATTGGCACGGCGAGTGGCGACCGTCTTCGATCACTATCTGACCTACCGCCCCGAATGGCTCGCCCGCTGGCAGCAAGGGCAATCGATCTTCGAGGCAGGCCCTGGCGCGATTGCGCCGTCGCGCATCGGTAGCGCAAGCGCCGCCGCGCGCGAAGACGAGCGCTGGCAGGCTGCGCTGTGGCGTGCCGTGTTGGCCGAGCTGGCGCAGGAGAACGGCGCGGGGGACACGCAGGGCGCCGCGCCGCCCGCTCATCGTTTCCTGGAACTCGTGCGGACGCTCGATCTCGACGCGGTCATGCGTGCACGGTGGCCTCAGGCTGTCAGCGTGTTCGCCTTGCCGACGATCGCGCCGCTCTATATCGCCTTGTTGCGCGAACTCTCGCGGTGGATCGACGTCCGCCTGTATGTCTTGAACCCTTGCAGGCAATTTTGGTTCGACATCGTGACCGAGAAGCGCGCGCTCGCACTCGAAGCCGCCGATTCGCTCGACTTCCACGAAGTCGGCCATCCGCTGCTGGCCGAGTGGGGGCGGCAAACGCAGGCGCACCTGCATCTGTTGCACGAACTGACGGAAGGGGCGGCGTCCAGCGAGGCGACGCGTTTCGCACAAAACGACGCGCCCAACTGGCTTGCGCGTGTGCAAAACGCCATGCTCGATTTGGAACCCGAGACCCCCGATGCCGATCTCGCCGCCCATGGGGCTTCCGATGAACGTGCCCGCGGCATCGAGGTGCACGTTTGTCATAGCCTATCGCGCCAGCTCGACGTGCTGCACGACCGGCTGCTCGCCTGGTTCGACGATTCTCGTGCGGGCGACGACGATGCACTGCCGGGTCTACGCCCGGCCGACGTGCTGGTCGTCTGTCCCGACCTGGCCGCTTGCGCGCCGCTGATCGACGCCGTATTCGGTACGCCGCGCGGCGACGAGCGCGGCCGCATCCCCTATCGCATCACGGGCCTGCCGCCGTCGCAGGCCAATCCCATCGCACGCGTATTGCTCGATTGGTTAGCGTTGGCCGAGCGCGGCGTGGCCGCGCCGGAACTCGTGGAGTGGCTGCGCGTCGAGGCGGTGGCCGCGCGATATGGCATCGATGCCGTCGCGCTCGATACGGTGCAGGGCTGGCTTGCCGCGGCCGGCGCGCGGCGCGGACTCGCCAGCGAGGCGCCGGCGGGCGGCGACGAACCGGCCGCGCATGCGCTCTCCGGTGCGCGCCACACCTTCGCCGACGCATTGACGCGCCTATTCCTCGGTTACGCGATGCCCGACGACGGCGAGCCCGTCGATGCATGGTTGCCGGTTCCCGGCGCACGCGGCGCCGATGCGCAATTGTTGGGGCGTCTCGCTTGCTTCGTCGACGATTTGTACGGCTTCGTGCGGCGTTCGCGCGAGCCAATGACCTGCGACGAATGGAGCGTGCTGTTGGCCGATGCGTTGGCGCGATCGTTCGACGCATCGCCCCCATTCGCCGATGCACTGGCGAGCGTGCGCGATGCCGTGGAGAAAGCGCTCGAGGCCATGCGCGATGGCGCGCGCGACGCAGCGGCCCCGGCCGCCGTCGTCCGCGCCGCCCTGACGGTTGCGCTCGACGACGCGGCCCACGGCGGGGTGCCGTGGGGCGGCGTGACGTTCTCGTCGCTAACGAGCCTGCGGGGCTTGCCGTATCGGGCGATCTGCCTGATCGGGATGGACGACGGCGTCTTGCCGAGCCTCGCGCGCGCGGACGAGTTCGACCTGATGGCCGTGCTGCCGCAGTTGGGCGACCGCCAGCGCCGCGCCGACGAGCGCAATCTGTTCCTCGATCTGCTGCTTGCCGCCCGAGACCGGTTGTTCGTGAGCTACACCGGACGCAGCATTCGCGACAACGCGCCCTTGCCGCCGGCCGCGCTCGTCGACGAATTGCTCGATCATCTGGCGCGCGCGAAAGCGGGCGTGGATGCGACGCCTGCCGAACTCGCCGCGGCGCGCCGCTCGTTCGTCGTCGACCATCCGCTGCAGCCGTTTTCCGCAGCGTATTTCGACGAGACCCGCGACGGCCACCTCGGCGGCCACGGGCGCACGCTGTTCACCTACGATGCCGAGCGGGCCCGTCTGGCCACGCAGTTGGCCCTCGATGCCGAACCGGTCTCGGCGCCCTTATTCGCCGGCCCGCTGCCGCCCGAGCCGGCGGAGCCCGTGTCCTTCGCCGATTTCCAGCGCTTTTGGCAACATCCGGCGCGCGCGCTGCTGCGCGAGCGGCTTGGCGTCGTGCTCGAGAAGACGCAAGGCGAGCTGCTCGAGGTCGAACCGTTCGAACTCGACTACACGGGCCGCGATGCGCTGGCCGACCGGTTGCTGCCGCGACTCATCGAGCGCGACGACGACGCCGCGCGCGCACGCGCTTGGCGCGTTGCGCAAACGAGCCCCGAGCTGCCCGCCGGCGCGACGGGCGACGTGCTCAAGCGGCGCGAACTCGGTGCGCTGGCCCGCTTGGCGGGGCAGGTGCGCGATGCTCTCGCGGGCGGTTCGGCGCGATTGACGTTCGCGTTGCAGGTAGCGCCGCGCTGGCCGGACGCGCAAGGCGTCGCGCTGTTCGGCGAACACGATGCGGCGCTGCGCGAAGCATTGGACGAAGGCGCTCCGTTGCACTTGCACGGCACCTTCAATCGCGTGACCGATGCGGGCCAAGTGCTGTTTCGCTACGCGAGCCCGAACGCGCGCGAGTATCTGAACGCGTGGCTCGCGCATTTGGCCTACTGCGCGGCTCAGCCCGATGGGCCCTGCCGCACGGTGTGGTACGGGGCCGGCGAGCGGTTCGCGTTTTCGCGCGTGACGGCGCCGCTCGATCATCTTGCGCCGCTCGTCGCGCTGTTTGCCGCGGGGCGGCGCCTGCCGTTGCGCTTCTTCCCGAAAGCCGCCTGGGCCAAGGTGAACGGGGGCGACGCCGAGGCGCTCGGCGTGTGGATCAGCGACCGCGTGCGCGGAGAATCCGACGATCCCGCGCTCGCGATCGCCTGGCGCGGGCTCGACCTCTCGTTGGACGAGGCGTTCGGAACCGTCTCGCGCATCGTGTTCGAGCCGTTGAAGGCGCATTTGACGGGAGCCGACGCATGAGCGAGCACGACCGCCTCACCGTCATCCCGTCGCCGCCCGAGCCGCTCGACGTGTTTCGATGCGAGCTGACGGGCGTCAATCAGATCGAAGCCTCGGCCGGTACCGGCAAGACTTGGAATATTTGTGCACTCTATGTGCGGCTCCTGCTCGAACGGGATTTGAACGCCGATCAAATCCTGGTCGTCACGTTCACGAAAGCGGCCACGGCCGAGCTGCACGAGCGGATTCGCGGCCGCCTTGCCGAGTTGGCCCTGGCCATCGAACTGGCCGATGAGGGCGCGGAGCTGCCGGCGGACCCGTTCGTCGCGCAACTGCTCGCGACGACGCTCGGCCCCGGCGGGCTCGATCGCGCGCTGGCCGCCAAGCGCATCCGCCGTGCGCTGTCGACGTTCGACCAAGCGGCGATCCATACGATTCACGCGTTTTGTCAGCGCGCGTTGCAAGAGGCGCCGTTCGCTGCCGCGATGCCGTTTGCATTCGAGATGGAAGCCGACGACGCGTCCCTACGCTTCGAGCTGGCTTTCGATTTCTGGCGGGAGCGCGTCGAACCCGTGGCGGCCGCCTATCCCGCATTCGCGGCGTGGCTCGTCGCGCGCGGCGCGACGCCGTTGGAACTCGATGCGCAACTGGCCCGCCGCCTGAAAAAGCCGCTTGCGCAGTTGCGCTGGGGCGCCTCGGGCGCGACGCCGCCTGCGCTCGAACCGCCGGGCGAGGACGAAGCGCGCGCGCGCTTCGATGCGGCTTGCGCACTGTGGCATGCCGAGCGCGAGACGATCGAGCGGCTGCTCGACGAGGCACAAGCGGCGCTGAAGCAAACCACTCACAAGCCCGAGGCCGTGCGCGCGGCGCTCGATGCGTGGGGCCGGTATTTCGGGCAAGACGATTGCCATGCGGTGCCCGCGCGCGAGGCATTGAAGCTGACCGCAACGGCGCTCGCCAAGGCGACCAAAGTGAAGTTCGCGCCGCCCGAGCATCCCTTCTTCGTGCTGGCCGACACGCTCGCCGAGGCTGCCGAGGCGCTCGACGCCGCGCATCGCAGGCGTTGGCTCGCGCTGCTCGCCCTATGGCTCGACGAAGCGCCGCCCGCGCTGGCCGCGATGAAGCGCACGCGCCGGCTCGCGTCGTTCGACGACTTGCTCGCCAATCTGCACGGCGCGCTCGGCGAGCATCCTTGGTTGGCGCAGACATTGCGCGCGCGATATCCGGCCGCGCTGATCGACGAGTTCCAAGACACGGACCCGCTGCAGTTCGCGATCTTCGAGCGGATCTTCGCGGGGCCGGGCAGCGACGGCCAAGCGGGGCCGCTCTTTCTCGTGGGCGATCCGAAGCAAGCGATCTACAGCTTTCGCGCCGCCGATCTGCATACGTACCTGGCCGCGCGGCACGCGGCCACGGCGCGTTACACGCTCGCCGTCAACCAGCGTTCGACGGCTGCGCTCGTTGCCGCGTGCAATCGCATCTTCGGTGCTAATCCGCGCGCGTTCGTGCTCGAAGGACTCGACTACGCGCCGGTGCAGGCGGCCGATCGTGCGCGCGCGCCGCTGCTCGATCGAGACGACCCCGCGCGCGGGCAAGGCGCCGACGGTGCGCTGCGCGTTTGGATGCTACCGGCGGGCGAAGCGCCGTTCCTCAAACGCGAGGCGCAGCGATCGGCGGCCGAGGCGTGCGCGCAAGAAATCGTGCGCCTGCTGCGCGGCGCACGCGAGGGCGGCGTCGCGCTCGGGAAGGCGCCGCTGGCGCCGGCCGACATCGCCGTGCTCGTCCGCACGCACAAGCAGGGCAGCTTGATGAAGCGCGTGCTCGCCGCGTGGGGCGTGGGCAGCGTCGAACTCGCGCAGTCCTCCGTGTTCGCGACGCTCGATGCCGAGCAGCTCGAACGCGTCCTCTCGGCCGTGGATGCGCCCGGTGATTTGCGTCGCTTGAGGGCGGCGCTGGCGGCCGATTGGTTCGGACTCGATGCCGCGGCGCTGGCGCGTCTGGCGCAGCTCGCCGATGCCCCCGTGCAGGCGCACGCCGACGAAGCGACGGCTTGGGTCGAGCGCTTCTCCCGTTACCGGTCGCTGTGGCTCGAACGCGGTTTCGCGACGATGTGGAGGACCATGGCGCGCGAACTTGCCGTGGGCGAGCGGCTGATCGCGGGCCGGGACGGCGAACGGCGCTTAACGGACATTAACCACCTGGCCGAACTGGCGGCCGCGCGCTCGGCCGTTCATCCCGGCATCACGCCGACACTGCGTTGGCTGTCCGGGGAGCGCGCCAGGGGCGGCGGCGAGGAAGCGCAACTGCGGCTCGAATCCGATCGCGATCTGGTCCAGATCGTGACGGTCCACAAGTCGAAGGGACTCGAATACGCCGTCGTGTTTTGCCCGTTCCTAGGCGACGGCGCACGCATGACCGGCTCGAGCACGGGGTTGCCCGATGCGAGCGAGTATCACGAGCAAACGCCGGCGGGCGCGCGTGCCGTGCTTCACTACGGCTGCGAGGGCGCCGAGGCCGAGCGTGCGCAGGCCGAAGCCGCACGCGAGGAAGCGGCCGAGCGCGCACGGCTCGTCTACGTTGCGCTCACGCGAGCGGTTCATCGGTGCTACCTCGTCGCGGGCTTGTACGTGTCCTCGCGTTCGACGAAGGAGTCGCGCCGCAGCGTGCTCAATTGGCTCGTGGCGGGCGACGGACGCCCGTTCGAAGCATGGGCCGACGATCCGCCCGACGATCGCGCGATCGAAGCGGCATGGGGCGCGCTAGCCGATGCGACGATCACGCTCGCGCCGTTGCCGGCGCCGGGCGCGCGCGCGCCGCTCCCGCGCGAGACGGCGTCCGGCAAGCGCTTGACGGCACGCAAGCCGCATCGGCCGCTCACAGAGAGTTGGCGCATCGCTAGCTTCAGCTCGCTGGCAGCCGCGGGCGCCCGGCATGCGAACGACACGGCCGACGACGAACCGAGGCCCGATCACGACGCACTTGCCGCCGCGCAGTTGGAGGCGAGCCCCAGGACCGAGCCGGTTGGTTCGCCGCAGCCCGCTCAGCCTGCGCAGCTTGCTCAGCCTGCACACGGCGCCGCCGAGCTGCGCGAAGCCGACGATATTCTGGCCTTCCCGCGCGGGGCGACAGCGGGCGAATGTCTGCACCGGATGTTCGAATTGGCCGATTTCTCCGAGCCTGCCACATGGCCCGCCGCGATCGAGCGCGCGCTGCGCGAGCGGCCTGTCGCGACCGACGCGGAAACGGCGGCGCGGATGCCGGCGATGATGGCGCGGCTGATCGCCGACGTGACGGCCGTGGAAGTGGCGCCCGGCATGACGCTCGCGGCGCTCGATCCGGCGCGTCGTCTCACGGAATGGCCGTTTCTGTTCGCGTCGCCCGCGCTCGAGTTGTCCGCGTTGCGAGCATTGCTGGCGCGTCACGGCTATCCCGACGTGGCGCTCGAGGCCGGCCTGCTCGCGGGCTACGTGAAAGGGTTCATCGATTTAGTGGTCGAGCACGAGGGCCGGTTTTGGATCATCGATTGGAAGTCGAATCATCTGGGCGCAAATGCAGCCGATTACGGCGCGACCGCGCTCGAAGCTGCGATGGCGCACCATGCCTACCATTTGCAAGCGTTGCTTTATACGGTTGCGCTGCATCGCTACCTGAAGGCGCGCCGTCCGGGTTACGACTACGATGTCCACATGGGCGGCTACAGCTATCTGTTCGTCCGCGGTGTGCGGCCCGCCTGGCGAGACGGGGCGGTGCCCGCTGGCGTGCACGCGCGCAAGCCGGCGCGCGAATTGATCGAGGCACTCGATGCGCTCGTGAGCGCGGGGCAGATATCGTGAGCCTTGTCTACCCGAGGAGGCTCGCATGAGTACGACCGCGGCGTCGTCGCGTCCCGGTCTCGCGCGCGAAAGCGGCGAATTCGGCGCTGCGCTGGCGGAAGGATTCGCGCGTCGTCTCGGCGCCTTGGCCGGGCGATTGGGTGCCGATCCCGTTGCCGTGACCTGGGCGCGTCGCGCCGCATTCGCGGCGAGTCGCGCAACGGACGCGGGCCACGTTTGCGTCTCGCTCGCGCGGCTGGCCGAGCGCTACGGTGCAACGCTCGATACGGCCGCTGCGGCGCTACGCGCAAGCGGCGTCGTCTCGGACGGCTCGGAGGATGCCGCGGCGTTGCGGCCGCTCGTCGTCGATGGTGACGGTCGCCTTTATCTCGCTCGCTATTACGACGACGAACGGCGGCTTGCGGCGGCCGTCGTGGGCCACGCGGGTGCACCCGCCGCGCCGGCTGCGACCGCCGACGAGCCGGCGGCTCGCGCGCAGCAGGCCGAGGCCGCCATGCTCGAAGCGCGCCTGGCGCGCTTTTTCGGTCCGCCCGACGCAAGCGAAGTCGATTGGCAACGCGCGGCGGCCGCCTTGGCGTTATCGGGCCGGCTGACCATCGTGAGCGGTGGGCCCGGCACCGGCAAGACGACGACGGTCGTCGGCATGCTTGCCTGTCTGCTCGATGCGCATCCCGCACTGACCATCGCCTTGGCCGCGCCGACCGGCAAGGCGGCGCAGCGTATGCAGGAGGCGTTGCTCGCGCGCGCGGCCAGCTTGCCGGACGAGATCGCGGCACGGTTGCCGCGTACCTCGCAGACGTTGCACCGCCTGCTTGGCCTTGGACGAGGCACGCGTGCGCGCTATGGCCCGGACAATCCATTGCCGTACGACGTGCTAGTGATCGACGAAGCATCGATGATCGATGTGGCGTTGGCCGCGCAACTGTTCGACGCGCTCGCACCGGAGACGCGTCTCGTGCTGCTCGGCGACAAGGATCAGCTCGCGGCGGTCGAAGCGGGCGCTGTCTTCGCCGAACTCAGCGCCTGTCCTTCGTATAGCGACGCCGGCATCGCACGGATCGCGCGTGCAACCGGTGTCGATACGTTGCGCGTCCGAGCAGCATTACCGCGCCCCGAGCGCGGCGCGAGCACGCACGGCGCGGATCCTTCCATCGTCGATACGCTGAGCGGCGACGACGAAGCGTTTGCCCTGTTCGACGAACTCGAACCGGCCGGCGCGATCGACGACGATTGGGCGTGGACGGGGCTCGAGGAGCCCGATGTCGGCTATGCCGGCGACGGTGCGTCGAGCGAACGCGGCGAGCCGCATTTCGCAGGTGGCGACGAGCCGGGCGAAGCGTATGCGAGCGGAACGACGCGCGCGAAGCCGGAAGACGCTCGCTCGCCGTCGGCGTCCGGGTCTGCGCCGGCGCCGCTCGTCGATTGCGTGGTTTGGCTGGAACGCAACTACCGCTTCGGGCTCGACTCTGCCATCGGCCGGCTGTCGTTGGCGATTCGACGCGGCGACGTGGATGCCGCGCTCGATTCGCTCGGGGCGACGCTTTCCGCCGAGCCCGACCTGTTCGCGGCACACGATCCCGTCGATGCGGTGCCGGGCCGAGAGCGGCCGGCCGTGCTCGACGAGGATGCCGGGCAGTCGTTGGCGCCCCGGACGCTCGAGCGTCTCGCGCGCGGCTTCGCACCTTACGTCGAGGCATTGACGGCGGCGCTCGCGCAGCCGCAACCCGATTGCGCGCCGTTGTTCGATGCCTTGAACACGTTTCGCATCCTTTGCGCCACTCGGCTCGGCGCGCGCGGGGTGGAAGCGCTGAATGCGCAGATGGCCGATTTCGTGCGGCGGGCGGCGCGCGTCCCGCTGCTGGTCGGCACGAATTGGTTTGCCGGGCGCGCGGTGATGGTGGCGCGCAACGACTATGCGTTGGGCTTATTCAATGGCGACATCGGCATTGCGCTGCCCACGCGCGAAGGGCAATTGCGCGTCTACTTCCGCGCGGCCGACGGCGGCACGAGGGCCGTGACGCCCGCGGCGCTGCCGCCGCACGATACGGCGTTCGCGCTGACGGTGCATAAGTCGCAAGGCTCCGAATTCGATCACGCGGCGCTTGTCTTGCCTGCATCGAAGAGCCGCGTGCTGGCACGCGAACTCGTCTACACGGCGATTACCCGCGCGCGCAAGACGGTGCGGATCGTGGGTGCGCGCGACGTGCTCGCCAGCGCGATCGCCACGCCCACGCGGCGCGACTCGGGATTGTTTGCCCGCATGCAGGAGGCGCAATGACGTTGCGGTATCGTGTGTTACCCGAAGAAGTGGAGTTGACGGCCGTCCGCGCTCAGGGCGCAGGCGGGCAGAATGTCAACAAAGTATCGAGCGCAATCCACCTGCGCTTCGACATCCGTGCTTCGTCGCTGCCCGAGGCGTTGAAGATGAGGTTGCTCGCGCTCGACGATCGCCGCGTGACGCGCGAAGGCGTGGTCGTCATCAAGGCGCAGGAATACCGGACCCAGGAGATGAACCGGACGGCGGCGATTGCGCGCCTAGAGGAATTGATCGCCAGTGTCAGCGTGACGCGCCGTGCGCGGATTCCGACGCGGCCGACGCGTGCATCGACCGTACGGCGCCTCGACAGCAAGACGCGTCGTTCGGGCGTGAAGGCCGGGCGCGGGCGCGTGGTCGAATGAGTCAGGCCATGCGTCGAACCGGAGCGCCGCTCGCTTAATCGTCGCTCGCGGACGGCGTTTGTACGCTCGCGACGAAGTCGACACAGAACACTTCCAATCCGCCGCCTCGCTCGATCGTCACGGCGGCCGTGTAGCAATCCTTGCCTTCGGTGAGCGAGTAGTGCGGCCCCATGACGGCGACGCGCCCGGGGGCGGCCAGCGCACGCTTGAAATAGGCTCTCCTGGACCAGTTGCTGGCCGTGTCGGGAAAGAGCGGGGCCATGCGGGGGGCTTCCGAGCGCGGTTCCGCGGCAATCGACGGGCGATGCTGATCGCCATGCCGGTCGACGACGAACACACGCCGCGCCCAAGGGCTGCGGAACGTATGTTGCGCGGCCAGCGAGAGATCGTCGGTGGCTTTATAGGTTCGCGCGCCGCCGAGCACGGCTTCCTCGACGCTGCCGAATTCGACGGGCATTCCCGGCAGCGCGGCCGAGCGCGCATGAAAGCGCTGCCACATCGATTCGATGCGAGCGGGCGCATCGGCGCAGGCGTGCGCGACGGACATATTCGGCCGGCCGAGCCAAAAGCCTTGGACGAAATCGACGTCGGCCTCCATCAGTGTCAACAGCTCGTCTTCCGTTTCGACACCTTCGCCGAGCACCATCGTGCCCGCGCGGTGCAGCATCGTCACCAATTGCGTGGCGAACTGGGAGTCGGCATTCGGCGTCGCGATGCGCGAGACCAAGGATCGGTCGAGCTTGACGATATCGGGGCGCATGCGCCAAATCCGATCGAAGTTAGAAAAGCCGGTACCGAAATCGTCGATGGCGATCAACAGATCGCGTTCGCGCATCGCGTCGACCATCCGGTCGAAGTTGGACTCGTCGGTACTCGGTTGTTCGATCAATTCGATGACCAGCCGATGATGCGGGATGCCGAAGTGATCGCACAGATCGTCGGTGAACGCTCGGTGATTCGGCGTCACGCGCAGCAATTGGGGCAGCGCGTTGACGAAGAGCCATCCTGTTTCGACGTTTTGCTCGGCGAAATTCGCGAAATGCACGCAGCGCGCGAGCCGTTCGAGCGCGAGCGCCGGGCCCGTCGCTTTGGCGCGCGCGAATAGCCGGTCGGGGGCGATGGCTTGTCCGTCCGCCTGGGTGGCCCGCAGCAAAGCCTCATAGCCGACCACGCGCTTGTGCGTAATCGAGACGACCGGCTGGAAGGCGCTGCGCAGCGTCACGCCCTGATAGACGATGTGCCACCCGCGGCTATCGCGCGCGAGGTGCGGCAAGATGCCGGCGAGCGTTAGATCGCGTTTGGACGACATGACAAGCGACGCCCGTCCCCGCGCGGTGGACGCACGCGGTGGACGCCGCGCCAGACGCGGGAAGAGATCGTGCCGGTCTCGCACGGCGAGCCGCTCGACCGGTAGCGAACGAAAAGACGAGGCATGCCGAGGCTGGTCCATATGACGAAAGGGCAGTGTAACAAAGTGTGGGCTGAAGAAACGAGCCCAGCGTAAGACCGCGCCAGGATGGACGAACGTTCGGTGACAGACCGACGGCGGGAAGATGAGGGGGCGTAACGGCGCCGAGCGTGGGCCGCCGTACTTTCGGCGGGGCGGGAACAGCGTGTGCGCTAGGGTCTGCCCGGAGGCGCAACGATCGCGCGCCCGGGCGGCAGCAGGCTATGCTTGCCGTTGACGGATGCCCGGAATGCGCTTGATGACGCCGGTGGCCAGTGCGGTGCCGACGAGGACGATCGCGCAGCCCTCGATCATGCCCGCGTTGACCTGCTCGTTCAGGAACAACGCGCCCCAGAGGATCCCGAAGACAGGGATCACGAACGTCACCGTGATCGCGCGCGCCGGCCCGGCGACATTGATCAAATGGAAGAAGATGAGATAGGCGATGCCGGTGCATGCTACACCGAGGCTTAGCACCGCGCCCCAAGCGTGCAGCGAGACATGGGCCGACGGCCAGGTGGCGATTGCGAACGGAATCAGCGCAAGACTGCCGCCGATCATGCTGCCCGTGGCGATCGTCAACGAATCGACGCCGGTCAAGTGGCGCTTCGTGTAATTGGCGGCGATCCCGTAGAGCAAGGCCGCACCGGTGGCGGCGAGCGCGGCGAGCGCCGTGGCGAGCGCCGAGGGTGCGAGGGCGCCGTGCGGCTCCGCAATTTGGCCCCACACGAGCGAGACCACGCCCGAAAACCCGATGAGCATGCCGAGCGTGCGCAGCGGCGTCAGACGATCCTTCAGCCAGACGAAGGCCACGAGCGCACCCCAAAGCGGGGTCGTGGCATTGATCACCGAGGTCAAGCCGGCGGAGAGCGTGAGTTCGGCGAACGCGAACAGGCAAAACGGGGCGGCCGAATTCAACACGCCGACGACGAATAGCGGCAACGCCTTCGCGCGCAACGTTGCGAACGACGCGCGCGGCGTGCCGCGCACGGCGAGCATAAGGACGAGCACGATCGCGCCGATCGAGACGCGCAGCGCCATCAGCGGCGCAACGCCGAACTCGGCAACCCCGACGCGAATAAACAGGAAGGACGCGCCCCATAGTGCGGCGAGCACGAGCAATTGGACGATGTGGCTAGGTTTCATTGGCGGTCTCGAGCGGCAAGCGTGTTTGACGTCTTATTCAGGAGGGTTTCGGATAACCGAAACGCATGGTATCACCGGGTCTTCGATCGATATTTCAGCGCGAGATGAAACGGCAAGCACCGGGAGATAACGGGCCGGTCAATGGCAGAAATCGACCGTCGATGGGTCGGACGGCGAACCGGTAGCCAAGGCGGAAGTCAGGCACAAGAGAGGGCGCATCGACGAAAAAAAGGGACGCGAGCGCGTCCCTTCGATGATGCGAGCGGCGCACGGAACGAGCGGCTGCCGCGCCACTCGCACTCCGCGCGGATTCCGCGTTATTGCCGCTGATAGATCTGCGCGCCGCCTTTGACGAACTCGACGGCCTTTTCCTCCATGCCCTTCGAGAGCGCGGCCTCGTCGGAGACGCCTTGTGCGGCGGCGAAGTCGCGCACGTCCTGTGTAATCTTCATCGAACAGAAGTGGGGCCCGCACATCGAGCAGAAATGCGCGACCTTCGCCGAATCCTTCGGCAGCGTCTCGTCGTGGAATTCGCGTGCCTTGTCGGGATCGAGGCCGAGGTTGAACTGATCTTCCCAGCGGAACTCGAAACGGGCCTTCGACAGCGCGTTGTCGCGCACCTGCGCACCCGGATGGCCCTTGGCCAGATCGGCCGCATGCGCCGCGAGCTTGTAGGTGATGATGCCTTCCTTGACGTCGTCCTTGTTCGGCAGCCCCAGGTGTTCCTTCGGCGTGACGTAGCAAAGCATGGCCGTGCCGAACCAGCCGATCATTGCCGCGCCGATGCCCGAAGTGATGTGGTCGTAGCCGGGAGCGATATCGGTCGTGAGCGGCCCGAGCGTGTAGAACGGCGCCTCGTCGCACCATTGCAGCTGCAAGTCCATGTTCTCTTTGATGAGCTGCATCGGCACATGGCCGGGGCCTTCGATCATGACTTGCACGTCGTGCTTCCACGCGGTTTGCGTGAGTTCGCCGAGCGTCTTCAGCTCGCCGAGCTGCGCTTCGTCGTTGGCGTCGTAGATCGAGCCGGGACGCAGGCCGTCGCCGAGCGAGAAGCTCACGTCGTAGGCCTTCATGATGTCGCAGATGTCTTCGAAATGCTCGTACAGGAAGCTTTCCTTATGGTGCGCGAGGCACCACTTCGCCATGATCGAACCGCCGCGCGAGACGATGCCCGTCATCCGGTTCGCCGTGAGCGGCACGTAACGCAGCAGCACGCCGGCGTGGATCGTGAAGTAGTCGACGCCTTGCTCGGCCTGTTCGATGAGCGTGTCGCGGAAGATTTCCCACGTCAGATCTTCGGCTTTGCCGTTGACCTTCTCAAGTGCCTGGTAGATCGGTACCGTGCCGATCGGCACTGGGCTGTTGCGGATGATCCACTCGCGCGTTTCGTGAATGTGCTTGCCCGTCGACAAATCCATGACCGTGTCGCCGCCCCAGCGGATCGCCCAGGTCATTTTGTCGACCTCTTCGCCGATCGACGACGTCACGGCCGAATTGCCGATATTGGCGTTGATTTTGACGAGGAAGTTGCGGCCGATGATCATCGGCTCGCTTTCCGGGTGGTTGATGTTCGCGGGAATGATCGCGCGGCCGCGCGCGACTTCCTCACGCACGAAATCGGGCGTGATTTCGCGCGCGGCGTCCGCGCCGAACGCGGCCGCACCGAATGCTTGCCCCGGGTGCTGGCGGCCCATCATCTGCGCGAGCTTGGCGCCGTTCGGACCGCTCGCGCGCAGGCTTTCGAGGTATTCGGCGCGACGCTGATTCTCGCGGATCGCGATGAATTCCATCTCGGGCGTGATGATGCCGCGACGCGCGTAGTGCATCTGCGTGACGTTGGCGCCGCCCTTGGCGCGGCGCGGGGTGCGGTGCAAGCCGGGGAAACGCAACGACGACGTGGCCGGATCGGCGGCGCGCTCGCGGCCGTATTGGCTCGTCAGACCCGACAGCGCTTCGGTATCGCCGCGCTCCTCGATCCAGCTCTGGCGCAGCGCGGGCAAGCCCGCGCGGATGTCGATCTTCGCTTGCGGGTCGGTGTACGGGCCCGACGTATCGTAGACATAGATCGGCGGATTCTTTTCGCCGCCGAAGCCCGTCGGCGTATCGGCCTGCACGATTTCCCGCATTGGTACGCGGATATCGGGGCGCGAGCCCGTCACGTAAATCTTCTGAGAATTGGGCAGCGGGGCGACAGCCGCGGCGTCGACGTGCGCTTCGGAGGACAGAAACTTCGGATTGGCACTCATGGGAATCTCCTGAATTAGGGCGCTAATGCAGGAGACGACAGGAAGGTCGGGCGGATGAGAGAAAGGCGCAGGGCCCGGTAGGCCCATACGCTTCCCTGCGCTGGCATTATCCAGATCAGGTTCAAAGGGTATTTCTCACCCGCGCGTACCGAGTGCGACGGCACGACGCAGGACCCCCGCGTTAGCATCGCAGAAGATACACCGGGCGGGCTGCCTTTGGCAACCGCGAGTCTTGGGCGCGAGTCTTGCGCGACGGCGCTGGATTGGCGCTGTCGCCATCACGGCGAAACCGGCGCGGCGAGCCTTGGCGTCCTGGAATCGACGCACCGCTGCCGCGTTTGCGGAGCGAGCGTTGCATAATGACGACGAATGCGCGAAATAGCCCCGCTGCGCCGCGCGCCCGTGTCCGAAACCTGTCGACCGACATGCCGCCTCGCATCGCCCGTTTCGCCCGTTTCGCCCGCGCCGCGCCGTTAGCGATCCTCGCCCGCGTTCGGTTGCCGCGCACGCACGGCGGGCGCATCGCGCTCGCGCTCGCCATTGTCTATTTCGCTTGGGGTTCGGCCTATCTGGCCGTGCACGTCGCGCTCGAATCGTTTCCGCCGCTGCTGCTTTCCGGACTGCGCAACTTAATGGCGGGGATCGGGCTGTTCGCCTTGGCGGCGCGTCGCCCATTCGTCTGGCCGACATCCGTCGAAATACGCAACGCCGGGATCGTGGGCACGATGCTCGTCGGATTCTCGAGCGGGTTGCTCGCGTTCGGGATGCGCAGTGTCGGCACGGGGACGGCGGCGGTGATGGTAGCGACGGTGCCGCTGTTCGCGACGGTGATCTCGGCTGTCGCCGGCCGGCCCATCGCGAAAGGGGAGTGGGTGGCCGTCGGGCTCGGCCTCATCGGGATCTTCATCCTCAATCGCGGCGATACGTCGAACTCGTCGACGAGCGGCGCCATCGTCATCTTGTGCGCCGCGCTGTTCTGGGCGGCGGGCGCGCATCTTGCGAGCCGCCTCGCCCTGCCGGCCGATCTGTTCTTATCGACGGCGTTGCAAATCGGCCTTGGCGGCGCGATCTCGACGCTGATCGCCGTGACGGGGGGCGAACGCGTCGGGCCGCTCGGCTTCGGCCCGTTTTTCGCGTTTCTCTACTTGATGGCGGTGGCGACGATGGCCGCATACGTCGCCTACGGCTTCTTGATTCGGCATACGAGCCCGATCGTCGCGAGTAGCTGTATGTATGTGAATCCGATCGTCGCGGTGGCGCTGGGCGCGCTGACGCTCGGCGAACCGGTGACCGGTGCCACGCTCGTATCGACCTGCGTGATTCTGGCTAGCGTAGCGCTTTCGTTTTGGTTCGATCGACGGCGGGTGAAGTAGGCGTGTATACGCGAGCAGACGGGGGCCAACCCGAGTCGTCGCCTCGCTAGGCTCCTGCCGCCGGGCCGCCCGGAAACGACGCATATTGGTATTGTTCGATGCGCGTCGGGGTATCGGCATACTCGCTATCGCCCGGCGTCGTGGTGACGCGTTTTACGAAACGCACGAATCCGTCGGGATCCTCTGGGCAGCCTTCGTCGGTTCCATCGGCTGGGTAGTAGTCCCAGTCGGTCTGAATGCCCTCGCGACCGGACCCTGGCGACGGCTCGACCCGCTTCGTGATGTTCTCGTATTCGTCAAATTCCGTTCCAGTTGTTTCGCTGCGTTGCGATGACGAATGACTCCAGGTCTTTGTGATCGATTTCGGTTTTTGGTATTGGGGAAGTTGACTCTCGAAGTCCGTTGCGTCTTGCACGTAGTAAGCGACATCGGTCGTGACCGAGTAGCCGTCTTGCTCTACTTGGTCCTGTATCAGCAGGTGATAGCAGTTGTATGTCCGGGTCGTCGCTATCTGCTTCGTTTGCTGTGTCGCGGCATCGGTAAACGTGCGAGTTTCCGTCGTCCCGTACAGGTAGTCTGCGTCGAAGTAGCCTAACAAATAATCGGTATCGGGACTCCAATCGCCGTTATCCTGACCGACGCCGAGGAAGTTGTAATCAAAGTACTCGTATGATGCGGTTAGCATCGCGCCGCCCGCACCTGGATTGCGCAGGTACGAGGCCGCACGGGGCAAAACAGGAAGCGATGCCGCTCCCGGGAAAGCGGCCCCGTGCATGTCGTCCGCCGAATACGTCACGATCTCCGTTAGGCCACCTGGCGAGGTCGCCTGTGTCAGCCACTGCCCCCAGCTTCCATCCCCAACGGTGTCGTACTCCAATGTCCATACTTGTGCGTCGCCAGTGCCTAACGATGGATTGCATACCTGCACCAGTTGATCATTGTCGAACGTCAGATTGACTTGGTATGTCTCGGCTTGGCCGGGTAAAAAGACGAATGACGTATTGTCGCCATCCTCGTAGTCGATTTGCAACAGCGTGGTCTGTTGGTCTGATACTTGTACCAACCTAGGAGCTGGCCACTGGGTATCGCCAGAGCCCGTGCTCCATGTCAATGTCAACGCGTACCCGAGATGATTGACGATTTGCTCCACGTATTTGAGATCCGACGGTGCATCGTCTCCGGCGAGAATCTCGATGCGCCCACTCTTATAAGCAACCTTGTAGCGGTAGCCGTTGCCGTCCGGCGACGGAATGCGGTTGAAGGTCACAACCTTCCGTATGTGCTGAGAGAGTGTCTCATCGTCTATCACGTATTGCTCGCCTGTGGAGAGCGTAAGGCGGCCGGGGTCGGTACTGGCATCGTACAGCGTGAGCCCAAGCGACATCCCGGTGCCGATGCCATCTGGAAGCGGGCCATTCAGTGATGTTAGAGGGGTGTAGCTCAGTGTAATTGGGATAGACGGACCTAACCCATTATTCCCGACAAGGTGCCCCAGCTTTATCGAGTAGTGGAACATGCCGGTTCGCATGTCGATGCCTCCCGACGATGCACTCGGGAAATTGCCGGCTTGTGAAAAGAAGCTCGATGAATCGCTCATGCTTATTCCTATCGGTGCTGTTTTTTATGGTAATGCAGGGAGGCGTAGGCTCCCCGGCTCAGGCGTTCACGACGGGAATACTCGGCCGCTTTCGACCCAGCCGGACGCCATGCTGACAGCGATGTCGTCATCGTACTCAATCTTAATTGTGGCTGTAAAATTGTTGCCCCATTGATCGAATATCCGAAGGTGACAGTTGTAATACGTTCCGCAGTTGTTGTAGTTTGTGTTGGCGTTGTGATTGTACATTTTGGTGACGCAAAGAGCGGGTTGCACGTCGTTGTAAGTTACAGTCGGGGTAAGATCGAATGGCAAAGCTAATGACGCATCTCCTTGTGGACCAATCGGCCATATGAAGAAGTGGTAAAACTCTTGGGTGGGTAGGTAAGTGCTTGTATCGTTGTAGACGTACGATCCACCCGCCCACTCTGGATTTACAGTGGCGTTCGGCATCGGTGGCCAGGCGGGAGGAGGGTTTTTTTCAGAGAGGCTAGGATCTATATTGAAGATGACGTTTTTAATGTATGCGGAGGATCTATTTATTAGAAAAAACGTGTTTTCTTGATTGTAGTCTTCGTCCTCTCCATCGTATTCGGGATACGTGTCCACGTAACGCGAGACCACGTCTTTCTGTACGTCATACGGGCTTGGGTCGCATATGCTGATGTGCGGGGGTTTTTGCAGTTGCTGGTCGCCGTTGTTCCAGACGTTAAAAGTTTGACTGCCTGATCCGTAGCCGGCTGCCTTTGCGTCGAACACGACCTTAAACCCGAGGTCGCGCGATTCCTCGTCAACGGTGGAGAGAAACATCGTAAACGCCGCGAGGTCAGGGTCCAGCGCCCGCTGGGTGTTTCGCTCGTCATGGGCGGCTGTCTTGGATTCAAAACTATTCTCGAGTTCACCATTGTATTGTATGTCGTAGCCATTGGTCTTGTCGGACCATGTCCACCCCGAACCGGATAGCTGGGCGCCGTTATCGTAGTCGATAAACGAGATCGTCGAGTATTTCTCAATGATATTTGGTGGAATGTGAGTGCCGTTATATAGCTTAAAGAAGACCGTTATCTTTATTTGATGATAGTTGTTGCGAATAAGATTTTGTGCGTTACTGGGTGAAATTGCCGGGTCCTGCATACTTATAGTGTTGCTGGAAACCGAGGACGGTGCGGTGTTCATTTTTGTATCCATGGTGATTGGGTATGAGTGTCGGAATTGTATCCTGGGTTGATGTGCGTGTACTTGGTATAATTAACAGGTTTTTGTGGATCAATGCGTGCGATCATGGATGTATGGGTGACCCGTTCCGTGTTGGTCGGCTGGCTAACCCACTGGCGTCAGGGTCAAATTTGATAACGATTCCGAAAAAAACCTTGCGTTCGCATGCGAGGGTTAAATCGTCGAAATATTTCCTGGCGAATGCATGGATCGGTAGTCGATTTATTGAATGTCAGTGGGGCGCTGAATGCCAATTCTCGCAAAGAAGATTTCTTACAGAGATGAGTCAATGGTGTTATGGGAGACCGAATTCGACTATGCGACCGATGCGGGCAATGCGGGACGATTAAGCTGTCGTAGACAAACGCACTACGCGAAAGATGCGCCCAGTCAATCGTTGACCGAGAGTTCAGTATTCACATGCGCAAACGACACAACCTTGCAGGGAGCGCTACTGCACGAACGTACCGTTAGCACGCACGACAACCTAAAGCGAAGCTCTAGTAGCAGTCGTTCGCAGTTCACCAGCAGGCTATGGAAGGTGGTCAACACGCAAGGGGTGACCGACACCGGTGACTACGATGGGCTTGGTCGGTTGATCGAACGTACGCAGGCAGTCGGTTCGAATTACGAATATGAAGCTGCCATTGACTACATCGTCACTGGTGGCACCGAGGAAGCGTTCCAGATTGTCCGGGCGGGCGGCAATTCGGAGGATTCGTCGCAACGGAACAAGGTATGTCAAGGCTTCGACGGGGCCGGCCGATTGGTGTACGTTCGAATCAACGACGTCGACGACGGCGTTTCGGAGGCGGATTACCAAATTCGATCGTACACCTATGACGAGTTGGGGCGCCTGGTGACTGCCTCGCAGGCCGACTGGCTGCTGGACCCAGAACAGTCGTGGTCCGCAACGACGACCGTCGGGTACAACGCGTGGGGCAAAGGATTTCGCATCGACCGTGACGACGGCAGCTACCGCATCAAAAGCCACGATCCGATTGGGTTGACCACGCTCGTGCAAATCGGCGGAAGCAATGAAACGGGCAGTGTCGAAGGAGGCCAGACGGTCATCACGTATGACGTCAGCAGGCGTCCGATCAAGGTGGCGCGCTATTCGAAGGACGCTGACGTTACCAAGGACACACCATACAGCAGCCAGGCGATGTCTTACGATGGTTTGCACAGGCTGCGAAGCAAGACTGATGCACTGGGCTATACGACGACGTACGAATACGACGCTGTTGGCCGTGTCATCAACACGACGTTGCCCTCGACGACAAACGTGAACGGACAGGTAACGCCAGGCGCGGTCGTGACGCGCACCTATCGCCCCGATTCGCGCGGTAAGGATGTAACCGAGATAAAACTCAATGGGCGCTCGGTGGGGGCGCGGCAGTTTGACGGCTTCGGCCGCCTCAAGTCCACGACGATTGGAGGCCGTCGGGCGCAATATGCTTATGACTCGGACAGTGACGTGCGGCCGAGTACGATCACCGCAGCAGACGGCGTCGCGCGTCGATACACATATGTAGCTGAACTTCGCAACAAAACCGCCTCCGTGGCTGCGCCATCAACCGATCCGTCGATCACGCAGGCGTTTGTGTACGACAAGCAAGGTCTGCTGTCGTCGTCGACGGAAGGGGCTTCGGTGAGGGACGACACGCCGCGAACTTCGGGACGTCCGAAGACGAAACAATTGACGCTCGACGGTATTGTCGCCACAGCGACTTATGATCTATACACGGTCGCCGGCAAGCTGTACCGGTATCTTCATGTCGACGGTGCGGTGCGTATTGTCAATCGCGACTCGTCTGGACGAGTCAGCGACGTAAGCGACGGCGCGGCGAAAGTGACGTTGCACCGCGATCCTGCTGGGCGAGTCACGGGATGGAGGACAGAGGCGCTCGAGGGCGAAGCGCATGTATTCGAGGTGCAGTTAGTGGTCGACGACTACGGGCGTGAGGTTTCCCGTACGCTGTTTGAAGACGCTTCGGTGCGGTGGCTTGTCGAGCAAGAGTGGAACAAGAACGATCTTCTCAGCACCCGAACAACGTATCACCTTGGTTCACAGTATCGCCAAGAGACATTCAACTATGACGAACGCCATCGCCTAATTCACTGGACCTGCACAGGAGCGTTGCCATGCGATTGCTATGGCAACGCGGTACAAGAGCAAAAGTTCTTTTTGGATTCATTCAACAACGTCACGAGCGCGACGACCAAGTTTAGCGACGGTACTGAAAATGTCGCTACTCTCGCATATGACGATGCGGCCGATCCATGCAAGCTCACGACGGTCAAGAACACTAACTCATCGCTTTCGTATCCGCTGTCGGCGACGATGAGCTATGACGCTGCCGGTCGCCTCAAAAATGATGGTATGGGCCAGGCTTTCGACTATGACGCGCTGGGGCGAATGACTTCGGCACAGAGCAACCTGACGGGACATAGCGGTGGCTACGCTTACGACGCGCTGAACAGAATCACCAAGCAAACGATAGAAGGCCAGCCGAATCCGTCCTTTTTTTACTACGAGGCGAACGCGCTCGTCAACGTCATCCAAGGCCAGCCGCAGCAGCCGTACACCAATGTCCGCATTCTTCGATCGCAAGCGGGATGTGCGTCCCAATATGTGGTGCGAAATGGCGCCGGAAGCGTATGGCTGGCCGGCTCGGAGACAACCGACTCTTTGCTGTATGCCAGCACTGATTCTTTGACGGAACAATTCAGCTACAGCCCGTACGGCGAAGAAAGACCTCAGGCGTGGCATACGGTGTTGGGCTACAGTGGCTTGCATCGCGATACGGTGTTGCCCGGTTATCAGCTAGGTAACGGATATCGGGCCTATCTGCCTGCGCTTATGCGATTCACAGCACCAGACAGTGCAAGTCCGTTCGGCAAGGGAGGCATTAACTCGTACGCATACTGTGCCGGGGATCCGATCAACAGACGAGATCCCACGGGCCACGCATTCTGGGATGACGTGGCTAACACGCTCGATGATATAAAAAACACGGCAGAAGGTTTTCTTCAGGACGTCGGGGATTTTCTGGGCAATGTCACGCGAGGACTGGCGCGGGGCCTGACTTGCTGTACCCCCGACTCGCAGGTCGAACCGACGGCGTCGAACTGGATGGAGGGCATCGGCGATGGGCTTGGGCAAGGAATCAACATGTTTGTTGCGGGGCCAGAAGCGGCCGAGGAAGAGGAGCTTGTCGACGGTGGCGCACAAGCGATTCGGGAGTCAATTGCCGAACTCGGAAATATCGGTGCAGACCTTCGAGGGGAATCGGATGGCGTTTTGCAGTCTTCAGTGGACGACTATCGTCCGCTGGAGAGCGAGGCAGGTGCCGGTGGAAACGCCGGCGCTGATGCCTTCGATTCGGAGGCGTGGGAGCGCCAGCAAGCACCCACTGCGCCGCGGCCCCCTGAGGACTACGACAGCGTGTTGGATATGGATAGTGGCGTGATAGAGCGTCAGCGGCAGTGGTTCGACGACGGCAACGCATATAGAGGCTCGCAGTTGCGCGACGTGCTGAGAGCTGGTGTAGAGAACAATGGGTTTGGCCCGAGAGATCAAGCTTGGCTGAGAAGGGAGCTAGCAAAGTACGACGTTTGGCGGATGAATCTGGACGACGGCGACTATTGGCCATGGCCAGAGCCCCGCTAGCCGATTGCCCGGACGATACATCGGAAAATCCGCTGACGTCGAGTCCGATTCAGTCCGTGCCGATGATTGCCCCGTGTGTGTCGGACCGCCGCATTAATCGATCAGCGTACCGTCCGTCTCGTAAAACGGAAAAGGCCCTTCGCCTTCGTCGACATAAGCGTGATGCGTCACCACGCCCGTTTCCGGCGCATATCGATGCAACGCGAAAGCGGGTGGCTCGAGGCGGAACGCCGAAGGCGCGTTCTCGCGCAGATCGAGCGCGACTTGATGCGCCGGAGCGGGCACGGCGGAAGCAATCGTCCCGGCGAAGCGCGTGAAGATGGGGCGATGGACGTGACCGCAGATCACGCGTTCGACGTTGGGATAGCGGCTGACGATCGCGGCCAGGCGTTCGCTCGATGCCGGATCCAGCCGCTGGCGGTCCATATGCCCGATGCCCGAGACGAACGGCGGATGATGCAGCGCGAGCACGACGGGTTTGCCTTGTGCTTGTGCCAACTGCGTGTCCAACCAAGCGAGGCGCGCCGCACACAAATGGCCGCTGCTTTGCTGCGGCATCTGCGAATCCAACGCGACGAGGCGCAACGGGCCGACGTCGACGGCGTATTGGACGAATTCGCCGCCGGACCGCAAATAGGCATGATCGGGGAAGACTTCGCGCAGTGCCCCCCGCTCGTCGTGATTGCCGACGAGCAAGTACACGGGCATCGTGAGCGGCGCAAGCAGCGTCTTGAGCGCCTCGTACTCGGCGAGCGTGCCCAAGTCGACGAGATCGCCGGTGACGACGACAGCCTCCGGCTTGGGCTCGAGCGCGACGAGCCGCGCGACGCAGCGTTCGAGATAGGCGGCCGTATCGACGCGCCGATACGCGAGCGCCCCGGGGCGCTTAATGTGCAGATCGCTGATTTGGGCCAGTAGCATGGGCAATCCTGTGTCTGTGTTGACGTGTGTCGTCGGCGCCGATCAAGGCAGTGCGATGAGCCCTTCGGGCGCGATTTCGATACCGACCGTGGCGCCGGGCGCCCACTCGCTGCGCCCCGCGACGTCGATCACGAGGGCATCGGGCGCCGCGCCCGTGACCGTGACGCGCGTACGCTCGCCGAGAAACGAGACCGTCTCGACGATCCCGCGCAGCGATGCGTCCTTCGGATCCACGAGCCGCCCGTCCTCGGGACGAAAGAACAGGTCTGCGCGAGCGCCGTGGCTTGCGGCCGTTCCGGCCGATGCCGGCAGGTTGCTCGGCCATTGTCCCGCGAGTCGATTGATCGTGCCGACGAACTGCGCAACGGCGCGGTTCGCCGGACGATAGTAGATGTCGCGCGGCGTGCCGATCTGTTCGATGCGCCCCGCGCTCATCACGACGATCCGATCGCCCAATTCCATCGCTTCGGCCTGATCGTGCGTCACATAGACCGTGGTGACGCCGAGGCCGCGCAGCAACGTATTCATCTCGCGCCGCAGCGCATCGCGCAGGCGTGCATCGAGGGCGGTCAGCGGTTCATCGAGCAGGAGCACGCGCGGCTCGCGGGCCAGCGCACGGGCCAGCGCGACGCGTTGGCGTTGTCCGCCCGAGAGCTGATGAATCGGTTTGTCGGCATGCGCTTCGAGCCGCATCATCGCGAGCAGTTCGTCGACGCGCCGCCGTGCGAGCGCCGGTTCGGCTTTCGCGATTTTCAGCCCATAGCCGACGTTGCCGCGCACCGTCAGGTTCGGAAACAAGGCATAGCTCTGAAACACCATGCCGACGTGACGCCGCTCGATCGGCAGGCGCGTCACGTCGTCGTCGCCGAAGCGCACGGTGCCGCCCGCATCCGGCGATTCGAGACCGGCGATGATGCGCAGTGTCGTCGTTTTGCCGCAGCCCGAGGGGCCGAGCAGAACCACGGTTTCGCCCGCGCCGATCGCGAGATCGAGCGGTTCGAGCACGCGCGTGCCGTGAAATGTCTTACCGCACTGCGCGAGCGCGATGGGGACGGGAGTGAATTTCATGTTGGCGGTAAGCGAAAATTAGTCGGCCTTGACCGAGGGACGACGTGCGGCGTCGGCGCGCTGGACGAGTTCGACTTGCCCCGCACCGAAACGCTGCATGGCGACGAGCAGCGGCATCGTCATCGCGAAAAAGAGGATCGTGTAGGCACTACCGACCTCGATGCGCAGCGAGGCGTAGGTGTCGGCTAGTCCCACGGGCAGCGTTTTCGTTTCCGGCGTGTGCAGCATCCACGTCAGATTGAATTCGCCGACGGACAGCGTGACCACAGCCAGTGCGCCGGCCACGATTCCAGGCCTCAAATTCGGCAGCACGACGGTAAAAAAGCGCTGAACGAATGTGGCGCCGAGGCTGGCCGCGCCTTCCTCGAGCGTACGCAGATCGGCGCTCGCCGCGACGGCCGCCACCGCGCGCACCATGAATGGCAACGTGAACACGACGTGGCCGACGACGATGAATGCGATGCTCATGCGAAAGGCCGTGATCCCGCCGTAGACGACGATGAGCGCGAGTGCGGATGCGAGGCCGGGTAGCGCGATCGGCAGCACGAGCAGCTCTTCGACGATGCGCGCCCAACGTGTCTTGCTGCGCGCCAGCGCGTAGGCCGCGGGCACGCCGGTGACGAGCGTGACGGCGAGCGTCGCCGCGGCGATTTCGAGCGAAAGGAAGACGGAGCCATGGTATTGCGCCCAGACTTGCGCGAGCCAGCGCAGCGTCAGCCCGCTCGAGATGCCGCGAAAGTAGTTCACGGTGAGCCCCGCCAAGATCGACATGACGACAGGCACAACGAGAAACGCGCACAGGCCGAACGTGACGAGCCATTGCCCGAGTGCGAGCAGTTTGCGCGGCGCGAGGCGCTCGGCAAGCCAAGACGGGGAGCGATCGAAGCGGGCCGTATCGGTGAGTTGATTCATGGCGGGCCTCACGCGGTGGCGGCGACGGCCGAGCCGGTCGCGCTGCGGGCGAGTGCCAGCACGAGCCAGGTCACGATCCCGAGAATGACAGACAGTCCCGCCGCGGTGATCATGTTCGCGTTCAAGGTGAATTCGGTATAGATGGTCATCGGCAGGACATCGATGTCGGTGGCGAGCGTGAACGCGGTGCCGAAAGCGCCCATCGCTGTCGCGAAGCAAATCGCCCCGGCAGCGACGAGCCCGGGCGCCAGGCCCGGCAACACGACGTCGCGCATGATCTGCCACGGCGAGGCGCCGAGCGAGCGGGCCGCCTCTTCGAGCGAAGGGTCGAGCTTCGTGGCCGACGCCATGACGGTGACGATCACGCGCGGAATCGAAAAATAAAGATAGCCGAGAAAAAGACCCGACATCGAATAGGCGAACACCCACCGATCGCCGGTGAGCTTTTGCGTGAGCGTGCCGATGAGGCCTTGGCGTCCGGCGAGCATGATGACCATGAAGCCCACGACCACGCCGGGGAACGCCAGCGGAAACGTGAGCAGGGCAACGAGGGAGCGTTTGCCGGGGAATTCTCGGCGCGCGAGCAGCAGGCCGGAGATCACCGACAGCACGAGCGTGGCGAACGTGACGGCGGCCGAGAGCGCGACGGTGGCGACGAGGCTGTTCATATAGCGCGCGTTGGTGAGCAGCGCGCGATAGGTGGCGACCGCGTCGCCGTTGCCGCTCACGTGAACGAGCACTGCCATCGGCAGCAGCCAGAATGCGATAAAGACGGCGAGCGCGGGCGCGACGAGGGCGATGCGCCAGCGTAAAGGAAAGGTAATGTCGTGCATGGTGATGACCGCTCGTGGAGAGGCCGTATCGGGTAAGACGGGTTGCGCGCGGAGCGTCGCAGCGTGAAGCGCGCCCGCGTGCAACGGATCGATGGGGCAATAGGTATCGGAGCAATGCCGAATCGATCGTGCCGCGGGCGAAGCTTCAGTGCATGACCTGCAAATATTGCTCGCCGAACGCCTGCTGTTTCTCGGCCATTTTGGCGAAATCGACGGGTTTGGCGCGCGCGTAGTCGCTCGCGGGCAGGAACTTGGCGGCTGCCTCCTTGCTCATCGCGCTGGCGCGTACCGGCCGCAGGAACGCATTGGCCCAAATTCTCTGGCCTTCGTCCGACAGCACGAAATCGAGCACCTTCTTGCCGTTCGCCTCATGGGGCGCGCCCTTCACGAGACTCATGACGTACGGCACCGAAATCGTGCCTTCGGCCGGAATCACGAACGCCACATTCGCGTGATCCTTGTACATGGCGCGATAGGCATCGAAGTCGTAGTCGAGCAAGATCGGAATTTCTCCCGAAAGCACGCGCGCGTAGGCCGTTTGCTTCGGAACGATAGGTCGATTGGCCTTGAGCTTGGCGAACCAGTCGAGCGCCGGTTTGAAATTGTCGAACGAGCCGCCCAGCGCTTGGTTCACGGCGACGGCGCCCGCATAGCCGACGAATGCGCTAGACGGATCGAGATAGCCGATCATCCCCTTGTATTCGGGCTTGAGCAAATCGGCCCACGAGCGCGGGACGGGCTTGCCCTCGAGCGCGTCTTTGTTGACGAAAAAGCCGAGCGTGCCCGAATGGATGGCGAACCAATACCCTTGCGGGTCCTTCAGCCCCGCGGGAATGTCGTCCCAATGCGCGGGCTTGTACGGCTGGATCACGCCCTTGTCCTTGGCTTGGAAAGCGGAGGACACACCGAGGTAGACGACGTCGGCAACAGGGCTCTTTTGCTCGGCGATCAGCTGGGCGATCGCTTGTCCCGAGTTCTTGTTGTCCGAGGGCACATGGATGCCCGTTTTATCCTGAATGGCTTTCAGCTCGCTGGCCCAGTCGGCCCACTCGGGCGGACAGTTGTAGGAGATGGCCGTTTGTTCGGCGTGGACTGCCGGGGCGAAGGCCCCGGCGAACGCGAGCAGCACGCCGGCTGCGCCGGCGACACGCGCGAGCCGTGCGAACGGTGCGCGAAGGCGAAATGAGCGACGTATCACTTAGAGTCTCCTTGCGGGACGAAAAAGAGAAGAATTTGACGTCGTGGGGAAGCGGCGCCGGCCCCTTGACGGCCGGCGCGAAAACCGAAGCTAAACTGAAGCGGCTGCTTCCCGGCGCTTACGCGGCGGGATGGGCAGGCGAGACGACGCCCGATGCGCCCGAGAGCGCGGCGATCGTCGCGCCTTGGCGCAACGTATGCGGCAGCGTGAGAGACAGGGACTCGCCGTCGTCGCCACCCTCGATGCGCGCCATCAACCGGCGCCACGCGGCGCAGCCGATTTCGCGGTTGGGCGTGCCGATACTCGCGAGCGGCGGCGACAGCAACTCGCCCATCGCCAGCCCGTCGAAGCCCAGGATCGACATATCTTCGGGCATGCTGTAACGCGCGCGGCGCAGCCCCCGCATGACGACCATGGCGAGCAGATCGTTGCTGCAAAAAAGGGCGGTGGGGCGAGCAGGGCCGGAGGTTAGGTGCGCGAGCACCGACGGCGCGAGTTCGTCCGCGTTGAAATCGACCTCGAGCGCGGGCAACGGCGTCAGACCCGCTTGGCGCATGGCCTCCGAGTAGCCGCGATAGCGCAGGCGGGCGCGGTCCGATTCGGCCAGCGTCCCGGCCAGCATCATCACGCGCTCGTGGCCGTGCTCGATCAACATGCGCACGCCGTCATAGGCCGCGCGACGATTGTCGACCGATACCGACGGCCGACGCACCGTGTCGTTATGCATGAGCACGTACTGCTTGCCGTCGCGGTCGAGTTCGTCGAGCAGCGGGTGCGTATCGGCATCGGCCACCGTCAGGATCAACCCCTCGACCCGCTGAGCGAGCAGCGTCTCGATCGCATGGCGCTCGCGCGCAGCGTCGTATTGGGTTGTCATCAGCATGAGCCGATAGCCCTGGGCCGCGGCCAGTTCGTCGATCCCTTGCAGGCATTCGGCGAAGACGGGGTTCGCGAGTGTGGGGAGCACGACGCCGACGAGGCGCGTGCGTTCGCCGCGCAGCTGCCGCCCGAGCGGACTCGGGCTGAACTGCAGCGCCGCGATGGCCTCGCGGATCTTCGCGAGCGTGACGCGATTCACCGTATGAGGCGCGTTGATCGCACGAGAGACCGTCGCGATGGAAAAGCCGGCGTACGCGGCTACGTCCTTGATCGTATGTTTCATTGCTGTCTGTACAGTCCGGTAGTGCTGGGCACTGAAAACGTTTACGCCGCAACGATTATCCGGGTCGATTATGACTGAGACATGACGCTTTTGCTCGGTATTTGGGCCGAAAAAAATGTTTTCTTAGCTTGGCTCATTTCTCGTCGATAGGCATAATCGGTCGCGATCGGACGCCTGCCGGCCGGCGGACGCCCGAAATATTCTTCCTCTCCCCCAACTTGTAGAAAGAAAGGATCGACGCGTGAGCCTTTGGTTTTTGTTTTTTCTAAGCGTCCTGCAGGGCGTCACGGAACTGTTCCCGGTCAGCAGCCTTGGCCATACGCTGCTGGCGCCGGCGCTGATCGGCATCCATATCGACAAGCATGCGCCGCAGTTGATTCCCTTCCTGGTGGCGCTGCACTTGGGCACGGCTTTTGCTCTCCTGTGGTACTTCCGCAAGCGCTGGGTGGCGCTCGTGGCCGGCTGGTTCGGCACGTTGGCCGGGCGACGCAGCGAAGAGGGCCATATGATGTGGGCGCTCATCATTGGCACGATTCCGGCGGGTCTCGTCGGTCTCCTGCTCGAGAAAAAACTCGAGCGGGTTTTTCACGACTTGCGGATCGTGGCGTTGGCGCTGGTGGTGAATGGCTTGCTGCTGTGGTTGGGCGATCGGCTGCAGCGCTCCCGCGCGCACCGTCCACCCGAGAACTTGACGTTCAAGCAGGCGTTCCTTGTGGGCCTTGCGCAAGTCGGCGCGCTAATCCCAGGCTTTTCGCGTAGCGGGCTGACGATGATCGCGGGCAACGCGGCGGGCTTGAGCGCCGAGAGCGCGGCCGAGTTCGCGTTCTTGCTCGGCACGCCGATCATCTTTGCCGCGGGGCTGCTCGAAATACCGAAGCTGTTCCATGCGCCGGGCCAATTGGGCAATGCGCTCGTGGGCGGCGTGCTGACGGCGATCGCGGCGTATTTGAGCGTGCGCTTCCTCATGCGTTATTTCGAAGGGCGGGGCCGTTTGGCGTCGTTCGGCGTCTATTGCATCTTGGCGGGCTTGGCCTGCTTTGCCTGGTTCATGGTGCACGGCCAACCGGTTTAACGCCGGAACTTTGACGCCGCGATCGGGCCGGGTGGGGATCGAGTATAATCTCGGCCCCCGGCCCTTGTGGCCGGCACGTCGTACAATCACGCCTTCGCCTCCCCATAGTTCAACGGATAGAACACGGGTCTTCTAAACCTGAAATCGAGGTTCGATTCCTCGTGGGGGGGCCACTTCGGGCCATGTCGCGCACGGGGGCGGCTTGTCCTGCAGCGTGCCATCCCTCCAACAGCGCGCCCGAATTCACAGCCGGTCTCGCGACGACAAAGCCGCGTCCCCACCTCGGTAACATCGCCCGTCCTTCGCGTCGTTGCTCGGACGCCGTGTCGCGCGGACTGCGCGCCGATCTGGCCATCCGGTCTACTATCCCGCCCGCTCCCCATACCCGATGATGCTTGCCTGGGCGCCCGCGCTGGCGCCTGGAGCGCGCGGCGAGAGCGTGCCGACGATCGGCGGCGCTCGGGCGATCCGATGCCGCTTCCGTCCACCCATTCTCGAGCGAGACACCGTCATGATGCCGAACGCGCGCGATTCGCGTCGCCCCCAGCCATCTGTCCGATTTTCCAGGCCAATCGTACCCTTCGAGGCCTTCTCCGGCGATCATCCGTCATTTCACGCACGCCTAACCGAGCTTGAACAAATGACGACCGATATCCGCGAACGCATGGCCCACGTCGAAGCAGGGTTTCACCACTTGGCAACGAAAAACGACGTCACGATCCTCGAATCCACGCTTCTGAAGTGGTTCATCGGCACCGCGATTGCCTTGACCAGTTTCGCGTTCACTGCAGCGAGACTGTTCAACTAAGCCGAGTTGCCGCGGTCCTGAGGGCATATCCAGGCCCCGGGCGGCGCGCATTCAATACCAAGGCTGCTCGTGCCGCCGGCTTATCGCGTCGGCGGCGTTGGGCGCTGGCTGACGTCGGGTGTGTCTCTAACGGGAGCCTGGCCCGGTTGCCTGTCCGTTTCAGGGCGGCTCTCGGGCGTGCGCGCCGGTGGCGTGCCTCGTCCTATCTCCGCCTGCGCTGGGTCGGTCTTGCCGACACTGGCCGGTTCCGCCATGGTGCTTGCCTCCTTTCGAGCAATGATCCCGCTAGCGAGACGCAGCAACGCGCACGCCGGGCAAGCCGTGCCTGCCGCATAGGCGCAGGGAGACCTTCCTGCCCGCTAGCGCCGATTGCATTGGGCTAACGGTGCGCGCTTCATTCGTCGATAGACGACGGATCGAACTTGCATTCGAATGGCGCCGCGCTTTTCGTGGTTGACGTTTTTCGGCTGCTTAGCACGTTTAATGTCGAATGAACTAGATTCGGCGAATTTTAGGACTAAGAGAAATCTGATTTTTGGGTTCCATCTCTTTTGGACAAAATGCGTGTAATAGAACGTTGTTGGGCGCTGCCGCTTGGGCTAGAATCGAACGAACCGAAAAAACGATCCTAGCGTGCAGTCCCGCGGTGTTGCCGGCCGAACGGGCATGCCCTGGGCTATTAAACCCTTTCCAATCGTTCGAGCAATAACCTGAGAGTTAATTTAGAGATATATGGTGCGTCCAGTTCATCGTTTGGTCGCCTAATCGTCCTTTCTAATTCGTGCATTACTTCGTCGCCGCACAATGAGGGTTGTTACATTACAGCGGCGGTCCTTTCATGTCGCAATGGCAATAGCGAGGATGAAAACGCATGACTCCCCGGCAAATCCTATTGATGTCCCGCCCCAGACACCGAATCCGCATTGCAGTGCTAGACGACCATCCGATCGTGTCGCTTGGCGTCTCCACTTATCTGCGCGATCACGCAGACTTCGAACTCGTGGCGAACGTCTCGACGATCGACGATCTATTCGCCGTCCTAGAGCACGAGCCGTGCGACGTCGCCCTCGTCGATTATTACCTTCCCGCGGATCGTCTCGACGGGGCGACGTTCATCAAACGCTTGCGCGTCGAGGCGCCGCCGCTGGCTATCGTGGTTTTATCGGCGGCCCGAGCAAGCGACGCGGAGTGCGTTTGCCATCGAGCCGGCGCGAACGGGTTTCTCGAAAAATCGACGCCTTTGCCCCTCATTGCCGAAGCGATTCGGCATGTCGTCGCCGCGCCGCGGAAATTTTTCGTCATGCGAGCGGGCGACGTACAAGCGCTTATTCCCCACGCGCGCGAAGACATGTTGTCCGCCGCCGAAATCGAGATATTGCGGTATATCGCGGAAGGGCTATCGGTGACGCAAACCGCCGCGAGGCTGCGCCGCAGCAAGAAGACGGTCAGCACGCACAAGCGCAGTGCGATGCGCAAATTGAGCGTAGCCGACGACCTCGGTCTCGCGCTCTTCCTCAAAGAGAAGTTCAAGGTCTGAGCGCGAGGAGGGCGGCAATGAGCGTGGCCTCGCGGTCTTTCGCGCGATACCGGTTGCGATCGTCTGGACTGGCTCGGTCGTTCGCCCGCGTGATGGCGGCTGTCTGTTTGGCCGCGATATCGGGGGCGGCGGCGAGCGAGCCGGCGGCGCCGCGCGTCGAGGCCAATCCTGGTCTCGACGGCGGCGTGGCTGCGCTCGGCCATGCGCCGGCCGCGGCAACGAGCGCTGCGAGCTTCGCGGCCGTCGCACCGCTATCGGTCGGCGACACGGAAAGTCATTCGCCGCCGGGGCCGCTTCACCGAGACCCGGCAGCGAGCCGATGGCAAATGACCGATGCCGAGCGAGCGTGGGCGAGCCGGCATCCCGTGGTCCGCGTCGGCGTTCAGCGGCTCGGCCGCCCCTACGATTTCATCGACGAGGCCGGTCAATGGCAGGGATTCGGCGCAACGCTGCTGAAACGGTTCTCGCTAGCGGCGGGGCTTCGGCTCGAACCCGTGCTGCTCGATGCCGCGCTCGAGCCGGAGCAGGCGCTGCGCGACGGTGTCGTCGATCTCGTATCGTCGTTTCCGCTCGGTCCCGGCACGTCGATGGCCGGGCTGGCGACCACGCGCGCGTACGACAGCTTTCCCTGGTCGTTCGTGCGAGCCGAGCGCAGCGATGCGCAATCGAACCGCATCGCGACGACGCCGTGGCGGATGCGCCGCGTCGTCCCCGACGCGATGCTGACCGATGCCGAACTCGTGCCGAGCACGACCACCGCAGACGCGTTGCGCGCGGTGATGGCCGGTCGCGCCGATGCCGCGCTCATCAATGCCGTTGCCGCCGAAGACCTCGGCGATCGCTACGCCCACGTCCGGCTGTCGATCGACCCGGCTACGGCGGGTATCGAGCGCATCGGCTTCGCCGTCCCTCGGGGCAATCGTCCACTCGCGACGATGCTCGACCGCTATCTCGCGTCCTACAGCCCGCGCGAACTGGCGCGGCTCGCTTCTCGCTCGCGGCCGCTCACGATCGTGCTCGGCTACGAGAAGCGCGCCGTCATTGGTCTCGCGTCGGGCGCCGCCGCTATCGCGTTGGGCGTGATCGCGGCACTCGGATGGGCGTATCGACGGACGCAGGCGGCGCGCGCCGCGGCGGTGGCCGCGCGTACCGAGGCGATCGCCGCGCGCGAGCAAGCGCTTGCCGCCGATCGCGCGAAGTCGGCGTTCGTCGCCATGATCAGCCATGAGATCCGGACGCCGATGAACGGCGTCGTGGGCGTGCTCGATTTGCTCGACACAATGGCGTTGGCCGCCGAGCCCCGGCGCTATTTAGGCATCGCGCAGCACTCGGCGCGGCTCATGCTGCGTGTCGTCGACGATACGCTCGATTACCTGAAGATCGAGCAAGGCGCACTCACGCTCGAATCGGCGCCGTTCGATATTGGCGCGCTAGCCGCGTCCGCGGCCGAACTGCACTCGCCGCTGGCAGCCCGCAAGGGGCTCGCACTCTATTTGGCAGCGATGCCGCACTTCGATCGGCAACTGATCGGCGACGAAGTCCGGGTGAATCAGATCGTGACCAACCTGCTCAGCAATGCGATCCGCTTCACCGAGCGCGGTCACGTCTTGCTCGAGGTGCGGCGCAAGTTGGTGCGCTCGCGTCCGTGGCTCGTCCTGTCCGTCGTCGATACGGGCGCAGGGATCTCGGAAGCGTACCGCGCGCGTCTGTTCGCGCCATTCACGCAACAAGACAGCACGACCACTCGACGCTACGGCGGGACCGGCCTCGGGTTATCGATCGTCAAGCGCCTCGTCGATCTCATGGGCGGCACGATCGACATCGAGAGCCGAGTGGGCGAAGGCACGCGCGTGCGCGTTCGATTGCCGATCCGCTGGGGCGGGGAATCTCGCGTATGGCCGTGCGCCGCGCCGGCACGAGCCGCGCTCGACATGCCGATGCCGGAAATGCACGTCGCCACCCGAGCGTGCTTGGCGAAGATGGGCGTTCGATGCGTGTCGCGCGGCCGTCAAGTCGACATCGAGGTTTCGACGGACACGACGGGGGCCGTGGTTGTGACTGGGCGAGACGGGCCCGTGCGGGCGGTGCGTAGCTTCGACGACCTGGCCGAAGCGGTGGCCGTCGCGGTCGGACGCCCGACAGCATCGAGCGAGGATACGGCACGCCGCATCGATCGTCCGGCCGATGCGGCACCCGCTACCACACGGGAAGCGATCGATGCATGCTCGTTCGGCCTTGCCGGCGCGTCGCCGCTCGTTCGCGCAGGCGTACTCGTCATCGAAGACAACGACGTCAATCGCGACATCATGGTGCGTCAGCTTCAGGCGCTCGGCATCGACGCCAGCGAGGCGGGCGACGGGCTACAAGGCTACGCGTGCTGGCAACGCACGCGGCCGGCGTTGGTGCTGCTCGACTGTCATATGCCCGGGATGGACGGCTACACGCTTGCGCGCAACATTCGTCGCGCCGAAGCCGATGGCGCGCGGCGCACGACGATCGTCGCGATCAGCGCGAACGCCACGCATGACGACATACGCGCGTGCCACGAGGCGGGGATGGACGATTACCTTGCCAAACCGATCACGCGGCACAAATTCGCCGCGTTACTTCAAAAATGGGCAGACACAACCGATGCCGATGCAGAACCGACGCGCGGGTGAAGCGCGCGAAGCGCAACGAGCGTGCGAGCCTAGCGCCTTCGACTTGTCCGAGCTGTCGGCGCTATATGGCGAGGCCGGCTTGCGCACGCTGCTGGCCGTCGCACTCGACGAATTCGATTGCCAGCGTCTTGCGTTCGATGGCGCATTCCAATATGGGCAATGGGGACGAGCGGCGCACGCGCTGCATCGGCTCACGGGGACGGGGGCGTTTTTCGTGCGAGACGAGCGCGTGCTCGAGCCGCTCAGCCGGGCAGAGCGTGCACTGCGGCTGGCCGACGCCCCGCTGATCGCGCTGACCGTACCGGATGCCCTGTCTGTGCTCGCTTCGCTCAGAGCGGCGTTTATCGACGAACTCGCTCAGATGAGAGGAACCGGCCGAGATGACTCTTCGGAGCCGTGAGCGGGCCGACCACGCTGGTCGGTATCGATGACCGCGTAACGTCGTCCGGGAATTGCCGCCAACGTGGATGTCGCGAGCGTTTTTGAAAGATCGTCGGGTTCGACACGAACTTTCGAAACGGAGGACACTCATGGCGATACCGCCCATTCGGACACTCGACACCGCGGCTCGATACGACGCGATCGACGCGGAGCGCGTGTCGAAGACGCGCCCGGACACCGACTACGCCGCCGATGAACCCACCGCCGATCATCCCGCGGCGCCGACACCTTCCCGCGATGTGCCCGCGCCGCACGCCACTGCGGCTCATCTTGCCGCGCGCTCGATGGAGCGCCGCTTGCGCCGCTCGTTAGCCGACGCGCCGGCCGGCTCGGCCGAGGTATCGGCGGCGGCGCCGCCATCGGCCGCCACCGCCACCGGAGCGGTACCGACGCCAGAACCGGCACCGCCGCGCTCGCCGGTAGCGGACGCGGCGGTGCTCGAGCGCCTGAATTTCGCGTTGACGCAGTGGGTCGACGAAGGCAAGGCCCGGCCCTACGCCGACAGCCCGAGCGCATTGCTCCGCGCCGTGGCGACGCACCGCCAGCGCGCCATTCCGATGGCGTTCGAAACGACGCTCGATCCCTCGCTGTTGGCCGACGAGGCCGTGCTCGACGAAGCAGCGCTGTTGTACGACCGGCTTCGCCGCATGTCGTCCGCGGACGGTACGCCATCGGCGTCGCCGCCCGCGGCGAACCTGCCGACCTTGCGCGCCAGTTTCTTGGCTGCTTTGAAGATCGACTATCCGAAGCGCCGTGCGCTCGATGCACTGCTCGCGCCGAGCGCATCGTTCGCACAGACCACGCCCTACTTCGACGGGTTCGCGTTGCGCCATGCCGAGGGGATGTCGTTCGACGATCTCCTGCATATGCAAGCCCTGTGGTCCGGCCCCGTCCTGGCGGACTACCCCCAAGCCGAGCGCCGCGCGCTGCTCGCGCAAAAGTTCGACGAAATGGGCGAGTCGATACGATTCCCGATCGGATCGGAAATGCATTCGATGGCAAGCGCGCTGTTGCGAATCGAGCGCTACCGCGGCGCGCCGCCCACGCGCTACGTCAGCGAATCCGAATTGGCGAAGGCCTTCGCGAAAATCGACAGTGCGTGGAAGGAGGGCGATACCTACCCCTACCACCCGCGGCTTCTGTTCGCCGCCCACTTGGCACGATCGAGCGGCGTGGAGGTGCTCTCGCTCGAGCAACTGACATTGCTTTACGAGAACCAAGTGCATGATCGCGCGTTGGAGATGATGGCCGATGGAGACGCAAAACCGGCCGAGTGGATCGGTCGCTTTCTGTCTGAGTCGACCGCGCCTGGCGCCAACTGGCAGGACGCCGCGCCGGCGCGCAAAGCGCAAGTGCTGCTTGGGCTCTTCGACGCGTTGCGAACGGCTGCCGACCGCGATGAACCGATCTCGCCGTTCGCGCGAGAAATACGGGCAAAGGGCATTCTCTCGCCGAATCGGCTCATCGGAGCCGATTTCGATGCGCGTACCGCCGCCGTGATCGGATATGCCAACGAGCGTCTGATCGTGGCCTATGGCGAGCCGCCCTCGTTCGACAGACGCGACGCGGCGATCGCCATCCTGGGCCGGGCCGGTATCGCCCCTTCCGATATGACCGATCAGCGCCACTATTCGATCGCCGGCGACAACCCGAGCGTGACGAAGGCGGCATTTGGCGACCTCATCGACGAATTCCTCGATCGAGCGGACTGGGTGGGCTTGAACGGGGCGTCGATGCGATTGCCGAACGGACAGAGTCTGCGCCCGCGCGACGCGCTCCAACGGGAAGAACAATCGTTCAACGCTTCTCTGCCGTCGGATCCGTGGGTCGTCGCCTTAGCCAAGGAACGCCTGCGCGCAAGGTCGGCAGCCGCGACGCCCGAGGCGGTGGCAACCGTCGCGGGCGAGATTGCCGGCAATTTGGCGACGGAAACGGAGCAGCATCGCGCGCTGGTCAGGGGCCTCGAAACGTGGGTCAATACGTTGCCGGTTGCGGGGCCCATCTACAACATCGAGGAGGGCGTGCGCCATCGCGACGCCGCCCGAGCGGCATTCGGGCTGTTGTTTCTCGGTGCCGACGTATTCGATCTCTCGACGGGCGGCGGCGGTGCGCACCCAAGCGCGGCGCATCCGATCGTACCGAAGCTGCGACACGCGTTGAGGCGCGTCGATGCCTCGCAAATCAACGTAGCCGGGCATGCCGAGCTGGTCGAGATGGCCGTCGACCCCGTGCACCTCGCTCAGCCGGATGCGAACGTGCCGCCCGAACTTCGCGGCTTGGCGCGACAAGCACGGGAGCACCGCAACGTTCGGTGGCGCGGATACGACGTCGTCCATCTCGATCTGGAGGACCGCATCGTACCGGTCGGTCGCGAGGGCGATCTCTATTTCGAAGTCGATTGGTACACGAGGCACCGGCTGCGCGACACCCCGGCGATCGAACTCGACCTGCAAGCGAACACCGCTCGCTTTCGCGAGGCGCACTCGCAGTCAGATCGAACGCCGATCGCCGTGAGCGACCTGCAAGCACGGGTGACCGTGCAAGGCGTGAAGGCGTTGCTCGAGCGCGCCGACGACACGACGCTGCGCGAATTCCAGACGCTCTTCGCCGATGCTTTTGCGCAACCGAGGCCGGCGGCCAACGCCTCACGCTTCGACGCGCCTGCGTTTTACCGCAAGCTGTACGAGTCGAGCGACACGTTCCGCCGCCTGTTCAACCGGCACGCGCAAGTCGATGCGCGCGCCCGCAACGGAACGACGCATGCTTGGAAAAAGTGGGAGTTCGCGATCGGCGAAGTGGGGCCGCTCGGGGCCCCGAGCAAGGCCTACACCGATTTCGAACACAAGCGCATTTACATGCCGAGCGATGCCGCCATCCAGGCCATGCCTTACATGACAGCCGGCGGGCCGCGCACGATGAGCAGCGAGCAAGCCTATCTGCATGAAATGATCCATGCGCTCACGGGCGGCCGCGATCCCGAGCGCGCCATCGACCTGCGCAATCGCGGGCCGATCGTCTATCTCACCGACAAGATCTTGAACGAAGCGGGGTACGACTTCGCCGAGCAAGTGATGTATCGCCGCAGCAATTCGACTTCGGACATGCCGGTGGACCAAACGATCGAGTACAACGCTGGCGAGGCCGCTCGGACGGCCGGCAAGGAGAATCGCTACCTCGATGCGCTGCTGGACGCCAAGCGAGGCACGGTGACGGCGGACACCCTCGTCGAGGGCGTGCCCGTTTTGAAACGAATGACGGTTGCCGATACGCAAGCCGCACTCGACGAAATCGAGGGCGTACAGGACGAAGCGTTCCTGGCCTGGGGCGAGTTCAAAACGAAGTTCGATCGCAACTTCGGGTTTTATGTGCAGGATAGGACCGTGACCACCGAACTCGCGTCCGACGCGATGGTCGTCGTCGATTTTTACGGCCGCCTGTATCAACGTAGCGTGACCTTCCGAAGGATGTTCGACAAGATGCCGGTTACCGAGGCATCGCAAGCGGATCCATGGAAGTTCGTGCTCGAGGGCGATATCGATTTCCAAGCGCTGTCGCCGGGCGGTCGGGCGCACGGCATAGAGCAAGCGCAAAAGAAAATCTATGTACTCGATGACGGGATGGCTTACCTCGCCGAGACGGGGCTGCGCGAGGTCGAAATCGAACGCAAGCTGGCGTATCAGATGGTTTGTGCGGCGACCGGCATCGGGAAGGTGCCGACGCCGCAGGCCTACGCGAATCGCGGCGCCGCCGTCTACCTGACCGACCGCATTTTGCAGGAAGCCGGTTTCAACTATCCGCGCCAACTCGTTGCGGCCCTCGCAGGCCCGAACGACGTTGCCGCGCAAGCGCAGTTGGCCGCACGACAGACGGCGGCCATGCGTAGCGCATGGGTGGAGGACCGGTACATGAAACTCGGGTAATGCAGCGTGGCGTCGCCGCGCGATCGGTATCGATGTCGCGCGGTGCCGCCGTCGCGCGAACGCGCGGAAGGATCGAGCAAATAGGTTAGGCAGTCTGAGAATTTTCAGGAGGAGGGGCGGCCCGAAAACGCCAACAATCGAGTCGTGGTTCGAAGCACGGCGCATCTCGCGCTTCGAGCATTCAACCGTACCGGCTCGACATGACCTACATCGACGTTCCAACGCTGCTGCAACCGGTCGATCCCGCATCGCCCTGCGGGGCCGACCTCGAATACTCGCCGCGCTATCTTGAAGCGTCTCGCGCGCTCGAAGGCAGTCCCGACGTGCAATACGGCAGCATGCATGTCGCGGCTGTCGAGCCGGACTGGAAGCGTTTGAAGGCGGCAACGCTCGAGTTGTTGGGCGATACCCGCGACTTGCGTTTGGCCGTGTGGCTCACGCGAGCGCTTGTGGCCCTGCACGGCGCGGCAGCCGTCGTCGACGGCCTGGCGCTGATCGAAGGCTTGCTCGCCCAATACTGGGACGCGCTTCATCCGCAACTGGACGCCGACGACGAGAACGATCCGACCGCGCGTATCAACACGTTGCTCTCCCTCGACGACAAAACCGGCTTCGTGCGCGAGCTTCGATCGGCGCCGCTCGTCGTGTCCGAACGTCACGGCCGCGTCTGTCTGGGCGATATCGAATGCGCGGCCAACGAGCGCGAACCGAGCGGCACGGTGCTGGAGGCGGCTGCCATCGACGCCGCGTTCGCCGATACGGCGATCGACGAGGTTGCCGCGCTCGAGAACGCATTGGCGAATGCTTCGGCTTCGCTCGAACGCATCGATGCAACGCTGAACGAACGAGCGGGCCAGGAGCGGTGGGCGTCGTTGCCCGCGCTCGAGCAAGTGCTGCAGCGTGCGCACCGAGCCGTGGCTGCGCAGCGCGCACGGCACCCGGCTTCGATCGAACGCGACGCCGATCCCTCCGATACGGCCGGCACCCCGCTCGCTAACGGCCAGAGCGCCTCCGATCGAATCGCCAATCGAGACGATGTCGTACGCACGCTCGATCGACTATGCGCGTACTTCGCCGCGGCGGAGCCGTCGAGTCCCGTGCCGATTTTGCTGCAGCGAGCACGTGCTCTCGTGGGTATGACATTTATCGACCTCGTTGCGGATCTGACGCCGGCAGGCGTCGGCGAGGCCAACCATTGGGCAGGTTCGCGCGAGTCGTGAGCATGCCGCCATTTACCGATTCAGTGAACCCGGAAGGAGGACGTTGGTATGTCTAGCGAAAGCAGCCAAAAATTCTTGGGCCGCACGCGCGCGCCGCGTGTGCAAATCGAGTACGACGTCGAGGTATACGGCGCCCAAAAGAAGGTGAGCCTTCCGTTCGTGATGGGCGTCATGGCCGAGCTGTCCGGTCAATCGACGCAGCCCCAGGCTCCCGTGAGCGAACGACAGTTTCTGGAGATCGATAGCGAGAACTTCGACGAGCGACTGAAAGCCATGAAGCCGCGCGTCGCCGCGATGGTGCCCAATACGCTGACGGGCGAGGGCCGGCTCGGGATCGATCTGACGTTCGAATCGATGGACGACTTCTCCCCGGCGGCCATCGCACGGCGCGTCGAGCCGCTGAATCGATTGCTCGAGGCGCGTGGCCATCTCGCGAATCTGCTGACCTACATGGACGGCAAAGTGGACGCCGAAGCGCTGGTGGCTCGATTGCTGGCCGACCCCGCGTTGATGCGCACGCTGTGCGCGACGCCGAACGCCGACGCGTCGAGTGCGGATGAAGCGGCAGCGGGCACCGGCGCGTCCGGTGCCGACGCCGACGCCACCGCGCAGCCCGACGCTTAATTCACTGCATTAAGGATAGGTAACCATGTCAGAGCTCAGCCCTGAAGCGCAGCCCGAGGCGCAGACGCAAACGGCGCCGGACAGCGCCGACGCACTCGAGTCGGGCGACTCGAGCGATTTCGGCGCCCTGCTGCAAAAGGCGTTCAAACCCAAGACCGACAAAGCGCAGGAGGCCGTCGAGCATGCGGTTCGTACGCTCGCGGAGCAGGCGCTGCAAGATGCCGCTTGCATCTCGCCCGATGTGCTCGGCACGGTCGAGGCGCTCGTGGCGGCGATCGACCGCAAGCTCACCGAACAGATCAATGAGATCCTGCATTGCGACGCATTCCAGCGGGTCGAAGGCGCGTGGCGCGGCCTGCATTATCTCGTCAGCAATACCGAGACGGATGAGCAGCTCAAGCTGCGCGTGATGAATATCTCGAAGGGCGAATTGTATAAGACCCTCAAGAAATACAAGGGGTCGGCCTGGGACCAGAGCCCGCTGTTCAAGAAGCTCTACGAAGAGGAATACGGCCAGTTCGGGGGACATCCGTTCGGTGCGCTCGTCGCCGATTATTACTTCGACAACAGCGGGCCCGACGTGGATCTGCTCGCGCAGATGGGCAAGATCTGCGCCGCCGCCCATGCGCCGTTCATTGCCGCCGCGTCGCCGGCCGTGATGTTGATGGATTCGTGGCAGGAACTCGGCAACCCGCGCGATATCGCCAAGCTGTTCCAAACGCCCGAACATGCGGCATGGCGCGCATTGCGCGAATCGGAAGACTCGCGCTATATCGGCCTCGCGTTGCCGCGCTTCCTCGCGCGGGCACCTTACGGGGCGGCCACCAACCCCGTCGACGAGTTTGCATTCGAAGAAGATACGGCCGAAGGCGACAGCAGCCGCTATACCTGGGCCAACGCCGCCTATGCGATGGCGGCGAATATCAACCGCTCGTTCAAGCGTTACGGCTGGTGCTCGCGCATTCGCGGCGTCGAATCGGGCGGGGCCGTGGAAGGCTTGCCGGTTCATGTCTTTCCGACGGACGACGGCGGGCTCGACGCGAAATGTCCGACGGAGATCGGCATCAGCGACCGCCGCGAGGCCGAGCTTTCGAAAGCGGGTTTCTTGCCGCTCGTTCATATGAAGCATTCGGGCATGGCCGCGTTCATCGGTGCGCAATCGTTGCACAAGAGCGCCGAATACGACGACCCCGAAGCGACGGCGAATGCGACGTTGGCCGCTCGCTTGCCGTATCTGTTCGCGTGCAGCCGCTTCGCGCACTACTTGAAGTGCATCGCACGCGACAAAATCGGCTCGTTCAAGAGCAAGGAGGAGATGCAGCGGTGGCTCTACCAGTGGGTCATGAATTATGTGGACGGCATGCCGAGTCATTCGTCGGAGACCACTAAAGCGTCCAAGCCCCTCGCCGACGCGGCGGTGGTCGTCGAGGAAGTGGAGGGCAATCCCGGCTATTACACCTCGCGCTTCTATTTGAAGCCGCACTACCAGCTCGAAGGTTTGACCGTATCGCTGCGGCTGGTGAGCAAGCTGCCGTCCGTCGGCGGCGAGTAACGCACCCGGTTGGGTTTCGTATCCGTCGCCTTGCCGGTGTTCGGAAAAGGCGGCGGGCTTTTTTAAACATGGATAGGAGTCCTAATGAGCTACGACAATATCGTCAAGACGATGAAAATGGCCAATATCGACGGTGAATCGCAAGTGTCCGGCGCAACCAACGAAATGGACGTGCTCAGCTTCTCGTTCGATGCGGCGATTCCGATGGAAGGGCGCGGCCCTGGTCTGTCGGGTAGCGGCGCGGCCTATGTCTCGCCCGTGAGCGTATCGAAGGTCGTTTGCGGCGCGACGCCGAAAATCGAAGCGCAGTTCTACAGCGGCAAGCCGATCGCGACGGTTACGTTGAAAGACTACAAGGCCGACGGCGAGAACGTGCCGAAGCCGTTCGTCGTCGTGACGTTGACGAATGCACGCATTCACACGTACCACGCCGAAGGCACGAGCGAGCATATGGAACTCACGTTCGAAAAGATCGAACGCGAGTACTTCTCGCAAAACACCGCAACGGGTGCGCTCGTATCCAAGGGTAAGACCGCCTTCGACGTCATGACGAAGAAGGTTTCATAAGCCTGCGGTGAGGGGAGGCGCCGGGTTTGCCCCCGGCGCCAGGCTTCTTTTATTCGCAATTGCAACGCTTCCATTTCCTATGGCAGAACTCACGAGCCGAGACCGCCTGCAGCCCGCGCTGCTCGATCGCTTGTCGGACGATGCGCCGCATGAGCGCGTCGAGCCGCGCGAGCGCCGTGCCATGTCGACAGCCGAGTTGCGCGCAAGCGTCTTGCGGGATCTGTCGAATCTGCTGAATGCGCATGCCTTGTACGGCTGCGGCTCGCTCGCGGCGCATCCGCTTGCGGCGGCTTCGGTCTTGAACTACGGAATGCGCGACTTGACGGGCACGGCCCGATCGGGCCTCGATGTGGCGGCACTCGCACGCGAAATCGAACGCGCGATCAGGCGCTTCGAGCCGCGCGTCATCGCGGACACGCTGCGGGTCAAGCCGCTCGATGCGGACGAAGCGACGGGCCGATCCGCGGTGGCGTTTCTCGTCGATGGCGATCTGTGGGCGCAGCCGTATCCCGAACGGCTGTACTTCAAGACGGAACTCGATCTCGAGTCCGGGCAAGCGCGGATCATCGAAGGGGCGGATTCGCCGTCGCCGGAGCACGTCCGATGAACGAGACGCTGCTGGCCTATTACGAAGAGGAACTGCGGCATCTTCGCGAGGTGGGCGGGGAATTCGCGCAGGCCTTCCCGAAGGTCGCTTCGCGTTTGGGGTTGGACGCGTTCGAGTGCGCGGATCCCTACGTCGAGCGGCTACTCGAGGGATTCAGCTTCCTAGCGGCACGCGTGCGCATGCGGATCGACGCGCAATTTCCGCGCTTTACGCACCATTTGGCGGAAATGATCTATCCGGGGCTGCTCGGCCCGACACCATCGATGGCGATCGTGCGGATAGAACCGGACCGAACGCATCCTGCGCTCGCGCGCGGTGTTGACGTTGCACGCGGCACGGCGCTGTCGAGCCGACTCGATCGCGACGGCACGACCCGCTGCGAATATCGGACGGCGCATGCCGTCACGTTGCTGCCGCTCTCCATGACGCACGCCGGCTATCGCGCATTCGATTGCCTGCCGTCGGGTTGGGCACCGCCGCTCGAGCGCGCGCCCAAGGCCGTTTTGACGCTGCGATTCGACTGGGGCGAGGCCGAACCGGAGACGATGCGCTCGCTCGAGCGCTTGCCGCTTTACCTGCGCGGCAGCGAAGGATTAGCCGAACTGCTTCACATGCGATTGACGGGGCACTGTTTGGCGGCATGTCTGCGGGTGAGTGCGGGGCGGGAAACGCGCTATGCGTCGCTCCCGGCGCGCTGCGTGAAAGCGCAAGGCTTCGACGACGACGAGTCCTTGCTCCCCGCCTCGAGCGCGACCTATCGCGGCATTCGCCTGCTGCGCGAGTATTTCGCCTTTCCAGATCGATATGCGTTCGTCGAAGTCACTGGGCTGCGCGAGGCCGCGGCGAGTATCGACGTGCCGAAGACGAGTTTCGAACTCGTGCTGCTGCTCGATGCCTACGACGCCGCCTTGGCCGCGGGCGTCGATACATCGCGCTTTTCGCTCCATTGCACGCCCGTCGTGAACTTATTCGATCGCCGTGCCGACCGCGTCGTACTCGATGACCGGCGCTTCGAACATCACGTGGTGGTCGATCGCACCCGGCCGCTCGACTACGAAGTGTTTGCGATCGACGCGATCGACGGTTATACGTCGGCCGACGCGACGCCGATGCGCTTCGCGCCGTTTTATCGCGCCCGGGATCCGGGCGACGGCAACGCGCGGCAGGGCTACTTTCAGATGCGCCGCGCACCGCGTCTGCTCTCGGCGCGCGAGCGCAGCCGCGGCCCACGGTCTCGCTACGCGGGAACGGAGGTGTTCGTGGCGCTCGTGGCACCGGACGAGACGCCGTACCCGGGTGATTTGCGTCAGCTTGGCGTCGACGTGCTGTGCACGAATCGCGATCTGCCGTTGTCGATGCCGGTGGGCGCTAGTGCGACCGACTTCACCGGCGGGGCGCAATTGCAGGCGGTCGAGCATATTCGCGTGCTGGCCGGCCCCACGGCGCCGACGCCCGCGCAGACGGAGCAAGCGAACGTGTGGCGGTTGCTCGATATGTTGTCGACGAGCCGCCTGCCGTTTCTCGAGCTGGGAATCGGCGGCGCCGCGCACGCGGCGAATTCGGGCGGGCACGATGCGCAGGCGTTGCGCCGGTGGCTCTCGGCGCTGTGCCCGGCCGACGACTTGGCGGGCCAGCATCAAATCGCGCTGTTGCGCGAGGCCAGTGCGAGGGCGATTACGCGCCGCCTACCGTTGCCTGGGCCCGTCAGTTACGGCCGCGGGGTGCGGATCTCGCTCACGTTCGACGACGCGGCGCTGGGGGGAGCGCGGGCTTCGCTGTTCGGCGCGGTGCTGGCCTCGGCGCTGGCCGAGTACATGCCGATCAATCAATTTGCCGAAACGATCGTGCGTACGCCTGGGCGCGGCGTCGTGACACGGTATCCGGCGAAGGCGGGGCGATGCGAGATCCTGTGAAACTCGACGCGCAACTGCGTTCGCACGCGAAGCGGTTCCAAGCGTTCCAGGCCTTGCGCCTCATCGAAGCGGCACACCCGCGCGAGGCGCGCCTCGGTACGGCCGCGCGCGCGGGACAGGAGCCGGTGCGCCTTGGCCATGACGCCGACCTGCGGTTTGCCGCCGCGCAGGTGATGTCGTACGAGTGGGCGGCCTTTGGCGAGCGTGCGCGGCTCGCGCTCGATTTCGGACTGTTGGGGCCGGATGGCGCGATGCCGGTGCATTTGACCGAGTACGTGCGCGCCCGCGCGCGACACCGGGGCGACCGCACGATCGAGCGCTTCCTCGACATCTTTCATCATCGGATGACGAGTTTGCTCTACCGCGCATGGGCGGACAGTCAACCGGTGATCGGCCTCGACCGCCCGGGACAGGACCGTTATGCCGCGTATGTCGGCAGCCTCTGCGGGCTAGCGCTGGAACGCGCGCAGCCGCACGAGCCGATCGGCGATCACGCCAGACTCGGTGCGGCGGCGCTGCTGGGCGACCGGCGCCGGCACGCGAGCGGGCTCGCCGCTCTGCTGTCGAGCGAATTGACCTTGCCGGTGCGGATCGAGCCGTTCGTCGGGCAGTGGCTGCGCTTGCCCGAGACGAGCGGTCTTCGGTTCGGCAAACGCAATCGAACCATGCTGGGCGAGGGGTACGTGCTGGGCCGTCGAATGTGGGACCGGCAGCACAAATTTCGCATTGTCGTGGGGCCGGTGGACGCGGCGCAATGCGAGCGATTGCAGCCCGGGACGAGCGCCTTCGCGCGCATCGCGGCATGGGTGCGTTTGTATGTCGGGCCCACGCTCGACTACGAACTCGTATTGAGACTCGCGCCCGGCGCGGCGCCGGCCATGCGGCTCGGCGCCAAAACGCGGCTCGCGCGAAACACGTGGGTGGGATCGGCAAAAAGCGCCGCTGAAGTACCGGTACTGCGCTTTAGCGGCGCGAGCGCAATCGTTAGCACAACTGAATAAGGACGAAGAGTCATGGCAGAACTGAGTCGAGCCGCATTGTTCGGCAGATTGGGAGCGCTCGCCTATCGGGCGGTCGAAAGCGGTACGACGCTCGCTAAAGTGCGGGGGCATGCGCGCGTCGAGCTGACGCACTGGCTGCTCCAGATTCTGCAATACGACGATTCGGATCTGCGCCGGGTGGCGGCGCACGTCAAGCTGGATATCGCTGCGATCGCGCGCGAGTTGGCATCGTCGCTCGAACGATTGCCGGTGCGTCGAGGACAGGCGCTCGATTTGTCGACGGACGTGCTCGACGCGGCCGAGCGCGCTTGGATGTACGCATCGCTTCAGTACGGCGCCGCGCAAGTGCGCACGGGGCAGCTTCTGATCGGCATCGTCGCGAGCCCGTCGTTGCGGCGCGCATTGACAGCCTGTAGCGCGACGCTGGCGCGCCTCGACGAGCGTGCCTGCGTCCGCGCGTTCGATGCGATCGCGGCGGATTCCCCCGAGAGGGAGACAGGCGAGGCGCTCATCGCTCAGGAGCAGGCCTCGGGCGAGGTGCAAGGCGGCGAACCGGGCGCATTGGCGTCGGACGCGCTGGCGCGCTATACCGTCGACCTCACGGGGCGCGCACGAGAGGGCAAGCTCGATGCGGTGGTGGGCCGGCACGAGGAAATTCGGCGAGTCATCGACATCTTGTTGCGTCGCAGACAGAACAACCCGTTGTTGACGGGCGATGCCGGCGTCGGGAAGACGGCCATCGTCGAAGGGTTGGCGCAACGTATCGTCGCGGGCGAGGTGCCGGCAGCGCTGCGAGACGTGTCGCTGCGCGCGCTCGATGTCGGGTTGCTGCAAGCCGGCGCCAGTGCGAAAGGCGAATTCGAAGCACGGCTGCGACAAGTCGTCGAGCAGGTGCAAGCGGCGCAGCCGCCGGTGATCCTATTCATCGACGAAGCGCACACGCTCGTGGGGGCGGGCGGTGCGGCGGGAACGGGCGACGCGGCGAATCTGCTCAAGCCCGCTTTAGCGCGCGGCTCGCTGCGCACGATCGCCGCGACGACGTGGACCGAGTACAAGCGGCACATCGAAAAAGATCCGGCGCTGGTGCGGCGCTTCCAGCCTGTTGCGATCGGCGAACCCGACGAAGCGCGCGCATTGGCCATGTTGCGCGCGGTGGTGCCGGCGATGGAAGCGCATCACGGCGTGCAGGTGGGCGAAGAGGCGTTGCAAGCCGCCGTCGCGCTCAGTCATCGCTACATCTCCGATCGTCTGTTGCCGGACAAGGCGGTGAGCCTGCTCGATACTGTGTGCGCCCGTGTGAGCGCGAGCCGCGATGCGGTGCCGCCGCCGCTCGATCGCGCGCGCGAGCGCATCGCGACGCTGGCGGCCGAATACGACATCGCGGCACGCGAACACGCGTTGGGGCGGTGTTCGCCCGCGCACCTGCATGAACTCGAGCGGACCTTGGCGGAAGAGCGCGAGGCGGCGAGTGTGCTGGCGCAGCGCTGGCGCGAGCAGGCTCGCAGCGTCGAGGAAGTGCTCTCGCTGCGCGCGGCGCTCTGCCGCGAGTCGACGGACGATGCGGCCTCTAGCCCGGCCGAGGAAAAGACGGAACCTGCCGGCGACGCGCGCGATACGGGCGATGCGGGACCGGACCGGTTGGCCCGCCTCGAGCGCGAGCTGCAGGAGCAACAAGGCGAAACGCCGCTCGTCGTCGCAAACGTCGACCGGCAAGCGGTCGCTTCCGTGGTGCAGGACTGGACCGGTATCCCCGTGCGGCGCATGTTGCGCGACGAACTCGATACGGTTCTCGGTCTGGCCGAGCGCCTCGACGCGCGCATCGTCGGCCAAGGCCATGCCACGCGACGCATCGCGCGGCGCATTCGCGTCGCCCGTGCCGGGCTGCAACGGCCCGGGCGGCCGCTCGGCGTCTTTTTGCTTGCGGGCCCCTCGGGCGTGGGCAAGACCGAAACGGCACAGGTACTGGCCGAAGCGCTGTACGGCGGCGAGCGCAATCTCATTACCTTCAACATGAGCGAGTACCAGGAGTCGCACACGGTATCGACGCTCAAGGGCGCGCCGCCCGGTTACGTCGGCTATGGCGAGGGCGGCGCATTGACCGAGGCCGTTCGCCGCAAGCCGTATTGCGTCGTGCTGCTCGACGAGATCGAAAAAGCGCACCGCGACGTGCACGCGCTCTTTTATCAAGTGTTCGACAAGGGCTGGATGGAGGATGGCCAAGGGCGCATCGTCGATTTCCGCAACACGCTGATCTTGCTCACGACCAATCTCGGCGACGACGCCATCTTGCGCGCGTGGGACGGTTGCGGGGGCGAGAGCGGCGCCGCGCTCGACGCCGTGCGCGCGCCGCTGCGCCATGCGCTCTCCACGGTATTTCCGGCGGCGCTGCTCGCCCGGATGACGACGATTCCCTATTTGCCGTTATCGGACGAATCGATGGGCTCGATTGTGCGCGCCCAGCTCGCGCAGGTGCGCGAGCAAGTGCACGCGCAACACGCGGCGATGCTGGCCTACGACGATGCGGTCGTGGCCGCGATCGTCGATCGATGCGGCGAACGCGAAAGCGGCGCTCGCCTCGTGGATGCCGTGATCGCCGAGGCGGTCTTGCCCGAACTCGGCCAGGCCCTGCTCGGCGTGCCCACGGACGAGGCGAGCCCGCTATCTATCGAACTGAGTGTGGCCGACGGCGTATTCGGCTGCCGCGTGCAACGCTAACCCGACCCGAAGAAGGAGCCTCGTATGCCTGAACCTGTCGTCGCCGGAGCGGAGTTGACGTGCTCGTTCGGCGCTGCGCCCACCGCACTCGTGGTGCTGCCGGAAGCGCGCGTGTTCATCGAGGAACGGCCCGCGGCCACCATCATGGATCACGAGCCGCTCGTGAACATTCCCACGTTCGGCATGTGTACCTCGCCGGCGAACCCTGCCGTCGAGGCGGCGACGGCTGCCGCCATGGGCGTTTTGACGCCGGCGCCTTGCCTTCCGCAGACGGAGGCGCCGTGGGTGCCCGGCGCGCCGACGGTGCTGATCGGTGGATTACCGGCATTGAACAACGGCAGCGTCTGCATGTGCATGTTCGGCGGCAGCATCAGCATCGGGTTCGCGGGCGCGGTGAGAACGCAGGTGCCGTAAACGAACGCAGAGAGCGAGACCAAGACCCACGCCGAGAGCGAGGAACGACATGACCACTTTGCAGCAAGCCAATCGCGCAGCGCGTGTGTCGAGCGCGCTGGCCGACGACACCGTAGTGCTGTCTTCGATGGACGGCACCGAGGCGATGTCGCGCCTGTTCGAGATGCACGCGGTCCTGCTGAGCGAACGCGGCGATCTGGCCGCGAAAACCTTGCTCGGAACGCGCTTGTCGATTGCGCTCGATACGGACAAGAGCGTGCGCCAATTCAACGGTATCGTCGCGCGTTTCTCGACGGCGGGGCACCCGATTGCGGACGAATCGCGCGGCGCGGTGTTCCGCTATGAAGCGGTCGTGCGCCCGAGCCTGTGGCTGCTCACGCGCGCGACGCATTGCCGCTTCTTTCACGGGCGCACGGTACCGGAAATCGTCGCGGCCGTGCTGGCCGACTACGACGTCGACTACCGAAACGCTTGCACCGCGCACTACCCGGCGCTCGAGCATTGCGCGCAATACGACGAGAGCGATTTCGACTTCGTGAGCCGATTGCTCGAGCGCGAAGGCATCTACTACTACTTCGAGCATGAAAACGGCAAGGATCGGCTCGTGCTGGCCGATGCCCCGACGACGCCGACGCATGCCGGTACGATCGCGTTCGCCGATGCGCTGCTCGATGGCGGGGTGCTCGCCGAATCGGTCTTCGAATGGCGCTTCGAGGAGGAACTGACGGCCG
>NZ_JBQCIV010000140.1:0-29264 GCF_051953405.1 Trinickia sp. | reverse complement strand
AAGACGATTTTGTTGATCGAACACGACGTGAAACTCGTGATGCACCTGTGCAACCGCATGACGGTGCTCGATTACGGCAAGGTGATCGCTGAAGGTCTGCCGCAAGACGTGCAGAAGAACCCGAAGGTGATTGAGGCATATCTGGGCGCGGGGGTCCACTGATGGCTACGGCAATGTTGAAAATCAAGGGCCTGCAGGTCAATTACGGCGGCATCCAGGCAGTGAAGGGCGTCGACATGGAAGTCGCGCAGGGCGAGCTGGTCACGTTGATCGGTGCGAACGGCGCGGGCAAGACCACGACGATGAAGGCCATCACGGGCCTGAAACCGTACTCGGCGGGCGACATCGAGTACATGGGCCAGTCGATCAAGGGCGTGCCGGCGCACGAGCTGCTCAAGCGCGGCTTGGCGATGGTGCCGGAAGGCCGCGGCATTTTCGCGCGCATGTCGATCTTGGAAAACATGCAGATGGGCGCCTATCTGCGTAACGACGCGGACGGTATCCAGAAAGACGTCGATCGCATGTTCGGCTACTTCCCGCGTCTGAAAGAGCGCGCCAAGCAACTGGCCGGTACGCTCTCGGGCGGCGAGCAGCAGATGCTGGCGATGGCGCGCGCCATTATCAGCCGTCCGAAGCTGCTGCTCTTGGACGAGCCGTCGATGGGTCTGTCGCCGATCATGGTCGAAAAGATCTTCGAAGTGGTGCGCGATATCTCGAAGGAAGGCCTCACGGTGCTGCTCGTGGAGCAGAATGCACGGCTGGCGCTGCAGGCGGCCAATCGCGGCTACGTGATGGATTCCGGCATGGTCACGATGTCGGGCGATGCGAAGCAAATGCTCGACGATCCGAAGGTGCGCGCCGCGTATCTGGGCGAGTAATATCCTCTCTTGCGCCCGTGCTACCCGCACGGGCGCTGTCAATGGGCCGACACGGCCCGCTAGTCGTCTCTCAAACCCGGTCTACAAAAAGGGAATTACAACAGTGATCAAGTCGCTTCTCACCGGCTGCGCAGCAGCCGCTGCCCTCTCGTTTGCACTTTGCAATGTCGCTCAAGCCGATACGGTCGTGAAGATCGGCCACGTCGCGCCGCTCACCGGCGGTTCGGCTCACCAAGGCAAGGACAATGAAAACGGCGCGCGTCTCGCGATCGAAGAGATCAACGCGAAGGGCCTCGTCATCGGCGGTCAAAAGGTGACGCTCCAGCTCGACCCGCAAGACGACGCAGGCGATCCGCGCCAAGCGACGCAAGTCGCGCAAAAGCTCGTCGACGACAAGGTCGCCGCGGTTGTCGGCCACGAAACGTCGGGTACGTCGATCCCGGCATCGAAGATCTACAGCGATGCGGGCATCGTGCAGATCTCGCCGTCGGCCACGAACCCGAAGTACACGGAACAAGGCTTCAAGACGACGTACCGCGTCGTTGCGACCGACGCGCAGCAAGGTCCCGCGCTCGCGAACTACGCGGCTAAGGAAATGCACGTGAAGAAGGTGGCGATCGTCGACGATTCGACCGCCTACGGCCAAGGTCTCGCGCAGCAGTTCGAAGCGGCCGCCAAGGCCGCTGGCCTGACCGTCGTCTCGCACGACGCAACGAACGACAAGGCCGTCGACTTCCGCGCGATTCTCACGAAGATCAAGGGCGAAAACCCCGACGCCATCATGATCGGCGCGATGGACGCCACGGGCGGTCCGTTCGCCAAGCAAGCCAAGCAATTGGGCCTGCGCGCGAAGATCCTCGCGGGCGACGGCGTGTGCACGGCGAACATCGCCGATCTGGCCGGCAACGCGGCGGACAACATCGTGTGCTCGCAAGCTGGCGTGGGCCTCGACCAGATGGCAGGCGGCGCGGCTTTCGCAGCCAAGTACAAGAAGCGCTTCGGCCAAGACGTCGTGCTGTATTCGCCGTACACGTACGATGCAGTGAACATCATCGTCGACGCGATGAAGCGCGCGAATTCCGTCGATCCGGCGAAGATTCTTGCTGCCATGCCCACGAGCGACTACAAGGGCGTGATCGGCGAGACGACGTTCGATGCCAAGGGCGACCTGAAGCATGGCGTCATCTCGATCTACGGCTACAAGGACGGCAAGCGCTCGTTCATCAACAAGGTTTCGATGTAAGCGTTCGTGCCTGACCCTTCGGCTTAGGCCCCCCACTCGGGGCCTTGGCTGCAGCAAAAAGCCGCATGCGCGACGAGCGCATGCGGCTTTTTTCGTAGGGGCGGGGGGCGCTGCCGCGCGTCCCCGCTGCGTGCCGATCGATTAGAGCGAATCGAGCACAGTCCGCAGCATCGACATCATCTGGTCGATCTCTTCGTTCGTCACGTTCAACGCCGGCATGAAGCGCAACAAGTTCGGCCGAGCCGCGTTCAGCAGCAAACCCGTGGGCTGCATGTCGCGCGCCTTCTCGACAATCTGCGGCCCAATGTCCTTGCCGAGCAGCAGCGCGCGCAGCAGACCTTCGCCGCGCTCGCCTTCGAAGCCTCGCTCGGCCGACAGTTCGAGCAGCTTCGTGCGCAAATAGTCGCCGCGCGCGCGCACGCTTTCCAGGAAGCCCGGGGCAACCAATGTCTTGATGACGGCATAGCCCACCGCCGTCATCAACGGATTGCCATTGTAGGTGCCGCCTTGGTCGCCGGCTTCGAACACGGCCACGTCCGCCTTGGAGAGCAGCGCGGCAAGCGGTACGCCGCCGCCGATCCCTTTGCCTAGCGTCATGATGTCCGGCTCGATGCCGGCAAGCTCATAGGCGAAGAGGGTGCCGGCCCGCCCGCAGCCGCTTTGCACTTCGTCGACGATCAGCAGCACGCTATGGCGTTTCGTCAGTTCGCGCAATTCGCGCATGAACTCGCGCGTGGCGGGGATGACGCCGCCTTCGCCTTGAATCGGCTCGAGCATGACCGCGACGGTCTTCTCGCCGATCAGCTTTTCGACCGACGCGATGTCGTTCAGCTCGGCCTTCGGAAAACCCGATACTTGCGGCGCGTACATCGTATCCCAGCCCGGCTTGCCGCTGGCCGACATCGTCGCGATCGTCCGGCCGTGAAAGCCGTGATCGAACGTGATGATCTCGTGCGCGCCGTTCTTGAACTTCTTGCCCCACTTGCGCGCGAGTTTAATCGCGCCTTCGTTGGCTTCCGCGCCGCTGTTGGCGAAGAAGACCTTGTCGAAGACGCTGTGCTCGGTCAGCAGCGAGGCGAGATTTGCCATCGGCTCGTTGTAGAAGGCCGGCGACGGGTTGATGAGGCGACGCGCCTGCGTGTCGAGCGCTTCGATCATCGCGGGGTGACAGTGGCCGAGGCAGTTGACCGCCCAGCCTTGGATGAAATCGAGGTAGCGCTTGCCTTCGCTGTCGAAGAGCCAAGAGCCCGAGCCGCGCGTAAAGACGATGTCCGGCCGGTTGGTGATGTACATCAGCGACTGTGTCGGGTTCTGCGTCGATTGCATGGCACGGCTCCGCGATAAATAAATGAAAGGTGTAGGGGAAATGAAAAAAGCCACGGGAAATCCGTGGCTTTCGCGGTTTGACCGGTTTCGCACCCTCGCTTTGCTGCCGATGCTTGCGAGGCGCGCGTCCGTGATCTACGAGCCGACGGCTTCCCTTGGCGGGAGCGAGCATCGACGTCGGAGGGCGGACAGGTAGCAGGTCATGGGCGCAAGAATACGACAGCGTGCGCCGCGATGCAATCGCTGCGGCGCATCATCCGTCGCATTTTTTCGTCACACGGCGTTGACGAGATCCGCCTCGCTCGTGAACGAATCGGCGTAAAACTCCTCGGCCGGCAGCCCATGGTGCGCGGTGAAATCGCGCAGCGCCGATTCGACCATGACCGGCGCGCCGCATGCATACACCTGATAGCCCGACAGATCCGGCAGATCTTCGATCACGGCCCGATGCACGAAGCCCGTACGCCCCGACCACGCGTCGCTCGGATCGGGCTCGGAGAGCACGGGCACGAACTTGAAGTTCGGATGGTCCGCCGCCCAGCGCTGCGCGAGTTCGAGCATGTACAGATCCTTCTTGCGGCGCGCGCCCCAGTACAACGTGATCGGACGATCGATATCCTTGAAGAACGCATGCTCGGCAATGGCCTTGATCGGGGCGAAGCCCGTGCCCGAAGCCAGCAAGACGATGGGCTTGTCCGAATCCTCGCGCAGGAAGAAGGTGCCGAGCGGGCCTTCGAAGCGCAGGATTTCGCGCTCTTTCATCGTGTTGAAGACGTGATCGGTGAACAGGCCCCCCGGCATGTGGCGCACGTGCAGCTCGATCGGACCTTCCTCGTGCGGCGCGCTTGCCATCGAGTAGCTGCGACGCTTGCCGTCTTTCAGAATGAATTCGACATACTGGCCGGCGAGATATTGGAGCCGCTCGTTCGCGGGCAATTGCAGCTTGAGGACCATGACGTCGTCCGCACGGCGCTCGAGCGCGTTCACGCGGCAAGGCAGCTTCTTGACTTGGACATCGCCGACGCCCGCAATTTCGCGCACGTCGATGACGAGATCGGATTGCGCCGTCGCGCAACAAAACAGCGCCATGCCGCGCGTTTTTTCGTCGTTCGAGAGGGCCGACGACGAATGCGAGCGCTGCTCGATCTGGCCGGACACCACCGCGCCCTTGCACGAGCCGCACGCGCCGTTCTTGCAGCCGTAGGGGACGCCGACACCCTGGCGCAGCGCGGCGACGAGCACGGGTTCGTCGGGTTCTACTTGAAACTGCCGGCCGCTTTGCCGGAGGGTCACGTTATATGCCATAGCTCGATCGGATCGAAAAACGAAAAAAGTCGGGTGAAAGCGCGCGCGGCCTGGGGCCGCTACAATGCGCGCACATGAAAGCCACACGAATCTTGCGCCGGCCCCGCGTGCTGATCGTCGGGTGCGGCGACGTCGGACTGCGTTGCGCGAAGCGGCTGCTTGCGCGCGCCGCTCGCCCGCGCGTCATCGCCTTGGCCACGCGCGCGACGCGTGCCGCCCAATTGCGCGACGAAGGCTTGACGCCTATCGTCGGCGATCTCGATGCGCCGCGCAGCCTGCGACGATTGGCGGGACTCGCGCACACCGTGCTGCACCTTGCGCCGCCGCCGGCCCACGGCGACGACGATCCGCGCACGCGTTCGTTGATCGCCGCGCTCGGCATGCGCCGACGCCATCCGGCGCGCCCTGCCGCCCCGGCCGAGGGGCGCGCGCGCCGGGGCCGCACCGTGGGCAACGCCCCGCCGGTGCCGCGGCGATTCGCGCGCAGCACAACCGCGAGATTCGAAAGCGGTATTGTACCCGAGGGTTTTACGGCGTTCGGACGGCGCACGCGCCCGCCGGTGCGGGTGGCGTACGCGAGTACGACGGGCGTCTATGGCGATTGCGGCGGGGCATTCATCGACGAAACGCGGCCCGTGAACCCGGCCAATGCGCGGGCAAAACGTCGGGTGGCGGCCGAACGTCGCCTGAGGCGGGCCAACGTGCGCGGCACGACGGCAGCGAGCATCGTCCGCATCCCCGGGATCTATGCGCGGGAACGTCTGCCGCTTGCGCGCATCGAGCAGCGCAAGAGCGCGCTGATCGAGCCGGACGACGTCTACACGAACCATATCCATGCCGACGATCTCGCCGCGATCATGTTGCGCGTGGCGGCGCGCGGGCGCATCGGCCGGGTGGTCCATGCGTCGGACGATACGGTATTGAAGATGGGGGCGTATTTCGATCGCGTCGCCGATGCGTTCGGGCTGCCGCGCGTGCCGCGTCTCGCGCGCGAGGCAGCGGAGCGCAGCCTCGATCCGGCCACGCTCTCGTTCATGCGGGAATCGCGGCGGTTGTCGAACGCGCGGATCAAGGGCGAACTGGGTATCGCGTTGCGCTATCCGACAGTCGACGATTTTCTACGGAGCCTCGGCCGCAGCATGGCTCCCGATTCGAACTGAGCCGGTCGCGATCAAATGAGCGAGGGCAGCGCCTCGAGCAGCAGGAAGCAAAGAAGGGCGCCGATCAGGGCGCCGATGAGATTCGGATGGTATCGGCGCTTCACGTGCATCATCGTCAGCAATGCGCCGATGACGATCGCGCCGAGCGCGGCGAACGCAAGCGTCACGTACGAAATCTCGAACGTGCTGTCGATGACCACGATACACCTCCCTCCAAACACCGCTGACCGGACCGGCTCGCTCGTTGGCGGCGGTCTCGTTTCGTTCGATGATCGAAGTATAGGTTTGGCGTGGCGCATTCCCCATAGGGGGCGGACCCGATATCGAGCGGTTATTCGAATGGTTGCGTGCGCTGGCTCACATCGGCGAGGGGCGGTCCTACATTCGCAAGGCGCGCAATGCCTCGTCGTCGAGCCATTGCCACGCACCGGGAGCGAGCGTCGGCGGCAAGGCGAGCGCACCGATGCGCTCGCGGTGCAGTGCCTCGCAGCGGTTGCCCGCCGCCGCGATCATGCGCTTGACCTGGTGGTACTTGCCTTCGTTCACGGTGATCTCGAGTTGTTTTTCGTCGCACATCCGCACGGCCGCGGCCGCAATCGGCGCTTTTTCGCCGTGCAGCAGTACGCCGTCGCGTAGCGCTTGCAACTGCCGCTCGTCGAGTGCGTGACGCGTGATCGCGAGGTACGTCTTCGGGACTTTGCGCTTCGGCGAGGTGTAGGCATGCACGAATTGGCCGTCGTCGGACAGCAGCAGGAGGCCCGTCGTATCTTCGTCGAGGCGGCCGACGCATTGAACCCCTCGCACCGCCAGTGGCGCCGGCAGCAAGGCGAATACGCTCAGATGATGTTGCGGCTCGCGCGAGCATTCGTAACCGGCCGGCTTGTTGAGCATCAAGTAGGCGTGCGCGCGGTAGCGCCAGGCCGTGCCGTCCACGTCGAACGCGAAATCGTCGATGGGGAAATCGGCGTCGGCGTCGGTGCAAGCGCGCCCGGCGACGGCCACCCGACCTTCCGCGATCAGAGCGCGGCATTGGCGTCGCGAGCCGAAGCCTTGTCGGAAGAGGATGCTTTCGAGGTCCATGGTTTCGCAATCGAGTCGAGGCGGCGCGATTGTACGCTGGGCCGGGGCGAGTCCCTGCTTGCATCGCTGCGCGTTCTGCCATCGGGCGGCCTTGCCGCAGCCGCCTTGCGAGGGCAAAGCGGCCTGAACGATAATCGACCGACTTCGAGCGCATCTCGACTTCGACGATCGATTGCGGGTTCGCTCGGCAAACCGCTATTTTGACATCCGACCACCCGCAATGAAAAAAACGTCTCTCGCGGCTTTCGGCGCGCGCGCCTGCGCCGCAGCGCTGTTGCTCACGTGCGCGCAATGGGCCAGCGCCCACGCTTATCCGAAGCACCGAGCCCCCGGCGCCGGCTCGACCGTCGGCGTCGATACGCGCCAAGTGTCGATCGAATTCGACGACGCATTGGAGGGCGCCTTCAGTTCGCTCAAGGTGACCGATTCGGCCGGTAAGGACGTGACCGACGGCAAGTCGAACATCGACGCGCACGACAAAAAGCACATGACGGTCGCGCTCGCACCGCTCAAGCCGGGCACTTATACCGTGTCGTGGGTGGCGGTGGCCGCCGACGGCCACCGCACACAGGGGCACTATGCATTCAACGTGAAATGAATCAACCCTGCAACGTCGTGTTGTAGGTCGTTGCGCCGATCACGACGTTGCTCAACGTAATCGCATTCACGTTCCATAGATAGGTCGGGCCCGGGCTCGTTGCGCTGGGCGTGCCGTTCGACACCGGCGTGCCGAGATTGCAGTTCGAGATCGTGACGCCGGTGATCGGCGAGACGGCAGGCACCGGCGCGGGGCCGTTGTAGTCGGCCGCGACCGGGCCCTGTGCGACGATTGCCTGAAAGCACGAGCCGGTGCTGCTGCCCGACGTCACGTTGCTCGCGGCCACGTTGCTGATGTTGATGTTGCGCACGGACGGCGGGCTTAGGCGCACGGCGTCGCCGTTCGGCGAGTAATCGCAGTCGAACGTGATGAGCCCTCCTTGCGAGGCCGACGGGTTGCCCGCGCTTGCCGTCGCGACACCGAGCGGCACTGTCGTGTTGATCGGGCTGCCGGCGATCATATTGCTCGAACCGTAGCCCTTGCCGGTGAGCGAGATGCCGTTGGGCAGCGTGACGCCGTCGATATAGACGTTTTGCACGACGCCGCCGCGGTTCATATTGCTCTTGATGCGAATGGCGATCTGCAGCGGATTGGTCGCCCAATTTTGATTGAGCATGCTCAGGTTGCGGGCGTAGATGTTCTGCACGCCCGCGCTCATTTCGCTGCCCAGCGTCAGGCCGCCGTGGCCGCTGTTCATCGTGCAGTTTTGAATCACGTGGTTCTGTGCGGGGCCGTATTGCGCGTCGAGTGCTTTGCCCGATTTGACCGCGATGCAGTCGTCGCCCGTGTTGAAGGTGACGGAATCGGCAAGCACGTTGTTGCACGCGTCGGGATCGAAGCCGTCGTTGTTCGGGCCGATGCTGTCGGCGAACACGCCTTGGATCACGACGTTCGTGCAGTCCGTCGGATGGTGCTGCCAGAACGGCGTGTTCTGCGTGTGATAGTTCTGCATGAGGACGTTCGTGCAGCCGATGAATTCGACCATGCACGGACGCAAGTAATGCCCGTTGCCGAAGATTCGCGACGTGACCGCCACGCCCAATTCGGATAACGCAGGCAGGTAGTTCTGATCTTGCGACCAGGCAGATGCCGTCAACAGCGGCAGGATGGTCGCAGCGTTAGATGCGGTGATCCCGGCGAGGCTCGTCAATGCCGCGTTGTTGGGATTCGAATACGCTTGCGACGGCGTCGACGATCCGGCGCAGCCGTACGCGCCCGTCGTGCCCTTGAACGTCCACCAGCACGACGTCGGCGTCGTGCCGTTCGCTTGGATCGGGGTCATCGCCTGGCCGTTCAGGATGGAACTCGTGCCTTCGCCGGTCAGTGCGATGTTGGTCTGCTGGAACGCATAGACCGGCGAGCCGAAGTTCAAGCAATCGTTGGCTTGCCAACGCGTGCGGTACAGGTTGCCGTTGGCCGTCGCGAACGGGCCGCTCTTCGCGTAATCGGCCGGGTTGGGACTGAAGTAGATCGTGCACGCCGCGCTCAGATGGAAGTTCACGTTGCTGAGCAGCACGATCGGACCGCCGCAGTACCAGTTGCCGGCGGGCACGACGACACGGCCGCCGCCGGCCGCATTGGCCGCGACGATCGCATTGTTGAAGGCGGTGCACGCATCGAACGCGGTACCCGTTAGGCTCGAGGACACCATCAACTCCGCCCCGGGGCTCGTAGGCGACGAGTTCTGGTTCAACCAGGGAATGGCGGGATTCCATGCCGATGCGGCGGTCACTTGCGACGTGATGGGCTGCGCGCCGAAGCTCGTGACGTTGAAGTCGACGGACGGGAACATCGACTGCGTTATTTTCTGAAGCGAGGCGATGATCTGCGTGGCCGAGCCGGTGGGACCCCAAATCGGGTCGGCGGCGGTAACGGTCGTCGAACCGGTACCCCCGGTGGCCGTACTGCTGCCGTCGCTTCCTCCGCCGCAACCGGGCAAGCCGGACAGCACCGTCGCGCCGGCCGTGGCGCCCGCCAGCGCCATGAAGGCGCGACGGCCGGGGGAGCGAACGCGCGACGCGTCGGCGTCGCGATGCGCACTCGATTGCTTGTTTGCCATCTCACTGTCTCCTGGGTTGAACTCGAGCCGAGATACCGGTCGGCGGCGTCCGGCTGTTTGGGTGGTCATCCAGAGGCGGATTTTCGTTAAGCAAATTAAAAGTTGTCAAACCTCGTAAACGATAAGTACCATGCCATTCGGGGCCGAATCGACCCGAGCCAGTGCGCAAGGCGAAACGATCGGCAGCAGATGGACCGATGGCGAGAGGGCATGTGGTCACGCAGGAGTTCCTTGTCCACAAAGGATCTCATGGGAAATGGGACGAGCGGCCCGCGCCGTGGTCGGAGTGTGGCGCGGCGCGTGCGGCCGGACCTTAAACGAGGAATCGTTGGCGCGCGGCTTGACCGTGCGTCGCGATGAAGTCGTTACTTGTTCGCGAATGTTGTTTGACAAGATGGTTTTTGAGGTGATACCGTCCGGCCTATCGATCATCAAAACATCCGTTTCGAGGCCCCATGAACGTGTCCCCACTTGTCGAGAGCGAATTCGCCTCGTCCGTGATGGCGGTGCCGCCGCTCGCGCGCCGTGCCGATTTGTCTGTCGATGTCGCAGAAAACCGAAAGCTGATCCGCCACATCGAAGCGGGCGGCGTGACCACGCTGCTCTATGGCGGCAACGCGAACTTCTACCACGTCGCCGTCAGCGAATATCGCGAACTGCTCGACATGCTCGCCGAGAGCGCGGCCCCGACTACCCGCGTGATCCCCTCGATCGGCCCCGACTACGGCAAGATGCTGGACCAGGCGCGCATTCTGGCGCAGACGTCCTACCGGACAGCCATGGTGTTGCCGTTTGCCAATTTCGCGACGCCCGCCGGTGTCGAAGCGGGCCTCGCACGGATTGCGGATACGGCGGGGATCCCGCTGACGCTGTACGTGAAGAGCGAGCAATATGTCGACGTCGATACGCTGGCGCGCCTCGTCGATCGCGGCACGCTATCGGCCGTGAAGTACGCGATCGAGCGCGACGATCCCGCAAACGACCCGTTCTTGGAGCGATTGCTGCAGAACGTGAACCCGGCGCGTGTGGTGTCGGGCATGGGCGAGGGGCCGGCCGTGATTCACGTGCGCGACTTCGGCTTGGCCGCCTGGACCACGGGCTCGGGTTGTATCGCATCGCGCGCGGTGACTGCGCTGATGCACGCGATCCGCGAGTCGCGCCATGCCGAGGCACAGCGGTTGTACGACGCGTTCATGCCGCTCGAGACGCTGCGCGACGAAATTTCGTTGATTCGCGTCCTGCACGATGCCGTGACCTTTTCGGGCGTCGCCGATATGGGCACGATCTTGCCGTTGCTCAGCGAGACGCCGAAGGTTCATCACGAGGACGTGCGCCGCGCGGCCAAGGCCTTGCTTGCATTCGAGCAAGGCTTGCGTGCGCAGGCCGGTGCTTGACGACGTGCGATCGGCGAAGCCGATACGTTGCGCGTGCGGCAGAGCGGTGCTGTGAACCTAGCCCAAGCGCGGTAACCGGCTTTTTCGCTGAATCAAAATCAGTATTGCGGAGTGAGACGAAGTGAGCACGAACAGAAAGAAGCCCGAGCAACTGCGCAGCCACCGCTGGTACGGCGTGAACGATCTGCGCTCGTTCGGTCATCGCTCGCGCACCGCGCAAATGGGCTATAGCCGCGAGGAATACGCCGGCAAGCCGGTGATCGTCATCCTCAACACGTGGAGCGAAATCAACCCGTGCCACACGCACTTCAAGGTGCGCGTGGAAGAGGTGAAGCGAGGCGTTTGGCAAGCGGGCGGCTTTCCGATCGAACTGCCGGTGCAAACGCTCTCCGAGCCGTTTCAAAAACCCACGACGATGCTGTACCGCAACTTCCTCGCGATGGAAGTCGAGGAAACGCTGCGCTCGTATCCGGCGGACGGCGTCGTCTTGATGGGCGGCTGCGACAAGACCACGCCCGCGTTGCTGATGGGCGCGATCTCGATGGATTTGCCCGCCGTCTTCTTGCCCGCCGGACCGATGCTCAACGGTAATTGGAACGGCCGTACGCTCGGCTCGGGCTCGGATACGTGGAAATATTGGGCCGACTTGCGGGCAGGCAAGATCACGGAAGACGATTGGAAGGGCGTCGAAGGCGGGATCGCGCGTTCGCCCGGGCATTGCATGACAATGGGCACCGCCTCGACGATGACGAGTGCGGCCGAAGCTTTGGGTTTCACGTTGCCGGGCTTCGCGTCGATCCCGGCCGCCGATTCGCGCCACGCGCAAATGGCCGCAAAAACCGGCATGCGTATCGTCGACATGGTGTGGGAAGACCTCAAGCCGTCCGATATCGTCACGCAAAAGTCGGTCGACAACGCGGTGACGACCTGTCTCGCGCTCTCGGGCTCGACCAATGCGATCGTGCACATGATTGCGCTGGCGCGGCGCGCGGGCATCCCGCTGACGCTCGGCCACTACGACGACCTGTCTCGTCGTACCCCGGTGCTGGCCAATATTCGTCCGACGGGCCAGTACTTGATGGAGGACTTTTACTACGCGGGCGGCTTGCGGGCGATGCTGAAGGAACTGGGCGAACTGATCGACGGGAAGCAACTCACCGTCAACGGTAAAACGCTCGGCGAAAACATCGCGGACGCGGAAATTTTCAACGACGAAGTGATCCGTCGGCGCGGCGTGCCGCTGATGCCCGATACGGGCCTTGCGGTGCTGCGGGGCAATCTCGCACCCGACGGCGCGGTGATCAAGCCCGGTGCGGCCGATCCGAAATTACACGTGCATACAGGCCGCGCCGTCGTCTTCAAGGACTACAACGACATGGCGGCGCGAATCGACGACGATGCGCTCGACATCGACGAGACGTGCGTGATCGTCCTGCAGCACGCGGGCCCCGTGGGGGCGCCGGGCATGCCGGAATGGGGCCAACTGCCGATCCCCAAGAAGCTGTTGCAAAAGGGCGTGCGGGACATGCTGCGCATTTCCGATGCGCGCATGAGCGGCACGAGCTATGGCGCCTGCGTGCTGCACGTGGCACCGGAATCGTTCATCGGCGGCCCGTTGGCGCTTGTTAAGGACGGCGATTTGATCGAACTCGACGTCCCCCAACGCAAGCTGAACGTGCTCGTGAGCGACGAAGAATTGGCTCGTCGCAAGGCAGCGTGGGTACCACCCGCGCCGCGTTTTACGCGCGGCTACGGCGCCATGCACCAAATTCACGTCATGCAGGCGGACAAGGGTTGCGATTTCGACTTCCTCCAACGCGACGGCGTGGGAGGGACGGGCGCGACGGCAAGCGAGCCGGAAATCCACTAACGCTCAAAGCGGCAGTGCGGCGGCCCGGCGCGAGGCGGCGCCGGATAGCCGCGTGCGTATCGGAGACGGTGCGAAGCGTGTACGCGTGTAGGAGGCAGGCGTGTGCGATTCGCCGAAGCAATCGACCGTTTCGGTAAGCAGTTAGGACTACTAATGATATGCGACGAATGGCCCGCACGTCTGCGATCGATGGGTGGCAAGGAGAGCAGTAACCGGAAGCCTGCGACACAAAGGTGGCCAGGCGATGCGTAGCGGCTCGACATGACTAGCCGCGATAAGTCCAACAAAGACCAGGAGATGTGATGAAGCACGATAAGCAAGCCACGATGACGCTTGCCGCGGCGGCGGCGATGCTCGCGAGCGGCGGCGCATTCGCTCAGAGCAGCGTGACGCTGTACGGCATCGTCGACACTGGCATCGGCTACCTGAGCAGTCAGGCACCGTCCACCGGTGCGACGACGGGCGGCAAATCGGTGGTGAAGATGTTGGAAGGGGTATGGGGCGGCGAGCGCTTCGGCTTCACCGGCAGCGAGGACCTCGGCGGCGGCACGAAGGCCGTCTTCAAGCTCGAGGAAGGGTTCAACATCGACAACGGGAGCATGGGCAAGACGGGCCTCGCGTTCAATCGCGCATCGTGGGTCGGTCTCGACAACGCCAAGTACGGTACGTTCACGGCGGGCCGTCAGTACACGCCGTACTACACGCTCCTTTCGCCGTATAGCCCGACCAACTGGCTCACCGGCGCGTTCGGTACGCATCCGGGCGATCTGGATGCGCTCGATACCGACTATCGCGTCAACAACGGGCTCGTCTATACCTCGCCGTCCTTCGGCGGCTTCAAGGTGAGCGGCATGTATGCCCTCGGCGGCATTGCCGGCAGCTTCAACGCCGGTTCGACGTGGAGCGTGGCGGCGCAATACTTGATGGGACCGGCCGGCATCGCAGTCGGATTCGCGCGCTTCAACAACGCGACGAACGGCGGCGGCGCTTGGAGCGCGAGTTCCACCGCCTACTCGGGCACGGGCGAACAGGGCGTCTCGAGCATCACGAACGGTTATCAAAACGCGGCGGCTCAGCAGCGTTTCGCGGTAACGGGCGGCTACAAGTTCAACGCGCAGTGGGACGTCTCGGCGACCTATTCGAACGTCCAATATTTGCCCGGCATCGCCTCCGGCTTTACGGACAAGGCGATCTTCAACACGGGCGGCGTCGTGTTGCACTACCGCCCCGTCTCCGCTTGGGATCTGGCGGCCGGCTACAGCTATACGCGCGCGACGACCGCCAACGGGATTCACGATGCCGCGAGCTACCAGCAGTTCAATCTGACTCAGCTCTATAACGTGTCGAAGCGCACGCGCATCTATTTGCTGGAAGCGTATCAGCGCGCCAGCGGCCAAACGCTCGCCACGAACGGCCGCGCGGTGGGGGCAACGGCCAGCATCGGCGAGCAGTCGGCGTCGTCCTCGCGTAGCCAATTCGCCGCGACGCTCGGCATCAATCACCAGTTCTGATCGGTCCCGTTCCGTCCCACTAGCTAGTGCGACACCCGGGAAGCGGCGGTGCGACAGCGCCCCCTTCCTCGGGTATCTACTAAGCTGCAAGTGGGTCACATGTCAATACAATCGTCGACATTGTCAGACAACATGGTCTGGCCTAGCTAAGATGTCAGTCTCGGTGCCGGTCCGTCTCGCAGAAAGCCGCGTCGAATCCGGGGCGACCGCACAGGCTGCACTCCATCCCAATTCTGAGGAGATCACAAGATGAAACGCCAATTCACCCTGTCGACGCTCGCCCTGACGCTGGCTGCCTCGTGCCTCGCGTTGACGGCCGGCACGGCGCAGGCGCGCGTATTCCGGGCGGCGGACGTTCACAGCGACACGTTTCCGACCACGATGGCGTTGAAGTTCATGGGCGACGAAATCTCGAAGGAGACGGGCGGCAAGGACAGCCTGAAAGTCTTCGGCAACAGTGCGCTCGGATCGGAGAACGACACGATCGATCAGGTGCGGATCGGCGCGATCGACATGGTTCGCGCGAACGCTGCGGCCTTCAACGACATCGTGCCCGAATCCATGATCCCGTCGCTGCCGTTCCTGTTCCGCGACATCGATCACTTCCGCAAAGTCATGTACGGTCCGGTCGGACAAAAGATTCTCGACGCGTTTTCCGCCAAGGGCATGGTCGCGCTCACGTTCTACGAGAGCGGCGCGCGTTCGGTTTATGCCAAGAAGGCCATTCATTCGCCGGCCGACATGAAGGGCGTGAAAGTACGCGTGCAGCCGTCGGACCTCATGGTCGACGAGATCAAGGCAATGGGCGGCACGCCCACGCCGATGCCGTTCTCCGAGGTCTACACGGGCCTGAAGACCGGTCTTGTCGACGCGGCGGAAAACAACATTCCTTCGTACGTCGAAACGAAGCATTACGAAGTGGCGCCCGTGTATTCGGAAACGCAGCATTCGATGACGCCTGAAGTGGTGGTGTTCTCGAAGAAGATCTGGGACACCTTGACGCCGCAAGAGCAGCAGGCGATCCGCAAGGCGGCGGCCGATTCCGTGCCGTACTACGAGAAGCTGTGGGTGGCCAAAGTGGACGACGGCGTGCAGACCGTGAAAAAGGACGGCGTGACGATCGTTCCCGCGGCGCAAATCGATCGCGCGGCTTTCGTGAAGGCGATGCAGCCGGTCTGGGCGAAGTACGAGAAGACGCCGGCGATGAAGCAGATCGTCGACGAAATCGTGCAGACCAAGTAACGACGAGCCTGTTCGAGCGTCGAGTCGACCCTGACGGCAAGCGCGCGATGCAGGCGAGTGCGTGGGCCATCGGGGCCGTGGTGTCGTGCAGCGTGCATCGCGCAGCTTGCCATGCATTGCACCCTTGTCCGAGAGACTGACCGATGAACTTCATCAAGCGTCCGAGCGGCATCGTCGCCCTCCTGATCGCCGTATTCGCATCGATTTGCCTGGCCGTGCTTTGCGCGCTCGTCATGTACAGCGTCGTGATGCGCTATCTGTTCGATAACGCGCCCGATTACGTCGAGCCGATCGGCTTACTGATGGTGCTCGTGGTCGCGTTCATGGGGGCGGCGTTGAAAGTGCGCGACGGCGGACACATCGGCTTGGATTCGCTCGCGAAGGCGTTGCCGCCGCGTGGGCGGCTCGCACTCGAAGTGTTGCAGCAGCTTTGCCTCGTCGCATTTTCGCTGGCCGTGTGCTTCGGCACCAAGGAAATGGCGGCGACCACGTTCGACGATCGAATCCCGATTCTCGGCTTGCCGGAGGCCGTTCGCTACGCGATTCCATTCGTCGCCAGCGCTTGCACCATCCTCTTCTCAATCGAGCGCTTGCTGGCGCTCTTCGCGGCTAAGCGGACGTGATTCAAATGGAACTCCTGATTCTTGTCGTCAGTTTTTTGGTCTTTCTCGTGCTGGGCGTGCCGGTCTCTTTTGGGCTGGGCCTGGCTTGCGTGCTGACCTATCTCTATGAAGGGCTGCCGCTCGCCACCGCGATGCAGTCGATGGTCTCGGGCATCAATGCATTTTCGTTTCTCGCCGTGCCGTTCTTCATCTTGTCGGGCGAACTCATGTTGCACGGCGGTATCGCGGATCGGATCCTACGCTTCGCGCAAGCCACCGTCGGTCATTTCCGCGGCGGCCTCGGGATGGCGAACGTCGTGGCATGCACGCTGTTCGGCGGCGTATCGGGTTCGCCCACGGCGGACACCTCGGCGATGGGCGGTGTCGTCATTCCATTGATGAAGCGCGAAGGCTACAGCGCCGCCTATGCCGTCAATGTCACGACTCACGCATCGCTTGCCGGCGCGCTGATGCCGACATCGACGAACATGATCATCTACGCGCTCGCGGCGCAAGGCATTACGGGCATGGTCGCGGGCCATTCGGTGACGGGCGTGTCGATCGGCGATCTGTTGTTCTCGGGCTTGTTGCCGGTGCTCTGGGTGATGGGCTTCGTCTTGCTCGCGGCGTACTGGCAGGCCGTGCGTTATCGTTTTCCGACGCGCGCGGACGGCAACTCGGAGTTGCCGGTGTTTCCAGGGTGGGGGGCGGTGGGTAAGTCGTTTATCGGCGCGATCCCGGGTTTGCTCGTTATCCTGATCATTCTGACGTGCGTCGCGAAGGGGATCGCGACGGCGACGGAAGCCGCGGCGATCGCGGTGGCGTATTCGCTCGTGCTGACGCTCGTCGTGTATCGCACGCTCACGCTCAGAAGGCTATGCGTATGCCTTGCGCGCGCTACGCGTACGACCGGCGTCGTGTTGCTGCTGATCGGCGTGTCGAACATGTTGCGCTTTCAGATGGCCTATCTCGAGATTCCCGCCGCGATCGAACATCTGCTCGAACACGCCACGACGGTACCTTGGTTGATGCTGCTCTACATCAACATCATTCAAGTGTTTCTCGGCACGTTCGTCGATATGGCCGCGCACATTCTCATCACGACGCCGTTGTTTCTGCCGATGGCGATGCACTACGGTGTGGGCCCCGTGCAATTCGGGATCATGATTTTGTTGAATTGCTCGCTCGGGCTCGTCCATCCGCCGATCGGATCGGTGCAGTTCATCGGTTGCGCGATCGGCGACGTGTCGATCGGCGAGACGACGAAAATCGCGTGGCCGTATTACTTGGCCATCTTCAGCGCGATCAACATCGTCACGTACTTCCCGTATTTCTCGACCTGGCTGCCGAGCCTCATCAATTCGCATCCCGTGTTTTGAGCGCCGGCTCGGGCCAGTCCCGCATGTTGTTGGAAGGGCCCGCTTGCGCGGGCCCTTTTTTCGGATGCACGGAAAACGCGCGCCGCGCGATCGGTACGGTTAGGGGGTCGCGTCTTGCCGCGAAAAATCGAAGCTCGCGAAGCTGCCGCCTTGATACCGTTGACCGATCGCCCCGATGGGGTTCGGCTTCGCGAGGATGTCGGCCGCGTAGTCTTCGGCGTTTTGGCGCGGTCGATAACCAAGCCGTGCCGCCCCCGCGTTGTCCCAGTAACTGCGCGTATTCGCGGACACGCCCCAGACCACCTGAAAGCCGAGTTCGGGCGCATTGATCGAGCGATCGATCAACTGAAGCAGATCGTCGAAGCCAAGCCACGTGCTCAGGTGACGAAACTCCGTGGGCTTTTCGACACAGCTGCCGATCCGAATGCAGACGCTTTCGATCCCATGCTTGTCCCAGTACAGGCGCGCAAGCCCTTCACCCCACATTTTGCTGAGGCCATAGAAGCCGTCGGGACGAAAATCGCAGTCGAGGCCGAGCTTCGATTCGACCGGATGCATTCCGATCGCATGATTCGAACTGGCGAAGACGATGCGCTTTACGCCGTGGCGGCGCGCACCCTCGTACACTTCGACAAGCGCCCGCAGGTTGTTTTCGATGATCTCCGGTAACGGTCTTTCCACGCTGGTGCCGGCCATATGAATCAGGATGTCGACGCCGGCAAGCAGGCGATCGACGACATCGGCGTCGCGCAGATCGCCGTGCATGAGGTCTTCGCCTTCCACCATCGGCTCGAGCGGCTGGAAGCCGGCCGCCGAGCGGAGGTCGACGCCACGTTCGAGCAGCGCTTTGCGCAATACGCGGCCGAGTTGGCCGGCCGCGCCGGTCAATGCAACTTTCTTCACGATACGAATCCTTGTGGAAGGGGCTTCATGGAAGGGATGAAAGGGGAGGGCGAGCGCCGATGCCGATCGAGTGCGGCAATGCGTCCGCCCCCGGCGTATTTCGCGTCCGCGCGTTTGCTCACAGATAGTCGACGGCCCAGCCGAGCCCGGCGGTCGTCGTCGTGGCCGGGTTGTATTCGCAACCGATCCAGCCGTCGTAGCCAATCCTTTGGAGATGGGCGAAGAGGAACGGAAAGTTGATTTCGCCCGTGCCGGGTTCGTGACGGCCGGGGTTGTCGGCGAGCTGCATATGGGCGATGCGCGGCAGATGCCGTTCCATCGTCGCGGCGAGTTCGCCCTCCATCCGCTGCATGTGATAGATGTCGTACTGCAAGAACACGTTATCGGTCATGCTCGCATCGATGAGGGCCAGCGCCTGATCGGTGCGATTGACGTAAAACCCGGGGATATCGAACGTGTTGATCGGCTCTATCAATAGGCGGATGCCCTCGGCGGCCAAGGCTTGCGCAGCGAACTTCACGTTGGAGACAAACGTCTCGCAAATCGTATCGGGCGCTGTGCCGGCGGGCGCAATGCCGGCCAGTACGTTCAATTGCTTGCAGCCGAGCGCCCGCGCATACTCGATCGCCGTGCCGACGCCGTCGCGGAATTCGCTCACGCGGTCGGGCAAACAGGCGATGCCGCGTTCGCCGCTAGCCCAGTCGCCTGCGGGTAGGTTGTGGAGCACTTGGGTAAGGCGGTGCCGGTCCAATTGCTCGGCGAGTTCGTGCTTGTCGTAAGCGTAAGGGAACTGGAACTCGACGCCTTTGAAACCGGCATGGGCCGCTTGCGCAAAGCGGTCCAGAAAATCGACCTCGCCGAACAGCATCGTGAGGTTCGCGCAGAGCTTCGTCATGTCAGGTCTCGTGCAAGCGTGCGCTCGACTTGATCGAACGACGCCGCCGATCGCGCGAGACGCGGAAAGCCGACACGCCGCGCATGCTGCGCGGCGCTATCGGCTTTGGAAGCAACAATGTAAGACATCATCGGCGATGTCGTCAAAGTTGTAAAGCAAATTAATGGTCGTCCGGGGCTTTTTCTATTCGGCGGCGCGACCTGCGAACGACGCAGTTAAGAGCCGAACATCCGGCTCAGTGCCCGTTCGAGATGATCGCGCATCGCGCGGGTGGCGCGAGCCGGATCGCGCTGCTGGATCGCCTCGAGCACTTCGAGATGTTCCTGCTGAACGATCCGTTGCCGCTCGATCGATTTCACGAGCGAGAGGTTGCGCGACAAGTTCATGCTGAAGACCATCTGTTCCTGAATCGACGAGAGCCCCGCCACGAAAAATTGATTCTTCGACGCACGGGCGACGGCGAGGTGGAACGCAAAATCGTCTTTGGCGCCGATGCCCGAGGTTTCGACGATTGTCTGCAGGTTGTCCCATTCGGGGCGAATCGCGGCGATGTCTTCGTCGTCGGCCTTCTCGGCGGCGAGTGCCGCCGCGCCCGATTCGATCACCGCGCGGTACTCGTAACAGCGCCGGATGTCCGACAACGTTTCGAGCGGCGCAAAGCGGCGCACATCCGGATCGGGGCGCCGCACGACCGTGGTGCCGGAGCCGTGACGCGTGGCGATGATGCCGTCCGCGCGCAATTGGGCCAGCGCTTCGCGCACCGTGGGGCGCGAAGTGGCGAAGCGTTCCGCTAACGCGTGCTCGGTGGGCAGCCGTTCCCCTTCTTTGTATTCGCCGTCGATGATGCGATTGAGAATGTCGCTATAAATGCGCGCCGGCATGCGCGGCGCCTTTTGCTCGGCCATTTGGGGCGATCTGCGATGAGTTGTCAAGATTGTCGTCAATTGTAAGTCACGGCAGCTCGTAAATCATAGTCCGGTGCTCGTTGGCCCCGGCTTGGGCAACTCGGACAAAGTTGTGCGCGGGCTGAGCGGAACGTACCGTCCGCCGCGGTGGGTCGTACGTGCCGTGGCGCGGCGCGCAGCGATGGGCGCCTCGTTATAGCGTGCCGGCGAACTCGGGTTCGGGCAGGCCGCGCACGCCAGGGGCGAGTGCGAAGACGAAACCGTCGTGCTCGCCAACCACGTTCGGGCAGATCGTCGTGACGAACAGGGTGTCGAAGCCGGCGCCGCCGAATGCGCACATCGACGGTTTCGACGCCGGCAACGCGAGCTTGCGGTCTAGCCGGCCTTCGGGCGTGAAGCGCAACAAGAGGCCGGCATCGTTGGCGCAGGTCCAGTAGCAGCCCTCGGCGTCGATCGAGGCGCCGTCGGGACGACCGGCGTAGGCGTGCAGATCGGCGAAGATGCGGCGGTTCGAGGGGATGCCGTCGTCGATGTCGTAATCGAATGCCCAAATGAGCCGACTCGACGGATGCGAATCCGAGAGGTACATCGTGCGCCCGTCCGGCGACCAGGCCAGGCCGTTTTGCGTGCAAAGCGCATCGACGATCGGCGCGGACAGGCCCGAGGCCGCATCGTATCGATAGAGCTTGCCCGCGGGATGGGGAGCACTAGCATCCTGCACCATCGTTCCGGCCCAGAAACGGCCTTGGCGATCGCAGCGTCCGTCGTTGAAGCGCATGCGTTCGGCGTCGTGCTCGACGGAAACGAGGCGGCGGATCGAGGCGGTGCCGTGGTAGGCGGGTGTTTCTTCCGCTTGGGCGGCGTGATCCGACGGCTCGTGCAATTCGACGGCGAACAGCCCTGTCTCCAACGCGGCCAACACCGTGCCGTTGCGGTCGAACGCCACGCAGCCTACGCGTTCAGGCAATTGCCATTCGGTGCGTCGATCGCGCCGGGGCTCGTAGCGCAGCAGCGTTTGCGCGGGGATGTCCACCCAGTAAAGCGCATGCTGCGCGGCGCGCCATACGGGGCTTTCGCCGACGGCGCAGCGCCGTGCGCGATGAGGCTCAAGGCGATGCGGTGGCGCGAATCCTCGATCGTCGGTCATTGTGTTTCCGTTGCCGTTCGCCGCGTACGGTCGGTACATGGCGAATTTTGAAGATGGATCGTCGAGACTCGTGTTGCGCGATCTGGCGCCACGATCTCATGTGGGCATTGTTGTTATACAACACGGATATTGTCAATCATGTGTACGACCGGGCGCAGCAGTTCGGATGGCCCGGCTTGTACTGTCGCAGTAGGCGCAATCGTCAAGTTTGCTCGGCGGGTAGCGTCCGGCGAGGATGGTCTTCTTTGGGGGTAAGTCGGTCCTAGTTCCGCAGCTGTTCATTTCCGAGGGCTGCGATGACCGGCATGCTGTGAGGCCGCCCCGGATGATGGTTCCGGCGCACGGAGGACAAATGAAAAAGGGCGTCACCGGAGTGGCGCCCTTGAAGCAGGAAGTCGGGGGTCCGCTTACCCGAAAGTAGCTGCCGACACTGATCCCGACTTTTCACCGACAAGCTTACAAAGAAGGGGATACATCGTCAATGGAACTCTCCGATGAAGCGCTGGCCGCCGTTACTCTGCTGCTGTCCGGCGAAAGACTTGGGACGTTCCTTAAACTTGCCGGTTCGCCGCGGCCGGCGATAGCGCTACATCAGCAGACGCTGCAAGTAGCCGGAAGCCTAATGTGCGTGACCGCAATCGTCGAGATCGCGTTGCGCAATACCATCTGCGATCAGCTCGCGGCCTATTTTGGGAGGGGCGACTGGCTGCGGAATCCGCCGGCACCGTTCATCTGGCGAGAGCAGGAGAAGACCCGCATTGGTGAAGCGATCGCCAGCGCACAGCGAGCGGCTTACGCAAAGCTGAATACGGCGCAAAAGCACGCGATCGACGACCGCTTGTTCCGCGATGGTGTGCCGACGGCGTTGAGCCATGAAAAACACTCGAAAATCCGGCAACGGTCATTGCCGGTATCGAACGGACAGATGATCGCACAGCTGACGCTGTTCTTTTGGAAGCGTCTGTTCTCGACAGACTACGAGGCGGCGCTCTGGCGCCCCGTGCTCAAGCGGGTGTTTCCGGACAAACAGCTTCGGCGTGCGGACGTGGCTGTACAGCTTGAGTGCATCTACCAGACGCGCAACCGGATTGCCCATCACGAGCCCGTGTACGGACATCGGCTGCGCGATACCCTCGAGGCGATTAGGTTCGTCATGAGCCGACTTGGACAGCGCAAAGCAAGTCCCGCCACTCCCCTTGCGCAGTTGCTGGCCGATGAGTGGCTCGTCCTGTCGACTCAGGCGGACGAGCTTCGGAGGCGCATCGAAGCGATGCCCGGCGGCATCGCGGAGCAGCTCTCCGGGCGCAGTACCTCGGGTGAGCCGGGTATGGCCACAGCCTGCGCGAAGCCGACGATTGCATAATCGGTGGGGCGATGAGACCTTGATTGGTTTGTGCGGCCGGTCAAGTCGGCTATTTGAAGTCCGGCAAGCTGTTCGTGAGCTACCGCGCTGACAGCGTCGGGCTCGACACTATCCCAATGAATGCGCACCTCCACCGAGCTTCTTAGTAGTCGCGAAGGGCGGCCTAGGACGTAGAAGATCAACTCCGCGCGTCCGTCGCCACCGCCAGCGGCGCGATAGTAGTCCCGGTAAAGCCAGCTTACCCGCTCAAGCAATAGCCGTGTAGCGTAGCGGTAGAGCGAAAATTTCTCTTGCTGGAATTTTTCAGGATCGGCGATTGACGGCTTGTGCGCGTGGACGTGAATGTGCTGGAGGGACGACTCGCTGACTCGCCGAACGAACGGCACTCGCTGCTCGTGTATGAGGTTGCGGAAGTGCAGTGCGTGCTTGGATGGGGGTGTACTCCGGTCTTCAGCAAGTCGCTACGCCAGATTTACGCCAAACGAAAAGGCCCAGCCTTGCGGGCTGGGCCTTTCGGAGGAATGCTTGGTGCCCGGGGTCGGACTCGAACCGACACGCCTTGCGGCGGGGGATTTTGAGTCCCCTGCGTCTACCTGTTTCACCACCCGGGCTTCGTCGGCGATATAGCGTCGCCAGACGTAAGAGCGCGATTATGGCCGAAATCGCCACCGGTGACAAGCGCCCGTCACCGAGCGGCGAGGTCACTGGCTCAAGTACACGAATTTGCCGCCCTTGATCGTCCCCATCACGCTCGCGCGCTGATCGAGCCCGACATGATCGCTCGCGCTCGTATTGACCACGCCGTTCGGCACGACCAGTTCATGCGCCTGCTCCAGCGCCGTCCGCAACGCGGCGCGAAACGCCTCGGTGCCCGGCTGCCCGTGCTTCAACGCGCGCGCAACGGCATCGTTCAAGCGCGGATAGACGCCCGCCGCGTCGGCAGCGAATTGCGTGACGCTGCCCGCTCCGTACTTCGCCTCGTACGACTCGACGAACGCCAGCGCTTCCTTCTTCGACGGATGATCGGCCGGCAGCGTGCGCGCCACCATGACCGGCTGCGTCGGGAACAACGTCCCTTCGACGTCCTTACCCCCGAGCTTGATGAACTCGGGCGTCGCGATGCCGTGCGTCTGGTAGATCGGCCCCCTGAACCCGCGTTCGACCAACTCCCGCTGCGGCAGCACGGCCGGCGTACCCGCGCCCGCCACCAGGATCGCATCGGGCTTGGCCGCCATCAGCTTGAGCACCTGGCCCGTCACGCTCGAATCGGTACGGTTGTAGCGTTCTGTCGCGACGACCGAGAGGTGCCGCAACTTCGCGAACGTCGAAAACGCCTTGAGCCAACCGTCGCCGTAGCTGTCGGCAAAGCCGATGAAACCCACCGTCTTCACGCCATGGTTCGACATGTACCGCGTCATGACATCGGCCATCGCGCTGTCCGTCTGCGCCATTTTGAACGCCCAGACACGCGGGCCTTCCTGCGGCTCGACCACGCTGCCCGAGCCGATCAGCGTGATCATCGGCGTATGCGACTGCGCGATGGGATCGAGCGCGGCCAGCGCGGCCGGGGTCACATTCGGGCCCACCACGACATCGACGTGATCTTCGTGGATGAATTTGTCGATGTTGCGCACGGCCTTGCCGGGATCGGAGCCGTCGTCGAGGAAGAGATATTGCGCCGGCTGCCCCGCGATCGTCTTAGGCCACATCTGCATCGCGTTCTTGCTCGTGATGCCGATGACCGCGGCGGGGCCCGTCGAGGACAAATCGATGCCGACTTTGATGTCGGCGAGCGCCGGGACGGTTTGCGCCGCGCACGCGAGTGCGCAGGCCGCGAGCGCGAGCGAGCGCCGCAAGGATCCGAATAACGCCATGCAAAAGGTCTCCCGAGGTTCGTTGTTCGATGCGAGGTGGACGCAGGCGGTCGCGGCTTACAGCTCGTAGCTCTCGTGCTCGCCCTTGAGCGCTTGCTCGATCAGCTTGCGGTTCAGCGTCGGCGACAGCAGTTCGACGAGCGTATACACATAGCTGCGCAGATAGGCGCCTTGCTTGAGCGCGACACGCGTCAAATTGCTGCCGAACAGGTGCCCGACCGGCATCGCCCGCAGATGTCGGTCGCGTTCGGCGTTGAACGCGATGTCGGCCATGATTCCCACGCCCAAGCCCAGCTCGACGTAGGTCTTGATGACGTCGGCATCGATGGCTTCCAGCACGATGTCGGGCGCGAGGCCTCGCAGCGAAAACGCCTGGTTGATCTTGGTGCGGCCGGCAAACGCGTTGTCGTACGTGATCAGCGGGTACTGCGCCAGGTCTTCGAGCGAGAGCTGTTTGCGCTGCAGCAGCGGGTGATCCGGGAGCATGATCGCCACGTGGTGCCATTGGAAGCAGGGCAGCGACACCAGCTCCTTATAGGACGAAATCGCTTCGGTCGCGACCGCGATGTCGGCGTGGTCGTGCATGACCATCTCCGCCACCTGCGTCGGACTGCCTTGCAAGATCGACAGATGCACCTTCGGAAACCGTTTCTTGAACTCGGCGATCGCGCCGGGCAACGAGTAGCGCGCCTGCGTGTGCGTGGCGGCGATCACCAGATTGCCTTGGTCCTGCGCCGCGAAGTCCTTACCCACCCGTTTGAGGCTTTCCACCTCCTGCAAGATCCGCTCGACCGAAGCGAGGATGATGCGCCCCGGCTCGGTCAACGAACGCACCCGCTTGCCGTGGCGCGTGAAGATCTCGACCCCCAGCTCGTCCTCGAGTTCGATGATTGCCTTCGACACGCCCGGCTGCGACGTATACAGCGCCTTGGCGGCCTCCGTCAGGTTGAAGTTCTGTCGGACCGCCTCGCGCACGAACCTAAATTGGTGCAGGTTCATTTATAACCCTGTCGACATAAGAAAAGAATTTTTAAGTCGTTTGAAATATAAGGCCAGTTTATTACGATCGACGCACGTTTTTCAATATGCATAGCTGTTTTTGTCATTAGCACATGACCGAACCGTCTGAACGATGGGCGGCCAGGTGCGATCGATAGCGATTCGGGCGCTTGCCAAGCGCGGCGCGACACAACCAGAGGTCCCGAATGTACCAATACGATCAGTACGACCAGACCATCGTCGACGAACGCGTCGCGCAGTACCGCGACCAAGTCCGTCGCCGCTTGTCGGGCGAATTGAGCGAGGACGAGTTCCGCCCGCTTCGGCTGCAGAACGGCCTGTATATGCAGCGCCACGCCTACATGCACCGGATCGCGATCCCGTACGGCAACCTGCGCAGCGATCAATTGCGCATGCTGGCGCACATCGCACGCAAGTACGACCGCGGCTACGGCCACTTCTCGACGCGCACGAACATCCAATACAACTGGATCAAGCTCGAGGAGACGCCCGATCTGCTGGCGGACCTCGCCAGCGTGCAGATGCACGGCATTCAGACGTCCGGCAACGACATCCGCAACATCACGGCCGACCAGTTCGCCGGCGTGGCCCCCGACGAGATCGTCGATCCGCGCCCGTGGGCCGAGATCTTGCGCCAGTGGTCCACGTTCCACCCCGAATTTAGCTGGCTGCCCCGTAAGTTCAAGATCGCCGTGTCGGCTTCGAAGGAAGATCGCGTCGCCGTGCAGATCCACGACTTGGGCGTGTACCTGTCGAAGAACGAGGCGGGCGAGGTGGTCTGCGCGATTCTCGCGGGCGGCGGCCTCGGCCGTACGCCGATCATCGGATCGATCATCCGCGAAAACTTGCCTTGGCAGCATCTGCTGACGTATTGCGAGGCGGTCCTGCGCGTGTATAACCGGTTCGGCCGTCGCGACAACCTGTTCAAGGCGCGCATCAAGATTCTCGTGAAGGCGCTCGGCCCCGAGAAGTTCGCGCAGCAAGTCGAAGAGGAATGGCGACACCTGAAGGACGGCCCCTCGACGCTGACGCAAGCCGAGTTCGATCGCGTGGCGCGTCACTTCGCTCCGCCGGCTTACGAAAAGCTGTCGGATACCGATGCCTCGTTCGAAAAGCACCTGCTCGAAAACCGTGCCTTCGCGCGCTGGATCGAACGCAACCTGCGTCCGCACCGGGTGCCCGGTTACGCCGCGGTCACGCTCTCGCTCAAGCCGGCCAAGGGTGCGCCGGGCGATGCCACGGCCGAACAAATGGAAGCCGTCGCCGACTGGGCCGACCAGTACGCGTTCGGCGAGATCCGCGTGTCGCACGAGCAAAACCTGATTCTCGCGGACGTCCGCAAGCGCGACCTCTTCGACCTGTGGGAAAAAGCCAAGCAGCAAGGCTTCGCCACGCCGAACCTCGGCTTGCTGACCGACATCATCGCCTGCCCGGGCGGCGATTTTTGCTCGTTGGCCAATGCGAAATCGCTGCCGATCGCGCAGGCCATCCAAGATCGGTTCGACGACCTAGACTACGTCTACGATCTCGGCGATCTGTCGTTGAACATTTCCGGCTGCATCAACTCGTGCGGCCACCACCACGTCGGCAACATCGGCATTCTCGGTGTCGACAAGGACGGCTCCGAGTGGTACCAGGTGACGCTCGGCGGCGAGCAGGGCACGAGCGCCACGGGGGCGCGTCTCGGTCGCGTGATCGGGCCGTCGTTCGCGGCGGAGGAAATGCCCGACGTGATGAGCAAGGTGATCGACACGTTCGTCGAGAACCGCATCGACGGCGAGCGCTTCATCGATACCTACAATCGGATCGGCGTTGCGCCGTTCAAGGAACGCGTCTACGCGTCGCGCCAGCCGGCGCACGCGTAAGCACAGGGCGAAGAGGGATATTTGCAGATGACTTCGATTATCAAGAACCGCTCCGTGGTGCGCGACGATTGGACCGTGGTGCGAGCCGCCGAAGACGGCTCGCTGCCTGTGCCCGACACACTGCCCGCCGGCCGCGTGCTCGTGCCGTTCGCGCTGTGGAAGCAAGCGCGCGAGGCGCTCGTCGCATCGCGCTCGCGCGACGCGCTCGGCGTGTGGCTCGCGCCGGACGACGAACCGGCCGAGCTCGCCGCCGATTTCGATAAGATTTCGCTGATCGGTGTCGATTTTCCGGTGTTCCGCGATGGCCGCGGCTACAGCACCGCGCGTTTGCTGCGCGAGCGTTACGGCTGGACGGGCGAGCTGCGCGCGATCGGCGACGTACTGCGCGATCAATTGAACTTCATGTTCCGTTGCGGCTTCGATGCGTACGCCGTGCGCGCCGATAAGGACATCCACGATGCGCTGCGTGCCTTCGAGGAGTTTTCGGTCAAGTATCAAGGCGCATTCGACACGCCGCAGCCGCTGTTTCGCCGCCGTGCGGCGCTCGAATCGGAGCCGCGCGCATGAGCCAGGACCGCACGCCCGCCGCGGCGCCGATCGATGCGGCGCTCCAAGCGAAAATCGATCGGCTGCATGCGTTCGTCGACGACATCGCGCAGCGCCATCCCCGTATCAAACTCGCGAGCAGCTTGGCGGCGGAGGACATGGTGCTGACGCATGCGATTTTGTCGCGCCAGTTGCCGATCGGGATCTTTTCGCTCAATACCGGCCGTTTGCATGCGGAGACGGTGGCGATGATCGACCGCGTTCGCGAACGTTACGGTTACGAGATCGAGCAGTTCCATCCGCAGCCCGAAGCCGTGGACGAGTACGCGAAGGCGCATGGCTTGAACGCGTTCTATGAAAGCGTCGAGCTGCGCAAGCGCTGCTGCGAGATCCGCAAGGTGGCGCCGTTGAACCGCGCACTGTCCGACGTGGACGCCTGGGTGACGGGCCAGCGTCGGGAGCAGTCGGTTACGCGTGCCGAATTGCATGAACAAGAGCACGACGGTGCGCGCAACATCGCGAAATACAACCCGCTGGCGGACTGGAGCGAAGGCGAGGTCTGGGCGTATCTCGAGAAGTTCGACGTACCCGTCAATCCGCTGCACGCACGCGGCTATCCGAGCATCGGCTGCGAACCGTGCACGCGCGCGGTTCGCCCCGGCGAGGACAGCCGGGCGGGGCGCTGGTGGTGGGAGTCGCGCGACTCGAAGGAATGCGGGCTCCATATCTCGGTGTCGACCGTTCAATTCGCGCCGGGCGCGGCCTGACGCGAACCGCGTCACCGCCACGCACGCAGTACAAACCAGCATAAGCAGCACACGCAGCATCCGAATGCCGTGACCGCTCGCCCGAGCGCATCGGCGCCGGGCGCGGCCCACGGGCAAACGATAGGAAACCGTTAAACATGAGCACGATTCTCGAACCTTCCGCGACGACGCCGCTCACGGTCAGCGCGACCCGCATGGACCACCTCGACTGGCTAGAAGCCGAGTCGATCCACATCCTGCGCGAACTCGTGGCCGAGTGCGCCAAGCCGGCACTGCTGTTCTCGGGCGGCAAGGATTCGGTCGTGGTGCTGCACCTGGCGCTGAAGGCGTTC
>NZ_JBQCIV010000139.1:0-41706 GCF_051953405.1 Trinickia sp. | reverse complement strand
ATGCGCATGGCTCCGTTGTTGGCGAAGGCGAAGTGTCCGTCGAACGAGCCGATGTTGACGGTCGCGCGAGTGGAGTCGGGCGGACCTACGGACGCAACCGTATCGAACAGTCCCAAGAAGTTCACTTGGTATTGCAGTGCGCATTTGCCTCCGAACTTGGGCACGAGATTGCCCCCTGGGGCCCATTCGTTTACCAACTTGTGGACGAACGCACGGGCGCACGCCGCGCCGCGCGAAAAGCCGATGACGTTGATCCAGATTTTTTTGATGGTGCGGGGTGGATGATCGTTGTCTACGGCGAGTTTGTGCGTAATGCCTAGAGTCTGGAGCGGTTCATCGAATACGCTCATATTGCCGTTGTCAGCCGCGCCGCAAAGGGTCCCCGATTTTTTGAACGAAATCAGTGGTAGGCTCTTGTCCGGCGCTATCGCGAGGTACGCAGCATTCAGAACACGGACGTACCCCAGCAGACAGCGCGCGTTGAAGCCCTTGGCCATTGCCTTGCCCATCTGCAGATAGGTGTCTTCTCCTATTTCGGGGAGTGGCGTGCCAACACCTGGAATATAGAATTTGAAAACACCATTGTCGACATCGTCATGTGCGACGTTAAAAAGCCGTGCGACATTCGTATGTGTTCGCTTAAGCGAGTCCCGCAGGGGATTATCGGCCGCGTCGTTGTTGTTCGTGCCGTCGAAGAAAAGACTGACCTGAAGGGTCTGCTGGCATGACCGAGTTTCGTCATGCATGCGTAGCGCCCCGACCTTGAATGCATCTTCGCTTTGCGATAGTTGCAGCCGTCCACCGTCCGGCATCACCTCCGGCCATTGGATCGTCATTCCCCCCCTCCCTTTCTGTACAGCCTGTTCCACTCTCGGTCTAGCACGCCCTGCGCGATGTAGGGATCGTTGTCAGCTGGGCGGTCGTTTGGATTGTTGCCGCCACCTTGATTCCCGTCGGATACCATGATGCGTACGCGGTCGCCGGGCAGAAAGATGCCCCATACGCCCCCGGCATTCTCGCCGTTGTACTGTGCGATCCGAACCTTCTCGGCCTTGTACCAGTATCCCGGCGTCTTCCCGTCTTGCTTCTTATCCACCAGCCATCGCACCGTTAACCTCAGGTCCGGCTGCCATTCTTCCGGAATGCTAGTGCAGCAGACCCCCGCACCACCACCGGACGGCCTGCCATTCGACTTTACCGGCATCACGTTCGGCCCCCCGCCACCAATCCCGCTTCCTTGAGGACCGGTTATTGCAAAGCTATGGATGTACCAAGGTGTATAGTTCAGCGCCATGGTGTCTCCCGACAGCAGTGCGACATGCCGAGGTAGATCCGCCGGTGCTACGGCAGCCGACGGCGCCACGGCGCAGGCGACAAGTGACATGCAAAGAATCGGCAGCGCTGCGACCTTTGCAAAGCGCAATCGCACATTAGCGCGCTTACGGATCCCCCCGTTTGCGGCTTCTCGCATCGCTTCGTGCCATTGAATCTTCAATTCACTCCTCCCTTTCTATACTGCCGGTTCCATTCTTCGTCGAGCGAGCCCTGCGCGGTGTAGGGGTCGGTATCGGCAGGGCGGTTGTTCGGGTTGCTGCCACCGTTCAAGTTACCGTCAGTAATCATGACGCGGACTCGGTCGCCCGGCAGAAAAATGCCCCACGCCTCGTTTTCGCTCGCGCCCTCATACGTCGCAATGCTGACGTTCTCAGCCTTGTGCCGGTATTCGGGCGTCCCTTGTGGGTGGCGGTGGCTCTTTCTGTGTTGGCGTAGCCACCGAGTCGCGCAGGTAAATACGCAAAGTGGCGCTGATACGCGCGCTCAAAATCGGCGCATCGTACAGCGTAATCTTTATCAACTCAACTTCTATAGAGTTATTTCACACCGAACCACTAAAACGCATCGTACGCTTCCTGAAATACGGAAACTTCGACTATGCAGAATGGGTAAGCGAGGAATAGCGCGTCCCCAAAAAAAAACGGCGACCCTTACCGATCGCCGCTTTTCCGTGCTCGAATGTGTTTGGATTCACCCCGACGACTTCGCCGAAGCCGAACCCGACGCCGCCCCACTCGCCGAAGCCGCCCCCACCGTCGCCGGCGCATCGGCGGGCCGCGGCGTCTCGCCCGTGTCCGCGATCCAGCCGCCGCCGAGCGCCACATACAAAGCGACGAGGTTATCGAGCCGCGCTACGCGCGCGTTCACGAGTGCCTGCTGCACCGTATAAAGGTTCGTCTGCGCGGTCAGCACTTGCAGATAGCTATCCACGCCATTCTTGTACCGCAGTTGCGACAGATCGAGCGTACGCGACTGCGCGAACGTCGTGCGCTCGAGCGAATGAATCTGCGCATCGTAGGTGCTGCGTGCGGCTAAATCGTCGGCCACTTCGCGGAACGCAGACTGAATCGCCTTCTCGTAATTGGCGATCTCGATCCGCTTTTGCACGTTGGCGAGATCGAGGTTGGCCAAGTTTTGTCCCCCCTCGAAAATCGGCAGCGTGATCTGCGGCGCAAACGTCCACGCGGCCGACCCAGCCTTGAACAAACCGCCCAGCGTCGGGCTGGCCGACCCCACGCTGCCCGTCAGCGAGATACGCGGGAAGAACGCCGCGCGCGCCGCACCGATGTTCGCATTGGCCGCGCGCAACGTCGCTTCGGCTTCCATGATGTCGGGCCGGCGCGTAAGCAGATCGGACGGCAAGCCTGCCGGAATATCGGTGAGCAAACGCTGATCGTCGAGGTTGCGGCCTGCCGGCAGATCGTCGGGCAACGGTTGGCCGACGAGCAGCACCAGCGCATTCTCGGCCTGCGCCCGTGCGCGCGCCTGTGCCGCCTGATTCGCGCGCGCCTGCTCGACGACCGTCTCCGCTTGCCGCAAGTCGAGTTCCGAGCCGGTACCGTTGTCGAACTGCAGTTTAGTGAGCGAATACGATGCCTCGGCCGTCTTCAACGTGTCGTCGGTGATCTTCAGCAGATCGTCCACTGCCAGCATTTGCAAGTATTGCTGCGCCACCTGCGACACGAGCGCGATCTCGGCGGCCTTGCGCGCTTGCGCGGTGGCCAGATATTTCTCGAGCGCTTGATCCTTCAAACTGCGAATGCGCCCCCAGAAGTCGATCTCCCACGAAGCGTTGAAGCCCGCCTGGTACTCCTGCGAGATCGCTTTACCGCTAGGCGACAAATCCAACGGCGTGCGCTGGACCTGCTTGGTGCCTTGCGCATTGATCGCCGGGAACAACTGCGCGCGCGTGATCCGGTATTGCGCACGTGCCGCGTCGACGTTCAACACGGCCACGCGCAAGTCGCGGTTGTTCGCAAGCGCGAGTTCGATGATGCGCTGCAGGCGCGGATCGGAGAAAAACTCGCGCCAGCCGATATCGACGGCCGCGCGCCCCTGGGCCGTGTCGCCCGCTGTCGTGGTCGGCTGCGTCGCATAGACGCCCGAGGCCGGGAACGCCCCCGACACGGGCGCGGCCGGCCGCTCGTACTTCGGCTCGAACGTACAACCGGCCGCCAGCACCGCGACGGCGAGCGCAATCAAGGAATATCGTTTCATCTCAGTGTCCTTCATCGCCGTTCTTGTTCTCGCCCGAGCCCGGCGCGTGGCCTCCATGGTGCGCCTCGGCCAGACGAGCCGCCTGGTCGACGTCTTCCGTCTCGCCCCCGAACTTCGCACGAATCACGACGAAGAACATGGGGATGAAGAAGATCGCGAGGAACGTGGCCGTCAGCATCCCGCCGATCACGCCCGTGCCGATCGCATGCTGGCTGGCGGAGCCCGCACCGTTGCTGATCGCAAGCGGCAGCACGCCGAGAATGAACGCCATCGACGTCATCAAGATCGGACGCAGCCGCAAGCGTGCGGCTTCCATCGCCGCCTCGACGGGCCCCATGCCTTCGGTACGCTGCAGCTCGCGCGCGAACTCGACGATCAGAATCGCGTTCTTGGCGGATAAGCCCACCGTCGTCAGCAGACCGACCTGGAAGAACACGTCGTTTTCGAGCCCGCGCAGCGTCGCGGCCAACAGCGCACCGATGACGCCCAGCGGCACCACCATGATGACGGAGAACGGAATCGACCAGCTTTCATAGAGCGCGGCCAAGCACAGGAACACGACGAGAATCGACACGCCGTAAAGAATCGGCGCTTGCGAGCCCGATTGGATTTCCTGGAACGAGAGCCCCGTCCACGCATAGCCGATACCGGCCGGCAGCTTCGCCGCGATCTTTTGCATCGCTTGCATCGCCTGGCCCGTACTCTTGCCCGGCGCGGCGGAGCCTTGGATCTCCATCGACGAAATGCCGTTGTAGCGCTCGAGCTTCGGCGAACCGAACGTCCAATGGCCCGATGCGACCGACGTGAACGGCACCATCGTGCCCGACGTATTGCGCACGTACCACTTGCTCATATCCTCGGGCGACATGCGGAACGGCGCGTCGGCCATCACGTACACCTTCTTGATCCGGTTGTCCGTATCGAGGAAGTTGTTGACGTATTGCGACGCCCACGCCACCGAGAAGGTCTGGTCGATCGCTTGAGGCGACACTCCGAGCGCTTGCGCCTTCTCGCGATCGATGTCGACCTTGAACTGCGGCGTATCGTTAAGCCCGTTCGGCCGCACACCCATGAGCGTCGGATCCTTGCCCGCCATCCCCAGCAACTGATTGCGCGCGGCCATCAAGGTGTCGTGGCCTAAGCCCGCGTTGTCGGTCAATTCGAAGTCGAAGCCCGAAGCCGTACCCAATTCCGGGATCGACGGCGGATTCACCGGGAACACCATCGCGTCCTTGTAGCGCGAGTAGTGCATGAACATCCGCTGAATGATCGCCTGCACCTTCTGATCGGAGTGCTGACGCTGGCCGTAATCCTTGAGCCGCACGAACACGAGGCCCGAGTTCTGACCACGGCCGGCAAAACTGAAGCCGTTCACCGTGAATACCGATTCCACGAGCGACTTCTCGTTCGTGAGCAGGTAATCGGAGATGTTCGACAGCGTGCGCTCCGTCGTTTCCTGCGTCGACCCCGTGGGCGTTTGCACGAGCACGAACATGAGGCCTTGGTCTTCGTCGGGCAGGAACGACTTCGGCAGCCGCGCGAACAGCAGGCCGACGGCAACGATCACGGCCAAATAGATCACGAGCCAGCGGCCGGAGCGGCGAATCACGTGGTGCACGCCGCTGTGGTACTTGTCGCGGCTGCGATCGAACGTGCGGTTGAACCAACCGAAAAAGCCCGTCGTGGCCGCATGCTCGCCCGGTTGGACCGGTTTCAGAATCGTCGCGCACAGCGCCGGGGTCAGCACCAACGCCACCAGCACCGACAGCACCATCGCCGAGACGATCGTCAGCGAGAACTGGCGATAAATCGCGCCGACGGAGCCGCCCGACAGCGCCACCGGCACGAACACGGCCGACAGCACGAGCGCCACCCCCACCAGCGCGCCGGTAATCTGCCCCATCGCTTTACGCGTGGCCTCTCGTGGCGAGAGGCCCTCCTCGCTCATGACGCGCTCGACGTTTTCCACCACGACGATCGCATCGTCCACGAGCAAACCGATCGCGAGCACGAGCCCGAACATCGACAGCACGTTGATCGAGAAGCCCACGGCGTTCATGATCGCGAACGTGCCGAGCAGCACCACGGGCACGGCGATCGTCGGGATCAGCGTGGCGCGCAGGTTCTGCAGGAACAGGTACATCACGAGGAAGACGAGCACGATCCCTTCGAGCAGCGTCTTGATCACTTCCTCGATCGATAGGCGAACGAAGGGGGTCGTGTCGTACGGATACTTCACGACGAGACCGTGCGGGAAGTACTTGCTCAGCTCGTCGATCTTCGCGCGCACTTCCTTGGCCGTTTGCAGCGCATTCGCGCCGGTGGCCAATTGAATCCCCATGCCGGCCGTCGGCTGCCCGTTGTACTTCGTATCGAAGTTATACGTTTCGCCGCCGAGTTCCACGCGCGCGACGTCCTTGATGCGCACTTGCGAGCCGTCCGGGTTCACCTTGAGCATGACGTCGCCGAAATCCTTCGGCGTGCGCAGCAGCGTTTGCTCGGTGATCGTTGCCTGCAGCATCTGGCCCGGAACGGCCGGCGTGCCGCCCAACTGACCGCCCGCGATCTGGACGTTTTGCTGCTGCAACGCGGTGACGACGTCGCCCGGCGTCAAGCTGTAGTTCGTCAGCTTCGTGGGATCGAGCCAAATGCGCATCGCGTATTGCGTGCCGAACAGCGTGACGGTGCCGACGCCGTCGAGCCGGCTGATCGGATCCTGAATGTGCGACGCGACGTAGTTGGCCAAATCGTACCGGCTCATGCTGCCGTCTTGAGAAACGAAGGCCAGCACGAGCAAGAAGCTGCTGCTCGATTTCGTCACCTTCGTGCCGAGCTGCTGCACGACCGTCGGCAACAGCGGCGTCGCGAGCGACAGCTTGTTTTGCACCTGCACCTGGGCGATGTCCGGGTTCGTGCCGGCGTCGAAGGTCAGCGTGATCGTGGCCGTGCCCGAATCGTCGCTCGTCGAGGACAAGTACAGCAGGTGGTCCAGGCCGCTCATCTGCTGCTCGATGACCTGCGTGACCGTGTTTTCGACCGTCTTCGCCGATGCGCCCGGATAGCTCGCCGAGATCTGGATCGACGGCGGTGCGATGGTCGGATATTGCGCGATCGGCAGTTTGAAGATCGACGCGATCCCCGCCAGCATCAGGATGATCGCAATCACCCAGGCGAAGATCGGCCGATCGATAAAGAACTTAGCCATTGTTGCGGGCTCTCCGTGTTCAGGCGGCGGGCGCTTGCGCGCCCGAGGCCGGCGCGGCCCCGCTGGCCGGGGCGCCCGTCGCAGCCGCCGGCAATTGGGCCGGGACCGGTTTCACTTGCATGCCGGGGTGGACTTTTTCGGTCCCCTGGACAATCACGCGATCGCCGGGCTGCAAGCCGCCGTCGACGACCCAATCGGGGCCTCGCATGCCGGATGTGACGAGCTGACGCGACGCGACCTTGTCGTCGGGACTGACGACGAGGGCGACCGCACTGCCCTTCTGATCGTGGGTGACGCCGATCTGCGGCACGAGCATCGCGCGCTCGTTCACGCCTTCTTCGATGCGCGCGCGCACGAACATGCCCGGCAGCAAGACGCGGTTCGGGTTCGGGAATACGGCACGGATCGTCACGGAGCCCGTCGATTGATCGACGGTCACGTCCGAGAACTGCAGCTTGCCCGGCAGCGGATACGGCTGGCCGTCTTCGAGAATCAGCGTGACCTTCGCGGCACCCGGGCCGCTCGTCTTCAATCGACCTTCCTGCGCTTCCCGGCGCAGCTTCAGGCCGTCCAGGCTCGATTGCGTCAGATCGACGTAGACGGGATCGAGCTGCTGGATCGTATCCATCAGCGTCGCCTGGCTCGCTTGCACGTAGGCGCCCGGCGTGACTTGCGACAGACCCGTGCGGCCGCCGATCGGCGCCACGACATCCGTGTAGCCGAGGTTGATCTGCGCGGTCTCGACACTGGCTTTGCCCGCGGCGACATCGGCCGCGGCTTGGCCTTGCGCGGCCACGGCGTTGTCGTAGTCTTGCTTGCTGACGGCGTTCGCCGCGACGAGCACCTTGTAGCGATTTGCTTGCGCCGTCGTGGTGGCCAGATTCGCCTGCGCCTTGGCAAGCGTCGCCTTCGCGCTGTTCAAAGCGGCCTGATACGGCGCGGGATCGATCTTATAGAGCCGTTGGCCCGCCTTTACTTCGCTGCCTTCGGTGAATTCGCGGCGCAAGACGATGCCGTCGACACGGGCACGCACTTGCGCCACGAGGAACGCGCTGGTACGGCCCGGCAGTTCGGTCACGACGGGCACCGCGCTCGGCTGCACGGTGATGACGCCCACTTCGGGCGTTTGCTGGGGCGGGGCGGACGGCTTTTGTCCGCAGGCCGCGAGCGCCATGGCCGCGGTGGCGGCGCAGATTAAGCGAAATGGAACCGGTTGGACACGCATGGAGCGACCTCTGGTCTATAACTGGGAACGAAATGATCCTGTCGCGCCTCTTCCCCCCGCGAGGCGCGCGGCGCGACGGTCGTCGCAAGACGCTTGAGTGAGTCGATGAGCGCCGGCACGGGTGCTAGGCGCAGGCGCCATGGCCTGCGCGAGCCGCGCTAGGGCGCGCGATGCACGTGACGATGTAGCCGGCTCGCGTGCAAACGACTGACGATAATACCCGTGATTTCAGTTAGGGCACTTCAAACGCCGCCGCGTATTTTATATACATTCTCGATTGTATGTAAAATGGCGATCATTACATGATGTTGCCGAGCCACGTCCGTGCTTGACGGTCGACGCAAACTCGCGACAACGCACCGACGGCGGCCGGATGTCCGCCCATTGAGACGCCCTCCCCACGGGCAAAAAAATGGTCAGACGAACGAAGGAAGAAGCCCTGCAAACGCGCAACCGGATTCTCGATGCGGCCGAGCAGGTGTTTTACGACAAGGGCGTATCGCGCACGTCGCTTGCGGATATCGCCGCCCAAGCCGGCGTCACGCGCGGGGCGATCTATTGGCACTTCGAGAACAAGGGCGATCTGTTCACCGCCATGTTCGACCGCGTGCTGCTGCCGCTCGACGAACTCGGCGCGCCGCCCGCCAATGAGGCCGAAGCAGCCAACGACGATCCGCTGGCGCGGCTGGCCAGCGTGTTGAAGTGGTGCCTGCAAGCCGCCGCAGGCGACCCGCGCCGCCGGCGCGTGTTCGATATCTTGTTTTTGAAGTGCGAGTTCGTCGACGAGATGGGGCCGGTCAAGGAACGGCATCAAACCAGCATGCGCGAGGGCGTGAGCAAGATCGAAGCCGATTTGATCCTAGCGGTCGGCAAGGGGCAGTTGCCGGCCGATCTCGATACGCGCCGCAGCGCGTTGTATGTGCATGCCGTCGTCGGCGGCTTTTTGCGAGATACGCTGCTGTTGCCAGCCTCGGACAATTTCGCGTCGCACCTCGACGCGTTCGTCGACGCGTGCATCGATGCGTTGCGGACGAGCCGGGCATTGCGTCGGACCGGCGCGTGAATTAGGCCGGCGCCCAAGGTACTACTGCTCGGTTTTTGCGGCCTGTCGAGGCGCGAGCGAAGGAAGTTAAAGCGCGCTAGCGCGCAAACGCCGACGGGCCGATCGTAGCGGCCCGGCGGGATAGTAAGAAGGGATGGGGAGTGCCGCACAAGAGCGGCTAAGGAGGTAGCGCGATCGCAAGCGCACTGGGCCGAGACGGTACAGCAGCAACTTACAGCAGGGCTTCCAAGCCCTTGTGCTCGACCAGGTCGAGCACTTTCAACGAAGGGCCGCTCGGATACGGCAGGTCACCGTTCAGTCCGGCAGGAACCCCTCGTCCAACACCTGCGCCATCGACCACGGGCACGACTCGGGCAACAGCGCCACGCCGATCTGCATCTCGGCGGCTGCCTGCTGACGGGCATCGCCCCACATATCGCTAATCCAGTCGCTATCGCTAAGCATGGGCTTCAGACTCGGGGTCTTGTCCAGCCGTCGCCCGATCGCCGTTCGTTGAATCCGCAGTGTCGTCTGCCAGCTCGCACCTCGCCTTTCCGGCTGGCATTGCCACTTTAACAAGTGCGCCAACAGCACCGCCATGCGGCTCGCCAGCTCACGCTGCTCGCTCTTGCCCACGTCCTCGATCTCCTCCGCGATGTGCTCGATGTCCAGCGCCGAGAACTGACCTGCGCGCAACAACGCAGCCTGTTCGTTGGCCCAGGCCACCACGTCCTTTTCGTAGCTCGTTCCCATTTTTCGGCCCCTAAGCTCAGTCACGCATGGCGCCATTTTAACCGCTCCCGTAAGTTCACCTATTCCTGCGCTCCGGCCTGCACCTCGGCGTCCAGTGCATCCAGCAAGTCGGCCACCGTCGCCGGAGGCTCATCCTCCCGGCCTCAGTGTCGCACGGTAAGCCGCGCCGGATGCGTAGCCGAATGGATATCCTTCAGCGCCCGGGTGCTCACCCGTGCGTAGACCTGCGTCGTCTCGATGTCCGCGCCGATCGGGCTGACGTCGAACGCTAAAAATTGCGCGCCAAGCCGACCATGAACAGATCCTGGTCCTTATCGTTGCCGGTTGCCACGCGATTGAAGCGCAGGCTGGCGGCCCAATCGTTCGTGACTTGGTAGCTCACTTGCGCACTGAGCAAGCCATTGAGCCGCGTCTTGTGCGAAAGCTCGTCGCGGTCGTACGAGAGGTAGGGGCCCACACCCGCCGATACCGTCCATTTGGCGAGGATCGGCGCGACATACCAGAACTGCGCCGCGACGCCTCTTCTGCCGGCCACCCCATTGTTGCCTTCGTAGAGCAAGCTCCCCGAATACGCCCAGGCGTTGCCCAATGGCCGTTTGACTTCGACCATATAGCCTTTCTCGATGGGCACCTGGGGATGGTTCGTCTGCGACGTCCCGGCCCAGACGCTCACCTGCGTCTTACCGTCGGAGAACGCCGGCTTGGCGTTGCCGGCGAAGTCCGAACCGATCCCGAACAGCACCATGTCGGAATTGAATCCGTCGATCATCTGGACATGGTTGTACTGCAACTTCAAGAAGAAACCGTTCGGCACCAGGTAGTAGCGCACGGCTGCCGAGGCCCGCACGCCCCACCGCTTCTCGTTGCGCGGCTCATCGCCGACGTGCGTCGTATCCATGCTGAAATACGGCCCGGCCGAGAGTTCGACGTTCACGCGATTGCCGATCGGCCAGCGAAACGCGCCCAAGGCGGCAAAGCCGTCGCGGTGATGATCGAACGGGTGTCCTTCGTTCAAGTAGACGACATAGGCCGAGAGGGTGTTGGTCAGCGCATCGCCGAAACCGATTTCGTAGGCGCGCCATCGCATGTCTCCGCCCTTCGTGGCGCTGCCGTCGCCATACACCGCGTAGACATCGATTTGTCGCGCCAGCGGCGCGGACGCCGCGGCGGCATTGGACGCGGCGTCCTCGGCGTACGCCATTCGGGCGCCCGAAAGCGCCGCGACGGCGCTTGCCAAGACGACACACGTGCGAGTGCGATGGCGCTTTCTCATGGGGTTACCCTCTGCGCGTTCGATGGCGGTAGTAGCGATTATAGGAAGCGCATCTCGCCGACGAAGCTCGCAAACTCGGGAAATCGGAAGAGACCGTGGGCCTGCTCACGATGCACTGAGCGCTGCCGCACATGCCCGCGCCTTCTTGTTCGACGCGCCGATCGATCCGCGCTCGAGCGTCTTGCCTGCGTTCACGGCGGCAATCCAATCGCCGGTGCCGACCACCGCCGCGAACCGCGAGTGCATGACGACGGTGAACGCGCGATGGATCTCTTCGGCGCTCGCATAGCCCGCGTCGTTTTCATAAGGCAGCGAACCGGTCGCATCGTTCAGGTATTCCACCTTCATGCCGGCATGCGACGCATGGAGCACGGTCGATACGTTGCAGTTGTGCGTCATATAGCCGACGACCGAGAGCGTATCGATCTCCTGCTCGGCGAGCCAATCGGCCAGATCGGTGCCCGCGAACGAACTCGGCAGCGTCTTCTCGATCAAGCGATCGTAGGCCCGGCTCGCCACGACCGGATGCAACGCGGCGCCATGCGAGCCGCGTGCGAACATCGCCGCGCCCGCTGCCTCGAGGTGCTGAACGACGATCACCGGTATCGCGTGGGCATGGGCGGCGTCGATCGCGCGGCCGATGTTAGCCAGCGAATCCTGCACGGGCGGATATTCGATCGGCAGCTCGCCGGTGACGTATTCGTTTTGGACGTCGATGACGATCAAGGCGCGGCGCGGCGTGGTGGACATGGCGAATCTCCGTTGAATGATGGGTTGTACGGGTTGAGCGTCGTTTCGTCTCGGCCGTGTTCGGGGATCGATACGCGGCGAGGGCATGGGTCACATTGTTCCCAAACCGGCTTACCACCGACAGCGGCCCAAGTGCCATTGATCGATATAATCGGGCCAATCGGCGTGCCCCCGCCATCGGCGTTCGTTGTCCCCTACTTCCGAAAAAAGAAAACGAAGCCTCGTCATGACGCACCTAGCCCACATCGCTCAGCTAGCCCCTTCGCCCGTCCAGCCCCCCATCGTTGCCGTCGTCGCCTTCGACGGCATTAGCCCGTTTCATCTGTCGGTGCCCTGCATCGTGTTCGGCGAAGACTACGGCGCGGGCGGCGTGCCGCGCTTCGACGTCCGCGTCTGCGCCGAGGCGCCCGGGATGCTGCAAACGACGGCCGGCTTCGCGATCGGCGCCCCACATGGGCTCGATGCGGTCCACGCCGCCGATATCGTGATCGTGCCGAGTTGGCGCAATGCGCTGGAGCCGCCGAGCGATGCGTTGATCGATGCGTTGCGCGGGGCACAGGCGCGCGGTGCCCAGATAGTGGGGTTGTGCTTGGGGGCGTTCGTGTTGGCCGCGGCCGGGATCCTCGACGGCCGCCCCGCCACGACGCATTGGGCGTGGGCGGAGGCGTTCGCGCGCCGCTATCGCGCCGTGCGCGTCGATGCGGCCGTGCTCTATATCGACGACGGCCAGGTGCTGACCTCTGCCGGTACCGCGGCGAGTCTCGATTGCTGCCTGCATCTGCTGCGCCGCCGCTGCGGCGCGCAGGCGGCCAACTACGTCGCAAGGCGGCTCGTCGTCCCGCCGCATCGGCAAGGCAGCCAAGCGCAATACGTCGAGCAGCCGATCGGGATTCGGGCACGCGACGAGCGGCTGTCGGCCCTGCTCGATTGGGTGCAGGCGAACTTGCGCGAGCCGCATTCGCTCGATTCGCTCGCGCAGCGCGCGTTGATGAGCCGGCGCACGTTCACGCGCCGCTTCAAGCAGGCCACGGGAACGACCGTCGGCGCCTGGCTGCTGTCGGCGCGTCTGTCGCGCGCACAGCAATTGCTCGAAACGACCGACGACAGCGTCGATGCGATCGCGGGCACGGCCGGCTTCGGTTCGGCGGTCTCATTGCGGCAGCACTTCGCCGAGGCATTCAAGACCACGCCGTCGAGCTATCGGCGCGAGTTTCGAGGCGTTTGAAGGGAGGTCGCGCGGGCAGTCCGCTCAGGCGAGCCAGCGCAACGCGTAGAGCAGCACGGCCACGAGCACGACGATGGCCACCCAAGCCCACGCCGGCATGGCTTGGGGCGAAGGCGCGCGATGCAGGCCCTGCGCGCCGCGCGGCGAAACCAGGGTGCCCGCGGCGCGGCCGCCGAGGGCCGCCGCTGCGCTGTGCTCCCACGTTTTGCGCCCGAGCCCGGCGAGATTGATCGGCCTTAAGAAAACATGCTGACGGCGCGGACCGGCCGCGGCCCGGTTGGCCCGCTTGCCGTGCTTCGCTTCCACCACGGCGCAAAATTCGGCGAAGAAATCGTCGGCCAACTCGTGCAGCGCGTTTTCGATCTGGCGCGGCGGCAACTCGGCTAGCGGTCCGGTCAGCGTGGCCCAGACCGAATACTCGATCCGCGTCGAATCGGCTTCGCCGCCCGCCTCGACGGCCCCGTCGCCGGCGAGCACGACATCGATCTGGCCGCGCAACGAACCGACGCCGGTCGCGCATGCCTTGAAATTGAGCGTTCGGTGCAAGGCATCGGCCGGCGTTCGGGCCTCGGCCGCAAGCCGCGCCTCGGCGCTCGCCAGATGCGCGCGCACGTCATAGCGGGCGCGCAAAGGGCCCAGCGGAATCGTGAGCGTGAGCGCGTACTCGCCGCTCGGCAGCCGGCCGAACGATTCGCAATTCTCGAGACTGGCGCGCAGCAAGGCAATGTCTTGCAAAGCGCCGCACACCGCGGACGGAGGCAGCGGGACACGCAGCGCGTCGGTCAGTTCCATGGCGGCTTCCTCGATCTGCCTCGCCTATGAGGTTTGATCGATGCGGTCGACACGCGACGAGTAGAACGCCACGCATCCTTTGATGGCATCCGCACCCGGTAGCGGAGACTCGTAGCTCCACGCGGCATCGACCACAGGACCGTCCTCTTCCGTGAGCAAATTGAAATACGCCGCATCGCCCTTGTACGGGCAATGCGAGGCGCTCGCCGATCGATGCAGGCGCGTCATGTTGACGTCCTCCCGTGGGAAGTAGAAGACGTCGGGCAAGCCCGTTTCCTTCAGCGTCAGCCCTCGTCGCGTATCCGCGATGGTGATGCCGCGGTGAATGACGCGCAGCCGGTGAGGGTTCGGCTCGATCTCGATACGGTGGGTGGCATCGGCATTCGTCATGGCTTTCCTCTTGCAAGGCGTATGCCGGGTGCCCGTGTGCACCGCACAAAAAAAGCCACGAGCGGGCGCCCGTGGCTTCATTATCGACGAAAGTCGGACTGCGTGGGCAGCCGGCCCTCTATCGTGCAGTGCGCAGACGAATGAGTGCGGCGGATGCGCTATTGCGTGTCCCAGTGGAAGTCCGCGCGCGCGCCGGGCGTTTTCGACACGGTGACGGCTCGCGTCTGGTCGTCGTCCTTATAGCGCGCATGGACCGTATAGCGGCCCGGCGGCAGCTTCACGAGCATATACGGCCCGCGCGAGTCCGCCTTTAGGACGTCGGCGTCGTGCGGACCGACGATGCGCACGTGGACATCGGCCAGGTAATCCGAGCCCGGCCCGGTAAATCGCATGGCCAGCGGCCATTCGTGCTCCGCGCGCTTGAGGGCATTCGATTCGTCGGTGCCCACACCGCCCGAGACATAGGCGATTTCGCCCTGGTGCTGGATTTGCGGCATACCGCCGCCGTTCACGTTGCCGGCACTCGTCATATCGGTGGTCGTGCCGCCGACCGTGCCCGAGGCTTGCGCCCATGCGCCGGCGGTAAAGCCGAGTGCCGTTGCCGCAGCAACCGCGGCGAGCATCGCCTTCTTGCTGGTTCGCGTTTTCATTGCATCGCTCCTTCCAGTTGCGCGCCCGTCACCTGGCTACCCGCGACATTGGCGCTACGAGAAAAGGCAAGCACACACCGTTCCCGGCAGGCCGCGTTCGGTCATGCGGCCTGCCCCTCGGCGCTCGAGCGCCGATGCGTGCAAACGTCAGCCCAAATCGTCAGCCCAAATCGACCGGCACGAAGATTTGCGCGTTATCGCGTTGAATCAGCAACGCCACGCTGTTGCCGGCTTTCGCGATCACATCGCGCAATTGCTCGACCGACGTGACCGGACGGCCGTTGACGGCCAGGATGACGTCGCCGGCCTGGATGCCCGCGCTAGCGGCCGGCCCGCTCGATTGCTGCACGAGCAACCCGTGCGTAAGCGAGGTGCCGCTGCGTTCTTGCGGCGTGAGCGGACGGACCGCGACACCGAGCCGCCCTTGCTCCGACGCCTTCGTGCCGTTATCGGCCACCTTGGTGTCGGACAGCGAACCGAGCGTGACCGTGACCTGCTTCTTCGCCTTGTCGCGCCAGACATCGAGCGTCGCCTTGCTGCCCGGCTTCATGCTCGCGATCTGCGAGGGCAAGTCGGTCGAATCGCTCACGGCCGTGCCGTTGACTGCCAAGATCACGTCGCCCGCCTGCAGCCCCGCTTTCGCGGCAGGGCCGCCCGGATCGACCGAACTGACGAGCGCACCGGCGGGCTTTTGCAAGCCGAACGAATCGGCCAACGTCTGATTGACGCCCTGCACGGCCACGCCGAGCCGGCCGCGGCTCACGTGCCCCGTCTTCACGAGTTCGTCCTTCACGCGAATCGCCTCGTCGATCGGAATCGCGAAGGACAAGCCCTGGAAGCCGCCTGTTTGCGAGTAGATCATCGAGTTGATCCCGATCACCTGGCCTTGCAGGTTAAAGAGCGGCCCGCCGGAGTTGCCGGGGTTCACCGGTACGTCCGTCTGGATGAACGGCGTGTAGTTCTCGTTCGGCAGCGAACGCCCCTTCGCGCTGATGATGCCCGAGGTGACCGTGTTGTCGAAGCCGTAGGGCGAGCCGATGGCGACGACCCACTGGCCGACCTTGCTCTGGCTCGGATCGCCGATTTTTACGGTCGGCAAGTTCGACGCGCTGATCTTCAGCACCGCCACGTCGGATTGTTTGTCGGTGCCGACGACTTTCGCGCGGAATTCGCGCTTGTCCGTCAGCTTCACGGTCACCACGTTCGCGCCGTCGACCACGTGTGCGTTGGTGAGGATATAGCCGTCGTTGCTGATGATGAAGCCCGAACCGAGGCTCGCGCTCGGCACGTCCTCTTGCGCGCCGGGACCGCCGTTGTCGCCGCCGTTGAAACCGGGGAACTGGCCGTAAAACCGCTTGAAGAACTGGTAGAACGGATCGTCGGGATCGACCGGCAGTTGCTGCATCGAGCGGCGCGCCGTCTGCTTCACGACGTGTTTCGCGCTGATGTTGACGACCGCCGGCCCGTAGGTTTCCACGAGCCCGGAGAAATCGGGGATACCCGTTTTCGCGGCGGCTTCGGCCGGCATCAAGGCGGCGGCTTGCGCGGCCGAAATGATGTGGGGATCGGCATGACGCGTACCGGCGACATAGCCCACGGACAGCGCGGCCGCAACGGCAATCGCCATGGCACCGCGAGAAAGCGTTCTTGCGTTCATAGGAAAGGGCCTCCTTGCTTGATGTCAGGCAGAGTAAAAGGCCTGTCTTAAAGGAGACTTAACCGTGAAACCGTCCGACAGGCTGTCCCAGCGGGCGATTCCGGCCTGGCGCCGCCCCATCCTTAAAACCGCACGGTGACGAGCAAGCCGCCGAGCGGCGCGTCGCCGAGTTCGATCGCGGCGCCGTGCTGGGCCGCAACGCGCTTGACGATGGCGAGCCCCAGGCCGCTGCCCGAGACGTCCGTGCGCGCGCGCGCCGACGCGTCGCGGTAAAACCGGTCGAACACGCGCGCGCGTTCCTCGGCCGGTATGCCGGGACCGCTGTCCGCGATTTGCACGCAGGGCCGGCCGCTGCCCTCGTCGGTGGCGAGCGTCACGTCGATACGACCGCCCGGGGGCGTGTATTTCACCGCGTTGTCGAGCAAATTGCCGAACATCACGCGCAGCGAATCGGCGTCGGCCGTCACCGTAGCCGGCTGCGACTGCTCGAAACCGAGATCGATGCCTGCGCGCTGGGCGATGGGCGCGTGCGCGGCAACGCAATCGGCGAGCAACATGCGCAAGTCGACGGCTTCCTTGACGGCGCTCGCGTCGGGTTCCGCCCGCGCGAGCGCGAGCAGTTGCTCGGCCAGCCGCGTGGCCCGCGTGACGCCGGCTTGCAGATCGGCCAGCGCCTCGCGACGCGCCTCGGCGTCCCCTGCGCGGGCGACGAGCTGCGATTGGATCTGCACGGCCGCGAGCGGCGTGCGCAACTCGTGCGCGGCATCGGCCACGAAGGCACGCTGCGTGTCGAGCGCGGACGATAAGCGAGTGAGCAGACCGTTGAGGGCGCGCACGAGCGGCCGCACTTCGAGCGGCAGACGCGCTTCGGGCAGCGGATCGAGCGCTTCGGGACGCCGGGCGTCGAGCGCCCGCGTGACGCGCCTGAGCGGGGCGAGCCCGCGCCCCACCACGACCCACACCGCCACGCCCAGAAACGGCAGCAAGACGATCAGCGGCCACAGCGTGCGCAGCGCGACGTTCGCGGCGAGACGATTGCGCACGGACAAGGGTTGCGCGAGCTGCACGACGTTATCGCCGACGATGGCCCCGTACACGCGCCAATCGCCGCGGTCCGTGCGCTCCGTCGAAAATCCGAGTTCCGCCCGCGGGGCCAGGGGCGCGCGCGGATGCGAGTAATACATGAGCGAGCCGGTGCGGCTCCAGATTTGGATGACGATGCCTTCGTCGGCATCGTTATGCGCCCCGAAAATTTGCGCGAACGGCTCGGACGGCAGGGCCGCGGCGATCTCTTGCAGCTGATAGTCGAATAGTTCGTTGGCCTCGGCGAGCGCCTGACGGTAGATGAGCCAACCGGCAAGGCCCACCCCCGCAAGAACGATCCCGATCAGCCAGAACAGCAGTTGACGGCGAATGGATTGCATCAATGCATCAAGTAAGGTCGATATGGCTGATGAGGGCGCGCTTAAGGCAACGGCCGGAAGAAGCGCCCGCGACGATCCGGCTCGCTCGCTAGTCCTTCGCGATCATGTAGCCCAAACCGCGCACGTTGCGGATCAGGTCGGCGCCGAGCTTCTTGCGCAACGCATGAATATAGACCTCGACGGTGTTGCTGCCGATTTCCTCGCCCCATCCGTACATCTTCTCTTCGAGCTGGGTCTTGGAGAGCACGGCGCCGGGCCTTGCCAGCAGCGCCTCGAGCAAGGCGAACTCGCGAGCGGACAGCGCCACGGGCGCCCCGTCGAGCGTGACTTGGTGCGCGGCCGAATCGAGCGTCAACGGCCCATGGCGTATCACCGATTCGCAGCGTCCGGCCTGACGCCGAATCAGCGCGCGCATGCGTGCCCCGAGTTCGTCGAGGTCGAACGGCTTGACGAGGTAATCGTCGGCGCCGGCATCGAGCCCTTTCACGCGATCGGCGATCGCGTCGCGTGCCGTGACGATCAGCACGGGCAGCGCATGACCTCGCGAGCGCAACGAACGCAGCACGTCGAGCCCGTCGCGCTTGGGCAAGCCCAGATCGAGCAGCACCAGATCGTAGGTCTCGCTGCCCGCCGCGGTCAGCGCGGCCTCGCCGTCTTGCACCCAATCCACCGCAAACCCTTCCCCGCGCAGCGCCTTGCGCACGCCTTCGGCGATCATACGGTCGTCTTCGACTAGCAGTATTCGCATTGCTCAACGCACCCGAAACGATCAGATAGCGCATTCTAGCGGGTCCGGCGTCGACAGTTCACGCGCATCTGCGCTCGCTTGCACCCTACAATGAGCGCTTCGCGCGCTCGAACGCGCTTACCCGCCCTTGTCATCCGGCCTTATCGGTCTTATCGGTCTTCGCGCACTATCGCCCTGTTCATGACGCTCGCCTCGCTTCTTTCGCCTCGCCGCCGCGCCGTCGCCGCATCGCCACGTTTCTCCGCTTCTCGCGCCTCCTGCGTGTCGCCCTCGTCGCCCTCGTCGCCCTTGCGGCCTTCCCCGCCGGCCGGCGCTCGCCGCGAACGGCGCGGCGCCGCGCTGCTGCGCACCGCCTGCGCGCTAATGGCAGCCGGCGCACTCGGCCTCGCCGCACCGGCCCACGCGCACAAGCTGTTTCATCGCCACCCTCGCGTCGCGGCCAGCACGCCGCAGTTGCCCGTCTCGGTCACGGGCGCGCTCAAGCGCGCGGGCGTGCCGATGTCGGATATCAGCGTCGTGGTCGAGCGTATCGGCGAGCCCACACCGCTCGTCGCGCTGAACGCCGATACCCCGATGCTGCCGGCGTCCACGATGAAGCTCGTGACGACTTACGCCGGCCTGTCGATCCTCGGGCCGGGCTACCGCTGGCGCACGAGCGCCTATGCCGATGGCGACGTCGATCGCAACGGCGTGCTGCACGGCAACCTCTACATTCAGGGCACGGGCGATCCGAAGCTCGTGCCGGAAGAGCTGATCGATCTCGTCGACAAAATCCGGCAAGGGGGCATCACCGGCATCGACGGGGCGCTCGTGCTCGACAAGCGCTTCTTCGATCCGTCCACCCGCGACCTGCCGCCGTTCGACGGCGATCTGACCGCGCCTTACAACGTCGGCCCCGATCCGCTGCTCTATGCGTTCAAATCGCTCTCGTTTACGTTGACGCCCTCGCCCGACGGCAACGTCGCCATCGACGTCCTCCCGGCCCTCGCGCAACTGCAAATCGACAACTCGCTGCGCGCGAGCCCCGGCGCTTGCGTCGGCGTCGACATGGCGCTCACGCCGAGCGTTACGCCGGAGGCGAACGGCACCGTCGACGCGCTGTTCTCCGGCGACTATCCCGTGCGCTGCGGCCCGCGCACGATCAACGTCGCCGTGCTCGATCACAGCGCGTTCTTCGCCGGCGGCTTTCTCGCGCTATGGCGCTCGGCCGGCGGCACCTTCGAGGGCACGACGCACGAGGGCCCCGTCCCCGCCGGCGCGCGGCTCGTGGCGACGCACCGCGGCCCCGTGCTGGGCGACATCGTTCGCGACATCAACAAGTTCAGCAACAACGTGATGGCGCGCAATCTGTTTCTGACGATCGGCGCCGTGGTGGACAAGCCGCCCGCCACGCCCGCGAAGTCGGCCGAGGTCATCGAGCGCTTCTTGCACACGCAAGGACTGGCGATGCCCGGTCTCACGCTGGCGAACGGCTCGGGCCTGTCGCGCGAAGAACATGTGAGCGCACGCTCGCTCGCCGATCTGCTGCAAAACGCCAACGCGAGCCCCGTCGCGCAAGTATTCGTCGCTTCGCTGCCCATCGCCGGGGTGGATGGCACCATGCGCAACCGGCTGCGCAACGAGCCGGTGCTCGGCAACGCCCATATCAAAACGGGCACGTTGAACGACGTGCGCGCGATCGCCGGCTACGTCGCGGCGGACAACGGCCAAAGCTACGTCGTCGTCAGCCTCATCAACGCCCCGCGCGCCGAGCAGGCACGCGCGGCTCACGACGCGCTGCTCGAGTGGGTCTATCGGGGTTTGCGCTAGCGCGCCGCTCCCCCTCCCGCCCCGGTCGGCGCCGCGCGCAAGACGCCGACCATCGAATACTTCTTCTAGGATCAAATGACGCCGGGCGTGACACGAGCGTGTACGCTGTCGGGCAACGACCGGCAGCTGACCGGCTGGATGCGTTTGCCCCGCGCGGCAGCGACACGGCGAAGCGCGCCGCGGGGCCCCATAACGACGAGACACGAAGGAGGAAGACGTCATGCAATTCGACGCCGAATTGCTTCTGCTCGCCATGGCGCCCGTCTTTCTCGCATGTATCGGCTGGGAGGCGTGGCACTTCGCGCGCACGCGCCGCGCCGAGCGGCTCTATAGCTGGCCCGACACCCTCTGCAACGCCGCGCTCGCCCTCATGCACCAAGGCGCCGATAAGCTCGCCTGGCTCGCGGTCGTGCCCGTGTACGCCTACGTCTACGCGCATTTGCGCCTGTTCACCTGGCAAGGCGGATGGCTTTCGTTCGCGGTGCTGTTCGTGGCACAAGACCTGCTGTACTACGCGTTTCACCGGTGCAGCCACCGCATTCGCTGGTTTTGGGCCGCGCACGTCGTGCACCATTCGTCCGAGCGCCTGAATTTGTCGACGGCGTTCCGCCAGAGCCTCATGTACCCGATCGCCGGCATGTGGGCGTTCTGGACGCCGCTCGCGCTGCTCGGCTTTCCGCCCAAACAGATCGTCGCGATCGTGCTGATCAATTTGGCGTTTCAGTTCTTCGTCCATACGCAGGCAATCGACAAGCTCGGGTGGCTCGAATACGTCTTCAATACGCCTTCCATTCATCGCTGCCATCACGCACGGAACCCACGCTATATCGATCGCAATTACGCCGGCGTGCTCGTTATTTGGGACCGGCTCTTCGGCAGCTATGTGCCCGAGGACGCGAGCGATCCGCCGCGCTACGGCATCGTCGAGCCGCTTGGCACCGATAACCCATTGAGCGCGACGTTTCACGAGTGGCGTTCGATGTTCGCCGATGCGCTGCACGCACCGCGCTTCGCCGACAAACTGCGCGCGCTCTTCGGGCCGCCCGAATGGGCGAGCGCCTACCACGCGGGACGCGCGCAGCCAGCACTCAGCATCATGCATCACAACACGGCCATACCGCCTATACGAGGAGATGAAGTCGATGGAACACGGTAAGAAGACCCAGAAAATCACTTGGCTGCGCGTGGCGCAAACCTCGATCGCAGCCGCGGCCTGCGCGCTGATAGCGGCCTGCGGCGGTGGCGGCGGCAGCAACAGCACGACGTCGACGGCTAGCGCGACGCCGCCCGGCGGCGTGACGATGCAGATCGTGTCGTTCGGCACGAGCCTGTCCGATGCGGGCACCTATTCGCCGGTCGTCGCGCAACAATTCGGCGGCGGCAGATTCACGACGAACCCGGGCCAAGTCTGGACCCAAAACGTCGCGAACTATTACGGCGGCACGCTCACGCCGGCTGTCGTCGGCGGCTTCGGCAAGGCGCTCGTGCCGGCCGGCGGCTTAGACTATGCGCAAGGCGGCGCCGAAGTGACGAACGCGCAGGGTATCGGCTGGGCGCCGAACAACTTGGCAGCCACGACCACGCCGATCGCGACCCAAGTGGCGAACTATCTGAGCGCGAACGGCAGCTTCAATGCGAACCAGATCGTCCTCGTCGAAGGCGGCGCGAACGACATTCTCGCGAACCTCAACACGCTGCTGGTAGCGGTGCAAACGGATATCGGCGGCGGCATGACGCCGACCAATGCGATCGCCAAAGAGGTGGGCGCCACGCTCGGCCCGGCCGCGCAAGCGCTCGTCACGCAAGTGGCCACGATCGTCGCCAAGGGTGCCAAGCACGTCGTGTTCGTGAACGTGCCCGATATCGGCCAGACACCGCTGGGCGTACAGGCGGCCGCGCAGAACGGCGCGGCGGCTCAGCAACTGATCTCCGGCATCGTGTCCGCGTTCAATCAGGGCGTCGCACTCGGGTTGCAGGCAGCGAATCTGCCTGCCGGGACGGTGATTTCGATCGATGCGTTCACCTGGCTCGATCAATTGATCGCGACCTCCCAGGCGAACGGCTTCACGGTGTCGAACACGAACACGGCTTGCAACTTGACGCAAATGCAAACGTCCGCCACGACTTACGCGCAACAGAACCCGAGCGTGCTGTTGCCGGGGCAGACGGCAGCGCAGTTCGGCGCGGCCCTCGCCTCGTCGCTGTTCTGCTCGCCGCAGACACTGACGGCGCCGAATGCGGACCAGACGTATATATTCGCCGATTTGGTCCACCCGACCACCCGCACGCACGTGCTGTTCGCCCAGTACGTGGAATCGCAAATCGCCAAGGCCGGGATCGGTCACTGACCTGCCCTGCGCTCGACGCGACCGGCTCGGCCGGCCGCGTCGCACAACCAAAAAACAAACGCCCGACTCACCGCGAGTTGGGCGTTGGTTCGTGTGCCTGCCGATACGGACAAAAGCCTTGGATGCTTCGGCGATCGATGTCGGCCGTGTAGGTTTGCCCCTGCGCCTCAAACCATCGATATCGCGCCAGACAGGTCAGGGTTGGGCAATGCGATCACACCGCCGACGGTTCGTTCGGCGCCGGGATCGGCCCTATCAGCCCTGCGCGTCGAACGCCGCGGCGGCCCGGCCAAGCCGATCGTTGACGGCGATCCATTCGAGCGTATCGGGCAGCTTTTCGACGAAGATCCGTTCGACTTGCGCCCGATCGAGCGCACGCAGCAAGCCGTACAGCTCCCTCGCATAGCTATGAGGATCTTCGGGCGCCGCGACGAAATGCACGTTCGGCGCATCGGCCCACGCGCCGGCGCGCGAGGGGCGCGCCACCAGTGCCACGCGCGCCCCGTCCGCTTGCGCGCCGGCAAGCAGCACCTGCAATGCTTCGAACGGTAACAGCGCAAGCGGCGTGCGCGGTGCGTAGTGCGCCTTCAGCGTGCCCGACGCACGCGGCGCCGTGGCATCGCTGCCGTCGGGCAAGCGCGGCGCGACGCCCAATACGTCGGCGATTTCGCGCGGCGTCACCCGCCCCGGACGCAACAGCGCCGGGAAACCGCGCGACAAATCGAGGATCGTCGATTCGATCCCGACATCGCACGCCCCGCCGTCCAGCACGTGAATCGCTTCGCCGAATTCCTCGCGCACATGCTGCGCCGTGGTCGGACTCACATGGCCGAAACGGTTGGCCGATGGCGCGGCCACGCCGCCGTGCCCCGCACGGCATGCGCTGAATGCATCCAACAGCCGCTGCGCGACGGGATGCGACGGACAACGCAGCCCGACCGAATCCTGCCCGCCGCTGACGGCGGCCGGAATACGCGCCGCGCGCTTGAGAATCAGCGTGAGAGGGCCGGGCCAAAACGCGTCGATGAGCTTTTGCGCGTCCGACGGCAAGTGCTCGACCCAGTACTGCGGATCGCCGTGCGGCGCCAGATGGACGATGACGGGGTGATTGGCGGGCCGCCCCTTCGCCGCGTAGATCCGTGCGACAGCGGCCGGATCGGCCGCATCGCCGCCGAGGCCGTACACGGTCTCGGTCGGAAACGCGACGAGTTCGCCCGCAGCGAGCAGCGCCGCGGCTTCGTCGATTTGCGCATCGGACACGGAAGGCTGGGCCGATGCGGCGGGGGAAGGCGAACGGTCGGACATCGTCGATCGGTAAAGGCGGGCGCGTCAGGCGAGCGGGATATGCAGCAGCCGCGCGCAATCGCGAGCGGCCGTGCGGGCTTCGTCGAGCGTCGCGGCCGTGAAATTCACATGGCCCATCTTACGCCCGGGCCGCGCTTCTTCCTTGCCGTACAGGTGCAGACGAGCGGCCGGCATCGCCGCCACCTCGTGCCAGGGCGGCGTCGCGGGCGTGGCGCGCGCGACGCCCTTCGGATCCTTGGGGAACCAGACGTCGCCGAGAATGTTGAGCATGACGGCCGGCGAGTGCTGCCGCGTATCGCCGAGCGGCATGCCCGTCATCGCGCGCACCTGTTGCTCGAACTGACTCGCCGCGCAGGCATCGACTGTGTAGTGGCCCGAGTTGTGCGGTCGCGGCGCCATTTCGTTGGCGACGAGCGAGCCGTCTTCCAGCACGAAGAACTCGACGCAGAGCACCCCGACATAACCGAGCTTGTCGGCGATGCTGATCGCCGCCAATTGCGCCTGCTCCGCGAGCGCGACGGACGCGTCGGGCGCGGGCACGACCGTCAGCGCCAGCACGCCGCCGCGATGCAGATTCTGCGCGAGCGGATAAACCGCCGTCGCGCCGCCCGTGCCGCGCGCCACCAGCGCCGATACCTCGAACTTGAGCGGCAAGCGCTTTTCCAGCACGCACGGCACACCGCCGAGCGCGCTGTAAGCGTCGCGCACTTCGTCGGGACTCGCGACGCGCACTTGGCCCTTCCCGTCGTAACCGAGGCGGGCTGTCTTCAAGATGCCGGGCAACACGTGCGCGAGCTGCGCATCGTCGATCCCCGCCAACGCGTCCGACGATTCGATGACGACATGCGGCGCGACGGGCACGCCCGCTTCGGCGATGAATCGCTTTTCGGCGATGCGGTCTTGCGCGATCGCCACGCAGCGACCGGCCGGGCTCACGAACGTCGAGCGCGCAAGAAAATCGAGGCTAGCGGCCGGCACGTTCTCGAATTCCGTCGAGACGGCCGCGCACAAGCGCGCGAGTTCGGTCAGCGCCGCTTCGTCGTCGTAGGCGGCGCGCAGGTGCCGATCGGCCACGCTGCCGGCGGGGCTCGATTCGTCCGGATCGAGCACGGCGACGCGATAGCCCATCGCCTGCGCCGCGAAGCAGAACATGCGGCCGAGCTGGCCGCCGCCGACCATCCCGAGCCAAGCGCCGGGCATGATCGGTGAAACGGGGGTGTTCTCTGGATTCATCTCAGTGGGTCGGTCGCGCCCGCGGCGTGTGGGAGCACCGCGGGACGGGAAGCAACGGTCGCGAAAACGGGACCTCGAAACGGAGCCGGCCATCGGTACGATCCGTACCGTCGCGCCGGCCCCCGGGCGCTCAAAGCGCTGGCAGCACCATCGCGTGAGCGGCCTGATTCTGGCGAACGCGGAACGCCGCCAACCGCTCGGCATACTCGCTCGACATACCGGAAAGCATCGCGACGGCAAAGAGCGCAGCATTCGCCGCGCCGGCCTCGCCGATCGCGAACGTCGCGACGGGCACGCCCTTGGGCATCTGTACGATCGAGTGCAGCGAATCGACGCCCTTCAGGTACTTGCTCGCGACCGGCACGCCCAGCACGGGCACGGTCGTTTTCGCCGCGAGCATGCCGGGCAGATGCGCCGCGCCGCCGGCGCCCGCGATGATGGCTCGGATGCCGCGCTCGCGCGCCTTTTCGGCATAGTCGAACATCTCGTCGGGCATCCGGTGCGCCGAGACGACCTTCGCCTCGTACGGCACACCGAATTCCTGCAGCATCGCCACGGCGTGCTTCATCACGTCCCAATCGGAACTCGATCCCATCAGCACGCCCACCAGGGGCGCCTCATGCGTATGCGCGGTCTGGACTTGTTCGGTCATGATCCGATTTTCCTTCCTCTTGCTCTATTCCAATCGAATCGGATCAGGCCAGCGTTTGTCCCGTGAGCCGCTCGAGCGCCTCTTGGTACTTGCTGCTCGTCTTGGCGATCACGTCCTCGGGCAGCTTCGGCGCCGGCGCCGTCTTGCCCCAGTCTTGCGTTTCGAGCCAATCGCGCACGAATTGCTTATCGAACGACGGCGGGTTCGTGCCCACTTGGTATTCGTCCGCCGGCCAGAAACGCGACGAATCGGCCGTCAGCGCTTCGTCCATGAGGAACAGCTTGCCGTGGTTGTCCAGACCGAATTCGAACTTCGTATCGGCGATGATGATGCCGCGCGTGGCCGCGTATTCCGACGCTTCCTGGTACAGCTTGATCGAGATGTCGCGGATCGTCGCGGCCAGTTCGGTCCCGATGCGGCGCTCGCAGTCCTCGAACGTGATGTTCTCGTCGTGGTGCCCCATCTCGGCCTTCGCGGCCGGCGTGAAGATCGGCTCGGGCAGCTTCTGCGCGTTGGCGAGCCCCGGCGGCAGCGCGACGCCGCAGACGGCGCCCGTGGCTTGATAATCCTTCCAACCGCTGCCGGCGAGGTAGCCGCGCACGACGGCTTCGACGAGGATGGGCTCGAGCCGCTTGACGACGACGGCACGCCCCTTGACCTGCTCCACTTCGTCCGCCGCGACGACGGTCTCGGGCTCGACGCCCGTCAGGTGGTTCGGCACGATGTGTTGCAGACGATCGAACCAGAAGTTCGCCATCTGGTTCAGCACGCGGCCTTTATTCGGAATCGGCTCGCCCATGACGACGTCGAACGCCGACAGACGATCGGTCGTGACGATCAGCAACTTATCGTTGCCGACGGCGTAGTTGTCGCGGACCTTGCCGCGGCCGAGCAGCGGCAGCGAGCGGAGCGAAGATTCGTAGAGGGTAGACATCGTCGTGAGCCGTCAGTCAAAAGTGATGAACGAATGAAACACCAGGCACATCGAAGCAATCCGCACTCGGCCGCCTGGACAACAAAAGACTACAAAACAGCAACAAAAACCGCAAAACGACAAAAGGCAAACGCCGTTCCCATCGTTTGATCGGAACGGCGATCGATTCACGAACGGCCGCGCCGTGAAGCGCGGCCCTTGCGTGCGGCGGATCAGCGAACGACTTGCGCCAGCTCGCCCGCCTTATACTTCTCGGCCATCTTATCGAGCGAGATCGGCTTGATCTTACCGGCTTGGCCTTCGCAGCCGAACGCGAGGTAGCGGTCGACGCAGATCTTCTTGGCCGCTTCGCGCGCAGGCTTCAGGTAGTCGCGCGGATCGAACTTGCTCGGGTTCTCGAACAAGTAACGGCGGATCGCACCCGTGATCGCCAGGCGCAGATCGGTATCGATGTTCACCTTGCGCACGCCGTGCTTGATCCCTTCCTGAATTTCCTCGACGGGCACGCCGTACGTTTCCTTCATGTCGCCGCCGAATTCGCGGATTTCGGCCAGCAGATCCTGCGGCACCGACGAGGAACCGTGCATCACGAGGTGCGTATTCGGGATCCGCGCGTGAATTTCCTTGATGCGATCGATCGCGAGGATGTCGCCCGTGGGCTTTTTCGTGAACTTATAGGCGCCATGCGAGGTGCCGATCGCAATCGCCAAGGCGTCGCACTGCGTCTGCTTCACGAAATCGGCGGCCTGCTCGACGTCGGTCAGCAACTGCTCGCGCGTCATCGTGCCTTCCGCGCCGTGACCGTCTTCCTTGTCGCCCATCATCGTCTCGAGCGAACCCAGCACGCCCAGCTCGGCTTCGACCGTCACACCGATCGAATGCGCCATCTCGACGACCTTGCGCGACACGTCGACATTGTATTCGTACGACGCAACCGTCTTGCCGTCCGCTTGCAGCGAGCCGTCCATCATGACGCTCGTGAAGCCGCTGCGCATCGCGGCCATGCACACCGCCGGCGATTGCCCGTGATCTTGGTGCATCACGACCGGGATATGCGGATACGACTCGATCGCCGCTTCGATCAAGTGGCGCAGGAACGGCTCGCCCGCGTATTTGCGGGCGCCGGCCGACGCTTGCATGATGACGGGCGCGCCGACCTGATCCGCCGCCGCCATGATCGCTTGCACTTGCTCGAGGTTGTTCACGTTGAACGCGGGCAAGCCATAGCCATGCTCGGCCGCATGGTCCAGCAGTTGACGCATTGATACGAGAGGCATGCTTGTACTCCTAGGATTGAAATCTGGTGCTCGGTCGGCACTTTTTATGTGCGAATGCGCGATTTTATCGCGAAGCTACGGCTGCTCCCGAACTTCGGGGCCGTCATACCCCGGCGGCAAGCGCCAAGAGGGGCGCAAAATGCGCCGGCGAGCGGCTTTCGCCCGCTTTTGCGTGCTTTCGCGTGCTTTCGCCCGATGAGGACACTCGCGCTCGTTCGCGGCGCGCCAAGCGGATAGCCGGCGCGCCGCCTTCACCCTACCCGCAGCCGATCAGTACGGATCGCCGACGCGCACGATCTTCAGCGTATTGGTGCCGCCCGCTTGACCCATCGGCTCGCCGACCGTCAAGACGACCATATCGCCGCGGGACGCGAACCCCTTCGACACGACCACTTCGACGGCCTGCTTCAACGCCTGGTCGCGGTCGCTGTTCGGCTCCACCGACAGCGGCGTGACGTTGCGAAACAGCGCCATCGCGCGCTCGCTCGTCACGCGCGAGGTCAGCGCGAAGATCGGCACGTGCGACCAGTGGCGCGAAAGCCACAGCGCCGTCGCGCCCGATTCGGTCAACGCCACGATCGCTTTCGCACCGAGGTGGTAGGCCGTGAACAGCGCGCCCATGGCGATCGACTGATCGATACGGGTGAACGTACGGTCGAGAAAATCCTTATCGAGTTCGACGTGCTCCGATTTTTCCGCTTCGATGCAAATCGCGGCCATTGCCTCGATCGTCTGCACCGGGTACTTGCCCGCGGCCGTTTCGGCCGACAGCATGACGGCATCGGTGCCGTCGAGCACGGCGTTGGCGACGTCCGATACCTCGGCACGCGTCGGCACCGGGGCGTGGATCATCGATTCCATCATCTGCGTGGCCGTGATGACGAGCTTGTTCGACTCGCGCGCCATGCGGATCATCCGCTTTTGCAGCGCCGGCACGGCCGCGTTGCCGACTTCGACGGCCAAATCGCCGCGTGCAACCATAATGCCGTCGGAGGCATCGAGGATGCCTTGCAGCGCCGGGATCGCCTCCGCACGCTCGATCTTCGCGATCATCTTCGGCTTGATGCCGTACGGCATGCCGGCGATGTTCGCGAGCTGGCGCGCCATCTCCATGTCGGTCGCGTTCTTGGGGAACGACACGGCGATGTAATCGACACCGATCGCCATCGCCGTGCGGATATCTTCCATGTCCTTGGCCGTCAACGCGGGCGCGGTCAAGCCGCCGCCCTGGCGGTTGATGCCCTTGTTGTTCGACAGCTCGCCGCCGACCTTGACAATCGTATGGATTTCCTCGCCGACGACGCGCGACACCGTCAGCACGATCAGGCCGTCGTTGAGCAGCAGCACGTCGCCCGGCTTCAGATCGCGCGGCAAATCGCGGTAGTCGAGACCGACACGCTCGTCGTTGCCGAGCGCGCAGTTCGCATCGAGGATGAACGGCTCGCCCGGCTCGAGGAACGTCTTACCCTGCTCGAACTTGCCGACCCGAATCTTGGGCCCCTGCAAATCGGCCATGATGGCGACCGCTCGCCCCGTTTGGCGCGCCGCCTCGCGCACGTGCTCGGCGCGCTGGCGGTGATCGTCGGCCGTACCGTGCGAAAAATTCAGGCGTACCACGTCGAGGCCCGCCTGCATCATCTGCAAAAGAACTTCGGGCGAACTCGATGCCGGTCCGATCGTGGCGACAATCTTGGTGGCGCGATGCATGTATCTCCTCGTCTGAGTGGTGTCGCTGGTAAACGGGCTGCGAGATGATGCGTCGGGCGCCTGGGGCAAAGCGCTCGCGTTGGGGCTGGGTTGCGCGCCGGTTCGAGCCGGCGTCGCTTTGACTTCGTTCGATGGGACGTTCGATGAAACAACTGCCGCCGTGCCGGCGAGCGGCACGGCGACGGGTTCGACGGGATGGACCTGCGCGGCCGCCTGCGCCCGCTGCGTCTGTGGGGCGGGGGTGTCCCCGGCAGGCTTGGCGGCCGGTGCGCGGCGCACCGATCGGGCCGGCTTGGCAGCCGGGCGTTTATCCGACTTCGGAGCGCGCGCGCCCATGATCAAGCCCGCGACTCGAGCACTTCGACAGCGGGCAGCGTCTTGCCCTCGAGGAACTCGAGGAAGGCGCCGCCGCCCGTCGAGATGTAGCTGACTTTATCGTGAATGCCGTACTTGGCGATCGCCGCGAGCGTATCGCCGCCGCCCGCGATCGAGAACGCCGACGACTTCGCGATCGCTTCGGCCAGCGTCTTGGTGCCGTTGCCGAACTGATCGAACTCGAACACACCGACCGGGCCGTTCCAGACGATCGTGCCGGCGCTCGAAAGCTGCGTGGCGAGCGCTTTCGCCGTTTGCGGGCCGATATCGAGGATCATGTCGTCGGCTTCGATGTCGGCGACATGCTTGATCACGGCCGCCGCCGTCGCCGAAAACTCCTTGGCCACCACGACATCGGTCGGGATCGGCACGGACGCGCCGCGCGCGCGGGCGCCGTCGATGATCGCCTTGGCCTCGTTCACGAGGTCGGCTTCGGCGAGCGACTTGCCGATCTTCAGGCCGGCCGCCAGCATGAACGTATTGGCAATGCCGCCCCCGACGATCAGCTGATCGACCTTTTCGGCGAGCGACTTCAAGATCGTGAGCTTCGTGGACACCTTCGAGTCGGCGACGATCGCCACGAGGGGGCGCTTCGGATTGCCGAGCGCCTTGCCGAGCGCGTCGAGTTCGGCGGCGAGCAGCGGGCCGGCGCACGCCACCTTCGCGTACTTGGCGATCCCGTGTGTGGTTGCCTCGGCGCGATGCGCCGTGCCGAACGCGTCGTTCACGTAGATGTCGCACAGCTGCGCCATCTTTTGCGCGAGTTCGTCGCTGTTCTTCTTCTCGCCCTTGTTGACGCGGCAGTTTTCGAGCAGGACGACCTGCCCTGGCGCGACGTTGACGCCGTTCTCGACCCAATTGGCGACGAGCGGCACTTCGCGGCCGAGCAGTTCGGCCAGGCGCTTGGCGACAGGCGCGAGCGAATCTTCGGGCTTGAATTCGCCCTCGGTCGGACGCCCGAGGTGCGACGTCACCATCACGGCTGCGCCGGCCGCGAGCGCCGCCTCGATGGCAGGCACGGACGCGCGCACGCGCGTGTCTTCGGTGATGTTGCCTTGCTCGTCCTGCGGCACGTTGAGATCGGCGCGGATGAAGACACGCTTGCCGGACAGCAAGCCCTTTGCGATCAGATCGGACAGACGCAGTACTTGGCTCATGGGAATGTACGCATGCAGGTTGATTGGCGGGCGAGTGCGCGCCCGCACGCGGCGGGCGAACCCGGCTCGCGGCGAGAGCGGCAGTCGAGCATTTTAGCCGATCGTCCCGCCGACCAAGCCGATCCGGCGACGAATGTCGCGTATTCGGCGAACGTATGTCGTAATTCGGTGTATTGGCGCGGCGTATCGCCGAGCGCGTGCGCCGCGTCAAGAAGCGGCCCGGCTGCGCCGACGGCCCCGCCGGCCGGGCCAGGCGTTCCGATCACGCCCACAGGCGCAGCACCGTGTACGCGAGCATCCCGATGACGATGGTGCCCACCATGCTGCGGCGCCAGAGAAACCAGGCTAGTCCCGCCAACGTGCCGTAAAACGCATGATTCGACAGCGCGAACGAGATGCCGCGTGGGGTCTGCAGCACGTCGGGCAGCACCACGGCGATCAACGCCGCGGCCGGCGCGTAGCGCAGCGCGCGCTGCACGCGCTCGGGCAGCACGGCGCGCTTGCCGCCCAGCAGAAAGAAAGCGCGGGTCGCGGCCGTGACGAGCGTCATGCCGACGATCGCGAGCCAGATTTGCGTCGCCGACATCGTTCAGGGCTCCTTCTTTTCGCCGAGACCCGCCCGCTCGGCCGCGGACGCGGGCGGCTGCGCGGCCCGGATGCGGCGCAGATCGGCACGCTCGACGAGGACCTGCCCGATGCTCCCCGCCGCGATGGCGGCGAACACGGCGAGCGGCAGCGCAAGGCGGTAAGGCAGATCGATCGCGATCAGCGCCACGATGCCGGCCACCGCGACGGCCGTGAACATCGAACGGTTGATCACGGCGCTCACGATCAGCGGCACGAGGGCCAGCGTGCCGGCCAGATCGAGCCCCCAATTGTCGGGCACGGCGCTCGCGAGCAAGATGCCGGCGATCGACGACACTTGCCAGAACACCCAACTCACGAGCGCCATCCCCCAGAAATAGGCCTCTTTGCCCGGCACATAACCGTTCGGGAACGCCTTCTTCAGAAACAGCAAATAGACGACGTCGCCGTTGAAATAGCCGAGCGTGAGCCGCCGCCAAAACGACAAGTACGAGAAATGCGGGGCCAGCCCCGCGCTGAAGATCACGAAGCGCGTATTGACCATGGCGGCCGTGAGCAGCACGGTCCATATCGGCAGCTTGGCCGCCATGAGCGGCAACACGGCGAGCTGCGACGAGCCCGCATAGACGAGCAGCGACATGGCGAGCGCCTGCGGCACGGTCAGGATCGACTTGCTCATCGCCACGCCGGTGACGAGGCCCCACGAGAACATCGCCATGAGCGTCGGCGAATAGTCGCGCATGCCGCTCATGAAAGCGGCGCGGTCGACGGGGCTGAGGCGAGAAAGCATGTGGGCGAGGCGGCGGCGGGCTTTGCGTGCGCCCCGCCGCGCATTCGAAACGGAAGGGTCCGATTATAGAGGCGGATGGGCTCACTGCGCACCGAGCCGCTACCGCGTGCCGAGACAGGCGCAAAAGACGCTAAAATGGCGAACTCACTGGGGCAAAGCCCACCGCACAGCTAGGAGATACCTATGTCAATGGCCGATCGTGACGGCAAGATCTGGATGGACGGCAAGCTGATCGACTGGCGCGACGCCAAGATCCACGTCCTCACGCACACGCTGCACTACGGCATGGGCGTCTTCGAAGGCGTGCGCGCATACAAGACGGTCGACGGCGCAAGCGCGATCTTCCGCCTGAAAGAGCACACGAAGCGGTTGCTCAATTCGGCCAAGATCTTCCAGATGAATGTGCCGTTCGACCACGAAACGCTGGCCGCCGCGCAATGCGAAGTCGTGCGCGAAAACAAGCTCGAAACGGCGTATCTGCGCCCGATCATCTGGGTCGGCTCGGAAAAGCTCGGCGTCTCGGCGCGCGGCAATACGATCCACGTAGCGATCGCGGCTTGGCCGTGGGGCGCCTATCTGGGCGAAGAAGGCATGACGAAGGGGATTCGCGTGAAGACGTCCTCGTTCACGCGCCACCATGTCAACGTCTCGATGGTGCGGGCCAAGGCGTCCGGCTGGTACGTGAACTCGATCCTCGCGAACCAGGAAGCCACGGCAGACGGCTATGACGAGGCGCTGCTGCTCGACGTCGACGGCTACGTGTCGGAAGGCTCGGGCGAGAACTTCTTCCTCGTCAACAACGGCAAGCTCTACACGCCCGACCTGGCCTCTTGCCTCGACGGCATCACGCGCGACACGGTCATCACGCTCGCGCGCGACGCCGGCATCGAAGTCATCGAAAAACGGATCACGCGCGACGAGGTCTACACGGCCGACGAAGCCTTCTTCACCGGTACCGCCGCCGAAGTCACCCCGATCCGCGAACTCGACAACCGCACGATCGGCGCCGGCACGCGCGGCCCCATCACGGAAAAACTCCAATCGGCGTTCTTCGACGTCATCGCGGGCAAGAACGCGAAGTATCCGCACTGGCTCACGAAGATCTGACCCGAAGCACCGAACGCCGCACGCCATACCGCCAATAACGAGAACCCGTCTCATGAGCGAAACGAAGGAAATGCCGCTGGTCGAACTGTCGGCCAAAGATTTGCCCGCTTACTGCCCGAACCCGTCGATGCCGCGCTGGAGCGCGCATCCGCGCGTCTTCATCGACGTGACGCACGGCGAAGCGCGCTGCCCGTACTGCGGCACGCGTTATAAGCTGCGCGACGGCGAAATCGTCAAGCACCACTGATTCGCCCTACGGTCGCTTGCGCGCCGTATCGGCTTCGCCGCGGCGGCATGCGCAAGCGGGCGTGCGCGGCAGGGCCGGCGCTTGCGGCCGGAAACCCGCAGCCGGGCGCGCTCGATTAGGGCGGCACCTCTCGCACCACGACCGAATGCGGCGCATTGGATGCGCCGCATTCGTCTATTTCTCGGATACCCACACTGATGCGTCGCGCGTTGGTTATCGCACCGAATTGGATCGGTGACGCATTGATGGCGCAGCCGCTGTTCGCGCTGCTCAAGCAACTCCATCCGCGCATCGCGATCGACGCGCTCGCCCCGACTTGGGTCGCCCCCGTGCTCGAACGGATGCCCGAGATCGACGAAGTGCATGCGACCGATCTCGCGCACGGCAAACTGCAGCTCGTGCGGCGCTGGCAGCTCGCCGGCGATCTGCGCGAGTACGGCTACGACGCCGCCTATATTCTGCCCAATTCGCTGAAGTCCGCCCTGATTCCGTGGCTCGCGGGCATTCGGCTGCGCATCGGCTATACGGGCGAGGGCCGGGTCGGCTTGCTCAACGTGCGCCATCCGAATCCGAACAAGCGCGAACGGCCGCCCATGGCGCCGCACTACGCCGCGCTCGCCTTTGCGCCCAGTGCGGACGTGCCCGATCTCGAAGCACGCCTGCGCATGCCCCACCTCGAAGCCGATCCGAACGAATCGGCGCGCGTCTCGGCACGCTTTCATCTCGACACGCGGGTGCCGCTGCTCGTGTTTTGCCCGGGCGCCGAATACGGTACTGCCAAACGCTGGCCCACCGAGCATTTCGCCGCGCTTGCACGGATGGTCGGCCAGTCGTTTCCGTACACGCAAATCGTCGCGCTAGGCTCGAACAAGGACGCGCCGCTCGCACAGGCGATCGCAAGCGAAGCGCCGAACGTACGCAATTTGTGCGGCCAGACTTCGCTGGGCGAAGCTTGCGCCCTGATCGCGCGGGCCGGTGCTGTCGTCAGCAACGATTCCGGCCTCATGCATGTGGCGGCGGCGCTACGCCGCCCGCTGGTTGCCATCTACGGCTCGAGCGATCCGCGCCACACGCCGCCTTTGTCCGACTTCGCGAAGGTACAATGGCTGCATCTCGAGTGCAGCCCTTGTTTTGCCCGCGAGTGTCCGCTGGGCCATTTGCGCTGCTTGCGCGAGCTGTCGCCCGAGCAAGTGTTCGCCGATTTGCGTGCCATGTTGCTCGGCGAGCGCTGACGCACGGAAGCGCGCGCGCCTTTATGCGTTCATTGATTCGTGGGCGCCGCACGCCGAGCCTGAACGACCGTATTGCCGAGCCCGCCGCACGGATCGCCGCGCGGCGCGAGCAGTTAGCCTGACGGCGCGTTTTTGCGCGAACCTACGAGCCCAAAGAGCCATGCCACGTTTTGCCCGCTTGTTCGAAGCCGCAACCGATACGCTGAACGCCTTCTATCAGGCCGTCGCCGACGGCAGCATCGATGCGCTGATGGCCCTTTGGATCGACGAAGAGTTCGCGAGCTACGTCAATGCGGGCGGAGCGCACTGGCACGGCGTGGATCAAATTCGCGCGGGGCTGGTCGCGCTGGCCGATGCGCGTACGCTGCCGGCGGCGATCGAGCCGCTCGACGTGCGCGTGTACGACAGTCTCGGCACGGTCGTCTACACGGTCGCGGAAGCGCATCGGTCGCAGGAGCCTTTGGCGCCGCCGCGGATGGTTTATGCCACGTACGTCATGGTTCACGAGCGCGGCGAATGGCGAATCGCACACATTCATGCGAGCCCGATGCCGGATCAAACGGCCACCGAGTTCGCCGCCAAAATTCGACACGGACAAGGCGCATTGCACTGACCGACCGGCAACGGACAGCCGGTCGCGGCGGTTAAAGGATTTGGGGACGGTCATGAGCACCACACATGACAAACCGGTTTCGTCGCCGGCTGCGGGAGCCGCGGCCACCGAAAGGCTAGTTCAACTGATCTACGACCCGCCTCGATGGCTTCCCACGAGCCATGCCCAGACGATCGTGCCGGCCCTGTTCGCGCGCCGCCCCGCGGTCGATTACCGCCGCGAACGCTGGGACACGCCCGACGGCGATTTCATCGAACTCGATTGGCTGGCCTACGAGACGGGCGAAGCCGCCCCAGCGCCCAATGCGCCCCTGTTCGTCCTGTTTCACGGGCTGGAAGGCAGCTCCGATTCCCACTACGCGCGCGTGCTGATGGCCTCGGCTCGGGCGCTCGGCTGGCACGGCGTCGTGCCGCATTTTCGCAGTTGCAGCGGCCCGCTCAATCTCGCGCCCCGGTTTTACCATCTGGCGGACAGCGCCGAGGTGGATTGGGTCTTGCGCCGCCTGCACGAGGCGCATGGCGGGCCGCTCGTCGTGGCCGGCGTCTCGCTGGGCGGCAATGTGCTGCTGCGCTGGCTCGGCGAGCGCGGCTCGGATGCGACGTTCGTCGCGGCGGCCGCCGCCATTTCCACGCCGCTGGACGTGCACGCCGGCGGCCGCGCGCTTTCGCAGGGGTTCGCCCTCGTCTATACGATGAGTTTTTTGAAGACGCTTAAGCGCAAAGCGCTGAGCAAGCTCGAGCAATACCCGGGGCTGTTCGATCGCGAGGCCATGCTCGCTTGCCGGACGATGTACGAATACGACAATATCGTGACGGCACCGCTGCACGGATTCCGCGATACCGAAGACTACTGGACCCGCGCGACCACGCGCCCGCTATTGCCGGACGTGGTGGTGCCGACGCTCGTGCTGAACGCGCGCAACGATCCGTTTTTGCCGAGTGCTGCGCTGCCCACCCGCGCGGAAGTGTCGCCCGCGATCGAACTCGATCAACCCGAGGCGGGCGGACACGTGGGTTTCATGACCGGTCCTTTTCCGGGACGGATCGATTGGCTGCCGCGGCGCGTGTTCAATTTTTTGGAGCCGTTTGCGACCCATGGATGACATCGTCAAAGCCGCGCTCGCCAAGTGGCCCAGCGTCCCGCATTGCACGGGCTGGCTGCTGCTCGACCGGCGCGGCCAATGGCGCATGCGCGACGAGGCGGCGCAGGCGCGCGGCGATCTCGGTACGCCGATCCGGCATGCCGCGCTGATCGGGTTCATCGAGCGCAATTACGAGTGCGACGATCGCGGTTGCTGGTTCTTTCAGAATGGGCCGCAGCGGGTGTATGTCGAATTGGCCTATACGCCTTGGGTCGTGCGGCTGGCCCTGCCCTCGCCCGGCATGCCCACGCTCAACGATCAAACGGGCGGTTCGTTCGAGCCGACCGCCGTGCTCGTCGATGACGAAGGCGGCGTGCTCTTCGTCGATGAATCGGGCCATGGCCGCGTGGCTGTCCTGCACGATCACGACCTCGATCTGTTCGCGCAGTTGGCGGCGATCGACGAGCCGGGCCTTGCCGGCACATTCGACTGGCGTGCCGGCAACGCGCTGGCGATCGAGACCGTGCGTCGTGCCGACGTACCCGCGCGCTTCGGCTTCGTCGCCAGCCCCGCGCAAACGCTGGCCCCTTGAGCTGGGTGCGACGGGCAGGCCGCCAGCGGCTGCTAAGATAGGTGCCCCTCGAAGGAGCACGACATGCCTGAATTAACCCATTTCGACGCGGCCGGCCAAGCGCATATGGTCGATGTCGGCGGCAAGGACGAAACGAAGCGGATCGCCATCGCGCGCGGCTCGATTCGAATGAAGCCCGACACGCTGGCGCTGATTCGCGACGGTCATGCCAAGAAGGGCGACGTGCTCGGCGTCGCACGCATCGCCGCGATTCAGGGTGCGAAGCGCACGGCCGATTTGATTCCGCTGTGCCATCCGCTGGCGTTGACGCGCGTGGCCATCGAGTTTGCCATCGACGAGGCGCTACCCGGCGTGCATTGCACCGCTCAAGTCGAAACGCTCGGACGTACCGGGGTGGAAATGGAAGCGCTCACGGCCGTGCAGGTCGGGCTCTTGACCGTGTACGACATGTGCAAAGCGGTGGATCGGGGGATGGTGATCACCGATGTGGGCGTGCGGGAGAAGCATGGGGGGAAGTCGGGGGATTGGGTGGCGGGGGGTTAAGCCTTGTTGGAATTGCCCCATTTTCTTCCCTCAACGAACACGGCATTCGCATGAATTGGATCCTCGACCGCATCGCGCTAGTCCTCACCGCGATCCCCTGCGCATTCGGCGCGTGGGCGTTCTACCACTACACCGGGCAATGGTCCGGGCCGATCATCACGACCGCCGTGATCGTGGGGCTGTTCGCCGAGAACCATCGGCTTCGAAAGCTACTGGCGGCGAACGGTATCGAGTCCCGGCCTCAACGGCGTCGCAACACCTAACGTTCGTGGCCTTGACCAAGTTCGCAGCCACAGCCCCTTCGCGCGTTCGCTCAATCGCTGCTGTCATCCCCATCGTCGGTAGACGCCTTCGGCGCCGGCCCATACCGCTTGACCAACTCCGCTTTAAACGGCGCCAGCTTCGGCTGATCGCCGCACAGGCCGTATAGCGCCGACAACTGCGCCGGCCAATCGTGCAGCACGAGCGCAAAGATCTTCAGCCGCTCGACCGTATCGAGCGCCTGATCCTGCTTACCATCGAGCGCGAGTAACGCCGCATAGCGGCGCAGCACCGTCTCGCCAGGCAACAGCGCGAGCGCCTTCGCATGCATATCGATCTTCGTCTGCAAATCGTTGCTATCGATCGGCAGCAGCGTCGCCAACCCGTATTCGCCCCACGCCCCGAATAACACCGACGGCGCGGCCCGGTATTCCTCAGCAGGATGCGCGCCGTAATACAGCACCTCGGCGCGCGCGTAATCGCGATAGATCGGCACCAGCGCGGCAAACCCACCCAAGACGACCGCCAACTGCAGCCCGAGCGCGAACCGCCCCGGCACGAAGGACAGCGGCTTCGTCTCCAAGATCCCGAAGACGAACATCGCCGGCAGCAAAAAGAACATGTATTGCTGCGGATATTCGACCAACGCGTGCATGAGCAGCACGCCGATCAGCCCGAGACCGAATACGCGTTCCGCCGTGTGCCGCGCACGCAAGACGCGCCACAACCACGCCAACAGGCCGATGAGCACGATGCCAAGGCCCACGATGCCCGTCTTCGCCAGCAAATCGATCACGATATCGTGCGAATTGTTGGCGATTTCGACGTCGCCGAGCTGTCTCACGAGTTCGAACTCGAAACGCGGAAACTCGCCCCAGCCCACACCGAGCAAAGGGTGGCCTTTGAACATCGTCCAGCCGTACTTCCACATGGCAAGGCGCAGCACGAACTGACTTTTGTCTTGGAAGCGGTGCGCGGCCGAGACATCCAAGCCGAGCTGAAACCGCCCGTTCGCCCAGCGCACAGCCAGATTCACGGCGATAAACAGCACGACGAGCAGCACCGGCATGAGCCATTGCCGCGTGCGCCGACGCGAGAAACCGTTGCCGCTCGGCACCACGAGTGCCATCCAGAACCCCGCGACTACGACGACGGCGGTCTGCAGCCACGGCCCGCGCGATACCGTCAACGCCTGCCCCAGCACGCAGATCGAAGACACGACGGCCCAGACGAGCACATTGATCCGGCGCGTCTGCACGAGGTACATGGCCGCCGCGAGCGCAAACGCAATCACCGTGGCGAGATGGTTCGCTTGCGCCATGTTGCCGAACGGGCGCCGTTCGGTCGTGACGTTGTAAGCCACGACGAAAGGCGACACCTTCGCTTCGAGGTGCAACAGCTGCACGACCTGGCAGAACACGGCGAACAAGCCGCCGACGATCAATGCGCCCGCCATCCAACGCAGCGCCGTTTCGGCCACCCCCGCGCGCGCGAAGCCATAGCCCGCTTGCGTCGCCATGAAGCCCGCCAACAGAAAACCGGCGCCGAGCCAGGCCATCGACGGTTGCGCGAGCGGCAGCACGAAGGTCTGCACCACGAGCAACGCGCCGAAGGCCAGCGGCACGAGCGCGACGGCGGGCATCGCGAATTGCACGCGCGAGCGTTCCGATATCACCATGAGCAACACCGACGCGCCCACCAGCAAGTAGAGCGAGAGCGCCGAGAACTCGGCGTAGAACGTGGGAATCGGGTACGTATGGTTCGTGACGGCGTAAGGCAGCAGCGCCGCGAAGGCCAGGGACGCAAACGACAAATAACGGGCAAATGGAGAAGTCATGAGGATAGGGGCCGCAAGCAACCGGCGCACTATACAAAAATTTCCTTTCAGTGTCCGCAGCCATCGGCCCTTTTATCTCTAAGTGCGGCATTCGGGCGGCGCAAGCTTGGCCGGTAACGTGGCCATCGCGTTCGGCATCGGCCCGCCCCCCGGCGCGGGCAGCGACGACGCTTGTTTGCCCGAAGCGAAGCACTCCCACGCCAGCGCGCCCCCGTGGACGAAGCCGGATTCCAACGGCACGCGCGAAGTGGGCGGATCGGACTCGTCGGGCGACGACGGCACCAGCACCAGCGTATCGCTGCCGGCCGGGGCCACGCGCGCCGTGTAACGGATCGAGATTTCGCCGGTGGCGTCGTCCACGGCGATCGCGTCGACGTTGCGCGTGCCGGGCGGCGAAACGTAGCCGCTGCCGAACGGGCTGCCCGCCGCGGCGTTCTCGGCTACCGCAAGACGCGCGCCCGACGCCAGCGAGAGCCCCTCCCCCACGCGGCTGCGGGCGAGATAGTCCTGATAAGCGGGCACCGCGTAGGCGGCCACGATCCCGACGATCGCAAGCACGATCATCAACTCGATCAGGGTAAAGCCGTGCCGAGCGCGGCGAGACGCTCTTTCCCGCAAGGCGGCGAACAGCAGACGACGAGCAAACGAAACGAAGACGGTGGACATCGGCAGATACGCTCCTCGAACGACGGCCCACCCACGCACGGGCGGACACCACGTTCGCAGCGTATCGACTACCGTTTAGCCCAAGCAGTCGGCCAAATGGCCAATGGCGCCAAGGCGGCAGATCGCACCTCGGGTCTCACTTCAGATTGCGCCCACCTTAGCGCCCACCATTGCGCCGAGCCTCGCACCGACGATGCAAGGCGGCCCCCGTCAGTGCGTGCGATGCGATTCCGAGGCCCCGGCCGCCTCGCGTCGGTGCAGGCGGCGCTTGAGCCAATACCCGACGAGCACGACGAGCAGCGCGCCGGCAATGTGCGCGCCGTACTCGGCTGTCGGCGTATCGAGCAACGGCCAGCGGTCGCCCGCCGGATCGTTGATGATGAGCCCGCCCGCGATCCAGCCGAGCAGCGCCGCGCCGAGCGTGACGATGACAGGAAAGCGGTCGAGCAAGCGCAGCACGAGCGTGCTGCCCCAGACGATCAACGGAATGCTCACCACGAGGCCGAATACGACGAGCGCGATGCGATGGTCCGGGTCGGCCGTTTCCGCGGCCCCCGCGATCGCGATCACATTGTCCAAACTCATCACGGCGTCGGCCACGATGATCGTCTAGATCTCCGATAGCAGTTTGTCGCCGGGTTTGATGTTCTCGTGCGACTCATGAGAGGG
>NZ_JBQCIV010000138.1:0-7901 GCF_051953405.1 Trinickia sp. | reverse complement strand
CCGCTGTAGGAGTAAAAGGCCGTTCGACGGAAGCGGGCCCCGACACCCCAGCGGCTATGACCACCACCGTCAATCAGCAGGCACCTGCGCCGGAAGATGCGCCCACGCCTGCCCTTGCTCGCGCGGTCGGGCGTAGGCCACTAAGCCACTAAGGGGCAACTGCCCGATGCTGCGGGGCCAGCAACAAAAAAACCCGGCCGGAGCCGGGTTCCCATGCGGCGACGTAAGTCGCCAAGCGTCGGTTTCGATGAACGTTCAGTGACCGTTCAATGACGGAAATGCCGTACGCCCGTGACGACCATCGCGATGTTGTGCTCGTCCGCCGCCGCGATCACTTCGTCGTCGCGCATCGAGCCGCCCGGTTGAATCACGCAAGTTGCGCCGGCCGCGACCACCACGTCGAGGCCGTCGCGGAACGGGAAGAATGCATCGGACGCCACGGTCGAGCCTTGCAGCGAAAGGCCCGCGTTTTGCGCCTTGATGCTGGCGATGCGCGCGGAATCGACACGGCTCATTTGGCCCGCGCCGACGCCGAGCGTCATTCCCTTGCCGCAGAACACGATCGCATTCGACTTCACGAACTTGGCCACGCGCCACGCGAACATCAGATCGTCCATTTCCTGGGGCGTCGGATACCGTTTCGTCACGACGCGCAGATCGCGCGGCAGCACATTCTTCGCATCGGGCGATTGAACCAGCAAACCGCCGCCGACGCGCTTGAAGTCGAACGCGTTCTGACCCGCGCCCAACGCGATTTCCAGCACGCGCACGTTTTGCTTGGCCGCGAGCACTTGCTTCGCGCCATCGGTCAGCGACGGGGCGATCAGCACCTCGACGAATTGCTTCGTCACGGCCTGAGCCGCCGCTTCGTCCACTTCGCGGTTGAACGCGATGATGCCGCCGAAGGCCGAGGTCGGATCGGTTTGGAATGCTTTCGCGTAGGCTTCGGCGGAATTGCCCGCTACGGCTACGCCGCAAGGATTCGCGTGCTTGACGATGACGCAGGCAGGCACGTCGAACGTCTTGACGCATTCCCATGCCGCGTCGGCATCGGCGATGTTGTTGTACGACAGCTCTTTGCCCTGCAACTGACGATAACCGGCGAGCGCGCCGGCGGGCATGGCGATATCGCGATAGAACGCGGCGCTTTGATGCGGGTTCTCGCCGTAGCGCAGATCCTGCACCTTTTCGAACGCGAGGTTCAGCGTGTCCGGGTACGTGTTGCGCGACGAATGCTGCAAGGCCTCGGTGAGGCTCGTCAGATAGTTCGTGATCGCGCCGTCGTACTGTGCCGTATGCGCGAACACCTTCGTGGCGAGGCGGAAGTTCGTCTGATAGCCGACCGTATTGCCGTTCGCGCGCATTTCCGCGAGCACCGTCTCGTAATCGGCCGGATCGACGACGACCGTGACATCGCGATGATTCTTGGCCGCCGAGCGCAGCATGGTCGGGCCGCCGATGTCGATGTTCTCGATTGCATCGGCGAGCGTGCACTCGTCCTTGGCGATCGTCGCGACGAACGGGTACAGGTTCACGACGAGCAGATCGATCGTCGGGATATCGTGCGCGTCCAGCGCGGCCATGTGCTCGGGCAGGTCGCGGCGAGCGAGGATGCCGCCATGCACTTTCGGGTGCAACGTCTTCACGCGCCCGTCGAGCATCTCGGGAAAGCCGGTGTAATCGGCCACTTCGGTCACCGGAAGACCGGCGTCGGCGAGCAGCTTGGCGGTGCCCCCCGTCGACAGAATCTTGACGCCGAGCGCGGACAGCGAACGAGCGAACTCGACGATGCCGGACTTGTCGGAGACGGAAATGAGCGCTTGCTTGATCATGATGGGAACGATGGCCGGAAAGGAACGAAGGTGGCGCGTTACAGCAAGCCGTGCTGCTGCAGCTTCTTGCGCAACGTATTGCGGTTGATGCCGAGATAATCGGCGGCCAGCGACTGATTGCCGCCGGCCCGCTCGAGCACCACCTCGAGCATCGGTTTCTCGACGCATGACATCACCATGTCATAGACGTCGTGCGGATTGGCGCCGTCGAGATCCTGGAAGTACATCCCCAGGCTGTCGCGGACGCATTGTTCGATATTGTGCTTGCTCATGCTGCTAAAGGTTCGTTGCGGTTCGGCTCGGTGGGCGCGGGCGTGTCCTCGTCGACATAGACGAGCCGGTCCGACAGCGCCTGTTGCTCGTCGAAAAACGCGTTGACGGCGACAAGCTGCTCGCGTGTGGTATCGAGCGTGTTCATCCGGTGCCGGAACGCATTGGCGCCGGAAAGGCCGCGAGTGTACCAGCCGATGTGCTTGCGTGCCGTGCGCACCCCCGTATATTCGCCGTAAAACGCATAGTGATCTTCGAGGTGCTCGTTCATCACTTGCCGGATTTCGGCGATGCGCGGAGGCGGCAACAGCTCGCCCGTAGCCAGGAAATGCGCGATTTCGCGAAACAGCCACGGGCGTCCCTGCGCCGCCCGTCCGATCATGATCGCGTCGGCGCCCGTGGCCGCCAGCACCGCGCGGGCCTTGGGCGGAGAATCGATGTCGCCGTTGGCCACCACCGGAATGCGCACGGCCGCTTTCACGGCCGCGATCGTGTCGTACTCGGCTTCGCCATGGTAAAGATCGGCCCGGGTGCGGCCGTGAATCGTCAGCATCGAAATGCCGGCCGCCTCGGCCAGCCGAGCGATGTGCACCGCGTTGCGATTTTCGCGGTTCCAGCCCGTGCGAATCTTCAACGTGACCGGCACCGCATCGGGGCCCGTGCCCACGGCGGCGACGACGGCTTCCACGATACGCACGACCAGCGGCTCGTTTTGCAGCAGCGCCGAGCCGGCGGCGACGTTGCACACCTTCTTGGCCGGGCAGCCCATGTTGATGTCGATGATCTGCGCGCCGTTGGCGACGTTGTAGCGTGCCGCTTCGGCCATCATCGCCGGATCGGCTCCCGCGATCTGGACGGCGATCGGTTCGACTTCGCCGGCATGATTCGCACGGCGCATCGTCTTCTCGCTTTTCCATAGCTGCGCATTCGACGCGACCATCTCCGACACGGCGTAACCGGCGCCGAGCCGCTTACAAAGCTGGCGGAACGGCCGATCCGTCACGCCCGCCATCGGTGCGACGAAAAGGTTGTTGCGCAGAGTGTGCGAGCCGAGCGTTGGCATCATGAAATGGAGCGGCTACCCGCGCCGGCGAGGCACGGGCGCGGGAAGGCGACCAGGGAAACGTGCATTTTACCGTTAACCGGGGGCCGCGAGCGCATGGGACCGGCTTGCACCGGGTGCGTCGGCGTCGCGCCCGGCACCCACGCTCACTGGCGCTGGCCGAACATCATCTGGCGTGCGAGCGCCGTCTTGACCGGCGGCACGCATTCGAGCGCCGTCAACGCGAGGCCGCGCAACGCGGCGAGCGGGCCGAAATCGAGAGTGAACACGCGCGCGAGCGTATCGGTAGCGCCGATCGTGATACGGCGATCGAACGCGCGGCGGCGCGCGAATTGCGCGAGGGCTTCCGGCGTTGCGCCGCTGCCGGCCAGCGCATCGGCGAGCGCGTGCGCATCGCGTAGCCCGAGGTTCAACCCCTGGCCGGCCACCGGGTGCAGCGTTTGGGCCGCGTTGCCGATCGACGCGATTCGGCCGCGAACGAGCGTATCGGCGGCCACGAGGCCGAGGGGAAACGCCGCGCGGCCTTTGATCGATTCGAAACGGCCCATGCGTTCGCCGAACAGGGCGCCCAGTTCTGCGAGCAGCGCCGCGTCGGACAGCTCGCCGCGCCGCGCTGCCTCGGCGGGACGCATGCACCAGACCAACGCGTAATCGGCCTGGCGCACGCCCCCCATCGGCAACAGCGCGATCGGACCTTCGTCGGTGAAGCGCTCCCAGGCCACATGCGGCCGAGGCGACGATACGGCGACCGTGCCGACGATCGCCGTTTGGCCGTAGTCGCGCGTTTCGCGCTTGGCGGCGAGACGTTCGGGTGCCGTATCGGAAGCGCTCGATTCGGGGCGGGGGGGCGTGCCGTTTTTCCCGTGCGCTTCGCCGTACAGCCCGCCCTCGGCGTTGATCAGCACCCGGGTGCGCAGCGTGCGCTCGACGTGCGCGCTTTCGATGGGCAGCGCGACGAAAGGCGCACCGGGTTCGACTTGCGGCGGCAGCGCGCGGCAGCCGGTGAACCAGTGCGTTCCGGTACGCCGTACGGCGCCCGCGAGTGCGTGGACGATCGACCCGTAGCGCGCGACGTAGCCGAGCGCCGGCAAGTCGTGCTCGCCGCGCTCGATCAGCGTACGCCCGAAGCGGCCGCGCTGGGAAACGTGAATGCGCTCGATCGCGTTGGCGTCGGCCGGCCAGGCCCCGAACGGCTCGAGCAGCATGCGGCTGCCCTCCGAAATCGCAATGGCGCGCGGATCGCCGGCGGCGGCTTCCGGATCGCGTGCGTCGACGAGCGCGACGGAAAGCGTCGCGCTGGCGCTACGCCGGGCGAGCCATGCCGCCAGCGCGAGGCCGACGGGCCCCGCGCCGACGATCGTCACGTCGAATTCATCCGGGGCGTGCGCAGGGTGCATCTCGCTCATGAAATTACGTCGCGGTGGACGCTTGGCGAGCGTCGCGCATGAGCGCTTCGATCGCGTCGGCTTCGACAGGGATGTCGCGCGTGATCAGCACGCATCCGTTATCGGTGACGATCGCGTCGTCTTCGATGCGGATGCCGATGTTCCAATAGCGCTCGGGCACGTCCGGGGCGGCGCGCACGTACAGCCCCGGTTCGATCGTCAGCGCCATCGACGGCTGTAGCGAGCGCCACGGCAAGGCACCCGCGGCATCCGGCAGTGCGTTGCGCTCGCGGTAGTCGCCGCAATCGTGCACGTCCATGCCGATCCAGTGTCCCGTGCGGTGCATGTAAAAACGCGAATACGCGCGCTCGGCGATGACGTCGTCCACCGAGCCGTACTTCGTGCGCTCGACGATGCCCGTGTCGAGCAGCCCTTGCGCGAGGACACGCACCGCCGCATCGTGAGGCGCTTCGAAGCTCACGCCGGGGCGCGTGGCATCGATTGCCGCTTGCTGAGCGGCCAGCACGATATCGTAGAGTTCGCGTTGCGCGGGCGAGAAGCGGCCGTTCGCCGGGAACGTGCGCGTGATGTCCGAGGCATAGCCGTCCAGCTCGCAGGCCGCATCGATAAGGATGAGGTCGCCGTCGCGGGCGATGGCGTTGCCGGCCGGATAATGCAGCACGCACGCGTTGGCGCCCGCGGCGACGATCGAACCGTAGGCGGGTGCTTGGGCGCCGTGGCGGCGGAACGTGTAGAGCAGTTCCGCCTCGAGTTCGTATTCCCGCATACCAGGACGGCATGCCTGCATCGCACGGCGATGCGCCTCGGCGGAAATGCGCGCCGCTTGACGCATGATCGCCAGCTCGTGCTCGTCCTTGATGAGCCGCATGTCGTCGAGCATCGGCAAGGCATCGACGAGCTTGACCGGCGCGGCCACGCCGCTGCGGCCTTGCGCGCGCACGGCTTCGAGCCAGCGCCGCACTTGCGCGTCGAACTCGGCCGAGCGTCCGAATCCGTAAAAGAGCGCCGGGGCATCGGCAATGATGCGCGGCACGTGCGTGTCGATCTCTTCGATCGGAAAGGCGGCGTCGAATCCGAACGCTTCGCGCGCCGCCTCGGGGCCGTAGTGGAATCCTTCCCAGGTTTCGCGCTCGGCGTTTTTCGTCCGACAAAACAGGATGGACGACGGTTCGCCGGCTTGCGCGGTCGCATCGAGGACGATGAACGACTGCGGCTCCGCGAACCCGCTCAAATAGTAGAAATAGCTATCGTGGCGATACGGATAGTCGGTATCGCGGTTGCGCAGCGCCTCGGGTGCCGTCGGCACGAGCGCGACGCCGCCCCCGGCCGCGCGCATGGCGGCAAGCAGGCGCTCGCGTCGGGCTTGATGGACGGAGACGGCGATGGGGGTTTCAGTCGGCGTATTCATTCGTGCGATTGTACTGCTCAATCGGCCGGATTCGCGCAGGGCGGCTTGTCCGACCGATCCGATGGCGGTCGCAATACGCCGTTTCGGGCGCTGGCGACGTTATACTCTTTCTCGCACTTCACAAGGGCCCCCGTCGAACCGATTCGCACGCGAAGCCGTTGCTGGCCGGCGAGGGGCGTGCCGCGCGCACGACGCGGCGAATGCGAAGCCGTTCCAGGGTGGCCCGGTGTTTTCTTGAGAGAAAGGCAGATGATGAAATTAATCGGTTCGCTCGCGAGCCCATTCGTCCGCAAGGCGCGGATCGTGCTCGCCGAAAAGAAGATCGACTATCAATTCGTGCTCGAAGACGTCTGGTCGCCCGAAACGACCATTCATACGTTCAATCCGATCGGCAAGGTGCCGTGCCTTGTCATGGAGGACGGGGAAGCTGTCTTCGATTCTCGCGTGATTTGCGAGTACGTGGATACCCTCTCGCCCGTCGGCAAGTTGATTCCGCAGTCGGGCCGCGAGCGCGTCGAGGTGCGATGCTGGGAGGCGCTTGCCGACGGCATGCTCGACGCGGCGGTGCTGATTCGCCTGGAGGGGACGCAGCGCGACGAATCCCAGCGCAACGAAGGTTGGCTCGCGCGCCAGCGCCGCAAGATCGAAGAAGGGCTCGTGGCGATGTCGCAGGGGCTTGCCGGCAAGCCCTGGTGCGCCAACAACCACTATTCGCTGGCCGATGTCGCCGTGGGCTGCGCGCTCGGCTACTTGGATTTTCGGATGCCCGATCTCAATTGGCGAGAAAAGTACCCGAATCTCGACAAGCATTTCGTGAAGCTTTCGCAGCGCCAATCGTTTATCGATACCGCGCCGAATTGACGGCGCGCCTGGCGCGCCGCTCGGCAGGCGGCTGCCCCTAGGCGCCGCCGGGCGGCGCCTGCGGCGCGCGCGTCAAGCCGCCGCCAACGGTGCGAGCGCCTTCGGCGAGAACGAGTCGCTATCGGCGAGCGGCCACCATTTCTCATACAGCGAATAGCGGTAGTTGCCGTTGACGAGGTCGTTCGGCTCGAGATATTTGAGCAGTTCCGACATCAACTGGACTTCGTGCGACGAGATGCGGCGCACGATGTGATGCGCGCGCAGTTGCGACGGATGGTCGAGCCCCGCGGCTTGCACGATCTCTTGTAGTGCGTGCAGCGTATTGCGGTGGAAGTTGTAGACCCGCTCCGATTTGTCGGGCACCACGAGTGCGCGCTGGCGTACCGGGTCTTGCGTCGCGACGCCGGTCGGGCAGCGTCCCGAGTGGCAGGTTTGCGCTTGAATGCAGCCCACCGCGAACATGAAGCCGCGTGCCGAATTGACCCAATCGGCACCGATCGCGAGCGTGCGTGCAATGTCGAATGCCGTGATCATCTTGCCGCTCGCGCCAATGCGAATCTTGTCGCGCAAACCGATGCCGACGAGCGTGTTATGCACGAGCAGCAGCCCCTCCTGCAGCGGCACGCCGATGTGATCGGTGAATTCCAGCGGCGCCGCGCCGGTGCCGCCTTCGGCGCCGTCCACAACGATGAAGTCGGGCACGATGCCCGTCTCGATCATGGCTTTGGCGATCGCGAAGAACTCCCACGGGTGGCCGACGCAAAGCTTGAAGCCGGTAGGCTTGCCGCCGGAGAGCGTGCGCAGCCGGTCGACGAATTCGAGCAGACCGCGCGGCGTCGAGAACGCACTGTGCGCGGCCGGCGAGATACAGTCTTGCCCGATCGGCACGCCGCGGGCCTCGGAAATTTCGGGAGTCACCTTAGCAGCCGGCAGGACGCCGCCGTGCCCCGGCTTGGCGCCCTGCGAGAGCTTCACCTCGATCATTTTCACTTGCGGATCGCGCGCTTGGGCGGCGAACTTGTCGGCGCTGAAAGTGCCGTCGGCGTTGCGACAGCCGAAGT
>NZ_JBQCIV010000137.1:0-16703 GCF_051953405.1 Trinickia sp. | reverse complement strand
CATCGGGCGAGCAATCGACGGGGATCGAGCAGATCAATCGCGCCGTCGTGCAGATGGAATCCGTGACCCAGCAAAACGCCGCACTCGTGGAAGAGGCCGCGGCGGCGGCCGCCTCGCTCGAGGAGCAGGCAGCCCAACTCGATGCGGCCGTTGCGGCGTTCCACGTCGAGGCGCGCTCGCTGGCGAAGGGCTCGCATGCCACCGCACCGCGGCAGGCGCATGCGTCGCTCGCTGGGCATCCGGCGCTGGCAAGCTGAGCATCGATTGGCCGGTCCGGCCAATCGATGCGAGCGCCTCAGTCGCCGAAACGATAATCGTCGGCGCTCGCTCGTCGCGTGAGCCGCCGAAACGCGAACGTGAAGCCGGGCCACAGCGTCGTATTCCGGCCGCGCTTCGATAGGTACCAGCTTCGGCAGCCGCTCATCCAAACGGTGCCGCGAAACGCGTCCTGAATCCGCGCGTTATAGGCCTGCTGCGCCTCCTCGCGCACTTCCATGGTCCGTGCGCCGCGCCGGCACAGCGTGCGCAAGCAGCGCGCGATGTAGGCGATGTGCGACTCGATCATGTAGACCATCGAGTTGTGGCCCAACCCGGTATTCGGGCCGATCATCATGAAGAAGTTCGGAAACCCGGCGATGCTCGTGCCGAGGTACGCATAAGGCCCATCGGCGCGCCACAGCGCATCGAGTTCGGCACCGCGCGCGCCGACGATCGGGAACGGCGCTCCCGCATCGGCGACCTGAAAGCCGGTGCCGCAGACAATGGCATCGACCGGCCAGTGACGGCCGTCTTCGGTCACGAGTCCGTCGGCGACCATTTCGCGTATGGGTACGGTGACGATGTCGACGTTCGGTTGCGTGAGCGCCGGGTAGTAGTCGCTCGATAAGAGGACGCGTTTGCAGCCGAGCAGATAGTTGGGCGTCAGTTTGGCGCGCAGTGCCGGGTCTTTCACGCGCCGTTCGAGATAGCTCGCGGCAAAGCGCATCGGCGCCTGCATCCACTTGGGATGGACGAGGAAGGCGAGGGCGCGCGCCTCATGGCGCCAGTAAATCGACCAGCGCGCGAGGCGCTGCGCCAGCGGAAACCAGCGGAAGGCGCGCTGTGCAAATCGGCCGATCGGCCGGTCGGGCCGCGGCATGATCCACGGCGGCGTGCGTTGGAATACGGCGAGCCGCGCCGCGCGTCGCTGAAGATGCGGGATGAACTGGACCGCGCTCGCGCCCGTCCCGATGACGGCCACCGTCTTGCCTTCGAGCGGATAGGCATGATCCCAGCGCGCAGAATGAAATAGGGCGCCCCGAAAGCGCTCGATGCCTACGATGTCGGGCAAGGCGGGTCGCGAGAGCGGTCCGTTCGCCGCGATGACGATGTCGGCTTCGACCGTTTCGTAGGTGGGGTGCGGGGGCTGTTTCGTGGTCGGCCGGGATGGTTCGCCGCCGTTCGACTGTCCGTTCGCGCCCTTGGTCCCGTCCGAGGCGCCCGATGTCGTTGCGATGTCCAAGCGCCAGACGCGCGCCTCGTCGTCGAAGCGCGCCTTGACCACGCGCGCGTTGCATCGGATCGACGGCTCGATGCCGTGATCGCGTGCGCAGCGTTTCAAGTAGTCGAGGATCTCGCGCTGCGACCCGAACGTGCGCGACCAAGACGGATTGGGTGCGAACGAAAACGAGTACAGATGCGAGGGAATGTCGCAGGCGGCGCCGGGATAATCGTTGTCGCGCCAGGTGCCGCCGATCTCGGCAGCGGCTTCGTAGACGGTTAGCTCAGCCACGCCCATTTGCCGAAGCCGGATCGCCATCCCGATTCCAGCGAACCCGCTGCCGACGATGGCTACCCGCAGCGCGATCTTGCTCGAACGCGTCACGCTCGGTTGTCTCAGTTATCGTTCCATCCGCCGGAATCGTCGCTGCCGAAGTCGACACCCCCGTCGTTTCCGCCGCCGTCGTTCCAGTCGTTGGAGCCCTGGCCGAAATCGACGCCGCCATCGTTGCCGCGTTCGGCGGCGCGGCGGCGCGCTTCGTCGTCGTCGATATACACGTCGCGCTCGATCACGCGATCGCGTCCATGGGATAGCGCCTCGCCGAGCAAGACGCCGGTGAGCAGCCCCCCCATTCCGCCACCGCCTTGCTGGACGACGATCGGCGGTTGCTGCTGCGCCGGATAGGGCTGCTGCGTGCCGTAGGGCGCTTGTTGCTGCTGCAGCCGCTCGGCTTCCTGCGCATAGGCCGACTGGCCGGTGCCCGGCGCTTGCGCGTTCGGATCGGGCCGGCCTTCGGCGCGAGCGCGCAGGCTCTCGAGCTGACGCGCGAGATCGTCGAGCTGATAGGCGGGCACGGGGTTGCCGTTGTTCGACAACGCTTCGACCAGCGTACGGAGCTGATTTTCCACGCCTTCGACTTCGCCGGCGAGCGTTTCATGCCCTGGCGTGCTCGACAGGCGCGCGTCGAGTTTGAGCGAGCGGGCCGCGTTGAGCAATTCGGTTGCGCGTTTCAGTTGTGCGCGGCGTTCTTCGTCGGCGCGGCCATCCTCGTTCGAGCGTGCGCGGCGCAGCGTCCAACGCAAAATCAAGACGATGGCGACGATCAGAATGACCAGACCGATCCACATGCCGATCGAGGGACCGTGGTGTTTCGGGGCGGGCGCGGACGGCAACGCTTGGGCGAACGGATTCGCGGCGCTGTGAGCCGTCGGCGCGGGTGCGGCGCTCGTGCGTCCCGCGGCCGCACGAATGCGCGATTCGACCTGAGCGAAACGGCCGGGGCTCGCGAAGCGGATTTTCGGGTCGAGCGCCTTGGCCTGTTCGACTTGCGCGAGCGCATCGGCGTAGCGGCCTTCCTTCTCGAGCACTTGCCCGTACAAGTAGTGGGCATGGGCACTATTCGGGTGCGCGGCGAGCACCTGCGAGAGGTCGGTGTCGGCCTGTTGCCAATTGCCTTGCGCCATCGCCTGTTCGACTTGGCTGACGTTCGGCACGGCAAAAGCCGCGCCCGACGCGAACAGCAGAGCGGCCCCCAAGGCTGCGAGGAATGTCTTCATTGAGCGAACCGGGCGAGCAGCGCCCGTCTCCATAACCATCGACCTGTTCTAGCGCGCGCCTGGTGCGGCGCGCGCCTCGCTCGGCGTTACTGCGCCGGCGTATTCGTATCCATCTGCTTTTTCAGCGCCGCCAGGCGATCCTCGACCGACGGACCGCGGTCGAGCGCCGCGAGCTTGTCTTCGAGCGCCTTGCCCGAGGACGTATCGGCGGAGTTCAGGCGGGCGTCGGAGCGTGCGTTCGACAGGGCGACTTTATCCTCGAGCTTGCGGAAGTCTTCGGACAAATTCTTGCCGCCGATGCCGCCCAGGGCAGTGGCCGCGACGTCCTTGGCTTGGGCGATCTCTTGTTTGGCTTGGAGGATGTTCGAGCGCGCGTTCAGATCGTTGCGGCGCTGGCGCATATCGGCGATCTGGCTCTTGAGCTGATCGACCGACGGCTCGAGGGTGGCGAGTTCCTTCGCGAGCGCGTCGCGCTCGGTTTCCGCATTCGCTTGCGCGGCCAGCGCTTCGCGCGCGAGCCCTTCGTCGCCCGACTGCAGCGCGCGCTTGGCACCGTCTTCGTACTTCTTCGCCTTTTCGGCGGCCGCGTCGCGCTTGCTTTGCTGCGTGGCGACCTGCGCCTCGATTTCGATCAGCGCGTTTTCGGCCTTCGCGATGCTGTCGTCGAGCTCGCGCACGATTTGGCGTGCATCGCGCGAGGGGTCCTGCACGGAATCCGCCGCGTCGTTGAGCAAGCCTTTGACCGTACGCGAAATAGAGTCGAATAGCGACATGAAAATCCTCCGTGAATTGAAATCGGCGCCGAGTGCTGCTGCGTGCGGCCGTCGATGCCTACATGCTACGCCGCATGGCACCCGGCAGCGCGGCGCGCCTGCCGAATGTCGGGGCGTGCAACGCGATTGCAAGGGTTGCGTCATGAATCGCATCCCAATTTTTGCCGCCCGCGGATAGTACATCAGCGTATCGTTAAAAGCCGCTTAAACCGAACCTGGCGGTTCGGAACCGAGCAGGCGGCCAACCAGCGCTTGCGTCTCGGGATCCGGGACGTCCTTCATTGGCGCGGCGTCTTGCGCCACGAGCGCCCGCGCGACGGCCGCGGCCACGGGCAGTACGGTGTCGTTGTCCACGGCCGCCGTCTCGGCAGGGGCAGGGCGAACGGCTTCGCCGCGCGCCGGCGCGGCGCGAGCGGGCAAGGGCATCCCGCGTTCGTGCCCGTGCTGTCCCGCTTGCGCGAGACGCCGCAGCGGATCGGTCGCGCTGGCCTCGCTGGCGGCGCCCAGGCGATCGATCAGCCCCGCGGCGCGGACCTCTTGGCCGGTATCGTCGAAGGCGAGGACGGCGCGGCGGACGAGTTCGCTGACGCTAATGCCCATCCGGGCGGCACGGGCCGCGAGCACCCGTTTTTGCGCGGGCGTGACGAAGACGACGAGGCGTTCGCTGCTGGCTGCGTTCATGATCGGTTCGCTGTCGTAGTGGGCGCCGAGCGCCTCGGGAATCGGAGCGGCAAAGACTTCTCCATCATAGAGCGAGATGCGCTGCCTCAAAATGATGTCGGCAGCGAATTGCGTGCCGGTTCAACGACTTGCTGGCGTTTTATGCAGCTTGTCCACAGGTCTTTCAACATTTTTTGTTGATAACTTCCGGCTATCGGGCGAATATGCCGCTCATCGTCAATTCTTACAAAAAAATTCCGATACGCCCCCGGCGATTTCATTAAAATGCGGCGTTGGCCCGGGCTCGGCGGTTCGCTGCCGAACACGGCCAACCACACGATTACTACGAGTTGCGCGGCGAATCCCGCCCGCGCGAATAAGGCGCTGAGAGCCGCGCCATTCATGCCGTCATGCCTATCATCAAAAGACCGCCTTCCGCCGACCGTCCGGCCGACGACCGAGATTCTCCCCGTTCCGCTCCCGCCGATCGCCGCCGCCGCTCCCTCGGCGCACGCATCGCCCTGACGTTCGCCGGCCTGGTGGCCACGCTGGCTGTCGTCGGCGGATTGATCGTCGGCTATGCGCTGATCGTCATGGCGCCGCAATTGCCTTCGCTGGACGCACTGACCGATTACCGCCCGAAAGTCCCGCTGCGGGTGTATACGGCCGATCACGTGCTGATCGGCGAATTCGGCGAGGAGCGGCGCAGTCTCGTGCGCTTCCAGGACATCCCGGACATCATGAAGAAGGCGGTGCTCGCGATCGAGGACTATCGCTTCTACGAGCATGGCGGTGTCGATTTCATCGGGATTTTGCGTGCGGGCACGACCGATCTGATGCACGGCGGCGCGTCGCAGGGCGCGAGTACGATCACGATGCAGGTGGCGCGCAACTTCTTCCTCTCGAGCGAGAAAACATACACGCGCAAGCTCTACGAGATGATGCTCGCGTACAAGATCGAACGCGCGCTCACGAAGGATCAAATTCTCGAGCTGTACATGAACCAGATCTATCTGGGCGAGCGGGCGTACGGCTTCGCGGCGGCCGCGCGCGTGTACTTCGGCAAGGATTTGAAGGACATCACGGTGGCGCAAGCGGCGATGCTCGCGGGCCTGCCCAAGGCGCCCTCGGCGTACAACCCGATCGTCAACCCGAAGCGCGCGAAGATCCGGCAGGAATACATTCTGAAGCGGATGCTCGAACTCGGCTATATCACGCAGCCGCAATACGATGAAGCCGTGAAGGAGCCGATTCGCACGAAGGCGGCGGGCAACGAATACAGCGTGCATGCCGAGTACGTCGCCGAAATGGTGCGGCAAATGATGTACGCGCAGTACAAGGACGAAACCTACACGAAAGGCCTGACCGTCACGACGACGATCGATTCGGCCGATCAGGATGCCGCCTACCACGCCGTTCGCAAGGGCGTGATGGATTACGAGCGGCGCCACGGCTATCGCGGGCCGGAAGGCTTTGTCGAATTGCCCGCGGCCGGCGACGACCGCGACGAAGCGATCGATGACGCCCTGGCCGATCACCCCGACGACGGCGAACTCGTTGCCGGCGTCGTGACCGATGCGAGCCCCAAGCAAGTCACGGTACAGTTCGTCGACGGCGGCACGGCGAAGGTGACCGGCGACGGCCTGCGTTTCGCGGCGTTTGCGCTCGGCCCGCGCGCCTCGCAAGCGCAGCGCATCCGCCCGGGCTCGATCGTGCGCGTCATGCCGGACGCCAAGGGCAATTGGCAAATCACGCAATTGCCGCAGGTCGAAGGCGCGCTCGTTTCGCTTTCGCCGCAAGACGGCGCCGTGCGCGCGCTGGTGGGCGGCTTCGATTTCAACAAGAACAAGTTCAACCACGTCACGCAGGCGTGGCGGCAGCCGGGCTCGAGCTTCAAGCCGTTCATCTACTCGGCGGCGATCGACAAGGGGCTTGCTCCGGCCACGATCATCGACGATGCACCGCTGTATTTCCCGCCCAGTTCGCCGGGCGGTCAGCCGTGGGAGCCGAAGGACGACGATCACCCCGAAGGGCCGATGTCGATGCGCGTCGCGCTCGAAAAATCGAAGAACCTCGTGTCGATCCGGATTCTGTCCTACGTCGGCACCAAGTTCGCGCAAGACTATGTGACGCAGCGTTTCGGTTTCGATGCCGACAAGACGCCGCCGTACTTGCCGATGGCGCTCGGCGCCGGTCTCGTCACGCCGCTGCAATCGGCGGTGGCGTATTCGGTCTTCGCCAACGGCGGCTACCGCGTCAATCCGTACTTGATCGCCGAAGTCGACGATGCACACGGCCAGCCGATTTCGAAGGCGCAGCCGATCGTCGCGGGCCGCGATGCACCGCGCTCGATCAGTGCCGGCAACGCCTACCTCATGAACAGCCTGTTGCACTCGGTGGCGACCTCGGGTACGGGGGCGGGCACCAATGTGCTGCATCGCACCGATCTCGCCGGCAAGACCGGGACGACGAACGACGCCAAGGACGGCTGGTTCGCGGGCTATCAGCCGACGCTCGTGGCGGTGGCTTGGATGGGCTACGATCAGCCCAAGAGCCTCGGCAGCCGCGAATTCGGTGCGCAGCTCGCGCTGCCGATTTGGGTCGACTATATGGGCCGTGCACTGCGCGGCGTGCCCGATCAGCCGATGCCGATGCCGCAGGATGTGGCGACGATCAACGGCGAGCTTTATTTGGCCGACAAGGTGCCGGGTAACGGATTCGTCGCGAGCATCGGCATGGAAGGCGCGGCGCTTGCCGGGGCCGCCAGCGATGCGAGCGCTGCCGTCGGCTCGATCGGTCCGGCGGGTCTCGCCACGCCGCCGGCGCCGCCGCCCGACGTGACGCAGCAGGAGCAGAAGCAGATTCTCAATCTGTTCCAGGATAACCACCCGTAGCGGGAGATTGCATCCGGGCGCCGCTTGCCTACGTATGTCGGACTGAATGCTTCACGCGTGAAAACGGAGGAGCCGATGGACGAGAACACGATGGACGGCCCCGCCAAGCTGCACGAGGGCGGCGCGGGAAGGGGCGGCATCGCCGGCCAAGTGGTGCTCGTGCTGCAAGGCGGCGGGGCACTGGGCGCGTACCAGGCGGGCGTCTATCAGGCGCTCCATGACGCGGGCATCGAGCCCGACTGGGTGATCGGCACGTCGATCGGTGCCGTCAACGGCGCCATCATTGCCGGCAATCCGCCCGAGACTCGCCTCGCTCGGCTCGACGCCTTTTGGTCGCGTGTGGCCGCGGCGGGCGGTGTCACCGCCGGATGGCTGCCGGCGTTCGACGAATGGTGGCGCCGCACATCGATTTTCCTGCAAGGCATTCCCGCGTTTTTCGCGCCATCCCCGTTCGCATGGTGGGCGTTGAATACGCCGCTCGGGCGCGAGCATGCGGCGTTCTATTCGACGCAACCGTTGCGGGACACGCTGCGCACGCTCGTCGATTTCGACTACCTCAATACGTGCCGCGTCAGGTTGACCGTCGGGGCGGTACAGGTCGAGCAAGCTCGGATGAGCTACTTCACGAATCGAGACGGGCCGTTGAGCGTCGAGCACGTGATGGCTTCGGCCGCGTTTCCTCCAGGCTTTCCCTCCGTGCAGCTCGACGGTGAATCGTATTGGGATGGCGGCATCTACTCGAATACGCCGCTCGAGGCCGTGCTGGACGATCGGCCGCGGCGCAGCTCAGTCATCTTCGCCGTGCAGCTTTGGCCAACGAACGGGCGCGAGCCCGAATCGATCGTGCAAGCGCTCGTGCGGCAACGCGACATTCAATATTCGAGCCGGTCGCAGAGCCATCTCGAACGTCAGCGGCAGATTCATCGATTGCGTCACGTCATCCGCGAACTCGAGCAATACATCGCGGAACCGATGCGCGAGACGCCGGCCGTGCGAGATTTGCTGGCCTGGGGCTGCGGCACGACCATGCAGGTCATCGAACTCGACGCGCCGAGTTTCGGCGAAGACGATCTGCACAAGGACATCGATTTTTCGCCGGGCGGGATCGAGCGTCGCCGCACCGCCGGCTACGACGATACGCGCCGGATGCTCGCGCGCGCCCCCTGGCAAGAGACGATGGATCCGATGGAAGGCATCGCCGTGCATCGCGCGGCGCCGGGCGGTTGAGGGCGGCAAGCAGCCTTTTGCGAACCGCCGCTTGGACGCGCTCCGCCGCTTCGACGCACGCCTGTGACGCGAACGAAGCGCGGCAGAAAAATCGTTGTGCGTACAACCGCTTAGCGTGGCCGCCCCAAGCTTATCAACAGGTTTGTTAACAGAATCTGGGGATAACCTTGGGCCGCGCGCCTATTGCTCGTACGCACCGATATCGATATTCGTGCCCTGCACGCGGGCATTGCCGGCATAGTCCGCGGTGCCCACCACCGACGCACCGAGGTTGATCCCCGCACCGACCGCAGGCGAACCCGTCGCCACATGGAAATCCGGCGTTGTCAGGCTCGTATACAGCGGGTTCGCGAACTTCGAATGTTTGTCGTTCGCGGAACTCGTGACATAAGCCGGGAAACCCGTGATCGAGAGCCCCTTCCAGGTCCAGGTGCTCGCCGATGCGCCGTCCGCCGCGTAGTACAGGTTGTAGTCGGCGCTGACGCCCGAGGAACTCGTATAGCCGTTGATGAACAGATCCTGCGCACCGGCATAGACGATGTTGTTCTTGAAGACATTATTCGTCGAGTAGTACTGAATCTGAAATTCGCCCGAACCCGTGTTCTGCGTATCGTTGCTATAGAGCGAATTGTTCACGAAATTGCAGTGATCCGTGCCGCCGCGGCTCGAATCGTATCCGCCGATCGTGATGCCCGCGACATTGTTCGCGTAGATGAGGTTGCTGCGGACATTCACGTAGCTGCTGAGCTTATTGGCGTGCTCGCTGGCGACTTCCACGCCGAAGTCGCTGTTATGAACCGCGTTGCGTTCGATGATGACTTGCGTGCAACCGTCGCAATAGATGGCATCGGCACCGAACGTATTGCCGTAAGCGGGATTGCCGTACGCGGTGATGTTGTAGACGGTGTTGCCGCTGATCGTACCGTTGCGGGCCTGGTCGGTCGCAGCGCTCGAAGACACGCCTTCGAATCCGATCGCATCGATGCCGATATTGTTGTTGTCGTGGATGACGTTGTTCGTGATCGACCAGTATTGGACGTTGCCGTCGAGGGCGAGCGATTCGCTGGCGCCGAGCGTCAGGTGATCCAACGTGTTGCCGTCGATCGTCAAGTTGGCGATGGCGTTCGTCGCATTGGTCCCATACACCCCCAGCCCGAGGGCGTTGGCGTTGCTGCTGTTCGCGATGTTGGCGATGTTGTGGATGTGGTTGCTCAGAATCTGAATGTTGTTGCTGGCGCCGCTGATCCAGATACCGACGGGCGCTTGCGACGTACTCGACGCGACGTAATTGCGAATCTCCAGGCCGACGATCTTGATGTAGCTGCGATCGACGATGTTCACGAGGCCGTGGTTCCCGGAGGTGGGCACGACGAGGCCGGTCCCATCCAAGATCGCGGTTTCGCCCGGATAGCTCTGAAACGCGATGTAGCCGCCCGAGGCCGAGCCGGACACGTTGAGGGTCACGGACTCGTTGTAAATGCCGCCGCGGATGTACACGGTATCGCCCGCGTTCGCTTTGTTGGCCGCGTATTGAATCGTTCGCCAAGGCGACGCGCTGGTGCCCGGGTTGGCGTTGTTGCCGCTTGTCGAGACATAGTGGGCGGTTGCGGCCAAGGTTGCGGTCGCGCTGCTGGACTGGTTGCTGGCATTGCTGCCGGCGGCGGCGGTGGTGGCGGTGCTGCCGCTCGAACCGTCGGCCGTCGGACCGCCCCCGCCGCAGGCGCTCAAGGACAGGGCGAGAACCATGAAAGCAAACGTGAAGAGTCGCATCGACATAGTGGTTCTTCTTGGTGTATGGGGGGCTGCCGCATGGCGGCAAACGTTTGCTACCGCGTACGATTGTCGGGGATTGCGGACTATTTTGTAAGGGGGGGTTACACGGTGTTGTCAAACGCCGTCGTCAAACGCGAACGGGTTCGATCTGCGCGGCGAACGTATCGGGATCGGTATTCGAGCCGCACAGCAAGATGCCTACACGCTTGCCTTGCAGCGTCTCGCGCAGCGGCCCGAGGAGCGCTGCGAGCGGGGCCGCGCAAGCCGGTTCGACGGCGATCTTCAAGCGCGTGAACAACTCGAGCATCGCACGGCGCAGCGCATCGTCGGAGACGGTCACGATCCGGTCGATGTGACGGCGGCACAGCTCGTAGCTGTATTGCTCGGTGTGGGGCGCCGCGAGCGAATCCGCGATCGTGTTCATCGCCCCCATCTTGATCGTGTGGTTCGCGGCAAAGCTCTTGCTCATTGCGTCGGCGCCTTCCGGCTCGACACCATAGACATGCACGCGCGCATTGGCGAGCCGCAATGCCGTGGACACACCGGCCGCCAGCCCGCCGCCGCCGATCGCCACCACCACGGCGTCGAGGTCGGGCGTTTGCGTCGCCCACTCGTAGCCGAGCGTGGCCGTGCCGAGCACCGTCCGATAGCCATTGAACGGATGCACGAAGAAGCGGCCTTCTTCCGCCTCGATCCGGCGAACCTGCTCGAATGCTTGCGAGAGGGTATCGGCAAAAACCACCTCGGCGCGGTATTGCCGGCACAGCGCCAGCCGGGCGGGGCTTGTCGTACGCGGGACGACCACCTTCGCGCTGACGCCGAGCCGCATCGCCGCATACGCGACGGCCGCCGCGTGATTGCCGCCCGAGACGCACGTCACCCCGACGCTGCGTTGCCCCGCATCGAGCGCGAGCAAGTTCGAGAAGGCGCCGCGCACCTTGAAGCTGCCGCTCGCCTGCAACAGTTCGAACTTGAAGTTGACCGACGTGCCTTCGAGCGAGGGGAGATCGTGCCGCTCGAACACGGGCGTGCGCGCGACCCAGGGCGTCAGCGCGAAGTGCTGCGAGGCGATCGCATCGAGCGACGGAATCGGTTCTGCGTCGATCGTGCGGGCGGGGGGATGCGGCATAGCGGTGGGCTTGGCTCGATGCACGTCGTTAAAAAAGGCGGCGCACTACCCGTGTGCGCCGACCGACATACTGTGAATGAACTTGCGCAGGAACGCTTCGCAAGCCGACAGCTGCGCCAGCTCGACGTATTCGTTGGGCTTGTGCGCCTGCTCGATGTCGCCCGGGCCGCAGACGATGCTCGGCACGCCGGCGCGCGCGAACAACCCGGCTTCGGTGCCGTACGCCACCTTGCGCGTGTCGCGATTGCCCGTCAGCGCCCGCACGAGTGCCGTAATCGCGGCTTGTTCGGACGCATCGAGCCCCGGCGCGGCGGCGATCTTCGTAAATTCGATCGCCGCATCGGGGTGTTCCCGGCGCATTTGCGGCAGCAGCGTTTCGTGCGCATAACGTTCGATGCGCGCGAAGATCGCTTCGGGATCGAGTGTCGGCAGATTTCGGAATTCGAACGCGAAGCGGCACTCGGCCGGCACCGTGTTGATCGCGTTGCCGCCTTCGATCGTGCTCGTTTGAGCCGTCGTGAACGGAACGTCGTAGTGCTCGTCGAACGGGCCGTCGCGACGCATCGCATCGGCCAGATCGCGAATGTGGCAGACGAGGCGGGCCGCGTACTCGATGGCGTTGAGCCCCTTGGGCGTCAGCGAAGAGTGCGCGGCGTGGCCGCGCACGCAGCAGCGGTACGCATTGATGCCTTTGTGCGCCACGATGGGACGCATGCTCGTCGGCTCGCCGACAATGCAGCCGTCCGGCTTCACGCCGCGCTGTAATAGGTCGGCGATCATGTAGGGCGCGCCGGCGCAGCCGATCTCCTCGTCGAACGAGAGCGCGAGGTGGATCGGCTTGGCCAGCTTGGCGGCCTGCATCTGCGGCACGAGCGCGAGCGCCGTGCCGATGAAGCCTTTCATATCGCAGGTGCCGCGCCCGTAGAGGCGTGAGTCGCGCACCTCAGGCTTGAACGGATCGCTATCCCAGCGCTGGCCGTCGACGGGCACCACGTCCGTATGGCCCGACAGCACCACGCCGCCGACCGTCGTGCCGTCATGAGCGGGGACGGTGGCGAATAGATTCGCCCATTGCCCCCGGTCGTCGTGCGTCAGCGTCGACACGATGCCTTGCGCCGCCAGCGCATCGCGCACCATCTCGATGAGACCGAGATTGGGAACGCGGCTCGTGGTATCGATCGAAACGAGCCGTTCGACCCAGGACAGACCGACCGGGGCAGGCGAAGCAGCGGAAGCGGGAAGGGCCGAAGCCGGCTGGGACGGGCAAGAAGGGGGGGGAAGCGGTGCTGTTTCAGCAGCCTGCGACATGACGAAGCTCCAGCCTTTGAGTGGCTCCGATCATACCGAAAAAATGGGCAAGGGCCCAGGCAATGGCGCGCCTGCACGCTTGTGCAGTGCGCCATTGCAAGCGCTTGGACCGCGATTGCGCGGGACGCAGCGGCTATTGCGCAGGACGCGGCCGCTATTGCGCCGCGCCAAAATACGTCTAGGCTGCGCCCCCGATCCGGCCGCCCACGAACTCAACGCGCGCCGGCACCGACGCCTTGCCGAGCCGGCGCGCCTAGCGCGCGCAACGATTCCTTTACGGTCGCCAGGCGTACCGACAGGTCGGGGCTGCGCGTTTCGATCCGCAGCTTGTCCTGCCCCGCCAGCTTGATGTGCTTGTGCTTTTGCACCATTTCGATGATACGCATCGCGTCGATCGGCGGGTTCGGCACGAATTGCAGACTAATCGCCGCGTCCCCAGCATCGATCTTCGAAATGCCGAGCGGTTTCGCCGCCAGCCGCAGCCGGTGCGTTTCGACGAGCGCGTGCGCCTGCGGCGGCAGTTTGCCGAAGCGGTCGATCAGCTCTTCTTGGATGTCGTCGATCGAATCGCTCGTCTCGCAACTGGCTAGCCGCTTGTAGATCGACAGCCGCTCTTGCACGTCGCCGCAATAGTCGGCCGGCAAAATGGCCGGCGCGTGCAGATTGATTTCGGTCGTCGCGGCAAGCGGTGCCGTCAGATCGGGCTCTTGCCCGTTCTTCAGCGCTTTCACGGCATCGGCCAACATGTCCGAATAGAGCTGGAAGCCGATCTCGTGGATTTCGCCCGATTGCTTGTCGCCGAGCACTTCGCCCGTGCCGCGAATTTCGAGATCGTGCATCGCGAGGTAAAAGCCCGAGCCCAGTTCCTCCATTTGCTGAATCGCTTCGAGCCGGCGTTGAGCCTGCTTCGTGAGGCCCTGCGGATCGTGCACGAGCAGGTACGCATAGGCTTGGTGGTGCGAGCGGCCTACGCGTCCGCGTAACTGGTGTAGCTGAGCCAGGCCGAACTTGTCGGCACGGTGAATGATGATCGTGTTCGAACTCGGCACGTCGATGCCGGTCTCGATGATGGTCGTGCAAAGCAGGACGTTGGCGCGCTGAGCGACGAAGTCGCGCATGACGCGCTCGAGTTCTCGCTCGTGCATCTGGCCATGGGCGACGGCGATGCGCGCCTCGGGTACCAGCGCTTCCAGCATGGCGCGGCGGTTCTCGATCGTCTCGACCTCGTTGTGCAGGAAGTACACCTGGCCGCCGCGCTTCAGTTCGCGCAGCATCGCCTCGCGGATGACGCCGTCTTCTTCGCGGCGCACGAACGTTTTAATGGCCAGCCGCTTTTGCGGCGCGGTCGCAATGACCGAAAAATCGCGCAGGCCTTCGAGCGCCATGCCGAGCGTGCGGGGAATCGGCGTAGCAGTGAGCGTCAAGACGTCGACTTCCGCGCGCAGCGCCTTGAGCGCTTCTTTCTGGCGCACGCCGAAACGGTGCTCTTCGTCGATGATGACGAGGCCGAGGCGCTTGAAACGCACGTCCGACGAGAGCAGCTTGTGCGTGCCGATGACGATGTCCACCGTGCCTTCGTTGATCTGCGCGACCGCGGCGTTCACTTCCTTGGTCGACTTGAACCGCGAGAGTTCCGCAATGCGCACGGGCCAATCGGCGAAGCGGTCGGTGAAGGTCTGCGTATGCTGTTCGGCCAGCAGCGTGGTGGGCGAGAGCAGCGCAACTTGCTTGCCGGCCATCACGGCGATGAACGCGGCGCGCAGCGCGACCTCGGTCTTGCCGAAGCCGACGTCGCCGCACACGAGCCGGTCCATCGGCCGGCCCGCGGTCATGTCGCCGATCACCGATGCGATGGCCGCGGCCTGGTCGGGTGTCTCCTCGAAGCCGAAGCTTTCGGCGAATTTCGCGTAATCGCGCGGCTCGAGCTTGAATGCGTGGCCCTCGCGCGCCGCCCGGCGGGCATACAGGTTCAGCAGCTCCGCGGCGGTATCGCGAATCTGCTGCGCCGCCTTGCGTTTTGCCTTTTCCCATTGCCCGGAGCCGAGCGCATGGAGCGGGGCGCTGTCGGGATCGGCGCCGCTGTAGCGAGAAATCACGTGCAGTTGCGCGACCGGCACGTAGAGTTTGCTGTCGGCCGCATATTCGAGATGCAAGAACTCGGTTTCGCCTTCGCCGAGATCCATCGTGACAAGGCCCATATAGCGGCCGATGCCATGCTGGGCGTGAACGACGGGATCGCCGACCTTGAGTTCGGAAAGGTCGCGCACCATCGAATCGACGCTGCTCGCCTGTTCTTGACGGCGGCGGCCGGCGCGGCGTGCGAGGGCGCCGTAGAGTTCGGTTTCGGTGACGATCGCCAGGCCTTCCACCGGCAGCCAGAAACCGCTCGTCAGCGGCGCGACGCCGAGCGTGAAGCGCGCGTCGCCGGTCAGCCAATCGGCGAAACTATCGATGCCTTCGGGGCGCAGGCCGTGTTCGGCGAACAGTTGCGCGATCGTTTCGCGGCGCCCCGCCGATTCGGCCGCGACGAGCACGCGCCGCTCGCCGCTTTCGATATAGCGGCGCAGCGCCAGGACCGGATCGTCGGCGTGGCGATCGATCGCGAGCGAGGGCAGCGCTGTGGCCCACGCGCCGCCCCCGTTCGCCGGCAAGACGAGCCGCGCGAACGGCTTGGCGAGCGTGTAGAAATCGTCGTCGGACAAAAATAGGCGCTGCGGCTCCAGGATCGGCCGTTCGCGGTCGTGAGACAAGAAGCTGTAGCGCTGCTTCGTATCGGTCGTGAAGCGGCGGATCGCGCCGTCGAGATCGCCGACGAAGGTGAGGTGGGTGTCTTCGGGCAGATAGTGGAACAACGTAGCCGTCTCGTCGAAGAAGAGCGGCAGGTAGTACTCGATGCCGGCGGCCGGCACGCCATTGCCGATGTCCTTATAGATCGACGAACGGCTCGGATCGCCCTCGAACACTTCGCGCCAGCGGCTGCGAAAGGCGGTGCGCGAGGCTTCGTCGAACGGAAACTCGCGCCCGGGCAGCAGGCGCACGTCGCGCACGGGGTAAAGGCTGCGCTGGGTGTCGGGGTCGAACGCGCGAATGGAATCGACTTGATCGTCGAACAAATCGATCCGATACGGCAGCGGCGAACCCATCGGAAACAGATCGATCAGGGAGCCGCGCACGCAGTATTCGCCGGGCCGCACGACTTGGCTCACGTGCTCGTAACCCGCTAGCGTGAGCTGCGCCTTGAGCTTGCTTTCGTCGAGCCGTTCGCCTTGCGCGAACGAGAACGTGTAGGCGGCCAGGAACGCGGCCGGCGGCATCCGGTACAGCGCGGTCGTGGCCGGCACGAGCAGGATGTCGCAGCGGCCTTCGCCGAGGTCGTGCAGCGTGGCGAGCCGTTCCGAGACGAGGTCTTGGTGCGGCGAGAACGTGTCGTAGGGCAGCGTTTCCCAGTCCGGCAGCAGGCGCACGCGGGCATTCGGCGCGAACCAGGGGATTTCTTGGGCGAGACGCTGGGCGTCGACCGCACTGGCGCAGACGACCGCCGCGAGCGGCGCCTTCCCCGGCTGGGCTTGTGCGCGTGCTGCTTCGCTGTAGCGCGCGATCAGCAGGGCATCGGACGAGCCGTGGGTGCCGTCGAACGCGTAGCGTTGACCGGCTTTGACGAGTGCGAGCGGCAGACTGGACGATGCGGACGTGGTGTCGAATGGCGGCATGACGAAGGGCGGGCAGCCTAGCTGGTGAGCGTGGCGAAAGAGGGCTGCGGCGGCGCGGCGACGCTCTTTCGAGCGCCGGGCGTCGCATCGAAGACGAATGCGGTGCCCGGAGCAAAGCGCCTATTATAAAATCCGTCGTCCATTTTTGACTGGCGGCCCGTACGGCCGACTCCGATTTCGTGACTTCACGCTT
>NZ_JBQCIV010000136.1:0-71594 GCF_051953405.1 Trinickia sp. | reverse complement strand
AAGGAAAGCGTGTCGGTGCTGAAAGACATCGATGTCGATCTGCACGCGCTCGCGACCTGGTGGGATGTGCTGCGCGTGGCGAAGGCCTCGGGCTACTTCGACACGAAAACGCTCGACGAAGTCGAGAAGTTCTTGAACGCGCCGGCCGAGTGGTCGGCCGCACACGGCGGCGCAACCGCTACCCCCCAATAAGCCAGCGCGTCAAGCGCGCGCGGACGGCTCGGCCCCGCGCGCGCTTGCCTCGCACGCCTGACCGCTCGATGCGTTACCCGCTCACCGCCTCGTCGGCTATCGGGGCGTAACCCGCTTCCACGCTCTCCTGCGCTAGCCGGCGCGGCGCCTCGCTCAGCCCGCGGTGCGCGAGCCCGTTCGTTCGGGCGTACTCGATCAACTCCGCATCGCCCGCGAGTCCCAGCTTGCGCAACGCCGATATCTTGTGCGAACTGACCGTCTTGATGCTCCGATGCTGGCGCTGGGCGATCTCGCTCAGGCTCAGACCCGCCGCGAACAGACGAACGACGTCGACCTCGCGCGCCGTGAGGGCGAGCCGCCTAGTCGGTCGTCCGTTTCGCGCACCGCTTCGCTCGAGCGCGGCAGCGAGCGAAGGGCTGACGTACCGCCCGCCTTGCATCGCGCGGCGCACGGCCAGCCCGATGTGAGCCAGATCGTCGCCCTTGCCGACGACGCCGGCAACGCCCGTTTCGAATAGCCGGCGCAGCAGCGCGCCATTGCCGAGCATCGTCAGCACGACGATCCGCAGCGTCGGGAAATGCCGCCGCAGATAGCCGATCAGCCCCAGTCCATCGCCATAGCGGCCTCCGGGCATCGACAAGTCGGTCACGACCACGTCCACCTCGACGCGGCGCAGCGTTTCCACGAGTTCGGTCGATTGGCTGGCCTGCCCAACCAGGCGCAGATCGGCGAACGCATCCAACGCATGGCGTACGCCGAGCACGATGGCGGGGTGGTCGTCGGCGACGACGACGCGGACCCGGTGGGTGGGCGGTGCGCGATCGGCGAGCGGAAATTCGGAATGAGCGGTTGAATTCATGAGGCCGATGTTAGACTGGCTGGCAGGTTGCGGCGCGATCTCGGCGAATAATCGGCCGCAACGAGGTCCCTCCCGGAGAAATCGGCTCATGCGTACCGATCGCGAAGTCGTCGGATCGATCTTGTTCAGGCGCTCGCCGAAGAGCGCGACGGCGCTCGTCTCGCTGTGCTGCCTCGCCTGGCTCGCGACGCATGCCGGCGCAGCCGGCGCGCAAGGCAAGTTCGCGCTCGCGAGCACCGACTTGCGCGACGGCGCCACCATCGGCACCGCGCAGATCTACGACCAAAACGGCTGCAAAGGCGCCAATACCTCTCCAGAGCTGTCGTGGCACGACGCACCCGCCGGCACGAAAAGCTTCGCCGTGACGATCTTCGACATCGACGCGCCCGGCCCCGGCTGGTGGCACTGGGCCGTCGCCGGCATCCCACCGAGCATCGAGTCGCTGCCGGCCAATGCGAGCCGTTCGGGCTACCTGCAGAAGATCGGCGCGATCGAGGCACGCAACGATTGGGGCGACGTGGGCTACGGCGGCCCTTGCCCGCCGCCCGGCAAGCCCCACCGCTACATCGTCACCGTGTTCGCCCTGAATACGACGGATTTGCGACTCGGCCCCGCACGCCACGCCTTGATGTTCGATCACGAAATCAACACCGCGGCGCTCGCCAAGGCAAGCCTGACCGTGACGTACGGGCGCTGAGAGCGGCGGCGCCTACGGGCGCTGGCACCGGCTCGCGGGCCGAATGCGCCGCGCGACACCCAAATTTCACAGCAACGGCTGGGAAAACCCTTAAAATCATGGCTTTGGCGCCGCGGCGAGCGGCGCGTTCACCGGCCACATAGCGAGATCGAAATGAGCACGAAAGTTTTTGTCGACGGACAGGAAGGCACGACGGGTCTGAAGATTTTCGAATACCTGTCGCGCCGGACCGACGTCGAAGTGCTCCGCATCGAAGAAGCGAAGCGCAAGGATCTCGACGAGCGCCGCCGTCTCATCAATGCTTCGGACGTGACGTTCCTGTGTCTGCCCGATGTCGCCTCGCGCGAATCGGCCGGCCTCGTCCAAAACGAAAAGACGGTCCTCATCGATGCAAGTACGGCCTTTCGTACGCACGCCGATTGGGCCTACGGCTTGCCCGAACTGGCACCGGCACAGCGCGAACGGCTGCGCACGGCCAAGCGCATCGCGGTGCCGGGGTGTCACGCATCGGCCTTCGTGCTCGGCATGCGTCCGCTCGTCGCGGCGGGCGTCGTCTCGCCCGATTTCGCGGCCCATTGCTACTCGATCACCGGCTATAGCGGCGGCGGCAAGAAGATGATCGCCGATTACGAAGCCGCCGAGCCGAACCCCAAGCTTCAAAGCCCGCGCGCCTACGCGCTGGCGCTGGGCCATAAGCACTTGCCCGAAATGGCGGCGCACACGGGCCTTGCGGCCGCACCAATCTTCACGCCGATCGTCGGGCCGTTCTACAAGGGGCTGGCCGTGACGACGTACTTCACGCCCAATCAGCTCGCCAAGCGTGTGGGCCCGCGTGACGTGCAGGCGCTGTTTGCCGAGTACTACCAGGGCGAAGCGTTCGTGCGCGTCGCGCCGTTCGATGCGGAGCACAACCTCGACGAGGGCTTTTTCGACGTGCAGGCCAATAACGATACGAACCGCGTCGATCTGTGCGTCTTCGGCAACGAGGAACGCTTCGTGACGATCGCTCGGCTCGACAATCTCGGCAAGGGCGCATCGGGTGCGGCGATCCAATGTATGAATCTCGCGATCGGCGCCGACGAGCAGCTTGGGTTGCAGGGTTGATAAGGACTGCAAACTAACGTCGCGAATTTGAGCGAATGCAGCATGAAAGCCGGCCAGAATGGGCCGGCTTTTTTTCGACACGTCGATCCGTACGTCAATCCCGTCGCGATGGGTGTCGTCACCCTCTTCGTCATCGAATTAGCCCGACCGCCACTCGGCGCTCGACCATCGGCAATCGCTACGTCAATCATCCGATTAATGGCCTCTCGCGCTGCCGCTATTGGCCCGGGCGGCCGAGATGCAAGCTTCGTGCAGGCTCGCATATTCGGTCCCTTCGCGTGCAAGCGCTTGAAACGGTCTTTTTGTTTCAATATCTCGCCCTTCGCCTTTTCCCGCCTCGCTTTTATCCGATTCTCGTTTTTTGAATCGTTCTTTTTAGACGGCTTTGTCAATTGACATCGAAAATTTGCGGGACCAAATTGTTCCGCATAACTAGATGGATCAGGGAGACGAACGGCGCAATCGACGCCGTTTCGGCGAGCGCGACACGATCGCCGTCGACGCTCGATTGCCATCCGCGCACCGGCGTACCGGCCGCGCGCCGCCTCCCTCCCCGATCGATCGTTCGAAACCGTTCGTAACCGCTCGAAGCATTGCGCGTCGGCGCAGTTCACGGCCGTGCATGCGCGTGCGACCGCCCAGGAGGTGAACGCTAACCCGTCGTCGATTAGGAGAACGAACTAAATCAAGCGGCAGCCGACAGGGAGCCGGCCGCCCGATAACGATAAAGCCAATGGAGGAATGTGATGAACCGGAACGCCCTTTTGACGCTGGCGCTCGCTGCGCCTTTCCTAGCCGCCTGCGGCGGCGGCGGCGGTGGCGGTGGCGGTGGCAGCACGAGCGGCAGCGGAGCGCCGGGCGGTTCGGCCGCCGCGGCCGATCGGCTCTGTCCGGCTTCGCTCGATTACAACACCGTCTTCACGGGCGGCGGCGGCGACGGCGAACTCGCGACGATGCAGATCGACACGACGAAGATGACCTGGCAAGTCACCTATGTCGAATCGGCCATCCCCGCCAAAACGGGCACGGTCACGCCCTCGCGCGCCGGGACGACTCAAAGCGGAACGCTCGCGCCCGAGACGCTGTTGCCGACGCAAAAACAAAACCAATGCGCGTTCTATCTGCAAGGCGCCAGCCTCGATCCGAACAAGCCCGCTCGCATTTTCGTCGGCGAAGGCGTATTGGGCGGGACGATTCCCGGCAAGGAAATCCAATACAACGGCATTGCCGGTTTCGGCGCGGTGCCGGACAACGCGTTTCCCTACTTCCCGTTTATCGGCTTTTCTTCCCTCGAAACGAATCTCGCGAACGTGGCGGGGACCTACAACCAAATCGGCTACCACATCATTCCTTCGCAAAACTACGCGACCGTGCCCGTCGACGCGACGATCGCGATCCACGCGGACGGGACCTGGAGCGAAACCGATAACGTCGGCGTGAACGCGGGCAAAACCCAGCAGGCCGGAACGAACTGGGCCGCATCGAGCGACGGTAGCGGCGCATTCGAAACCGACAACTTCCAAAGCCAGGCGAAGCCGACCAATGCAGTCGCGCCAGCCGGCAAGGGTTTCCTGATCGTCGGCAAGCTGCGCAACCAGCTCGTGCCGATCCTGATCCGCACGGGATACGCGAACCCATCGACCTTCCAAGCCGACGACGAATCGGGCATTTCGATCCTCGCCCCGCAAACGCCGATCGCCGTCGATACGCAAAACGGCCAGTACATCGGCGTGGACAGCCAGTTCGCCTATCGCGCCACGGCCCTCGAAGGGGCCGAAGCGACGATGCTCGATCCGTATCAGCCGTCCAACGCATCGCTCGCGACCGCGCTCGATTTGAGCTTCGCCAACATCGTGCCGGGCGTGGTGACGTCGGCGGTACACGGAGCGTCGTCGAATACCGCCACGGGCAAGCTCGTGTTCACGGGCGGCGTCTTCGGCTACCTCTACAACGAAAATTCGTCGCCGTACTTCACGATCAACGCGTTCGTGCAGTGAGCGGACCGCGCGCGTCGCTAGTCGCTAGTCGCTAGTCGCTGGTCGCTCGACGCTGCGATCGGCACGGCCGCATAAAAAGAGAAAACAGGGAGAGGCAAACATGAACAGAAAGACACGTGCCGCCGCCTGCGCGGCGGTGCTGGGCTCGTTCGCTTGTGTGGCGCACGCGCAGCATGCGGGCGATAACGTCGTCACGCTCGGGTGGTTTCACATCATGCCGCAAGACTCGAGCACGCCGATGACGACTTACGTGACGCCTCAGCCGATCGATACACCGCTGCGACTGCCGGGCGCGTTCGTCTCGTCGGGCACGGGGCTGTCGACGACGAACGCCGATACGCTCGGGCTCGTTATCAGTCACTTTCTGACCGACCATATCGCGCTCACGACGGTGGCCGGCGTGCCGCCGACCTTCAAGCTCAAGGGCCGCGGCTCGATCGTACCGCCGGGGCCGGCCGGCGCTTTGGGGACGGAGAACCTGGACGATCCCCAGAACGAGCCGATCGTCAGGAGCGTGCGCCAATGGAGCCCGGCGATGATGATCCAGTACTACTTCAATTCCGCCACGGCGCGCTTCCGGCCGTTCGCCGGGATCGGCATTTCGTACAACTTTTATACCAACATCGAACTCAATCCGAACTTTGTCACGTCGACACAGAACAACCTGGGCTCGGTGCTCGCAGCCGGGGCCGCGCGCCCGGGCGTGACAAGCGTATCGGCGAAGGCGTCGCCGTCGTGGGCGCCGGTGTTCAATCTCGGCGCGTCATACTCGATCACGAATCATTGGGGCTTGAGCGCATCGCTCACCTATATCCCGTTGAAGACGAGATCCACGGTGTACGTTCGTGCTGCCGACGGGACGCTGCTCGGGACGACGCAGGCGCAACTGACGGCCGACCCGCTCATCACCTATGTGGCGGTGTCGTACAAGTTCTAGCGCGATGGCTAGCGGCGGCGGAATAGAAACCGCGTCAAAAAAAAAGCCCGCCTAACGGCGGGCTGAATCCATATCAGAGGAGACATGGAGGAGACACTTTCACTCTAGCAAACCGTTTGATGCGTTGCAACAGACCCCTTTTGACCCAGCAACGCACGTTGCCGCCGCGCAACAGATCGAGACCTCATCTCGATGTCATACCAATGTCATCGACAGCAAAAATCCCAACTGATCGATGCCGACGGGCTTGACCAAATGGACGTCGAAACCCGCCGCCAGCGCCATCTCGCGATACTGGGGCTGGCCCCAGCCGGTCAGCGCAATCAGCAGCAATGCGGATTGCGCTGCCGCTTCCCGGATGCGGCGTGCCGCGGGCAGTCCGTCGAGCATCGGGGCGCCGATGTCGATCATCGCGGCATCGGGCGGCGCGCGACGGGCGATTTCGATCGCTTCCTCGATGCCGGGCGCCGCAACGGCCTCATAACCCAGACTCTCGACCAAATTCACCAACATGCGGCGCGCACCCTCGTCGCTGTCGGCCACTAGTACGCGCTTGCGGCGTGCGGCGCTCGAGCCGCCGACCACACATGGCCTGCCGGGCTCGCCCGGTTCGCAGCCATCTTCGATTTCGTTCGCGACCGCTTCGTGCGCGCCGTACCAATCGGATTTCATTGCTTCATCCTCGTTGCACAGTGCTCATTGCGTTTGCGATACGCCGGGGCGATCCCGGCGAAGGCTTCGTCAGACGATTTCAGTACCACCAATGAACGCACCACCTAATACACCACCTGTTCGAACGAGCGTTTGGAGAACGACTTCAGCGCTTCGTTAAAAATAAGGGTTTCTGCTCACATACGCAAAAAATTTTTCGATTGCGCGGCAACGCGCCGCTTCATGCGCGCGATTCAAACAAACCCGCCCCCGCAAATCAGCCTGCCGCCCTTCTGGACAGGCGGTCCCACACGCGCGCCGCAAACGTGCCTCGCATACGGCTCGCGCAAGCCTCCGACGTCCGGCCGGATCTGCCCCCGCCGCTCGAATCGCCGCACCGCCTAAAGTTCTGCGCCGCGCGTCCGTTCAATGCACTGGATACAGCAACCACCGCGCCATAGTGCGCGGATGAAACGCTTAGCCGGTTCGCCGGTGCATCAACATGCTCAAGGAAATGCAGTGAAATCGTTTGTTTATTCGGGCGCAATCGCCGTCGCGCTCGTCGCGGCCTGCTTGATAGCCGCTCCCGCCGCCCGCGCCGCGCTCGGCGAGCACGTCGACAGCGTCGCGGGCGACGCCACCCACCTTGCCGCTGTCTCCCACGCAAGCAGCGTGCAAGGCCCTTTCACCGTTCATACGATCTCGCTGCCGTCCGGCACCGTTGTGCGCGAATACGTCGCAGCGAACGGCATCGTCTTCGGCGTCGCCTGGGATGGCCCCACGCTGCCCGATCTGAAGACGACGCTCGGCGCCGCCTTCGACCGCTTCGCTAACGCGAGCCCAACCCGCGGCGCTGGGCCGCTGGCGGTATCCGACAACGATCTCGTCGTCTATTCGAGCGGACACCTGCGCGCGTTCTCGGGTCATGCGTACCTGCCGCAAGCGTTGCCCGCCGGTGTCGATGCCGGCGTCGTTCGGTAAGGAGCGCGGGCGATGTTTCGACTGTTCAGCATCAAACCGAGGGTCGCCATGTTGGCGGCGGCGTGGCTCGTCACCTGCTTGATCGCGGCCTGCGGCGGCGGGGGCGGCGGGGGCGGAGGCGGTTCATCCGCGGCCAGCAATACGTCGAGTCAAACCCCGGCGCCAAGCAGTGCACAGCCAGCCAATGTCGCCGCGATCAGCGTCGATCACGGCATCGCCGGCGTGCCCAATATGCCGTTCGTCAGCGTGACGGTCTGCTCGCCCGGCGGCGCGAGCTGCCAAACGATCGACCATGTGCTCGTCGATACAGGGTCGTGGGGGCTGCGCGTGTTCGCTTCTCAGTTGCCGGCGTCGGTCTCGCTGCCCCAGCAAACGAACGGCAACGGCGGCGCCCTCGCGGAATGCATGCAGTTTTTCGACGGCTATACGTGGGGCTCCGTGCGCAATGCCGATGTGCAAATCGGCGGCGAGCGCGCCCGTTCGTTGCCGATTCAAGTCATCGATCCGAGCTATGCCGCGGTGCCGAGCAGTTGTGCGAATACGGGCGCCTCGCGCAATACGCCGAGCGCACTAGCCGCGAATGGGATTCTCGGCATCGGCGTGTTCAAGCACGACTGCGGCGCGGCGTGCGCGAACCAAGCGGTGTCCGGCACTTACTATGCGTGCGCCGGTACGAGCTGTACGCCGACCGCCGTAGCCGAATCGTTGCAAGTGGCCAACCCGGTGCCCTTTTTCGGCACCGACGGCAACGGCGTCATCGTGAGTTTGCCCGCCGTACCGAGCGGCAGTGCGCCGAGCGTGAGCGGGGAACTCATTTTCGGGATCGGCACCGAGACCAACAATGGCCTGGCGCAAGCGCAGGTGATCGGCGTCGATCCGTTGCGGGGCGTGTTCACGACCACCGAAAACGGCACGACGTACTCGGGCAGCATCATCGACAGCGGCTCGACGGGCCTGTTCTTCTCGACCAATCAACTGACCGCGTGCGCCAACCCGAATCAGGCGTATTACTGCCCCGGCGCCACCGAGCAGTTCAGCGCCGTCAATACCGGCGCGAACGGCGTCACCAGTTCGGTGACGTTCAGCGTCGGCAATGCTGCGCAACTCTGGCAAGCGTCGGGCGGCGCGGCAGCGATGCCGCTCTTCGCCGGTCCCGCGTTCGTAGGCTCGCAGGTATTCGACTGGGGCCTGCCGTTCTTCTACGGCCGCAACGTGTACGCTGCCATCGAGCAGGCGCCGACGCCCGGCGGCACGGGACCGTACTTCGCCTATTGATTGTCGGTTTGCGCGAGCGCGTCGACGAGCGTTTCGCGCAACAGCGCCAACGGCCGCATGAGCCGGCCCGGCAGCGTGCCGTGGACGAGCCAGACGTTCAAGCCGCCCGAAAACTCGGGCGCCTCGACGATCTGCAGCGCATCCTTGTATGCGCTCGCGGCTAGCTGCTTCGGCGTGACGATGCCCAGGCCCACGCCTCGCGCCACCAGCGAGAGCTGCAGCTCGGAGCCGAACGCCTCCACAGCGATTTCGAAACGCAACGAAGCGGCGCCGAGCGCCCGGCCGAGCGCCGTACGCATGCCACAACCATCTTGACTGAGCACCCACGGATAGCGGGCGAGTTCCGCCAGCGTGAAACGCGGCACCCCTCGCGCCTTGCCGGCATTCCCGCTCTTGCGCAGCAATTCGAGCGTGCGCGCCGCGACGATCACCGTCGGTTGCACCGCGAGCAGCGTCGCCGTGACCGTCTCCGGCAACGCGACGGTCGTCGGCGTCATGACGACAGCCGCATCCACCTCCGCTCGCATCGCACGTTCGAGCAACGCGGGCGACCAGGCCGCCGTGACCCGCAGCGTGAGGCGCGGAAACGCCGCGCGCAACCGGTCGATCGGCGTCTCCAACGCCAGCTCGGACAGGAACGGCGGCACACCGATTTTCAGCTCGCCGGCCGGCTCGCTGCCGGGCGCGGCGACGGCCAGAAGATCGTCGACGCTGCGCAGCACCGCACGGGCAAGCCCATAGACTTCCTTGCCCGCGCCGGTCGGCTTCAACGGCTTACTCTGCCGATCCAGCAGCGGCACGCCCAGCGTCGTCTCGAGGTTCTGCACGCGCCGCGTCAGCCCCGGCTGAGTGAGGTGCAACTTCGCCGCGGCGCGCACCATCGAGCCGCTGTCGATGACTTCCACGAATGCCTGTAGATCTCGCGTATTCAAAACAACTCCGCATAATCAATATCGACATCTTTCAATTGTCGCATAAAGATCGAGCCCCTACGATGAGCGTTCCATCCATTGCTCACTCGAATTCCGCTATGAATCGCCCCGCAGACTCCACCGAGTTCTACCCGCCGGCCGCCGCGCCTGGCGATCCCGGCGCACTCACGCCAAGTGCCGACACGCTGACGATGCCGCTGACGTTCTTGTTCGCCGCGGCAACCGGCATCATCGTCATGAATCTGTTCGCCGCGCAGCCGCTGACCGGACCTATCCAACATGCACTCGGGCTGACGCGCTCGCTGACGGGCGCGATCGCGATGCTGCCCCAGCTCGGCTACGCGCTCGGGCTCGTCTTGCTGGTGCCGCTCACCGATCTCATCGAAAACCGCCGGCTCATCGTGCGCACGCTCTGGGCGTGCGCGGCATGCCTGGCGCTGGCCATGGTCGCGCACGACGGTCGTCTCTTTCTCGCCGCGCTGCTCTTCGCCGGCGCAACCTCGAGCGTGATCCAGATGCTCGTGCCGATGGCGGCGTCGATGGCCGCCGAGGCGCGGCGCGGACGCGCCGTCGGCAACGTGATGAGCGGGCTCATGCTCGGCATTTTGCTGTCGCGCCCGCTCGCGAGCGTCATTGCCGGCTCGATCGGCTGGCGCGCCTTCTACGGCGTCGCGGCCGCCGCCGACGCCCTGCTCGCACTCGTGCTGGCCACGCGGCTGCCGCACCGCATGCCGCTCGCGCCGACAAGCTATGGGACGTTGCTGCGTTCGCTGTGGACCCTGCTCGCAGGCGAACGGGTGTTGCAGCGCCGCGCGCTATCGGCCGCGTTGGCGATGGGCGCGTTCAGCGCGTTTTGGACGGCGATCGGACTGCGGCTCGCGCAGCGCCCGTTCGGCTTCAGCTTCTACGACATCGCGCTGTTCGCGTTGGCCGGGGCGGCGGGTGTGGTCGCAACCCCGCTCGCGGGATGGGCCGGAGACAAACGGTTCGGCCGCGCCGCGCTCGTTTTCGGCCATGCGAGCATGCTGACGGCGCTCGTGGCGTGCGGGATCGCCGGGGCCGGGTGGTTCGGCTTCGATGCGAGCGCGCACCGGGGCCTGGCGATCGCGTGTCTCGTGATCGGCGCGGCGACACTCGATGCCGGCGTCGTCACCGATCAGACGCTCGGCCGCCGCGCGATCAATTTACTGAACCCCGCCGCGCGAGGCCGGCTTAACGGCCTTTTCGTAGGCATTTTCTTTATCGGCGGAGCGGTCGGCGCATCGGCCGCCGGCGCAGCCTGGGCGTGGCTCGGATGGAGCGGTGTCTGCATCGTGGGACTCGCCTTCGCCGCCACGGCGTTCGCGCTGGGACTCATGCCCGGCGCGCACGAATAGCGCCTAGGGTGTAAGGCACAAGGCGTAAGGCATCGCCTTCGCAATCAGTGCCGTACGAACGCCATCATCGCGCCGAAACCGACGAACACGCCGCCGGTGAGCCGGTTGAATGCGCGCGCCACGCGTCCGCTCTTGAGCGTCGAGCCGATCCGCGCACCGCACAGCGCATAGACGAGGTACCAACTCACCTCGATGACCGCGAACGTGGCGACGAGCACGCAGAACTGGGGCAGCGTCGCCTTCGATGCATCGATGAATTGGGGCAGCAGCGCAGCGGCGAACAAGATCGCCTTCGGGTTGCTGCTCGCGACGAGAAAGCCGTTGCGATAAAGCGCGCCGAGCGAACGTACCGGTTTTGCGGCGCCGTCTTGCTCCGCCAATGCTTCCGCGCTCGGGGCGGTGTCGACTTTCGCGCGCCAGGACTTCACGCCGAGATAGATCAGGTACGCGGCGCCGATCAGGCGCAGCGCATCGAACATCGTGGGCCACGCCTTGAGGAAGACGCCCAGCCCGGCGGCCGAGATCGACAACATGAGCACGAGCGCCGACAAACAACCGGCCATGGTTGCCGTCGCGCGACGGATCGTGTGCTGGGCGCTCGTCGTCATGACGACGAGCATATTGGGCCCGGGAATGGCGGAAATGACGAAGACGGTCGCGACGAACAGCCACCACGTATGCAAACTCATGACGCTAAGGCTCCGATAAGCAGGGGGAAGCGGCGATTATGCGCTCGATCCGCCATCGACGGATGCGTCATGAATCGCCGCGCAACGCACCCGGGCCTACGGAAATTCGTCTACGAATTCGCGGCGCGCTCGCTTGCGAGTCGGGCATGCGAGCCGCCGCCCTGCAAGGTGGCCCATTCAGCATTCAGCATTCAGCATTCGGCGTTTAGCGTCCCGCGCGACGTGCCGCCACTTCGCCGAGCACGGCGAAATCCTTCTCGCCTTCGCCGCGTGCCATGACCTCGAGCAGGTTGTCGCGTAGGAGGCTCGCGAGCGGCATGGGGGTCGACGTCGCTTCGGCCGCCGCCAGCGCCAGCCGTACATCCTTCAGGCCGAGCCGGGCTTTGAACATCGCGGGCTCGTAACGCTGTTCGGCAATCAATTTGCCGTAGCCGGCATAGACGGGGCCGGGAAAAACGCTAGCGGTGATGACGTCGAGATAGTCGGTCATCGCCACCCCGTGTCCGGCCAGCAGCGATGCGGCCTCTCCTAGCGTTTCGATCGCCGAGGCCAGCGCAAAATTGGCCGCGAGCTTGATGACGTTGGCATGCTGCGGCAGCGAGCCGATGCGACACGTCTTTTGGCCGATGACATCGAAGATGGGCTGCACGCGGTCCACGGCTTCGGCGGGGCCCGCCGCCATGATCGTCAGCTTGCCCGCGGCGGCCACGTCGGGCCGCCCCATGACCGGCGCGGCGACATAATGGATGCCCCGGGCGGCGTGTTCGCGCGCCATCGCCTCGGCCAAGGCAACCGACACGGTCGCCATATTGACGTGCACGAGACCGCGCTCGGCGCCTTCGAGCAGTGCCGCGTCGATCACTTCGGTCATGGCCGCATCGTCCGCGAGCATCGAAAACACCGCATCGCCGGCGAACGCCTGCGCCGGCTCGGCGACGATATGCGCGCCGAGCGCCGCGAGCGGTTCGGCACGTTCGCGCGTGCGATTCCAGACGCGCACGCGGTGGCCCGCTTTCAACATGTTTTCGACGATTGCGTGCCCCATGTTGCCGAGGCCGATAAAGCCGATGTCCATCGTTCGCTCCTTCGCTCAAAGATTCGCAGTAGAGCACGGTTGCCGAAAATCTGCCGAAAATGCACCGGGGACGCGCACACACACGTGCGCACCGTCGGTGCCATACTCGTGCCATGCCGACCGTCACCGCCACGTTCCGGTTTTACGAAGAGCTGAACGATTTCCTCGCTCGGCCGCTTCGCGCTCGCGCATTCAGTTGCGCCTGCGCCCATGCGGCCACCACGAAGCACATGATCGAAGCGCTCGGCGTTCCGCATACCGAGGTCGAACTCATCGTCGTGAACGGCGAATCGGTCGGCTTCGATCGCCTGCTCGAAGACGGCGACCGCGTGGCCGTTTATCCGAAGTTCGAGGCGCTCGACATCTCGCCCTTGCTGCGCGTGCGCGAGCGTCCCCTTCGCACCGTGAAGTTCGTCGCCGATGCGCATCTCGGCGGCCTCGCGCAATTGCTGCGGCTGGCCGGGTTCGACACGCTCTACGACAATCATTTCGCCGACGCCGAAATCGAAGCGCTGGCCACGCAGCAAGCGCGCATCGTGCTGACGCGCGATCGCGAACTGCTCAAGCGCCGGACGATCACGCACGGCTGTTACGTCAGGGCGCTCAAGCCCCAACTGCAACTGCGCGAAATCGTCGATCGGCTCGACTTGGCCGGGAGCGTGCGCGCGTTCCGGCTTTGCCTATCGTGCAACGCGCCGCTGCGGCGAATCGATAAGGCCCAAGCGGTAGGCCGCGCACCCGAAGGCGTGCTCGAGCGCCACACGCAGTTCGTGACGTGCGACGTGTGCCGGCGCGTGTTCTGGGAAGGATCGCATTGGAAACGCATGCGCACCCTGATCGATTCGCTCGTTCCCGAGCAGCGCCGGCCCGAGAACGAGGCGCAGGAGCGCGGCGCGGCCGGGTAAAGCTGGCCAATCGGCGGGTACATCGGCCTCGGTAGCGAAGCGGCGAGTGTGCGCCGAGCCGGCTTTGCAAACTCCCTTTGCTCGGCAGGCCGAATTGTCCTGCCGATCGACCCCGAGGCTACGATCCGATGGTCCGATGGTCCGAACGTTAAAACGTCAGTACCGTTCTGACGCCCGCCACCGCCTCGTTGCCGATGCGGGCACCGCCCGCGCTCGGATTGGGCACGCCGCCGCCCGGGCGGAAGAAGTATTGGAAGTCGGCTTGCACGAGCCACCAAGGCGCGACTTGGTATTGGTAGGTCGCCTCCACCACCGTCTCGGCCGTGCGCACGGGATAGCCGGGTGTCGTCGCAGCCCCCGTGTCGCGATCGAACGCGCTGGCGTGCGAGCCCGTATCGGCATAGCCGAGTGCCAGGCCGACGGAGTCGTTGTCGCGGCCGGCGAACGGCGCCTTCATGACCACGCCGGCATTGGCGCTGAAATCGACGGCATTGCGATCGCCGGGCGCACCCATGACGCGCGCGAAGACACCGATCGAGCGCGCCGCGTCGGGGCTCGGCCGCCATACCATCTGATCCGCCACCGCATAGACGCTGAAGTTGCCGTGCCGCATCCGCGGCTGGCCGTTCGACGCGGGATTGGCGAGCGAGAGGCCGTCCGTTCCTTCACGCGGATCGGCAAAGCGCGCGTTGTCGTACCAGAAGCCGAGCTTGTAGGTCCCGGGCAATGCGTTCGAGGAGGGTGCGGCGCCTGGCGCGGGCGCTTGGCCGATCGCGTATTGCAGCTCGCCGATGAACAAAGCCCCGTCGTGCAAGTTAAAGCGCGTGCCGCTGCCGTTGAGCTTTTGCGCGTCGCCGATCCCAGGCGCCGGGTTGCCGTCGAACACGCCGCCGAGCACGGTGACGGCATCGCTCACCTTGTAGCGCGCGCGGACACCCAGCGACGACAACGGATACGCTGGGCCGCCGGCAGGCATATCGGCGGCGGCCAACACGGGCCAGCCGAACGTCGCGTTCAAGAACGCGCTTCCGTATTGACTGACGATGAATTCCTGATCGAGACTTTGCTGGCCGATCTTGACGTCGAACGCATCGCCGAACGACTGCTGATACCAGAGTTCCCACAGGCGTGTCGTCGGCTCGGCCTCGACGCCGCTAACGCTCTGCAGCGTGGATAGATGCGAGGCCGTGATGCCGTGCCCATGAATTTGCAGCGCGTCGACGAAGAATTGGCCGCCCTTCAGGCCGATCGCCTTGTCGGTGTCGACGCTCAACCCAAACTGCGTCGCACCGTCGTACGCGAGACCGCGCCGCGTGCCGCCGGAGAAGTTGCCGAATAGCTCGCTCGTCTCTTGCAAGCTCAACGTGACACCGCGATTGCCGAGCAGCGTACGCACGCCCCCCATGTCGCCGAATAGCGTCGCGCGATCCCACAGCCCAGTGGGCGCCGCATCCGCTTGGGTGCCTTTGGCCGCATCGGGCGATGCGGCATTCGGCGTCGAGCCCTCCGGCGCCGCCGGGGACGGGGCCGCCGCCGTGGCGGCCGGAGCGGTTTGCGCGCGAGCGGATGTCGAGACGCCGCTCACCGTGGCGAGCAGCACAAGGGTGGCCGCGGCAACCGGCGCGAGGCGGGCGGGCGTGCGACGGGCCGCGCAGGCGGCTGGGACGGATCGGATGTCGAAAATCGAGGCGCGAATCATATTCATTGCTTGGCTATCGAAGGAAATGGGGCGGTAGCTGACATATGGGCGGCCGGATATGCACGGCTCCGGCAGACGCTCGGCCGACGCGGCCGGATCGGCAAAAGCGGCGGCGTGCAAAGATAGTCACGCGACATGCGCAAGAAACGTTCGACGTACATAAAAGCTCCCCGTTCGTCCGGCGAGAAGTCGAACGAATGGCATGGACGAAGCGCCGCATACGTTCAGACGAACGCGATGGACGGCCGTGAATATGGGAGCGAGCAACAGAACGGAACGCAATCGACGTTCCGCAAGAAGCGCGCTGACCCGACAAAGCGAGTCAGCGGCGAAGGAGGTCCAGCGTCGCTGAAACGCTATTGCGAACGAACTGCCGGCTGGGCCGGCAAACAAGATCGACTACTAGAACCTGCGTCCACGAGGGACTCTCCTCAAAACCGAAAACAGGGCGGATTCTATTCGCACCTATTTTCATGACGCAAGTGCAATCTTTCGTGGGCGAGCGGGAGCCGCGCATCGTCGGCCGCGCACATCGCGCTGACCGCCCCCGCCACCGCGTACGGCGAGTTTCATCATGCACGGTTGGTGTTGCGCGCATCTGACGGTCGATGCTCACCGCCTCCGAGGCGGTCGCAAGCCTGGCCTAGCGAACACGTGCCAGCGCACGCAAAACCATTGATTTTTTAAGCACAACCGAAAATCCGGGTTGACGCTGGTTCCGCGCGACAACTAAAATTCAATCAATTCCACAAATGGGGCATATGCCTTGGACAGTTGTAGTAGTCGACCTTCGAACAGTGTTTCCGCCTGATCGGCACGACGCCCGCTGAATTCTTCTTTTAGCCGCCGTCATGCCAACAGGCAGACGGTGCGCATCGCAGTCTCTTCCTAGCTTTTTCGCGCATCGATTTCGAATGGCCAACACGCCGTTCGGCGCCGCTTTGCGTTCGTTCGCTTTCGTTCGCGTTCGTTCGCACTGGCGGCGCTGGGCGGTGCGTTGCCGCGAACGGCGTGCGTTCGCGACAACGCCTGTATGCGCCGGCAATGCGCTTATCTAAAGCGCAGTAGCCTCCGTGCCGATGAACCGATACGTACGCCCCTGGCGTATGTGCCTCGCGAACAAGGAGTCCGCCGTGACCGATCCCGACCCTAGTCGATCTTCGACCAGGCGTTCGCCCACGAACGCCGACAGCATCGCCTGAACCGAGGCCGCATGCGTTCCTTCGCGCTTTGAGCCGCTCTTAATCGCGGCGCGAGCGAGTCGAGACCGACGGGCCTTGAAAGTCAGGCCCTACCCCGGTTTCACGAATTCGATCTCGAAGGAATTGCCATGTACTTCTCTCTTCTCGTCTCGCAACTGCCCCACGTCGCCGATTCGTACGGCAACTATCCCGACGTTCTCGCTCGCGCCGCGCAACTGCACCGCGTCCGACAAACGGTCGCGCGCTGCCTCGCCGGCATCGCCGCACGGCTGAGGCTCGTCGGCTAACGGTGCGCGACGGGCCGCCCCCACTTCGCCTCACACACGCTCGGCGGCCCGCATCGAACAGCAAATAGAACATCGAGAACATCGACGCAACACCCAAGGAAAACGAAAATGTCCACGCCTGCCAACGTCTCGTCCGCACGTAGCGCCGTGCTCGACGACGCCCACACCGGCGACATCAGAGGGGCCTTCGGCACGATCGCCCATCACGACACCGCGCCCCGCCGCAACTGGGCCGCGCGCCTGCGCACGCTACTCGCCATCCTCGGCCCGGGGCTCATCGTCATGGTCGGCGACAACGACGCCGGCGCATTCGGCACCTACACGCAAGCCGGCCAGAACTACGGCACCACGCTGCTGTGGACGCTCGCGTTGCTGATCCCCGTGCTCTACGTCAATCAGGAAATGGTGCTGCGGTTAGGCGCCGTGACCGGCGTCGGCCATGCACGGCTCATCTTCCAGCGCTTCGGCAAGTTCTGGGGCGCATTCAGCGTCATCGATCTGTTCCTGCTCAACGCGCTGACGATCGTCACCGAGTTCATCGGCATCACCTTCGCCCTCGATTTCCTGGGCGTATCGAAAGTGCTCGGCGTATGCATCGCCGCGGTGTTGACGATGGCCGCGGTCAGCACGGGCGACTTCCGCCGCTTCGAGCGTTTCGCTATCGTGCTGTGCTTGCTGAGCCTGCTGCTCGTGCCGGTCCTCGTCTCGATCCATCCGCCGGTGAGCACCATCGCGCGCGACTTCGTCGTGCCGAGCTGGCCGAAGCAGTCGAAGCTGTCCGACGTCATGCTGCTCGTGATCGGCATCGTCGGCACAACGGTCGCACCGTGGCAATTGTTCTTCCAACAGAGCTACGTCATCGACAAGCGCATTACGCCGCGCTTCATGAAGTACGAGAAGATCGACTTGTGGATCGGGATCGCATTCGTGATCGTCGGTGCGGTCGCGATGATGGCGTTCACCGCCGCGCTGTTCGGCGGCCGGCCCGAGTTCGGGCAGTTCACCGATGCGAGCGGTGTGATTGGCGGGCTGCACAAGTACGTCGGCGAAACGTCCGCCACGATCTTCGCGGTGGCACTGCTCGACGCCTCGATCATCGGCGCCGCGGCCGTCTCGTTGTCGACGGCTTATGCGATCGGCGATGTCTTCAAGATCCGCCATTCGTTGCATCGTAGCGTGCTCGATGCCAAAGGCTTTTACCTCGTCTACTTCGGCATCGTGGCGCTCGCCGCCGCGCTCGTGCTGATGCCCGGCAGCCCCCTCGGGCTGCTGACCGAGGCGGTGCAGACGCTCGCGGGCGTGCTGCTGCCGAGCGCCACGGTGTTTTTGCTGCTGCTGTGCAACGATAAGGCCGTGCTCGGTCCTTGGGTCAATTCGAAACGCCTGAACCTGTTCACGGGCGCGGTGATCGCAGTGCTTGTCGTCCTCTCGATCATCCTCACGGCCGCGACGGTGTTCCCGGACATCTCGGGCGAGGCGATCCTCTGGATTCTCGGCGGCGGGATTGCCCTGTTCGCCCTCGGCTATCTCGGCGTCGAATTCACGCGCCGCCGCGACGGTTCCGCCGCGGCGGCCGAGCGCGAGCCGGTCGCGACGCGTGCCGCCAATCGCGCGCTGCGCGACACGTGGCGTATGCCGCCGCTCGACGAATTGGCACAGCCGAAACTCACGTTCGCCACGCGGTTGTGGATGGGCGCATTGCGCGGCTATCTCGTGATCGCCGTCGGCCTCGTGATTGTCAAGGTCGTGCAGATGGCGATGCACTAAGGCGAGCACGTGGCCGCGGCGCGCAGTATGGCCTCGCGGCCACCGCTCCCTCACGCTGACGATGGGTCTTCGCCTGAATAGCTTCCACGCGCGGCAGCGCTATTGAGCCGCGCGCGCACGAGCAGCGCCTGCTGCGCCGCCTCGACGTTTTCGGGCTTGCCTCGCCAGGCCGCGAGCGGCGGCTCTTGCAGCGCGCGCCCATAAGAAAAACTGAGCGGCCAAGGCCGCCGCCCCGTGCGGTTGATCGCATTCAGATGAGCGGTCGCTTCCGCCGGTGTCTGCCCGCCCGAGAGGAAATAGATTCCCGCGACAGCCGGCGGCACCGTGCGGCCGAGCACGGCGACGGTACGCGCGGCGACCTCGTCCATGGCCGCTTGGCGGGCATGCCCCTTTCCGGCAACGACCATGCTCGGCTTGAGCAGCATGTGTTCGAGTACGACCGCATGCCGATGCAAGGCATGAAACACGGCGTGCAAGACGATTTCGGTCACCCGCGCACAACGATCGATGCAATGGTCGCCGTCCATCAACACCTCCGGCTCGACGATCGGCACGATGCCCGCTTCCTGGCAGATGGCGGCATAGCGTGCGAGCGATTCGGCGTTGGCCTCCACCGCCAGCGGGCTCGGCAACGTCTCCGACACGTTGTAGACGGCACGCCACTTCGCAAAGCGCGCGCCCTGCGCCTTGTACCGCTCGAGGCGCCCGGCGAGGCCATCGAGTCCTTGGGTGATTTCGTCGCCGCTCGCGTGCGCGAGCGCGATCTTGCCCGTATCGACTTTGATGCCCGGCACAATGCCCTGGCGCGCCGCCAAGCTCGGCAGCGGTTCGCCGTCGTCCGCCTTCTGGCCCAGCGTTTCCTCATAGAGAATCACGCCGCTCACGTATTGGCCGAGCCCCGGCGTGGACAGCAGCAGCGTGCGCCAGGCGCGCCGGTTTTCCTCGGTCGATTCGACGTCGATCGTCTTGAATCGCTTCGCGATCGTGGGGCCGCTTTCGTCCGCGGCGAGCAGGCCACGGCCGTCCTGCACGATGGCTTCGATGGTGGATTGCAATGCACGCTCGTTTTGCATCGTCTGCTCCTCAGGCAATGGCTTCGCGCACCGCGGCGGACATTCGCGCAGCCGTGGCTCTCAGTGTGCGCGGCATGCCCTAGCCGCGCCAGCCGCCGATGTGCGTTCGACCGCGTTTGCAGGGGTGAACCGACCCTAACCCATGCGAGCAAATCCGGTGCCCGCCCTGAGCTGCCCGTTGCCCGTTGCCCGCTGCCCGTCCCGACCGCTCGCTCGGCGCGCCGCCGCTCGCGAGCGGTCAACCGTGCGGCGAGTCTCGACCGATACGCGCGCACAGGTGCATAAAGCGTTCGATGCGGGCGACATGCGGCTCGAGGCCTTCCCGCGCAATCCGCTGCTGCAACTGCGTGCAAGCGCGCCGGGCGCGCGCTTCGCCGAGAACGGCCAGCGCCCCGTGAAGCCGATGAAGTCGCTCGCGCATAGCGCGCGTATCGAGCGCGGCCAATGCGGCCCGCAGCGCCTTCTCGTCCTCGGGCCACGCCGCGCAGAACGCAGCCTGCAACGCGCGGCGCGCGCCAGCCGCAGGCGCGGTGCGATCTCGGCCGAACCGCGTCTCGCCGAGGTGCGCGCGCAGCAATTGCTGCAATTGCGCGATCGAAATCGGCTTGCGCAGCACCGCCGCAAAGCCGGCGAGCGACGCCGCGTCGGGCGGCGCGCCGTTCGTTCCCGCGGCTGCCGGCTCGCGCCACGCGGTGCCGGCGACGACCGGCATATGCAGGCCATGCGTGCGCAAGGCGGCCAGCAAGCGTTGGCCACCCATGTTGGGCATGCACAAATCCGTGATGACGAGTTCGTACGGACGAACGAGCGCCTGCCTGAGCGCCTCGATGCCGTCGGCCGCAGTATCGACGCATCGACAGCCCAGCGCGTCCAGTTGATCGGCGAGGATGAAACGGGCGAGCGCATCGTCGTCGACGATCAGAATCCGCCCTTCGGGCGATGCGTCCGTTTCGGTTGAATCTTCGATATCGAGCATGGCGGGCCTCCCGTGCGGGCGGCGCACCCGACCATCGACGATCGATGATCAACGATCGGCAATAGACAATCGGCAGGCACACCGCGAACGATCGGCGAAGGTAACGCGCAATCGGCCCCGCGACGGCCATGTCCGAAAAAAAAGGACCGCGAGCCGGCCGCCGTACCGCGCAAGCCGGCCCGCGACCCGGACCGAAACTATCTCAGCGCGCGCTCGCGCCGCCCAAACAGCGGCCACGCCCGGAACATCCCGAAGGCAACGAGGTTGCCGACCACGACGAGCGCCAAGCCTACCGCGGCCGGCACCGACCACCGATAGCCCTCGAAAACGGTCGAAACGGCAAGCGCCACGAACGGGAACAACACGGTGCAGTAGGCGGCGCGCTCGGGGCCGATGCGGCCCACGAGCGTCAGGTAGGTGGTAAAACCGATCACGGAACCCGGCACGGCCAAATAGAGCAGCGCGCCGAAGTATCGCGGCGTCCACTCCGGTTGAAACGAGAAGCCCGCCGCCAGAGAGCCGAGCGTCAAGATGCTCGCCCCGATCAGCATCGCCCAGCCGTTCGTCACGGTCGGATGCAGCCCCATCGATTGCATGCGGCTCGACAGCAGGTTGCCCGCCGAAAAACACATCGTGCCGACGAGCGTCACCCCCAAACCGAGCCACAGGGTACGATCGCCGGCATGCCCCGCCATCTGCGGCGCGAACAAGCACAAGATGCCGACGAGCCCGAGGACGGCGCCGAGAATCGCGCTGGGCTGCAGCGCGCGGCCCATGAAGACGCGTCCGTTGATGGCGTTGAACAGCGGCGCCGTGGAGAACACGACGGCGACGAGCCCGCTCGGCACGATCTGCTCGGCGTAGTAAAAGCACAAAAAATTGCAGCAAAACAGCGCAAGCCCTTGCGCGAACAGCAGCGGCCAAGCGGCGCGCGGCGGCCGCAGCGGACGGCGCATGAGGCGCACGATCGCGAGCATGACGATGGACGCCAAGATAAACCGGAACGCGATCGAGACCGGGGGCGCGACGACACCGGTCTGCCACTTGATGGCGATCCAGGTCGTGCCCCAAATGAGCACGGTAGTCAGATAAAGCAGCAGGTTCATGGCAAATATCGCTGACGTTGCGCGAGCCGATCCCGCGCGCCGGTCCTCCACTATGCAATCGAGGATGGGGGGTCGCGTTGTCTATCCTTGCGGTTTTATTCGAGGTGGCCGGCAAGCGGCGCCGGCTTTCTCTATACTCGGCACATTCGCTCATTTCCCTCTCGATCCGATTCGCCCCGCTGCCGCCGTGACCGCGAGCCCCTTTGCCCCCGCCAACGCCGACGCTGCGCGCGCCGATGCCGCCCCGTTCGGGATGCATTCAGTCGGCGTGACGCTGGCCAACGCCAATGCGACGCTGGAGCGCTTCGCTTGGCTTGGCGACCGCCTGGCCGCAGCCATCTGGCGGCGCGATATCGTCGAAGACGAAACCGCCTACGACCAACCGGGCCATCACACGCTGTCTTGCTACCTGAACGGCGGCTATCGCACGGAGCGTCAGAAGCTGCCGGGCCAATACGGCGCGCCGCAGCGGCTGTGCGCGCTGCCGGGCGATCACGAATCGCGCTGGTGGGTGCGGGGCCACATGCACTTCCTGCATCTGTATTTCCTGCCCGAGCATTTCACGCGGCGCGCCGTCCACGAACTCGATCGCGAACCGCGCGAACTGACGTTGGCGGACCGCACTTACTTCGAAGACGCGCACATGGCTGCGCTCTGCCATTCGTTGGCCGCCCACCCGTGGGAGGCGCCGGACGAGCGCCTGCGGGCGAACGAAACCGCGCACGAAATCCTGAGCTTGCTGTTGCGCAGCCAGGCGACGCGCCGCCACGACGCATCGGTCAAGGGCGGGCTCGCGCCGTCCGTTAGGCGCCGGCTGCGCGATTACATCGATGCGCATGTGGCCGACAAGGTCACCCTCGGCGACCTATCGGATGTCGCATGCTTGTCCGAATTTCATCTATCGCGCATGTTCCGCGCCTCGTTCGGCATGCCGCCGAATGCGTGGATCGCCGAGCGACGGGCCGATCTCGCGCGGACACTGCTGCGCACGACGACGCTGCCCGTCGATGAAATCGCCGCGCGCACGGGCTATGCGAATGCGAGCCACTTCGGCCATCGTTTCCGAGCCGCCGTCGGGGCCTCGCCGCTGGCTTACCGGCGCGCGCTCGTGCGCGGCTGATCCGCCTGGCCCAAGTACGCCCGCAACGCATCGATCACGGCGGCCACCTTCGGCGACGGTTGCCGAGTCGAAGGAAAGACAGCTTGAATCGCCGCGGGTTCGCCGGCCCATTGCGGCAACAAGCGCACGAGGCGCCCCGCGGCCAAATCTGCTCCGATCGAGAAATCCGTCAGCATTGCGAATCCCGCTCCGGCTAGAGTGGCGGCACGGCAAGCACTGGCCGTGTTCGCGAGGAACGCGCGCTTGCAGCGCACGCGCGCACGCTGCCCGCTCGCATCGCACAGCGAAAGCAAATACGGATGCGGCATCGTCGTCATGGCGACGAACGGCAACGTGCCTAGGTCGAGCGGCGATTCGGGCAGCCGGCGGCCGGCGAGGAACGCGGGGCTGGCGACGATCCATCGAAGGTATTGGCCCAGCCGCGCCGAGCGGTAACTCGAATCCTTCAAGTTGCCCAATCGAACCGCAACGTCAATCCGCTCGGCCACCAGGTCGGCATAGCTGTCGCCGCAAATGAGTTCGACGTCGAGCGCCGGATGCGCGCGCCGCAACGCCGCCAGCGCCGGCGTCACAACGAGTTCGCCGTAATCGATGGGCGAGGCCACGCGCACGAGGCCGCGCAGCGGCCCGGACGTGTCCGAGATCGCGGCCAGCGCGTCGCTCGCCGCTCGGACACATTCGCGGCTTGCCTCGTAGAGCGTCTGTCCAGCCTCGGTCAAATTCGACCGCCGCGTGGTGCGCACGATCAACGTCGCGCCCACCTCGGCTTCGAGCCGTTGAATGTGGGCACTCACCATCGTCTTCGCCAAGCCCAGCCGTTCGGCTGCCGCGCTCAAGGACCCCGCTTCCACCACGGCGGCGAATACGACGAGCCGATTCAGGTTGACGTCGCGCAATTCGGGCATGGTCGATTGTCCATCATAAGTGGATTGTGATTCGACCATTATCCATCTTATGCAATCAATCGCGGTGCGATAGTCTGCTCGCCATCACGTTAGCGTTCGTCGTCGCGTTCGTGTTCGCGTTTCGCATTCACGTTTCGCGTTCGCGACTTGCCTACACCATCGCTCACATCGTTCACATCGCCACGAGGATTCGACCATGCCGCTCGCCCGCCCCGACCAACCGATCCGCCTGCACGCCGCGCGTCTCTCGGGTCACGCGCACCGCGCGAAACTTTGCTTGAGTCTGCTCGGTTTGCCGTTCGAAACGGTCGAGGTCAATCTCGCGGCGGGCGAACAAAGGCAGCCGGCATTCCTCGCGATGAGCCCGTTCGGTCACGTGCCCGTTATCGAAGACGGCGATACGGCGATCTTCGATTCGAATGCGATCCTCGTCTATCTGGCCAAGCGCTACGGGGATGCGTCGTGGTTGCCGGACGATCCCGTCGGCGCGGCGCACGTTGCCCAGTGGCTTTCGCTGGCGGCGGGACAAATCGCTTACGGGCCCTGCGCCGCTCGGTTGATCAAACTTTTCGGCTACCCGCTCGACTACGCTAGCGCCGTGCGCATTTCGAACGCGCTGTTCGCTGTGATCGAACCTCAGTTCGAAGCGCGGCCGTTCGCCATCGGCACGCACCCGACGATCGCCGACGTCGCGGCCTATACGTACATCGCGCACGCGCCCGAAGGCGGCGTTTCGCTGGAGCCGTATCCGAACATTCGCGCATGGCTCGCCCGAATCGAAGCATTGCCGGGCTTCGTCGCGATGCCCAAGTCCGCGTTGCCCGCCACCGCCGCATAACGTCCTGTCGAAAAGGATTCGAGCGCCATGAACGCCACGACTGCCCCCCGCGTTGCCCCGACCGCGCTAGCAGGCTGGGATCTCGACGAAGCCCCGTTCCATGCCGGCGAAGTGGCCGTGCAAATGCGCGCGGGCGTGCGAGAGAAGGCTGAAATCGGTGGCCGGCGTAGCATTCGGCGCTATCTGCCCGAGCAGCATCGCCAGTTCTTCGAGCAATTGCCGTTTATCGTGCTCGGCGGCATCGACGCGCTGGGGCAGCCTTGGGCGACGCTGCGTATCGGCGAGCCGGGCTTCGTCTCCTCGCCCGATGCCACGACGCTGCGCATCGGCGGGCAGGCGACGGCCGGCGATCCGCTCGCCGGAGGGTGGCGCGAAGGGGCGTCGCTTGGGGGACTCGGCATCGAGTTGCCCACGCGGCGGCGCAACCGCGTCAACGGAACCGTGACCGCCGCCGAAGGCGATGTGCTGACGATTCGCGTCAGCCAAAGCTTCGGCAACTGTGCGAAGTACATCCAGAGCCGTACGCCGACGCGCACCGAAACGCCGGGTTCGACGGCAACGGGCTCGCCTATCGCTGGGCGCGCACGCGCACACCGAGCGAACGCGCTCGATGCGGCCGATCGCGCGTTGATCGAGCGCAGCGATACGTACTTCATCGCCACGCGCGGCAGCTTGCGGGACGACGCGCCGTCGCAAGGCGTGGACGTCTCGCACCGCGGCGGACAGCCGGGGTTCGTCCGCTTTGCCGACGAGCGCACCTTCGTCGCCCCCGACTATCGCGGCAATCAATTCTTCAACACGCTCGGCAATCTTGCGGTCGATGCCCGTGCCGGCCTGCTGTTCATCGATTTCGAGCAGGGCGACCTGCTCTATGTCGCCGCGCGTGCGCAGATCGTCTGGGAAGGCGCGGCGCTCGAATCGTTTCCCGGCGCCGAGCGGCTCATCCGGTTCGAAGTCGACGAAATACGTCGCAGCCCCGGCGCGTTGCCGTTTAGCTGGTCCGAGGTGGAATATGCGCCGCAATGGAAACTTATGAATGCGGCGCGGGCGTCGTAGCCATCGCACCGCCGCGCATCGACGGAAGCGGAAGGGAGGGTGGCACGAGTTCTCTCGACAGGTGCGAGCGTCGTCGGGTATGGAGTCGATTTACAAAAACAATTGTATTTTGTTTTTCGATAGCTTTTATCATTGGCACCAAGAGCAAGACTGACGAGGTGCGCCATGACGACTGCGCAGATGCAACTGGGAATGAGCCAACGAACGACGCTCGCGATCGGCGATGCCCTCGCGGGGCGCGGCTCGCGCAGCCCGCTCGCGCGCGTACGCTCGGCGCTGCTGTTCGCCGGGCCGGCCGTCGTCGCCTCGATCGCCTATGTCGATCCCGGTAATTTCGCGACGAACCTCCAAGCCGGGGCCAAGTACGGCTACTCCCTGCTTTGGGTCGTGCTCGCCGCCAACGTCATCGCAATGCTGTTTCAAGGCCTTTCCGCCAAGCTCGGGATCGTCACGAACCGCAATCTCGCCGAGATCAGCCGCGAGCACTTTCCCGTGCCGGTCGTCTATGCGATGTGGGGCATCAGCGAAATCGCCGCGATGGCAACCGACCTCGCCGAGTTTTTGGGCGGCGCGCTCGGCTTATCGCTGCTCTTGCACGTCCCCCTGCTCGTCGGCATGGGCCTGACCGGCATCGTCACCTACGCGATTCTCGCCGCCGAACGTCAGGGGTTCCGGCCGCTCGAACTCATCGTCGGCGCGCTGATCGGAACCGTCGCGCTCGCTTACGTCGTCGAGTTGATGCTGGTCGACGTGGATTGGCACGCGGCGGCGGTAGGGGCATTCGTGCCGCAATTGAAGGGGCCGGGCGCGCTGTCGGTCGCCGCCGGCATCCTCGGCGCGACCGTCATGCCGCACGCGATCTATCTGCATTCGGGGCTCACGCAAAACCGTGCGCCCGCGAGCAACCACGCCGCGCGCCGCAAGCTGCTGCGCTTTTCGAATCGCGAGGTCGTCGCCGCCCTGTCGGTGGCGGGACTCGTCAACATGGCAATGGTCGTCATGGCGTCCGGTGCATTCCACGCCGGCCACACCGACATCGCCGAGATCGACACCGCCTATCGCAGCCTGACACCGCTGCTCGGCGCCGGCGCGGCAGCCGTCTTTCTTGTGTCGCTGCTGGCCTCGGGCATTTCGAGTTCGGTCGTCGGGACGATGGCGGGACAGATGGTGATGCAAGGGTTCGTCGGCTTTCGCATTCCGGTGGGCGTGCGGCGCTTGTTGACGATGGCGCCTGCGTTCGTCGTGGTTGCACTCGGCGTGAATGCGACCGACGCGTTGCTCTATAGCCAGGTCGCGCTCAGCTTCGCCTTGCCCGTGCCGATGATCGCGCTCGTGATCGTGACGAGCCGGCGCGACCTCATGGGCGCGTTCGTCAACAGCCGGCGCGTCACGGTGGCGGCCGTCGCCGCGACCGCGGTCATCGTGGCGCTGAACGTCGTGCTTGTGCTGCAGACGTTCGGCGCCATGCGTTAAGACATCGGGGCGTGCCCGATTCCTCGGACACGCGTGTGCGAGCGTGCGGCTTGCCGTTCGTGCGTTCGATCGTCGTCCGCCGTTTCGCCGCCGCTTCGCTTTGCTTCGCCTCGCGCTTCGCACGCCTTGCTGCGCGCGCGAGCAAGGCGGCGAACGCCGCCTCGTCGGCCCTCAATCCCCGGCGCGTCCGCACGTTCGGCAAACCTTTGAGTTCGCCCGCTTCGAACGCCTCGACGACAGCCGGATGAATGTAGCAGCGACGACACACGGCCGGCGTATTGCGCAACGTCGCCGCTACGAGCTTGATCGTTTCCGCCAGATGTTTGCGCACATGCGTGACGTTGCCCGGTTCGATGCACCTGAGCGCCGCCAAAGCGAAGACGCTGCCGGCCCAGGTTCGATAGTCCTTGGCGGTGAAGTCCGCTCCGCTCGCCTCGCGCAAATAGTCGTTGATATCGGACGAGCCGACGGGCCGGTGCGTGCCGTCCTCGTCGACGTACTGGAACAGTTCGCGCCCGGGCAAGTCCATGCACCGTCGCACGATGCGCGCAATGCGCGGGTCGTCCACGTCGACGTCATGCTCGATCCCGCTCTTGCCCCGAAAACGGAAACGCAGGTGCCCCGCGCGCACGGCGGCGTGCCGTTTGCGCAACGTGGTGAGCCCGAACGATCGATTCTCGCGCGCATACTCGGCGCTGCCCACGCGTATCAAGGTGACATCGAGCAAGCGCACGACGGTGGCCGCCACCTTTTCCCACGGCATGTCCGGTAGCCGCAGATCGCGTGCGACACGCGCGCGAATCTTCGGCAACGCCTGCCCGAAGGCGGCCATCCGCTCGTACTTCGTCGCATCGCGAAGTTCGCGCCAGCGCACGTGATAGCGATATTGCTTGCGCCGGCGCGCGTCGCGTCCCGTCGCCTGCAAATGGCCGAGCGGGTCGGGGCAAATCCAAACCTCCGTGTAGGCGGGCGGCACCGCGAGTGCGCGGATGCGCGAAAGCTCGGCCTCGTCGTCGATCCGCTTGCCGTCCGGATCGAAATACGCGAATTTCCCGCGCACGAGTTTGCGCGTGATGCCGGGGCCGCGGTCGTCGACGTAGCGTAAATCGTTCGGTAGGTCCGCCGGCGCGGGGCGTGGCTCGCGTTCGCCGGCATCCGCTTCGGCGTCGGCCGGTGGCGAACGTCGCGGCGCGCGATTCGGATGACGGGAGCGGGGCATGAACGGAACGGTACTCGCATAGGTGTACTGCGCTGCACCTGCGCAAGCCTTATGCCACGCCCCGTCCTTCCGTGCGAGACGCAATGCGGGCGAGCGTGCCCTGCCTCAGCCGTACGAGGAATCGGTGCGCGAGCGCGCGGCTCGTGGGGTGCGCACCGCCGTCGCCTTCCACCAGACCAGCGCCGCCGCGATCGCCATGACCGCCGCACCGCACAGCACGACGCGCATAGCCATCACGAACGGCATGTTCGCACCGAGCACGGAGCCGAACACGGCCACGCCGAGCGCGGACCCCGACTGGCGCGCCGCGTTCAACGCGCCCGCCGCGATGCCCGCGTCTCGATGCTCGACTGTCGCCAGCGCGGGGGCCGTCGCTGCCGGCGTGACGTACCCGGCGGCAAGCCCGATGGCGACGAGCGGCACGACGGCTGTCCAATTCGGCGCCCCCGACACCAGCGCCATGAGTGCCAGCGCGCCGGCCGCATACAGACCGAACGCGGTGCACATCGATGCGCGCGATCCGCCCGCCTTCGACAAGCGATTCGACAACACACCGCTGACGGCCACCATCGTCGTCATCGGCAGCAACGCCAAGCCGGTCGAGAGCGGCGAATAGGCGCGCACGCGTTGATAGTACAGACTCGCCACGAACAACAAGCCGTAGAAGACGAAGGCCGACGCCATCGACACGAACGTCGAGCCCGAGAACACGCCATTTCGAAACAGCGACAGGGGCAGCATGGCATCGCGCGTGCGCGACTCGATCGCGAGAAATAGCGCCCAAGCGCAGACGGTCGCGACCATGCCCGCCAAGACGATCGGCGAGCGCCAGCCGAGCGGCTCGCCCTCGATCAGGACGGCGATCAGCGCAGCCAATGCGACGACCGCGGCCGTTTGCCCCGCGACGTCGAGACGGCGCGCCGGCCCCTTCGGGACGTCGCGGGCCACGCGGCAAGTCATGACGATCCCGGCCAAACCGACGGGAACGTTGACGAAGAAGATGCTGCGCCAGTCCATGAGATGAACGAGGATCCCGCCGAACACGGGCCCCGCCGCCATGGCCACGCCGCCGCAGCCGACCCAAAAGCCGATCGCGCGAGCGCGCGCCTCGGTGCTCGGGCACGCTTGATTGATGAGCTTGAGCGAGCACGGCACGAGCAGCGCCGCGCCGATGCCCTGCACGACGCGCGCGGCCACGAGTATCGGTAGATTGGCCGCGAGCGCGCAGGACATCGAGGCCAGCGTGAACAGCGCGAGCCCTGCCAGATACACATTGCGTGCCCCCAACCGGTCGCCAAGCGTGCCGCCCGAGAGCAACAGTGCCGCGAAAACCAGCGTGTAGGCGTTCGTCACCCATTGCAGGCCGGTAATGGGAATCGACAAAGCGAGGGAGATCCGTTCGAGCGCCACGTTGACGATCGACGTATCCAGGATGACGATGAAGTAGCTGACGCTGGTTGCTGCCAGCACGCGCCGGCTCTGCGACGCAAGGTCGGCACTCATGAACGGCCCTCCGCCGTTCGCTCGTTGCTGTTGGGATCGGTCACCGCTCGGCTCCTCGATGTGGGTCATGGGAGCCGAGTCTATGCGTGCGGGGCGCATTCATGCTTCGATGCGCATCGAATCATGCGCGCGCGATTGCTGCTATCGTGCTTCCATCCTCGCCCGCTTTCGTTCTCGATGGAGACAGCCGCATGCCGCTGCAGCCGAACCTCTCGTCCGCCGCCTTCCTGATCGCCGACCCGGCACGCTCCGCGATGCTCATGTGTCTCGTCGACGGACGGGCGCGCCCCGCGGGCGAACTCGCGTTCGCTGCCGGCATCACGGCGCAGACGGCGAGTTCGCATCTCGCGAAACTGCTGGCCGGTGGCTTGCTGAAGGTCGAGACCGAAGGCCGGCATCGCTACTATCGATTGGCCGGCTCGCACGTGGCCGCCGCGCTCGAAACGCTCGCATCGATCGGCCCCGTGCAGCAGGTCAGGCGCCGTCCCTTGAGCGCCGATGGGCAGCGTCTGCTGTTCGCGCGCTGTTGCTACGATCATTTGGCCGGCCGCCTTGGCGTGGCGATGACGCAAGCGCTCATCGCCCGCGGCTATCTCGCCGAGGCGGCCGACAAGCGTTACGAGGTTACCGCCGAGGGGGCAGCTTGGTGCGAGCGGATGGAGATGCCGCTCGACTCGATCAAGCCAGCGCGGCGCGGCCTCGCGCGGCAGTGCCTCGATTGGACCGAACGCGAACATCATGTTGCCGGCCCGCTCGGCACGCGTTTGTTGACCGCGCTGTGCGAGCGCGGATGGCTGATTCGATCGAAAACGTCTCGCGCCGTTCAGGTGACGCCTTATGGCGCGGCGTCGTTCAGGGAAACGCTCGGCATCGACGTCGCTGCCCTCATGCGGGCGGGCACCGATGAGCGTCGATCGGGCAGCGACACCGAAGCCGAGGCCGTACACGCGTGCGCATCGTGAGGCGATGGGCGCGTATGGCGAAGGCCAAGCCTTCAGCGAGCGGCGCTCATCGCACGACTCGACTCGGCCGCCCTCGGATCAGCCTTCGAGCGCCGCGCCGAACCGGTCGTTGAAGGTTTCGAACTGCTCCATGTACTTCTCGTACCCCTGCTCGGCCGCGAACCGCAAAGGATAGACGCGCTCCACGAGCACTTCCCGCGCGTTCGGCCGCGTCTCGAGCAGGCTCATGACTTCATCGATGAACGCGGCGAGCGGCATCGCATGCGGATCGCTCGCTTGCTGATCGCCCATCAACGCTGTCTGCACGTACGGCGGCGCGATCTCGATCACATCGACGCTCGTGTCGCGCAACTGATAGCGCAGCGCATCGCTGAACGCGTGAATCGCCGCCTTGGTCGCGCTGTAGGTGGGCGTGTGCGCCAGCGTCAGAAACGCCAAACCCGAAGATACGGTGACGATCGTCGACTTCGTTTGACGCTTGAGCTGCGGCAGCAACGCGGCCGATAAGCGAATCGGCGCGAGCAGATTCGTCGCGATCGTGGCCTCGGCGGTCGACAGGTCGATTTCGTCGGCTCGCCAGTTTTCGATTTGCATGATGCCCGCGTTGTGAACAACGACATTCAGCGCGGGAAATTCCTCCGCCATGCGCGCGGCGAATCGCTCGATACTGGTCGGATCCTGCACGTCGAGGACGGCCGTTTTCATCCCGGGGTTCGCGTCCGCCACGTTGCGCAACGCGTCCTCGCGCCGGCCCGCGATGATCACTTCGTTGCCGCGCCGCTGGAACGCCTCGGCCAATGCACGCCCGATGCCCGAGCCTCCGCCCGTGATGAGAATCGTGTTTCCGGTCATTTGCATGATGCCGCTCCTTCGGTGGGTGGTTGACGAAGGGCAGAATAGACCCAATACTCTCTTTTAGGAAGTAGGCACCGGAATGTGCCGTACGAACACATTGGTAAGTATTGGAATAGGATCCGCTCAGGTCGTCGCCATGCCAACGCGTAAGAAAAAGCCCACCGGGCGCGCCGTCGTCTTCGAATCGCCCACGGGGAAACGCTCCAACCCGGAACTCGACGATGTGGTGATGGAGGTGATCGGCCGCATCGCCGACAAATGGACGATGTGCGTGCTCGAAGTGCTCGCGCAAAACGGCGTGTTGCGCTTCACACGTATCGGCGAACTCGTGGGCGGCATCAGTCAGCGCATGCTGACCAAGACACTGCGGCAGCTAGAAGAAGACGGGTTCGTCGTCCGCACCGTCTATCCCGAGGTCCCGCCGCGCGTCGAGTATGGATTGACCGAACTCGGTCATAGCCTATGCGCCGCCTTTTGCGGCGTCTGGCTGTGGGCGGAAAAGCATTACGCGCAACTGCGCTCGCTGCCGAACAAAACACCATCGGAATGACGGCAACGGCGCGCGAGGGCAACGGGTCTTGTTTTGAGTCTTGTTTTAAGCCTTGTTTCAGGCCGCTTTTCAGCCGTATCGACGCCGCTCACTCGCTCGGTCCCTCGGCGGCAATCGCCGGGCCGCCAGGTGCCTCGCCGCGTTTCGGGCGTCGCACCACCCTCACCTTTGCACTCTTGCCGCCGCCGCAGAAGAAGCGGTCGGCGCCGTCCGATTCGAGGCCCGATACCATCGTGCCCTCGGGCATCGCCAGCGCTTCGATCACTTCGCCCGATTGCGGATCGACGTGTCGAATCTCGCTGTCCTCGCCCTCCCACGTGCCGTGCCAAAGCTCGCCGTCCACCCACGTGACGCCTGTCACGAAGCGGTTCGATTCGATCGTGCGCAGCACCTCGCCGGTTTCGGGATCGACTCGATAGATCTTGCGCGCCGGATAGCAGCCGACCCAGAGCGAGCCCTCGGCCCACGCGAGCCCCGAGCAGCCGCCGCCTGGCGGCACGGCGATCATGGCGAGCACCTGGCCGGTGGCGGCGTCGATCTTGCGAATGACGTCGCCGTCGATCTGGAACAAGTGCGTGCCGTCGAACGCCGTGCCCGCGTCGGCCGGCAGGTCGATGCGCCGCCCGATTTCGCCGCTCGTCGGATCGAGCGCGCATAGCTTATCGCCGGCGGCAATCCAGACTTTCCGGCCGTCGTAGGTCAGACCGTGTACGGCATCGATCCCCGGCAGGGGGCCGTATTCCCGAATAATTTCTGCATTCGATCGTTTCATGGCACCGATCCTAATCGTCCGTCCAGGGAGAGGGGAGTAACAAAGTCGTCGCGAATCCGATGACGGGCGGCGTCATCCATCGGCGCGCGCGCCCTTCGCCCAACGATTGAATCTTGCCGGCCGCCGCTAACGCTTCGAGCGCTCGCTGCACCGAGCGTTGGCTGGCGCCGAGCGCGAGCGCCAATGCGGAACTCGACCACGACTCGCCGTCCGCCAGCAAAGCCAGCACGGCGCCGTGCTTTTGCTCGATGGGGTGCGCCAGGACGACGACCTCATGCGCCCTCGTCGGCATCAGCGCGAAGCCGCGTTGGGTCGCCGCAATATCGGCCACCTTGCGTAGCAGCACGCGCAGTCTGCCCATTTCCACGCGCAGCCGTGCACGATGCGATTCGTCGATATGCCGGGCTCGGAAGGCGTGCGCGATCAAGCGCTCGCGCGGAACATCCTCCGGCCACGCTTCGCCCAGCATCCGCGCAAGGGTGAACAACACGGGGCGCGTCGCAAGAGAAATCGTCGCATCCGCTTCGCGGATGGCGTAGCGGCAGGCATCGACGATCAGCCGCTGCGGCGACGACAGCGCCTGCGCCTCGCCCAACGTCACGGGCCGGCTTTGGCCTCCTGCGATCAGCCGGGCCACGGGCGCGGCGAGCGAGCGCTGCGCGCCCTCCACTTCCGCCATCAACGCAGCAATGCCGGACTCGCGCGCCGCATGCGCGGCACGATCGAGCGCGGCGCGCGCGGCGCTAGCGTGCAGCCGGCGCATCGCGATGCCCGCTTCGAGCAACGCACGCGACGCACGCAATGCTTGAGGCAACGGGCCGCGCGACGACGACGCCAGCGCACGCTCGGCTTCGTCGGGGCGCCCCGTGAGCAGCCATAGCCGCGCTTCGAGGCAGCGCGCATGCTCGGCATTGAGCCGATCGCCGTGCGCTTCGAGCGTGGCGCGCGCGGCATCGAACGACGGGTCGGGCCACCGTAAGTCGCGCGAGGCCAATGCCACTTCGGCTTCGGCCACGATGCATCGCGCGCGGGCCAGCGGCGCTTGGGATCCGAATGCGCGCGCCGCACGGCGCAGCAACCGCTTGGCATCTGCGAAATCGCCAAGCTGCGCCATGGCAATGCCGCGTAGCGCGAGCGCGAACGCGTCCTCGCGCAACGCGACGCGATTGAGCGCACCAAGCGCGTCACCGGCCGCGAGTGCGCGGGCCGCCGCTGCGATCAGCGAGTCCATCCGAATCCCGCCACACTTGTCACTCCCTCCGTTCGATGGCGGTCACTAATCTAGCACGTGACATGTCGCGACATGTAGACAGCCGTCGCGTAAGCGGCCGGCTCAGGCAATCGCCGGCCTCCGCGCCATGCGATTGACGATTCAGCACCCATCCGAACCATCCAATGGAGCAAACCATGACGACTCATGCAACCGGAACACGCGACCAATGGCTGGCCGCCCGCCTCGAGCTGCTCGCGGCCGAGAAAGCTTTCACGCGCCGCGGCGACGAACTCGCGCGCCAGCGGCAGGCATTGCCTTGGGTACGCGTCGAACGCGCGTACCGCTTCGATACCGAGCGCGGCGCCGTCTCGCTGCCGGATCTGTTCGAAGGGCGCTCGCAACTGCTCGTCTATCACTTCATGTTCGGCCCCGACTACAAGGCGGGATGTCCGTCCTGCTCCGCCGTCGCCGATTCCTTCAACGGCTCGGTCGCCCATCTCGCCGAACACGACGTCACGCTGACGGCCGTGTCGCGCGCGCCGATCGACAAGCTGCTCGGGTACAAGCGGCGGATGGGATGGTCGTTTCCTTGGGCGAGTTCGGGCGATAGCGATTTCAACTTCGACTTCAACGTCTCCTTCACCGAGATGCAGCAACGCGACGGCGAGATCGAGTACAACTATCACCGCGGTCGCCATGCGATGGATGCCGAACCGGCGCCCGAGCCCGTCCGGCAGTTTGCCGCCACGTGCGGCACCGATGCGAAAACTTACGCGCGCGATCGGCCGGGCCTGAGCGCGTTCGTACTCGAGGATGGCGTCGTCTATCACACGTATTCGACCTATGCTCGCGGGGTCGATGCGATCTGGGGCATGTATGCGCTGCTCGATCGCGCGCCGCTCGGCCGCAACGAAACCGGCGTCTGGTGGAAGCGCCACGACGAGTATGCGCAGCGGTGAGGCCGATCGTGGACGGCTGCGAGATTTGCTTCGAGCACGGGCGCGCTCGGGCGGCGAGCGCTTCGGCGAGCGCTTCGGCGGGCGCTTCGGCGAGCGCTTCGGCGATTGTGTCGTAGCCGGGGTCGTCGCCGGGGTCGTCGCTGGGGTCGTCTCCGGCCATGCCGGCCGCGCCCCGGTCTCGCGGCTGGCTGATCGCGCTCGCCGCTATCGCCGGGGCCACCGTCTCTATTTGCGCATGCCGATCGATGTCCGAGATGGGGGCGGTGCCGATGCCGGGCGGATGGTCGATGTCGGCGCTCTGGACACCCATGTGCGGTCAGACGTGGCTTGGCGCCGCAACATCGTTCGTCGGCATGTGGACCGCCATGATGGCGGCGATGATGCTGCCGATGTCGCTACCGGAGTGGGGGTGGCTTCAGCAACGCGTGCGCGGCGCCCCGTGCGCCATGGCGGCGAGCGTCATGCTTGCGGCGTTCGTTGCCTATGCGCTCGCGTGGGCCGCGGCCGGTGCGGTCGTGTTCGTCGGCGGCGATGCCTTGGCGGCGATCTTGCCGAGCGCGGCCCCGCTCGCTCGCCCGGTGCCGCTCGTGGCGGGGCTCCTGATCGCGCTCGCCGGCGCGGTTCAATTCACCGAATGGAAAGCACGCCAAATCGCCCGCTGCGCAAACCCGCGCATGCGTAGTCGCAGAGAAGCGATCGATTTGCGCACGGCGTGTCGGTTCGGCTTTCGGCTAGCGTTCGAGGGCGGTCTTTGCTGCGCGAATTGGATGATGGTCCTGCTGCTCGTCGGCGTGATCGATCCGCTCGCGATGGCCGCGATCACGGCGGCCATGAGCTTGGAGCGCTTCGTCCCCGCGCGGGGCAAAACGGCTCGCGCTATCGGCGTCGCCGTCGTGATAACCGGAGGGTGCGTAGCTGCGCAGGCAATCGGCCGCCCCTAGCGGCCTCATGGCTCATGGCTCATGGCTGACGGCTCATGCCTGACGGCTCATGGCTCATGGCTCATGGCTCATGGCTCATGGCGAGCGTGCCGAACGTTATCGGGCTTTGGGTCGCGCAGCCTGCACGGCTGCCTCCCACGGTCGGCGCTCAGTGCATCCTTCAGATCCGACGACGGCACGCACGCTTACTCCGCGAATGGCAAAGGCATGTCGCTTTCAGTGCGCATGGCGAATACGTTCAGCGTCATGGCAACCAAAGCGTAATAGCCGAGCAAGCCCACCAGATTAACGGTGGTTTCGTGGCCGAAACGCTGGACGGCCTGCTGGAAGATCGGATCGGACACACGCTTGGCGTCGTAGAGTTCGGTTGCGAAAGTGTAGATCAGCGCGTCGTCCGCATCGTCGAAATCGGGGCGTCGCCCCTGGAGCAGGGCCTGCGCGACGGCATCCGGCACCCCCGCTTCGATCGCGATCGGATAGTGAATCAGCCACTCCGCTTGCGCGCGCCACCTGACCGCCGTCACCAAAATCGCCAACTCGGAAAGCCGCAACGGCAACCCCGTGCGATACCGGCAGAATGCACCGAGCCGCTGCGCGTGTTGGGCGAGATCCGGGCTGGCGATCCACGCTAGGAACGGACCCGCGAGGTTGCCGCGCGGCCCCGATAGGATTTCGTCCAACACGGCCAGTTGCTCGGGGCTGGCGGCGGCGCGATCGAACTCCGGTAGCCGTGCGTCGGTGGTGCCTTTCGCCTTCATCGTGTGTCCTTCTTCGGGCCGCATGGCAGCAGTATGGTTCAACGGCTGGCCTCCGTCGATGCCCCGGCGTCGGCCAGCGCAGCGCTCACGGCATCGTGCAAGCGCTCCGCAATGCGTTCGATATCGTTAGGCGTACAGATAAACGGCGGCGCTAGCAAAACGTGATCGCCTTGCTTGCCGTCGATGGTACCGCCCATCGGATAGACCATGAGGCCGCGCGCCATCGCTTCGCGCTTGATGACTGCGTTGAGCTTGCAGGCGGGATCGAACGGTGTCTTGCGCTCGCGGTCGCGCACGAATTCGACGCCGACGAACAAGCCTCGGCCTCGAATGTCCCCGATATACGGATGGTCGCCCAACCGATCGCGCAAGGTCGCGCGCAGTTGCTCGCCGCGCGCCCTGACGTTCGGCAACAAATCCTCGTCTGCAATGACGTTCTGCACTTCGAGCGCAGCGGCGCAGGCGGTTGCGTGACCCATGTACGTGTGGCCGTGCTGGAAGAAGCCCGAGCCCTCGACGATCGCATCGTAAATGCGATTGCCGACGAGCGTGGCACCGATCGGCTGATAGCCGGCGCCGAGCCCCTTGGCGATCGTCAGCAAATCGGGGGCGATGCCCTCTTCCTCGCACGCGTAGAGGTAACCCGTGCGCCCCATGCCGCACATCACTTCGTCGAGAATCAACAGGACGCCGTACTTGTCGCACACCTCGCGCATCTTGCGGAAATAGCCGCGCACAGGCGGCACGGCGCCCATCGTCGCGCCGACCACCGTCTCGGCCACGAAGGCCGCCACCGTATCGGGGCCCAGTTCGAGAATCTTTTGTTCGAGTTCGTCGGCGAGGCGCTGCGCGTAGGCCTCGTCGGATTCGCCGGACAACCGGCCACGATAGGCATAACAGGGGCTCACGTGGTTCGCTTCGATCAGCAGCGGCAGAAACGGCTCGCGGCGCCACGCGTTGCCGCCGATGGCCAGCGCGCCGAGCGTATTGCCGTGGTAGCTCTGCCGGCGCGCGATGAAATGCCGACGCTCGGGCTGGCCGATTTCGACGAAGTACTGACGCGCGAGCTTGAGCGCAGCCTCGACCGCCTCGGAACCGCCCGACACGAAATAGGCATGGCCGATGCCGGCCGGCGCCGTCACCACGAGCCGCTCGGCCAACGCCTCGGCCGCCTGCGTAGTGAAAAACGACGTGTGCGCGTAGGCAAGCTGGCGCGCCTGCCGTTCGATGGCGTCGGTCACGCGCCGATGACTATGGCCAAGGCACGACACCGCCGCGCCGCCGCTCGCGTCGATGTAACGCTTGCCGGCCGAATCGATGACTTCGATACCGTCTCCGGCCACCGCCACGGGCAGCGGCTTGTTCGGCATCCGATGAAATACGTAGGACATGGGGACCTCGAAAACGAAGATGGGAAGGCCGCGCCGGCAACCGACGAACGCATCGGCATCGACCAAACAATTGATGCTTATTTATACTTCGCAACAACATATGTTGTCAACGTCGGCGCGGCGGTGCCGATAATGAACGTCGAGCGAAACAAACGAGGCGACAATGCGCAGTGCGCGGTACGTGTCTGCCGAATAGCGGCGGCAACGCTAGGGTGCTAGGTTTAGGCGGACGGAAAAAACCATGCCGAATCCGGCCCGCGCCCTTACGCTCGGAGGTAATGATTCAACGGAGCGCGGCTGGCGATGGGTTCTGTCGGATGTATGAGATGTGTGAGATGTACGGGACGGATCGGCTGTGGGTGATCGGATAACGCCGTGCTCACTCCGGCAGAAAATCCGCATCCATCGCCTGCTCCATGGACCATGGGCAGGTCTCAGGGAACACCACGAGATCTGTTTCTTCGACCGCTTTGGCCACCGCATCGGCCCAGGTCTTACGTATCCAGTGTTCGTCGAGTAAGGAGCGCTTTAGGCTCGGCGTTTCCGCAATATGTTCCGCAAGAGCCCGCCGCTGTTCTTTGAGCGTCCGCCGCCAGCTCGAACCGCGACGGTCAGGCTGGTATTGCCACTTCAATAAGTGGGCTAGTAGCACGGCCATGCGGCTCGCCAGTTCACGCTGTTCGCTCTTACCCACGTCCTCGATTTCCTCCGCGATGTGCTCAATGTCCAGCGCCGAGAAATCGCCGGCGCGCAACAACGCTGCCTGTTCGATGGCCCATGCCACCACGTCCTTCTCGTAGCTCGTTCCCATCTTTCGGCCTCTAAGCTCAGTCGCGAATGGCGCCATTTTAACCACTCCCATAAGCTCTCCCAACCCTTTCCCCGCGCTCGGCGGCCTGTACGTCCAGTTTGTCGACCGCTGACTGTCGACGCCTCCACGAGACAGAGTGTCCCACGCATGAACGGCGTCGACTGATAGCCAAACGGCTAACCTTCGCCCCCCGATTTCCCCCGATCCCCGCTTCGCGCCAGATTCGTTAAACTGCGCGCTCCCGGCACCGGCCGGCAAGCTTTAAGCGTTCCTCAATGAATTCACTCCGGCCCAGCGTGCCCTCGCCGCGCCCGCCGCGTTGGCCCGCGCGCATCGCCGCGCGCCTTCCTAGCGCGTCGCAAACGGCGAAAGCGCTCGCATTCGTCGCCCTCGTCGCCGCCGGGGCGTGGACCGCTTATCGCTATGCCGAACGCGCCGAAACGAGCGCGATCATCGAGCGCGCCGCGCATCGGCTCGACGTCGACGAGAGCACGCTCAAGGGCGAACTCACACGTTACGACTACCTGCCGGCCCTGCTGAGCCTGAACCCCGACATCGCCGAACTGCTGCGGCATCCCACTGATCCGGCTCTGATCTCGCGCGTCAATCGCTATCTCGCCGACGTCACGACCGATTCGCAGGCAGCGGCCATCTACGTTCTCGACTTGAGCGGCACGACGCTCGCGGCCAGCAATTGGAACCAGAGCGTCAGCTTCGTCGGCCAGAATTTTTCGTACCGCCCATATTTCATCGACGCGCTGCACAGCGGTACCGGGCGCTTTTACGGCCTGGGATCGACCAGCCGCCTGCCCGGCTACTTCTACGCCGCGCGCATCGGTGAAGGCGGACGCGTACTCGGTGTCGTCGCCACCAAAATCAGCCTGGATCCCATCGAAGCGCTATGGAAACGCGGCGATGAAACAGTGCTCGTCGCCGACGCAAACGGCGTGGTGTTCCTCACCTCGTTCCCCGGCTGGAAATACCGCACGCTGCACCCGCTGTCCGCCGCCGCCCGTGCGCGCATCGACACGAAGCGCCAGTACCAGGGGCCCGGCGCGCTCGAAGCGATCGGCCTCGTCCGAAGGCGCTTGCTCGCGCCGAACGCCGAGATCGATGCGGTATCGGCGCCCAATCCCCTTGCCGCGAGCCCGGGCCGCAACGGGATCGAGCGCCGAACCGATTTCGTCGTCGTCAGCCGCCGGGTATCGGGCACCGATTGGCGGATCATGTCGATGACCGAGATCGCCCCCGCGCGCAAGAGCGCGCGCTACGCGGCGCTCGTCGCGGCATTGGCCCTCTCGCTTGCGACGATCGGCACGCTCTATCTCGTTCAGCGCCGTAAGGTCATCGCGCAGCGTTTAGCCATGCGCGAAACGCTCGAGCGCATGAACGACGAACTCGAACGCAAGGTCACGCGGCGCACCGGCGCGCTCGCCCGCGCCAACAACAGCTTGCGCAGCGAGATCGCCGAGCACAAACGCACCGAAGCGACGCTCAAGTCGACGCTCGAAGAACTCGTGCAAGCGGGCAAAATGGCGCTCATCGGCCAGATGTCGGCCGGCATCACGCACGAACTCAATCAACCGCTCGCGGCGCTGCGCACGCTGTCCGACAACGCCTTGCTGTTCCTCCAACGCGGGCGTCCCGAAGAGGCCGAGAACAATCTGCGCGTCATCGGCGGGCTCATCGAGCGGATGGGCAAGATCACGGCCCAGTTGCGCCGCTTCTCGCGCAAGGCACCGGCCGAGCTGGCGCCCGTCGCGGTCGAGCGCGCGCTGGCCAACGCGCTCTTTCTCGTCGAATTGCGGTTACGCAAGGAAAACGTCGAAGTCGTTCGACACGCGCCCGAGCCGCCTTCCGCGTATTCCGAATGGTTCGTGCTGGCCGATGCTAACCGGCTCGAACAAGTGCTCGTCAACCTCTTCGCGAACGCACTCGATGCGATGCTCGAGAGCCCGGTCCGACAGCTCTCGATTACGATGCGTACCGACGACGCGGACGACGCATTCGTCGACATCGTCGTTGCCGATACGGGGCCGGGCATTTCCGATGCGGTACGTGCTCGGCTGTTCGAACCGTTTTTTACGACGAAACCGCCGGGCGCCGGGCTCGGGCTCGGCCTCGCGATTTCGGCGGGCATCGTGCGCGAACTCGGCGGAACGTTAAAGGCCGATGCGCCTTCCCCGGCAGGCGGCGCTTCGTTCACGCTGCGCTTGCGCCGTGCGACCGAACCCGGCCGAACCGACGAAACGACAGGCCCCAGGCCGACCGATACGAACCGCACCGGCACGGACGATGCGGACAAGGAACCACGATGACGGAAGCGCGCAGCGAACACGAAGGGCTCAAAGTATTGTTCGTCGAAGACGAGCCGGCCGTCAGGCTGGGCGGCGTTCAAGCTTTGCAATTGCGCGGCATCGAGGTGCAAGCGTTCGAGCGGGCCGAACAAGCGCTGCGGCACATTCGGCTCGGGTTCGCCGGGATCGTCGTGACCGACGTGCGGTTGCCCGGCATCGACGGGTTTGCCTTGCTCGAGCAGGTGCGCGCGATCGATGCGGATTTGCCCGTCATCCTCGTCACCGGACACGGCGACATCGCAATGGCCGTCGAGGCCATGAAGCGCGGTGCCTACGATTTCATCGAAAAGCCGTTTTCTTCCGAACATCTCGCCGATGTCGCGCAACGCGCGCTCGACAAGCGTCATCTGACGCTCGAACTCGACACGCTGCGCCGGCAAGTGAGCGGCCGCGACCGCATCGAAGCGAAGATTCTGGGGCAATCGCCCGCGATCGAGCGGCTGCGCCGCGTCGTGCTAGACCTCGCGAATACGGACACGAACGTGCTCGTGCTGGGCGAAACCGGCGCCGGCAAGGAAGTCGTCGCCCGCGCGTTGCACGAGGCGGGCGTGCGCCGCAACGCCAACTTCGCCGCAATCAACTGCGCCGGCATTCCCGAAATGCTGTTCGAGAGCGAAGTGTTCGGGCACGAGGCGGGATCGTTCACGGGCGCCATGAAACGTCGTATCGGCAAGGTCGAATACGCCGACGGCGGCACGCTCTTTCTCGACGAAATCGAGACGATGCAGATGTCGTTGCAGGCGAAGTTTCTGCGCGTGCTGCAAGAGCGTGCGTTCGAGCGCGTGGGTTCGAACGAGCTGCAGCCGATGAACTGCCGAATCGTAGCGGGCACGAAAGCCGACTTGCTGGCGCTGGCGCGCGAGCAGCGCTTTCGCGACGATCTCTACTACCGCCTGGGTGTGGTCGTGCTCGAAGTGCCGCCGCTTCGCGAGCGGCGCGAGGATATCCCGCTGCTGTTCGAACACTTCGTGTTGCAAGCGTCCGCGCGCTACGGCCGCCCCGTGCCCGAGGCGCCGAGCGCCGAGCAGATGCAGGCACTGATGTCGCGCAGTTGGCCGGGCAACGTGCGCGAACTGCGCAACGTCGCCGAGCGCTTCACCCTGGGGCTGCTGGCCGACGTGACCGATACGGACGACTCGATCGGCGCTAGCGCGCCGCGCACGCTCGAAGAGCAGGTGAATCGATTCGAGCGGCATTTGATCGAAGAAGCGCTGCGCGCTTGCCAAGGACGCGCGTCGCTCGCCTGCGAACGCTTAGGACTGCCGAAGAAGACGCTGTACGACAAGATGCGCCGCCTCGGGATCGCTTCCGACGATTTTCGGTAAACGATAGGGCGGCGTCTCCCTTCACCCTTGTTGTTCAGGGTTTACGCGCACGCCATTCGTCACGATTTCCGCACGGCAATCGGCCCTCGCCGGGCGGATTTCCGCGCGCCCTTTCTTCCTGCCTCGCCAATAGCCCTATCCAATCAATGCGTTAGCTGAGCCAAGCCGTTGGCACACCTCCTGCGTATATCAGCGCCACGGCGAGTGCGCCATGCCTCGCCATCATCGGTCGCTACGAACAAACCACAGGAGACAGATTCATGGCTTGGACCAAGCAGCAGCGCAGCGTCGCCCTCGCCAGCTATTTAGGCTGGACACTCGACGCATTCGACTTCTTTTTGATGGTGTTCGTCCTCAAGGACATCGCCAAAGCCTTCGGTGCCGAAATCACGAGCGTGACCATTGCGATTACGCTGACGCTCGCGTTGCGCCCGCTCGGTGCGTTGATTTTCGGCCGGCTGGCCGACCGGTTCGGGCGCCGTCCCGTCCTCATGCTCAACATCGTCCTCTTTTCGCTGCTCGATTTGGCCTCGGGCTTCGCGACGAGTCTGACGATGTTGCTCGTCCTGCGCAGCCTATTCGGCGTGGCGATGGGCGGCGAATGGGGTGTCGGCTCCGCGCTGACGATGGAGTCGATTCCGCCGAAATCGCGCGGCGTCATGTCGGGCATTCTGCAAGCCGGCTATCCGTCGGGCTATTTGCTGGCCTCGGTCGTGTTCGGCCTGTTGCACGATTCGATCGGCTGGCGCGGTATGTTCATGATCGGCATACTGCCCGCGCTGCTCGTGCTGTTCATCCGCCGCAACGTGCCCGAATCGCCTAGCTGGGAACGCGGCCAACGCGCCGGCGTGCGTCCGAGCATCCTCGCGGTGCTCGCACGCGAATGGAAGCTCGCCCTCTACATGATCGTGTTGATGACGGCCTTCAACTTCTTCAGCCACGGCACGCAGGACATGTATCCGACGTTCCTGCTGGTGCAGCATAAGTTCACCACGCATACGGTGAGCGCGATCGCGATCACGTACAACATCGGCGCCATCATCGGCGGGATCTTCTTCGGATCGCTTTCGGAAAAAATCGGACGCCGCAAAGCGATTGCGATCGCGGCCCTGCTCGCGCTGCCCGTGTTGCCGCTGTGGGCGTTCGCCAGCGGCAGCATTGCGCTCGCGATCGGTGCGTTCCTCATGCAAATTTCGGTGCAAGGCGCTTGGGGTGTGATTCCGGCTCACCTGAACGAAATGTCGCCGCCCGAAGTGCGGGCGACGTTCCCGGGGCTTGTGTATCAGCTCGGCAACCTGCTGGCTTCGGCCAATGCGACGATTCAGGCCACCATCGCGCACCGCCATGGCGACAACTACGGCATGGCGATGGCAATCGTGGCCGGGATCGTGGCCGTGGTGATCTCCGTGCTGATCGGCCTAGGCGGCGAGCATCGCGGCGTTCAGATGGATGCGGGCGACGGCAGCGCATCGGATGCGGGGCTCGGCGACGCGAAGTTCGCGGGGGCGGCTCGGTAACGCCACGTCGACTAGGGCTTCGCGTTGCGAAGCGGTAAAGGCTCATTGGAAATGCGCCGTGCGGGCGGAATCTCTCGACGTCTATGAGGATTCCGCCTACTGCAGCGCTTCATGGCCCAAGTAGGTCCGGCGTGCTGTCGATTTCATCTATGTCGTGCCAGTCGATGGACGCGAGCGTCTATGCGATTAAAAAAATATCTATTTTTGGCATTAGACCGCACAAAACGTCTACTTTCAAGCCGCGAGCATCAACCCCAAGTTCTGCACCGCCGCGCCCGACGCACCTTTACCCAGGTTGTCGAAGACAGCCGACAACAGCACCTGGCCGCGTTCGGCGTTGGCGAACACCGCGAGACGCAAATCGTTCGTGCCGTTCAGCGCCTGGGGGTCCAAATGCGCAGTCTCCCGTGCATCGGCGAGCGGCATCACTTCGACATAGCGCGCCCCCGCGTAGTGACGATCCAGGCACGCATGCAGCCGTTCGCCGCTCACGCCCGGGGCCAGCAGGCGCAGCTCGAGCGGCACCGTCAGCACGATGCCTTGCCGATATGCCCCGTACGCCGGGACGAAAAACGGGCGATGCGCTAAACCCGAATGCAGTTGGATCTCGGGCGTGTGCTTGTGCTCCAAGGCCAGCCCATAGACCTTGAACGGCGCCGCGCACGCTCCGTCGGGCGATTCGTATTCGTCGACCGCCGCGCGCCCGCCGCCCGAATACCCCGATACCGCATGGATCGCCGCCGGGAAGTCGTGCGGAATGAGACCCGCTTCGATGAGCGGCCGCAGCAAAGCAATCGCGCCCGTCGGGTAGCAACCCGGGTTCGTGACACGGCGGGCACGCGCGATCCGCTGCGCCTGCCCCTCGCCCATCTCGGGAAAACCATAGACCCATTCCGGCTGCGTACGATGCGCCGAACTCGCATCGATCACGCGGACATCGGGATTGCGGATGAAACCGACCGCCTCGCGCGCGGCCGCATCCGGCAAACACAGTATCGCGATATCGCACTCGTTGATGGCCTGCGCTCGCCGCCGCGGGTCCTTGCGCTCGGACGCCGCCAGCGTCACGCGTTCGAAATCGGTCCTGCCGCGCAAACGCTCGTGAATCTGCAGGCCCGTCGTGCCTTGGTCGCCGTCGATAAATACTGTCGGCATGCGCATCGCCATCGTCCTTCTCCCATTCGATCGCTCAATGTGAAGGCCCTATCGTGCGCCCACGCCGTAGAATAGGAAAAGTTGAATTTCATGATGGATCAATTCATTTTTCCTGAATCGGAGTGCGGCGATGCGAGAAATTAGCCTGGACCGTTTGCGCACGCTCGTGGCGATCGCCGATTGCGGGTCCTTCGCGGCCGCGGCGCAGTCGCTCCATCTCGCGCCGCCCACCGTCAGCCTTCATATCGCCGAACTCGAGAGCCGGATCGGCGCGCCGTTGCTCTCGCGCACGCGCGGCAACGTGCGGCCGTCGCCGATCGGAGAAGCCTTGATCGCCCGCGCGCGGCGCCTACTGGCGGAAGTGGAGTCGACGCTGGAAGACGTCAGCCGGCAAGTGCAAGGATTGACCGGGCGCGTTCGGCTGGGCGCATCCACCGGTGCGATCGCCCATTTGCTGCCGCAAGCCATTGCGCAACTGCGCGATCTTCACCCCGATATCGACGTGCAGATCGCCGTGCTCACGTCGCAGGACACGCTTTCACGGCTCGCGCAAGGCACGCTGGATGTGGGGCTCGTGGCGCTGCCTCAAGCGCCGGCAACAGGCCTCGAGATCCGGCCGTGGCGTCGGGATCCGGTTGTTGCCTTCCTGCCCGCCGATTGGCAAGCGCCGGCACGCGTCACGCCGGCCTGGCTCGCCGCGCAACCGTTGATTCTGAACGATGCCAATACGCGCCTATCGCGGCTCACGTCGGAATGGTTCGCGCTCGGCGGTCACCGTCCGACGGCAAGGATCGAGCTGAACTTCAACGACGCCATCAAGAGCCTCGTCGCCGCGGGCTATGGCGCGACGCTGCTGCCGCACGAGGCGGGCGCCCCGCACGCGGACGAGCGCGTCGCCATGCGTCCGCTGCGTCCGGCGCTCTGGCGCGAACTCGGGATTGCCCACCGAGCGGGGCAAGTCGAACGCGCGACCCAGCACGTGCTCGACGCGTTATGGAGACTGAAGGCGCGGTAGCGGTCGTGCTATCGATAGCGAGATCGCCCTCGACGAAGCGGCGCCGAACACCGCCTATGGCTCAAGCAAAACTAACGTGATAGATCGGCGGAAGATGCGCCGAGAGTTCGCGCCAGCTTTCGCCGCCGTCGTTCGACGTCCAAAGCCCGCCCGTCGTCGACCCCATCGCGAGCCGGTTGCCGGTGGCATCGATGGCCAGCCCATGTCGATACACCAGATCGTAAGCAGGGGCAGATGGCAGACCTTCGGAGAAGCGTTCGAACGTTCGTCCGCCGTCGCGCGTGCGCGTCACGACAAATTGGCCATCCACAGGAATCCGGCATGCGTCCTTGACGGCGGGCACGAACCACGCCGTATCGGGGTCGTTCGGATGAACGGCCACAGCGAAACCGAAATTCGACGGTTGGGCCTCGATGCGCGTCCAATGCAAGCCGCCGTCGACAGAACGGAAGATCGCGCAATGATGCTGCGTCCAAAGCTGGTCCGGCGCGGCAATGCATTGAACGACGCGGTGCGGATCCTGCGCGTTTTCCTCCTCGCGCCGCTCGGGCGGCATGTAATCGGCTTGCATGCCCCGCGACGTCGGGCGCCAGCTCGCCCCTGCGTCGAAGGTTTGCCACACACCGCCCGACGAAACGGCGATCGTCACGTGGCGGCTGTCGCGCGGATCGACGAGCACCGAGTGAATGCCCGCATGGTCGTAGCCCCCGCCGCCCCATTCGCGGCGCTCGGGGCGGTCCCATAGCGAGCGATTCAATGTCCAGGTGTCGCCGCGGTCGTCAGAGCGGAACAGGCCGCCCGGAATCGTGCCGGCCCATAGCGTGCCGGGTTCGTCCGCCCCACCGGGCTCGAGCGTCCAGATCTGCTCGAGCGACCACAGAGGCTCGGGTGCCGGCTCGGCGACGGCCGGATCGGGGGTAGCGGCGGTACCGGGGATAGCGGCCGCCGCTTCGGCCTCGGGCTGGGGCGGGTACACCGGCGCGGCGCAAGGCTCCCATTCGCTCGCGCCGGCGCGCATGCGATGCAGCTTTACACCGAAGTGGCCGAGATTGAGCGCGGCGTAGAGCGTGCCGTCGCGCGGATCGGCGAGCGCCGACGTAACAGGTTCGCCGATGAAATGGAGCGCCGTCTGCCTCCAGCGACGCGGATCCGCATCGTCCGCTTCGAAAACGAACAGCCCCTTACGGGTGCCCACGATCAAACGGTCGTCGTTCACGGTATGTCTCCATCGTTATCGGTGCGATGCTGCGTGCGCGGCGTCAGCCGCCCGAGAGTGCCTGCACGACGTAAATGCGACTGTCCGTATCGACCGGGTCCGAAAGACGGCGGCGATCGCGCAGCGGCCTGCCGTCGACAAAAACGGAAAGATGCCGGCGCAGGCCGCCTTGGTCGTCGAGGATATAGCCGCGTAGCCGCGGCTCTTCGGCGAATACAACGGAGAGCGCCTCGTCCACCGAATGGGCGCAGACATCGCGTTCGGGCATCGCGATGTGTCGTTGGATCGAAGCGGCGAAAAATAAGTGCGCCATGTGAGGTCGCGCGTTTCGGCTGAAGGTCTTAAGTGTAGTCGAAGGCGACAAGGTGGATTTTGCTGGAGTAGGGTTTCCCGCGAAACATATTCGCCGTTTTGCGCGAAACGATGCAATTTATTCCGTGCAGGCGAACAGTCGATGCCTTGACCCTCGCCGATTCGGTTGCAGCGCGGCCGCGGTGCTCCGCAGAAAGCGCATTGCGCCGCGTCTTCCGATTTTCATTTAACGCCAATGGGTTTCACACGATAATGTCGCCGGGATCGAGGCGACTGGCCGCGCTTCGGCCCGCACTATTCGGTTGCCGGGAGCGCGCCCCGATGCATCGCGCGCGTTGCACCGTGCGTTTGCGCGCGTGACCGGCAACTCGAGACCGGATGGCCGTTTAATCGAATAAGGAAAACAAAATGAACTTTGCGTTCATCTCCGACCACCTGAGCGCACTCGCCTATCTCCTTGCGGTCGTGCTCGTCATATGGCTGATCAAAGCGTCGCGCATGATCACCTACGTCCGCAACGATCAGATCGCCATTGTCGAGCGCCTATGGAGCCCCGCCGGCTCGCTCAAAAGCGGCGTCATTGCGCTAAACGGCGAAGCGGGCTATCTGCCCCAGGTGCTGCGCGGCGGCTATCACTTCTTCAAGCCGTTCGCCTATCGACTCTGGCGCACGCCGATTCCCTCCATCGCCAATAACGAAATCGGCTATGTCTATGCGCGCAGCGGCGAAACGCTGTTGCCGTCGCAGACGCTCGGCGCGAACGACGTCGCGAACAACTTCGAAGACGCGGCGCACTTCCTCGCCAACGGCGGACAAAAAGGACCGCAGCGCAAAATCCTGCGCGGTGGCGTGCATCCGATCAACCTTGCGCAATTCATTATTCTGACCAAGGAACGCATTTATGCGCACGGCCTCGACGCCAAGGAAGCGGCCGAAGCCGAGAAGCAGCGGGAAGCGCTACTGGAAATCAATGGGTTCGAACCGGTCGTTATCAAAGGCGACACCGACGTGATCGGTGTGGTGGTGATCAACGACGGGCCGATTCCGCCAAAGGATCAATTCGTCCAACCGATCGTCGGCACGGATCCGGCCGATACGTCGCGGTACCACCATGCGTTTCAGGACCCGGAGGCATTTCTGCGCGCGGGTGGCCAGCGTGGCCGCCAACTGCAAGTGCTGACCGAAGGCTCGTTCTATATCAACCGATTGTTCGCCGCGGTCGAGATCCATCCGAAAGAAGTGATTCCTGTCGGCTCGGTGGGCGTGGTGATTTCCTTCGTCGGGAAAGACGTGACGGAAGACGGCATCGACGGCAATGCGGAGTCCAGCGGGTTTTCGCGGACGAAGCACGGCGCGCTGGTTGGCGAAGGCTATAAGGGCGTACGCGACAAGGCGCTCTCGCCGGGTAAGTACGCGTGGAACCCGTATGCCGGCCGCATCGTGCAAATTCAAACGACTAACTTCGTGCTGGTATGGCGGGAAGGAACGACCTCTGCCCACCAACTCGATGCGAACCTGAAGGAAGTGTCGCTCATTACCAAGGATGCGTTCGAGCCGACACTGCCCGTCAGTTGTGTGCTGCACATTGATCCTACGAAGGCCCCGCGTGTCGTGCAGCGCTTTGGCGATCTCGGGCACTTAGTGAACGAAACGATCGATCCGTTCGTTTCGAGCTGGTTCAAGGACGTCGCGCAAACGAAGACCGTCATCGAACTCATTCAGGAACGCAAGGCCGTTCAGGATCAAGCGAAGACTGTGATGGCCGAGCGCTTCGCCAACTACGATCTCGAGCTGGTGGACGTGATGATGTATACGCCGACGGGGCAAAGCATCGAGCCGATTCTCGATCAGTTGCGCGAACGGCAGATCGCGACCGAGCAGTTGGCGACGTTCGAGGCGCAGAAATCGGCGGCCGAGAAACAACGCGAACTGAACGACGCGCAGGCCGCGGCCGAGGCGCAGGCGGCGTTGACGCAATCGCGGATCAGCATTCAAGTGGCCGAGAACGAAGGGGCCGCTTCCGTGAGCACCGCACAGAAGGAGGCCGCTAAGATCAAGCTGCTGGCTGCGGCGAAATCCGAAGCAGCGAGTATCGAGGGCGCGGGCGAAGGCGATCGGCTCGCGTCGATCGGGCGCGGCGAAGCGGCAGCGACGGCGGCTAAGATGAAAGCCGCCGGGGGTGTCGAGTATGGCTTGATATCGACGGTCGCTTCGCAGTTTGCTCACGCGGTCGAGAAAGGCCGGTTGCCGATCGTGCCGCAAACGCTGATCGCCGGCGGGGATGGGGCCGATGGATTCAATGGCCTCCTGCAGACGATCAACGCGGTGCTCGCGATGAAGCTGCCGAATTTGTCGGAGACGGACCGCGCCAAGGCGACGCTGGCGCTGGATGAGGCCATTGCCGATCACGCGCGGGTGGGGGCCGCCGTGCGGCTGCCCGACGACGCGCCGATTCAAGCGGCACCAGGCGGGCAGGCTGCCGAGGAAGACAGCGCGCCCGTCGCGGCTTAACGCCCTGTCGCGTCCTTAGCGACGGCACGCCGTATCGAGCGACGGACCTCACTCACGGTCCATGTCGATATCGGCGTGCGTCGAGCGAGCGGCCTGCAAGCGCCGGCTCGCTCCGGCCCCGCTCCTGCGCTACGAATAGTGCTTCATGATCAAAATCACAAAGACGAGCGCGATCGGCGCGATGGCGATCACACCCGCCGCCGCGACCAAATAGAGGCCGCCATCCGCCGCGACGGTGATCGGAGACAGCGCCAGCTTCACGGCTTTGCCGGCCGGCGTCGGTTTTTCCGTCACGTGCACCTCGTATGCCGCATTGAACGCCTGAGGGATTGTCGCGCCGTCGAGCGGTCTCGGCATGTAGCGTGTCCCGCTGATCGTCCCGGATTCCGTGAAGTCCTCGTCGTCCTTGAAGCCGTCGGCCAATGCTTGGGTGCGGACATCGCTGTTGGGCGGTGCGTCTTTGTGCTCGAGTTCCAACTTATAGCGGCCCGAGATCTTGTCGCCCTGCGCGACGAAATCGATGAACTCCGTGTGCAGCTTCGGGCGATACGACGAGGTCATGACCTTGTACAGCGCGGGCGGCAGATCGAAGATGTAGTGATAGCGCTGGCCGAGGACGACCAGTTTCTTGCCGTCTTGCGTAATCAGAAACGCCTTTAGCGTTTCTTCGTATTGCCCATCCGCGAGCCATTTGTCGGTAATGGGACCGACGCCGCCGTTGCACCCGGCTACGAGGCCGGAGGCGGACACGATCGAAAGGGCGAGAAATTGTCTTCTTTTCATAGATGCTGCTGGCAATGTCGTTATCGGAAAACCGCTCGAATGACGGGCGGTTTGCGTGATGCCGCGCGTCGTCCGAACGGCCTGTCGGACAATTGACGCGGGGGGGTGGATTGTAAAGCCGAATTCGGATTCGTGGGTTGAGGACGCCAAGCCGCATCTGCGCACGTGCACTGAGCACCCGTTCGCCCTTCTTCAACAGGAAACGTTTTCAGTTTGCTTGTTGCGCCACTTTCTCGAGGTTTAGCGCTTCCATGCAATTCATGGCAATGCTAGCAATCGGTAATCGACGCACTTTACGACGATTTTGAACACGTGTAGCCTGCGCAGTCTGATTTGGTCTTACTCCCGGAGAGAGGGGCCACGCGGCCGGAATGGCATAGATGTCGTTTTGATTTTGGAAAAACTAAAAATAGTAACGGCCGGAAGACGGGTGAAAAAACTCATTGAAATAACCGGCACTGCCGGGCGGCGCTGAGCATGGCCGGCCCCTCCTTCATCCAATCCGATCATCCGCCACTCGAAGGCGCGACGTTGCTTTTCGGGACGCTGGCACTGTCGATTGCGGTGTTCATGATCATCCTCGACTCCTCCGTGGCCAACGTGTCCATTCGGACGATCTCCGGCCAACTTGGGGTATCGCCGCAGCAAGGCACCTGGGTCATTACCTCGTTCACGGTCGCCAATGCTATTGCGATCCCTCTGACGGGGTGGCTGACCACGCGCTTCGGTCAAGTCCAATTGTTCGTCGGCTCGACTCTACTGTTCGTGGTGGCCTCTTGGCTGTGCGGCTTAGCGCCGAACCTCGAATTGCTGATCGCGGCCCGCGTGCTGCAAGGCGTGGCGGCGGGACCGATCGTGCCGTTGTCGCAAGCACTGTTACTGCCGAGTTATCCACGCGCGCGCATCGGCATGGCGCTCGCCTTCTGGGGGATGACCACGCTGGTCGCACCGATTACCGGGCCGCTGCTTGGCGGTTGGATATCGGACAACTATAGCTGGCCTTGGATTTTCTACGTCAACATCCCGATTGGAATCGGCTCTGCCTGGGCCACGTGGTGGATTTACCGCCATCGCACGTCGGCCACCCGCAAGTTGCCCATCGACGGTGTCGGCCTCGTGCTGCTTGCGTTGTGGGTAGGCTCGCTGCAGGTGATGCTCGACAAAGGCAAGGAACTCGATTGGTTTAGCTCGCCCGTCATCATCGTGCTAGGACTGGTGGCTCTCGTCAGCTTCGCCTACTTCCTCGTGTGGGAACTGTTCGAAGCGCATCCGGTTGTCGATCTATCCGTGTTTAAAGGACGCAATTTCACGAGCGGCGTAATTGCGCTCTCCATCGGGTTCTCGCTGTTCTTCGCGAACCTAGTGGTGTTTCCATTGTGGTTGCAGATCCAGCTCGGCTACACCGCCACCGAAGCCGGCAGAGTGATGGCGCCGGTGGGCGTGACCGCGGTGGTACTCACGCCTATCGTGGGGCATCTGCTGCCCAAGATTGAAGCGCGCCTTTTCGCGAGTTGCGGGTTGTTGTTGTTCGCGCTCGTGTTTTATCTGCGGGCGGAGTACACAGCCGAAGTCGACACCTTCTCGCTGGCGATCCCGACGCTGATACAGGGGGCCGCGATGGCGATGTTTTTTACCCCGATGAACTCCATCATCCTCTCCGGATTGCGCCCGGAGAAGGTCGCTTCGGCTGCGGGGCTATTCATATTCGTGCGGACGATGTCCAGCGGACTCGCCACTTCCATCGTCTCCACGCTTTGGGACAACCGCACCGTGCTGCATCATGCGCGCCTTGCTGAACATACCGGGCCGTATGTCCCGGCATTCAATCAATTCGACCACCTGCTCACCGGCCAAGGCATGAGCGAAGGCGGCGCGTACGCCATGATCGAGCGCTTGATTACGGTGCAGGCGAGCACGATGGGCGTGACCGATATCTTTTGGATGTCGTCGGTGATGTTCGTTTCGCTCGTCGCGCTCGTGTGGCTGACGAAACCGATGAAGATAGAGGCGCATTTCGTCGGTGAATAGGCGTGCGAGAAAACGATCGAGACGTGCATCGTTTAGGCCGCGGCGCCACTTGGTCGGTATCGCACCAATGTCTACGGGTGTCGCCTCATTCCTAGACGAGATCGAGCCGCGCCCCCATCTCGACCACGCGATTCGGCGGCAAGCCCAGATGCGCGGTCGCGTCCAACTCGTTCTTCCGCAGCCGGGTAAAAAGACTCAAGAGGATATGCCGTAGGGGGCCCTGCTTCGTCTGCACCGCGAGCGACTCGCGCCCCAGGTAGAACGTGGTCATCATCGCGTCATAGCAGGGACAGTTCGCACTCGGCAAAGCTTGCTCGAGCAGTTGCGGCACATCGAGCATCTCCATGTACCCATAGCGCCCCACGATCCGTACAAAACCCTGATCGAGACGCTCCACCTTGAATCGCTCCGCGGGAGCGACGCGCGGGATTTCCTCGGTCAGCAACGTCAGCAGAACCACCTGCTCGTGGAGCACCTGGTTGTGCTTCAGATGATGCAACAAGGTGATCGGCACCGAGTTTCCCGCCGCCATCAGAAACACGCCCGTGCCGCTCACGCGGTGTGGAGGCGCGGCGGCAATGCTCGAGATAAACATGCCCAGCGGCAGGCCCGAGTCCTTGCGTGCGCGTTGCAAGGCGCGCAGCCCAAGGAGCCAGGACGTCGACATCAAGAAGGTGATACCGCCGATGGTGAGGGGCAGCCAACCGCCGTCCGCAAACTTCATGGCGTTCGCCCCGACGAAAGCCAGGTCGACGATCATGAACACCCCGGCGACCAACGCGATTCGCCACAGCGGCCACATGAGACGCACACGCGCATAGGCGGCGTACAGCATGGTGGTGATCGCCATCGTCGTCGAAACCGCGATCCCGAAAGCCGATGCGAGGCTGTCCGAGGTACGGAACCCCAGCACCACGGCGATGGTACCGGCCATCAGTACCCAGTTCAGACCGGGTAAATAAATCTGTCCGGCTGTGCTGGACGATGTGTGCTTGACCGCCACGCGAGGAGAAAGACCCAATTGCGCCGCCTGCCGCGTCAGCGAGAACACGGCGGAAATCAAGGCCTGCGATGCAACGATCGTTGCCAACGTGGCCAGAACCACCATCGGATACAGGCCCCAGGAAGGCACGCCCGTGTAGAACGGGCGGGCCGCCGCATGCGCATCGCGCAGAATCAATGCGCCTTGCCCGAGGTAGTTGACAGCCAGGGCCGGCAATGCCAAGCCGTACCAAGCGAGGCGAATCGGCCGCGCACCGAAGTGCCCCATATCGGCGTAAAGCGCCTCCCCGCCGGTGAGACATAGCACCACGGCGCCCAGCGCGACGAAACCTTTGAAGCCGTTGTGAGCGAAGAATGCGATACCGTTGATCGGGTTGAACGCAGCTAAGATGGCCGGCGTTTTGACGAGCGACGTGAGGCCGAGCGTGAAGATCGCTACAAACCACACGGCGAGAATCGGGCCGAAGGCGACACCTACGCGGCCGGAGCCCAGGGACTGCACCGCAAACAGCACGACTAGGATGGCCACGGTGATCGGCACGGTGTAGTGCGCAAAAGCGGGCGTCGCCACCTCGATCCCCTCGATCGCGCTCAACACCGAAATGGCGGGGGTGATGATGCCGTCGCCGTAGAGCATCGCTGTGCCGAATATCGCCAAGAACACCCAGCGCAAGGCGCCCGGCCGGGTGACGCGCCCGCTGCGCTCGCCTACCAACAGTGCCAATAGCGCTAACAGTCCGCCCTCGCCGCGGTTGTCTGCCTGCATCAGCACAAGCACGTATTTGATGCTGACCATTAGGATTAGCGACCATATGAAGAGCGAGACGACGCCGATTACGTTGGCGGGCGTCGGGGCCACGCCGAGTGCGCCGCTGAACGACGCCTGTAGCGCGTACAAGGGGCTCGTGCCTAGGTCGCCGAAGACAATACCTAGCGCAGCGAGCGATAGCGCTAGGGTTTGTCGGGGATCGGTTGCTGTTCGCGGGGCGTGTGTGATGTTCATGTTCGTATTCATGAGCGGGGCGATCTTTGCCATTGCGATTTCGAGCAGGGCCTCGTCGACGCGAGCGTTGCGGTGGTGCGGGCTAGGCCGGCGCGTGGAATGGCGCGTCGCGCACGCGTGCCATGGTAGAGGAAAGAAGCTTGGGGTTGGGGGTGTTTGGGATTTGGGGGCGCGGGGTTAGTGGGCAATGTTTGCGTTCGGCCTATGGTATTTATCAGGCACGATATGAGACTGGACGTCTGCGCCACTTGGACGAAACGCCCCCGGTACCTGGATACAGCTGCCGCTGCCGAGATTTTTTCAGATTGGCCACGCGAGGTGAGATTTTGTCCACGCTCAGGTAGCATGACAGGTGTCGTCTCGAACCGTCAACCAGAGCCATGCCGATCCCGGACTACCAAACCCTGATGCTCCCCGTATTGCGTGCTGTCGGCGACGGACAAGAACATCGATTTCGCAGCGTTGTCGATACGCTCGCCGACGAATGTGAGCTTACCGACGAAGAGCGGAACACGCTTCTCCCGAGTGGCACAGCACCGGTATTCGACAATAGGGTGGGGTGGGCGCGAACGTACCTGAAACAAGCTGGCGTTGTCGAATCGCGGAAGCGAGGCTACTTCAACATCACCGAGCGTGGTAACGCCTTACTTGCGCAACACCCCGCCCGAATCGACAACGGTACTCTTGAGCAATATCCGGAGTTCATCGCATTTCGGCGAAAGAGAAACAATGAGGGACAAGCCGGTGAGGTTTCGACTTCGCCGCCGGGAGCGCTGCCTTTATGCGAGGTCGATGAAGCAACGCCGGAAGAGTCCTTCGCGCAAGCGTACCAGCGGCTGCGGAATGGGCTGGAGACCGAGTTGCTGGATCAAGTTAAGGCTTCTACGCCTGGCTTCTTCGAAAGGTTGGTTATCGACCTATTGGTGGCGATGGGGTACGGCGGATCACGGCAGGACGCGGGGAGCGTCATTGGGCGCAGCGGGGACGGCGGAATCGACGGCACTATCAAGGAAGACAAGCTGGGCCTGGACGTTATCTACGTGCAAGCAAAAAAGTGGGAAGGACCTGTCGGCCGGCCTGAAATTCAGAAGTTCGCCGGGGCGCTGCAGGGACAACGAGCCAACAAGGGGGTCTTTATTACGACCTCCTCGTTCACTCGGGAAGCGAAGGAATACGCCGGCATCATTGCGTCAAAGATCATCCTCGTCGATGGGGAACAACTCGTGCAGTTGATGGTGGACCACAATGTCGGCGTTTCGGCCGTTAGCACTTTTTATATCAAGAAGATCGACTCCGACTACTTCGAAGGTGATGCACTGTAGCCGAGACATCGAAACCTCATGGGGCGCGGACCGTAGTTCGCGCTTCCGGGCATTGCTGCAGGGCTGTCAACGCACCCGATGCCAGATCAGCCGCCAGCGGACTTGATCTGACTATACACGGCTCGCATGAGGTGACTGGCAGCGATATTCCTGAACGCCTCATCGTTCATCAGGCGTATGAAGATTTCTTCGTTGCCGTCCATACGCTCAATGAACAGGTTTTCGAGCTGTTTGTTGAACACAGGCTCGAAGTTTTCGATGCTGTTGGCCATGACCGCATGTCGCAAATGCTCATTGGCGACGGCCGTCTCACGAACCTGATCAAAAAAGAGTTGATCCGCAGGGGTGAACTCTGTGCCGAAGCGCTCATTGAGCCTGCCCACCAACGTCGAAAGCTGAACCTCTTCGTCAGCTTGGCCGGTACCGACCTCGGTCGGCCCTCCCAACTCGTCAGCCTCACCGGCTTTCAAGTCGATGCCCCCCTCGCTGATCTTCTGTAGCCGGTAATACTTAAGCTCAACCTCATCGTCGACTTGGACTGTCTGGTTGTCCGTCGTGCGCGGCAGCTTAGTCAGGAGGAAGCGAGCGTAGGTGTATAGCTTCTCGTGATCCGAGTCCTGGTACGGCACGATTTGCGAGACAAAGGCGTAGAGATTGCGAAAGCTGACCAGTTGCCCTTTGAAGAGGTTTTGATCCTCTTCTTCCAATTGTGCGAAACGCTCGACCGCCAAGTCAAGCAGGCCATTTAGCTTCTTATGTTCGCCGCCCGTCGGGTTTAGGCGATTACGGAACCATATTTCGCACCAGGCATCGACTTCCTCACGCGTGAATACCTTCCATCCTGCCAGCAAATGCTCCAGCGTATTGAGTTGCTGCGGATCAGTGTCGTCCCCTTTATCCGTCGCCTCGTAGTATGGCTTGAACGCAGTGTGGATGTCGCCAGGCTCGTTGACGAAGTCGAGTACGAAGGTGTCGTTCTTGCCGCGGGTAGTGCGGTTCAAGCGTGACAGGGTCTGCACGGCCTGAATTCCAGCGAGACGCTTGTCGACGTACATGCTGTGCAACAGCGGCTGGTCAAAGCCAGTCTGGTATTTCTCGGCCACAAGCAGAACCTGATACTCCTCAGTGTTGAACTTTTCCGGTAGCTCGGATTCTTTGATGCCGTTGTTCATGCTTACTTCGGTGAATTTTTTGTCGGCGAACTCCTTAAGCGTAATCTCGCCCGAAAACGCGACCAACGATTTCACGTCGGTATAACCCTTATCCTTGAGGTACTTGTCGAACCCGAGCTTGTATCGCACGGCGTGCTCACGCGAACCCGTCACGACCATAGCTTTGGCTCGTCCGCCGATCTTATGCCGGGTATGAGTGCGAAAATGTTCGACAATCACCTCGACCTTCTGGGCAATCTCGTAGTCGTGAAACTCAACGAATCGAGCAAGAGCGCGTGCAGCTTTCCGGCGTGGCACTTCGGGATCTGCCTCCGCCGTCTGGATCAACCGGTAATAGCGCTTGTAGCAGGTGTAGTGCGCCAATACATCAAGGATGAATCCTTCTTCAATGGCCTGGCGCATGCTGTACTGGTGGAACGGCGCTTTGCCATCGGGGCCCGGTTCATTGAAGACAGCCAGCGTCTTGAACTTTGGTGTTGCGGTAAAGGCGAAGAAGCTCAAGTTCGGCTGCTTGGCACGCTTGAGTTGTTCGCGCAATAGTTCCTTCTTTGCTTCGTCGCTCAAAGCGTCGTCGTCTATGTCGAGCAACTGCTCGGCGATGGCAGATTCGATGCCGTCCTTGTTCAAAATCTTGCGTAGCTCCATGGCGGTTTCGCCACTTTGTGAACTGTGGGCCTCATCCACAATCACGGCGAAGCGCTTGCCTGCGGTCGAGATGGCGACACCCCTGCCGTTGGCTTCCATTGTTCGGATGGCCTGGGTGATAAACGGAAATTTCTGAATGGTCGAGATGATGATCGGCACGCCATTGGCCAACGCCTTGGCCAATTGTTGCGTATTTTCATCGATCTTCTGCACAACGCCCAGCTTATGCTCGAACTGGAAGATGGTGTTTTGCAATTGCTGGTCTAGCACGCGCCGATCGGTAATCACCACCACGGAATGAAAGATCTTTTCGTTGTTAGCGTCGTGCAGACTCGACAGTCGGTGCGCAAGCCAAGCGATCGAGTTTGATTTCCCTGATCCGGCGGAATGCTGGATGAGGTAGTTGTGACCCGAACCGTGTACTTGGGCGTGATCGGTCAGCGCGCGCACCGCATCGAGTTGATGGTAGCGCGGGAAAATCATTGTCTCCTTGCGGTGGCGCTTGATGCCCTTCTCGGTGACGACAGTCTTCTCCTCGACATTCAAATGGATAAAGCGCGCCAGGATGTCCATCAAACTGTCGCGGGTTAGCACCTTATTCCAAAGGTAGGTGGTGCGTACATCACCCGCCGCGGGTGGATTACCTGCCCCGTGGTTGTGCCCGAGGTTGAACGGCAGGAAAACGGTGTCCTTGCCCTCCAGCTTGGTGGTCATTGCGACCTGCTCGGTATCCACCGCGAAGTGCACAAGGCAGCGCTGCTTGAAGGCGAACAACAACTCCTTCGGATCTCGCTCGAACTTGTACTGGTGTTTAGCGTGCTCCACGTTCCAGCGCGTCGCCGACATCGGGTTCTTTAGCTCCAGCGTCGCTATCGGCAATCCATTTATGGCCAAGACTACGTCGGGGATGGCTCCGCTCTTCGTCTTCACCTGTCGTACGATGATCAGGCGGTTGTCGCCGTACCGTTCGGTACTTGTCGGGTCCAACCCGGTGTTCGGCGCGAAGTAAGCCAGCCGCACCGTCTTGCCCACGCACTTGAAACCCTCACGCAAAATCGCGAGCGCCCCCTTGGCAGCAAGCTCCTTCACCAAGCTGTCCAGCAGCATGGCGGATGCTTTGGCGGCATCCAGTTGAGTCAGGCGGCTCCAGATTTTGGGTTGCGTTTTTTGTACAAAGGCGACTACATCAGCCGGGAACAACGCGGTTTCCAGATCGTAGCCGTTCGAGTCACGTTGCTCGTAGCCGCCAATACTGACGAGCGCGTCCTCCATGCCGTTTTCGAAGTCGATTTCTTTGTGCACTTTTCTCGCCCTCTCAATGCGTGGCATTCGGCCGTTCAGTTAATCGCTTCAGTGGTTCGGCTATCCCGACACTCCCGTCTCGCGCCCTTAACGTCTTTTGACATAGGAAATAAAAAGTCACGAACATCTATTTTTCCAGTAACAGCGTTACTTATTATCGCCGAACGATACTCTCGAAGACGATCAATTACTGATTCAACACTGCGAACTTGAGCATCTAGCCCCGCCAGCCAACGATGCACTTGGCCTACAATTTCCGCCTGAACATTATCCGGGGGAACAGGAAGATAGATATTTTTGAAAACATCTGTGCGCAGCACCTTCGTGCCATGCGCCGACTCCTCCACAAGACTCAGAATGATCGGCTGAATCCCTTTCAGCAACAACGCCAAATATTGATTATTCATATCTGTATTCAAAACCTTCATATCTTGATTCACTGTTGCGGACACAAGATTCGTAGCCACAGGGAAAGTATGCGCCAAGATCATTCCTCTGACAACAATCAAAACCCGGCCTGATGGGTGTAGGGTAATTCCTGTTTCGTTAATAGCCTCATCGGTCAGTGTATCTATCGATCCTGACAGTGCCTCATGCTTCATATCTTTCGGTGTGATCCACGGAATGTCGCCGCCCCAGTACGCCGCGTTACCTGTACTTGGCGTCACCCCTCCGCTCATGGTTAATAGGAATCGGATACGCTTTGTGGTCCAGCCGACAGGAATCGCGCCCAACCAGCCAACCCCCGATTCTTCCAACGGCGTCGCCGGATCAAGCCCCTTGGTGACGACATGGCTGATGAGCGCCATACGCTTCTCTGCCAGCTTGGCTAGCAACGCATTCTTCTTGGCGATCAGCGCATCGATTTGCGCCGTTTTGAAATCAAGAAATCGAGCAATGGCGTCTTGCTCACAGAGTGGTGGATATACAATCAACTCATCAAGATACGCTCGGGCATCCAAATTTTGAATCCCTGTCGTTTGCTTAATTGATCTAAAATTGACCCGCCCTGAATACAGATGCGAATGCACATACACGAGAAAACGAGAGTTTACATCATCACGAACGGCCAATCTCGCAACAAAATTTGAAGTAACAGCGGAAAACGATTGATTGAATTCAACAACAGCCCCGACCAATTGATTTTCACCACCCCCGGATTTTTCGAGCAGCAGATCGCCTGCTTGCAGCAAGCGGCCAGCGCTCTCTCTTTCTGCGATGCTCCGGAGCGTAACTTTTTCTGCGGAGACACGTAGAGCCTGGCGATCGAAATCGGCAACACGAACACAAACCAGGTCGTCCTCACCATCCGGATCGGTTCCCCAAACACCGTTTTGACAAGAAGAGATGGCCCATTTTGCCCGATCAATTTTCCAATGTGACGGGATTTCCGGAAACCAATCGCATCCTGTAAATTGATATTCCGGGTAAGCAGGATGTTGACTCATCGCACCACCTCACTGAGCATGGCCATGATCTCTTTTTCCAACTGACTGATTTCGCCCGCTATCACATCGAGCGGACGCGGCGGCTCATAGACGTAGAAATGCCGCGTGAGCGGGATTTCGTAGCCAACCTTGGTCTTGCTATGATCGATCCAGGCATCCGCAACGTGCGGCAGGACTTCGGCCCGCAGGTAGTCTTCACAGTGGTCTCGTACCAGAGCCAACAGCTTGTCGTGCCCGGTTTCGTTGTCGTAGCCCAACGGCAGCGGCAGGTCGATATCTTGTGGTAGGCCAACGATTTCCGTATCCCGCAGCTCAGGATCGGGCTCCGGCCTGCCTTTGGCATCCAAGCATATTTCGGCGCCTGGATCTCGCTCCGACAGGGCCGTCAGAATCGCCTTCTTGACCGCAGCGGCCACCTTAAGACCCGCGTGCTTCAGGGCTCGTTCGATCTCCGCTTCGAACTCAGGGCGGTTGCGATACAGCATTTCATCATCGATACCCTCCAAGGCCGATTTAATGGCAGCTTGGGTCTCTTTACCCTCTGCAACCTCGGCCGCATAAGCCGCTTCACTCTTGCGCTTCTTGCTATTGGCTAGGTTGACGAACGCAGCCTGATCATTCAGCTTAGCGATCCGCTCCGCGCTCGCCTGAAAGTTCATACGCAGGGGGCGCTCCACCGTGATCTTGAGGTAGCCGAAGTCCCGGTTCTCGAAGATTTTGCTGCAAACACGTGATTCGGGCTTGCCGTCCGCTAGCGCATCGCTCACGGCGTCATGTCGGTGCTCGGCGTATAGGCGCACCAATTCTTTGATGTGCTCATCAGAAAGCTCGTTGCGCTTATTACCTAGGCTCTTGTCCATCTTTTTGAAATGGCGCGTGCCGTCGATCAGTTGCACCGTACCTCGGCGATGGATCGGTTTCTTATTGGTCACGATCCAGACATAGGTGTAGATGCCCGTGTTATAGAACATCTGATCCGGCAAAGCGACGACAGCATCGAGCATATCGCGTTCAATAATCCAACGACGGATATTGGACTCGCCTGATCCTGCATCGCCGGTGAACAGAGGAGAGCCGTTAAACACAATGGCGATTTTCGAGCCGTCACCGCCCATGTTCGTTCCATCAACCAACTTGGGAGGCTGATGCATTTTCGAGATCATGTGCTGCAGGAAGAGCAGTGAGCCATCGTTGATCCTGGGCAACCCCGCGCCGAAGCGACCAGAGAAGCCCTGATCTGCATATTCGTCGCGCACGAAGGCCTCTTCCGGCTTCCACTCCACGCCGAACGGCGGGTTGGCCAGCATGTAGTGGAATTTCTTGTCCGGGTGTCCGTCGTGCGGCACAAAGCCATTGGTCTTGTTTTTCGCGTCCTTGATGCCGAGGGTGTCGCCGTAAATCAGGTTGTTGATTGGCTCGTCCTTGATCAGCAAGTCAGAGCAACAGATCGCATAAGACTCCGGGTTGTATTCCTGGCCAAACAGTTCAATGTTGGCGTCTGGGTTGAGCCCAGTGGTAAAGCCATCACCACAAATGAATTTTTCGGATTCGGACAGCATGCCACCCGTGCCAGCAGTTGGATCGTACACGCTGCGGTAGATGCCCTTCTCATAGATGCCGTCCTCGCCGGTAAACAGCAGTTGCACCATGAGGCGAATAACTTCCCGCGGTGTGAAGTGGTCCCCGGCCTCTTCGTTGGCTTGCTCGTTAAACTTGCGCACCAGTTCCTCAAACAGGTAGCCCATCTGTAAATTGCTGATGACCCTGGGTGAGAGGTTGATGTCCGCGGAGCAGAACTCTTTGATGATCAGGTAAAGGCGGTTGGCTTCATCTAGCTTTGCGATTTCTGTTTCAAATTCGAACTTATCGAAAATGTCCCGAGCACGTGGCGAGAAGCCGCGAATGTAGGAAATCAGGTTGCCCGCGATGTTAGGCGCGTCGCCCAACAGCTTTTCAAATGTAAAGCCGCTGATGTTATATAGCTCCTGCTTGCGGCCCGTAGCCGCGATACGCGAGAGGGCTTTTTCCAACGCATGGCCGGTAATGCCCTTGGCTTCCAGACGCTTCTTCTCGTCCAGCACCTTCTGCTTGTTCTCGGCTAACACCAGGTCGAAGCGACGAAGAACGATCAGTGGCAACATGACGCGGCGGTACTGCGGCGGACGGTACGGGCCGCGCAGTTTATTGGCAATGTTCCAGATGAATCCGACTAGGTTTTGGTGGTTTGCATTTTGCATGGGGGGTTCCTAAACACGATCTATATTTGTCGTTTGCTATTTCTTTATCGCGCTGAACGCGCGATTCGCCTGTTTCACACTGATTTCATGTCGCCGTTTCCGATCCGGCAAGTACCGGCGATTCGCCTAACCAAGGCCATCGGCTGCACGCACATCCGTTGCCATTTCGACTAACCTCGCCATTCTCCCTCTTCAAGCCCCTTGGGGCCGCGCCATATCAAGCGCCACGAGCATTCGTTCAGCCGCGTCCCACGGCAATCGCCGTCCTCTGAGACGCATTTTATTCAGAGCAGCTCGGGCCACCGCCACCGTGATGCGTCGCTCCCTCACCATCTCTCCGATGAGCCAAATCGTACCCTTAACCTCGACTTTCTCCGCCTCGGCGGCCTGCCTTAGCGCTGCATCGCCTGTCAACAAGGGGCATGCCTCGGCTTCCGCCAATGCGAGCGCGAACAAGTCATTACGCCCCGGTCTCGAATACGTCTGCGCCAACGCCTGAACCCGCTCAACGCTCTTGGCCGAAAGCGAACGAGGTTGCAAACCCATGTCCAGCAAGTGAGCGTGCTGCTCCTCCAACTCTTCGTAATACAGGACGTCGGGCACCGCGAACTGGTAACCGAGACTGAACATCGGCGCCACGAGGTCACCCACTTCCACATCCATCAAAATGTTCGCGTCACTGATCAACAGCAGCATCGCCGCCCTCCATCGAGCGGACACGCCGGAACTGCACGAGAGACAGATTCATGAGTTCTGCGGCCTTCGATTCGCCGATGTATTCCTCTGCCAGGGCGTGAAACACCAACTGCTCGAACAGATGCGCCTTTTCCGGTGGGAACTCGCGCCCCGGTTCCTTTTGATACCAGCCCTTAAGGCGAAAAAGCTTGGCCTGCTCGTCACGGTAGGCGGGCGATATGACGCCGAGATCGCGGGCGCGGTAGAGGATCCCCCCCATCGATAGGCCGAACTCCTCCTTCAGTAGCCCGAGTTCCTTCAGTTCGATTGCATTTCGAAACTGTCCAAGCTCCTGAAGTACCGAAGCACGCGGAAACAGGAAAGCACCTGCAAAACGGTTACAAGCCAATTCCTCGTCTATATCCGCCGGCAAACGGCCCTCGAGCATCAAATGGCCAAGTTCATGCGCAAGCGTGAAGCGCTGGCGATCCCCTGGCCAATGCCCACCCACGACGACAATCGGCATGCCATTCACGCGCGCCGCAAGGCCATCGAACTTGTTCTCGCCGTCCGCATCGATCATGAAAACTCGGATACCGTTGGTTTCGAGAGCGTCGATTAGATCGGGAATCGGATGAAAGCCCAGGTTCCACGCATTGCGGACACGCTCGGCAACTTCCTCGATCTGCTCCAACGCGGCGATGCACGCCGGCAAACCATCAACCGGAGCAAAAGCCTTCACCGGCGACTGAGGGAAGAGATTTTCCAGCTCGATGCGGCGTTCGATTTGATCGATCACTTCATGCGTAATCGCTTCTAGCCGCTTCTTCGGCAACGAGCTGTGCTTGCGGTATTCAATTCGCTCGAGCGCAACGGGTTCCGGGCGAAAGAAATATTCGGAACGCACCTTGAGCGCCCGCGATAGCCCCAGCAGAACGTCACTGGACGGCATAGCGAGGCCGTCCTCGTACTTCTTAACGGCTGCATGGGAAACGCCGACGCGTTCGCCCAGATCGCGCAGGGATAGTCCAGCTGCCTTACGGGCCCGGTGAAGTCGAACGCTGAACATGGTTGTCCTCGTTGAGGTCGCAGCAAGAGTTTACAAAAACACAAAACATTAGCTCAATTGTAAACCTCAACCACCATTAACTCAAGCCGCTGCCGCCCTGCGGCGAACCGGAACCGTGTAGGCGCGGTCCCCAGCAGCGCCGGGGCAATACAGTCGCAACACAATTCCACCACGCAAGCGCAGCGCATCTCCTTTTCGCTGACCGTTCGGTCAATGGTCGCGCCGACCGCTACGCGAGAACATCTCCACGGCTTTGCTTCCGGCTCCGTCGGAATCCGCGCTAACCACGCCTGGGAGAAAACCACCATGAGTCTCGCTTCGACCGCCCGTCCGCTTCCTCGCTTTGCGTCGGGCCGCATCTTCGCCACCCCGGCTGTTGTCGATGCCCTAATGGGAACCGGAATCTCCATCGACGATCTGGTGGGCCGACACGTCCGCGGCGATTGGGGAGACCTGTCAGAGGCAGATCGCCAGCAGAACGAACGCTCCGTAGCTACCGATCGGCGCATCGTGTCCTGCTACGTCTTATCGGGGGCGCTGACGGTATGGCTAATCACCGAATCGGATCGCTCCGCGACCACGATTCTGTTGCCGGGGGAATATTGAGGTGAAGAGCGGATCGCTTCGCGGCGCATTCCGCCTCGGGGAGTTCCGTGACGGATTCACCACGGGGAAGCCGAGTGCGATGACCTGCGTTTCGGAGGCTGAGGCAGGCGGGGCAGCCTACCTGCGAAAACGAACGAGTCGTGGCCCCCACAAGGAAAAAGGGCTACAGGAAAAACCTTCCTGTAGCCCTTTCGAATCCCGTTGGTGGAGCGGAGGAGGATCGAACTCCCGACCTTCGCATTGCGAATACGAACAAGTCGACATTTCTTGAGATAGATTGACTTTGATCGCCCTCATCAAGTCATTGTATTTGAAGGACTATCCGCAATCCATCCCGCGATTGATGTTGATCCACATCCCTCCACTGCCGCATAATCGGGTTACACAGCGGTTACACGGAATCGCAGACCCAAGAATGAGGTTGCTGGATGGCCAAGGTAAATTTCACGGCAGCTCGCGTAGAAGGGCATCGCTGCAGCGAAGGTAAGTCGCAGTCGTTCCTATGGGACAGCAAGACCCCGGGGCTTGGTTTGCGCGCCACTACTGGAGGCGCCAAGGCGTACATCTTCCAAGGGAAAATTCACGGCGCGACAGTGCGGATCACCATTGGCGATCCACGAAGCTGGACCATCGATCAAGCGCAGGAGCGAGCGAGAAGTCTCCAGACGCTCATAGACGAAGGCGTCGATCCACGGGAGCGTGAGGCCGAACAGAAGGCGGCGCACGAAGCACGGCAGGCCGCCAAGAAGCGCCAGGACGTAACAGTCGGCGAAGCATGGGAACAGTATCTTGAACACCTTCGGACGAAAATTTCCCCGAAAACAAAGAAGCCTCGGTCTGAGCGATACATCCTCGACCATATCAACCTCTCGTCGCCCGGCGGTGGGATTGCACAACGCGGCGGCAAAGAAAAAGTGCGTGGCCCATTGGCTCCGCTCATGGCGCGCAAGTTGACCGAGATCACCGCGGCATCCATGTCCGAGTGGCTCGAGGCCGAAATACCTCGCGGGCCGACGAATGCCGGTCATGCGTTCGGTCTCTTCAAGGCGTTCATCCGGTGGTGTGACACTCACGAGACGTATGCAAGCATCATCCCGCACGAAGCCTATGCTTCACCAAAGGTCAAAGGAATTCTCCCTCGTAGCGCCGCGAAGGATGACTGTCTTCAGCGCGAGCAATTGTCGGTCTGGTTCAGCGCGGTACGTGGCATCGCCAATCCGGTGATCAGCGCGTATCTCCAAGGCCTCTTGATTACCGGCGCCCGTCGAGAAGAGCTAGCAGCACTGCGTTGGGAAGACGTGGACTTCCGCTGGCGAAGCTTGACTATGAACGACAAGGTTGAAGGCACCGGCGGCCGAACTATCCCGCTCACTCCATACTTGGCGAGCCTATTGCGGATTCTCCAACGTCTCAACGAGATGCCCCCAAATAAGCGCCAAGCCGCCCGCCTCTCTCAAAGGGGCGAACAGTGGGAGCCGTCCGAGTGGGTCTTCACCAGCAAGACTGCAGCAGACGGGAAAATTGCTGAACCGCGTCACGCGCACAACCGAGCGCTAGGGCCGACTGGGCTGCCGCACATTTCACTGCATGGTCTGCGCCGATCATTCGGAACGTTGTCCGAGTGGGTCGAGGTTCCGGTAGGTGTCGTCGCACAAATCCAGGGGCATAAGCCATCCGCGATCGCTGAGAAACACTACCGGCGTCGCCCTCTCGACCTGTTACGTACGTGGCACGACAAAATTGAAGCTTGGATGCTTGAACAAGCGAAGATCAAGTTTGAACCATGAAGCAATGATCGGGGGATGCAATGCCCCGGTCACATCGCGCGAGGCACCGTCGAGCAGTTTCGTGGTGTCCAGCACAGACGGAGGTACCTCATGCCTCTTACCGACTTCGAAGTTCGCCGGGCGGTACCGCGAGAAAAGACGTACCGAATCTCGGATGGCCGCGGAATGTATCTCGAGATCTCGCCGTCAGGTGGAAAATACTGGCGGCTCAAATACCGGTTCAACGCCCGAGAGAAGAGGCTCGCACTCGGCGTCTATCCTGACGTGACACTCGCCCACGCCCGTAGGAGGCGAGACGAAGCGCGCGCCATGCTCGCGGACGGCATCGATCCGAGCCAGGCCAAGAAAGAAAAGAAACGACTCTCCAAACTTAGCACCGCGAATACGTTCAGGGTCGTCGCGTTAGAGTGGTTGGAGCGGCAAACCCCCGTATGGTCTGCCAGCCACCGAGACAAAATCATCGGGCGGCTCAAGAAAGACGCATTCCCGGTGTTGGGCGCGCGCCCAATTTCGGAAATATCCGCACCTGAAGTGCTCGACGTGTTGCGCCGGGCCGAGGCGCGTGGTGCGAATGACACCGCGCACCGCCTCCATCAGACGTGCGGGCAGGTCTTCCGCTACGCTGTAGCAACTGGACGCGCCTTACGTGACGTTACCTCCGATTTACGCGGCGCATTGCGGCCTAATAGGCACACGCACTTTGCATCCCTGACGGACCCAAGCAAAGTTGGGGAAATGCTGCGCGCCTTAGACGGTTTCGCCGGCACGTTCGTCGTGGGCGCGGCACTGCGGCTAGCACCGATGCTGTTCGTTCGCCCGGGCGAGCTACGACAGGCAGAATGGTCACAGGTCGACTTCGACCGGAGAGAATGGCGCTACACCATTTCCAAGACGAAGACCGAACACCTTGTTCCGTTGGCCGATCAAGCGATCGAAATACTGAAGGAACTGCACGCACTTACTGGACGCTGGCAGTTCGTATTTCCCGGGCGCGACCGCAGGAAGCCGATGAGCGGAGCCGCGATAAATGCGGCGTTGCAACGGCTCGGCTTTGACACGAAGACCGAGATCACCGGCCACGGCTTCCGCGCTATGGCACGAACGATTTTGCATGAGCGCCTGCGGTTTCCGGCCGAGGTCATCGAGCTCCAACTGGCACACAGGGTTCCCGACAATCTGGGGACCGCCTACAACCGGACTAAATTCCTCGACGACCGTGTCGTCATGATGCAGTCGTGGGCAGACTACCTGGATCAGTTAAAGGAAGGAGTGGCTACGAATGCCGCACGCGATCATACGCCCAGCGCTCGCAGCGCACATCGTCACGCTCTATGGACCGAGAACCGACATATGCTTCGCCCGTTTATCAGGAGCGCAAACTTCAGGAATGATTTGGCGAGCGGTGAACTAACATCAAATTCGTTTTTGTTGATGGCAAAGGTGCTGCGCCTTTTCGCTCGGACGCTGACGGCCGCACATCGCAGTCGACGCATCCGTCGCTTTGCACCCACGGCCAGACGGGCTCGTCCTTAGTCTTGAATCCCTTCCGTGAAAACTGCAAACATTGACAGGGTAGTTCTGTGAAATCCCGCTGTGCTACATTCCTCCGACTAAAAAATGAGAGGGCACAGATTATGGGTTTTGCATTCATCCGCGAAGGCGATACGACATCCCACGGCGGCCGCGTGCTGGCCTGTTCGCCAGAGAACAAGCGGACGGTGTCCCCCTCGCGCTCCTGGGCGACAAGGTGTCATGCCCTAAGTGCGGCGGGATTTACCCGATCGTCGGGATCAAAAATCTCGGCGTGACGTTCGACGGTCGCCCCGTCGCGTCCGAAGGGGACACGACCGCTTGCGGCGCCGCGCTTATCGCATCGCAGAACAACACGACCGCCGAGCCGACGTCCGGTCCCGGTGGTGCTGTCGGCGGTGGAAAGAGCGTTGTGTCGGATACCAACGCGCAAACGCCCCATCGGGGCAGATTCCAGGTGCTCGACGACGTCACCCGCCGGCCGGTCGCCGGTCACCCCTACACCATCAAATCGTCGGACGGACGCACCTTGCAGGGGAAGACGGACGCGAACGGGTTCACCGAATGGCTCGAGGGGGACGAGGGTTCGTCGCTGATGTTCAGCCACCCGGGGAGCGAGAGCGCAGAATGAGTGGTTGCGGCTCCGGCTACTCGACGGGCGGCACCGCCTCCGGTGACGGTCGGACCACGCAGGTCGGTCTACAGAGCGGGCTGTCGCCAAAAGACCGAGCAGTCTTGTGCGATACCGTTTGCAACTGCAAAAGGATCGGCGTGGCCTCGGTCGATGGCAAGATCCAGCGCCAACGATGCGTCATGCAACGGCTGAACTACCAAGACATGGTTTCGCAGGTCACCACCGGCCAGCGAACGGTGTACCGTCCCGAAGTCGCCTACGACATGCGTCCCGATGTGCCAACGCCGATCATGAGTTCCCAAGACCCTCTCCAGCCGCATCCATTCCTTCCCAACTGGCTCAACAAGTACTGGCCCGGCGGCTACGCCGAGTACAAGAAGTTGGCGGGGCAAGGTTTGATTCGTCGGCCAGACGTCATCGTCGTCAACGACCCCGATCAGCCACCCGTTCAGTCAAACATTAAAATGTGCGTGGAAATGAAGTTTCCACCCGACGATTTTAGTCGTGAGCAGCGGGTGGACTACATTCGGATTGCAGGCGGGCCGAACAAGTTTGAGCGGATTGGTCCGGCGGAATGCAAGTGCGGGGAGGAAAAGGAGGACACTGAGACCTCGAAATCCTCGCAGTCGAAAGCCTCCAAACAATCCGATCTCGAAGATCTCTTTGGCGGCGGCAGCAGCACGTCGATGGGCGGCGGACCGCCGCCGCTTCCGCCGATGCCTCCCCTTCCCGTTTTCCCGTGAGCACGTTGTCATGACGGATGAAGAAATCGCAGCATGGGCGAAAGATCCTCGCCGCGCGGACACACTCCCATTCGGGCTGTTTGAGCCCGCGTACAGAAAGGGCATCACAGGCGCCGCGCTCGTTGTGCGCGGGGTCCTGTATTTCCGGAACGGGTACACACCGGCTGTCCGGAAAGCGTTGGTGCAATGCTTTGAGCAGTACGCCGCGATGGTGGACGAGTATCACCATGCCCTTGAAGTCGCGACGGGTCAAAAGCCCTCGAAAGAAGGTCCCCTCCAATGGTTTTACACGGAGGGAAAGCAGCCGATGGCATACGAGAAGGCCCCGGGGTTCGAGCGTCTAGCGACATCAACGCCTGGAGATACATCGCTTGTCGCGACGATGACCAGCGCCGACCACAAACTTGCGACCGGGTTTTACGAGTTTTCCGTGTTTGCGCTCGGAGAATGGAAGGCGACGCATAACCGCGGACTCGATACCCTCGTTTTCACCGTTCCTCGAGCGTTCCTGGAACAGCGCCCGGGCAAGTTCCAGGCATTTTTCGTAGCGATGTGCGAAGCACTGCCCATCGTTCATGGGCACGCCGGCTACGGCGTGAATCTTCCGCCAATGGAGCTTAACGCGAACGAGGCGAGCGAATACTTTTACGCCCGTCGCTACGGGCCGGGCATCGACGTCGGCGACCCCATGGGTTACAGCACCGTAATGCTGGAAGGGGCGATCAAAACGGTGGACTGGATCGTCGCGCTGGACGCGGACCTCGTGCGCGCCGCCGGAGGAACCGACTCGCTCACACTGCCGCCGGACTGGTACGTACGCCAGCCGTTGGGCGATGGTGGCTTGATTGTCCAAGCAGGCGTTGCACCGCAAGCCAGTGTGTCCGCCGGGCCGGGGAAGCCTCCGCTGCCACCGCCGGCGTACGTGCTGCTCGACGCGGCGCTGCGTCCCATCAGTAAGCGTGTCGTCGGTACCGTCTCGACGGTGTGAATGAATGTTGCCAGAGTAGGCCCCACCAAACGGAGTAGCGGGGACCACAGTGTCAACAGAAGCACCGAAGAGAACTTCACGCAAAGGCATTCCGAATCACCCCATT
>NZ_JBQCIV010000135.1:0-23499 GCF_051953405.1 Trinickia sp. | reverse complement strand
TGGAACGCGTATTGGCGCTCGGCGTAAAGACGGTGCAACTGCGCGTGAAGGACGCGGCACCAGGCCCGCTTCGAGAAGAAATCGAACGGGCGGTGGCGGCCGGCCGTCGTCACGACGCCCGCGTGTTCATCAACGATTACTGGCGCGAGGCCGCGCAGGCCGGCGCTTACGGCGTGCATTTGGGGCAGGAAGACCTCGAAACGGCCGATCTGGCGGCGATCGCGCAATCGGGGATGCGGCTAGGTTTATCCACGCACGGCTACTACGAAATGCTGCGGGCGTTGCATTTCCGGCCGAGCTACCTCGCGTTCGGCGCCGTGTTCCCCACCGGCACGAAGGCTGTCGCCACTGCGCCGCAGGGCCTGGCGCGGCTCGAACGCTATGTTCGGCTCCTTCGGGAGCACATCCCGCTCGTCGCGATCGGCGGCATCGACCTTGCGCGCCTGCCCTCGGTGCTAGCGACCGGCGTGGGCAGCGCGGCGCTCGTCAGCGCGATCACCGTAGCCGCCGATCCGGAGCAGGCGGTCGCACAATTACAGCAAGCTTTCACGCCGTAGCGCATGCGCAACACGCGGGCGGGCGAGCGGCGCGGGCAACGCACCGTTGCACGGACGGTAACGGTGGTGTCAACACAGGGTAATCGCTGAGGCCCTATAATTCCGCTTCCGCGTAATAGGAAAGTCCGCTTCGTGCCGCCTTCATCCTCCGAGCCTATTCTCGAGCTTCGCAACGTCGACTTCGGTTACGACGTAGATCGTCTCGTTCTCTCGAACCTGACCATGCGCTTCGAGCGCGGTCAGGTCGTCGCCGTCATGGGCGGCTCCGGTGGCGGCAAGACCACGGTCTTGCGTCTGATCGGCGGTCTCGAGCGGGCGCGCCGCGGAGAAGTGCTGTTCCAGGGGCGCGATGTCGGCAAGCAAACGCGCGAGGGCTTGTATGCCTTGCGCCGCAAGATGGGGATGCTGTTCCAGTTCGGCGCGCTGTTCACCGACATGTCGGTGTTCGAGAACGTCGCGTTCGCACTGCGCGAACACACCGATCTGCCCGAAGCGCTCATTCGCGATCTCGTCCTCATGAAGCTCAATGCCGTGGGGCTGCGCGGGGCGCGCGATCTCGCACCGTCGCAGATTTCGGGCGGCATGGCGCGGCGCGTCGCGCTGGCGCGCGCCATCGCGCTCGATCCGGAATTGATGATGTACGACGAGCCGTTCGCCGGACTCGACCCGATTTCGATGGGGATCACGGCGAATCTCATCCGCACGCTGAATCAGGCGCTGGGCGCCACCTCGATCCTTGTCACGCACGACGTGCCCGAATCGTTCGCGATCGCCGATTACGTCTACTTCCTGGCCAACGGGTCGGTCCTTGCCCACGGCACGCCCGCGCAGTTGCGCGAATCGGTCGATCCGACCGTGCGGCAGTTCATCGACGGCGCCCCCGACGGCCCCTTCCGTTTCCACTACCCGGCGCAAGCGACGCTCGCGGCGGATTTCGGCTTGGGGGAGCGGGCATGATCAGCGCACTCGGACGTTGGGTCATCGGTCGCATCCTACGCGCGGGCTACGCGACGCGGCTGTTTCTGCGTGTCGTGCTGGAAGGGCTGCGGCTGTTGCGCCGGCCTGGGCTCGTCATCAAGCAGATTTTCTTCGTCGGCAACTACTCGTTCATCATCATCGCGGTATCCGGGTTGTTCGTCGGCTTCGTGCTGGGCCTGCAGGGCTACTACACGCTGAATCGCTATGGGTCGGAGCAGGCGCTCGGGCTGCTTGTCGCGCTGTCGCTCGTGCGCGAACTCGGGCCCGTCGTGACCGCGCTGCTGTTCGCGGGCCGCGCCGGGACGTCGCTCACGGCGGAAATCGGCCTGATGAAAGCGGGCGAGCAACTGACCGCGCTCGAGATGATGGCCGTCGATCCGGTGGCCACCGTGCTGGCGCCGCGCATGTGGGCGGGCATCATCGCCATGCCGATCCTCGCGGCGATCTTCAGCGCGGTGGGCGTGCTCGGGGGCTATGTTGTCGGCGTGCTGCTGATCGGCGTCGATTCCGGCGCGTTCTGGTCGCAAATGCAAGGCGGGGTGGACGTGTGGCGCGACGTGGGCAACGGTGTCGTCAAGAGCATCGTGTTCGGCTTCGCGGTGACGTTCGTCGCACTATTCCAAGGCTACGAAGCCAAGGCGACACCGGAAGGCGTGTCGCTCGCGACGACGCGCACGGTTGTCTATGCGTCGCTCGCCGTGCTCGGTCTCGATTTCCTGCTAACTGCGCTAATGTTCAGCTGACGCGTTCGGCGTCGCGCGCCGCTTAAAGCCAATTTCTCTTTGTTGGAATGACGATGAAAAAGACTGTTCTCGACTTCTGGGTCGGCTTGTTCGTGCTGCTGGGCTTGGTCGCCGTGCTGTTTCTGGCGCTCAAGGTCGGCAACATGAGCTCGCTGTCGTTCGAGGCGAGCTATCCCGTCAAGCTCAAGTTCGACAACATCGGCGGCCTGAAGGTGCGTGCGCCCGTGAAGAGCGCGGGGGTTGTCGTCGGTCGGGTGGGGTCGATCGGCTTCGATTCGAATACGTATCAAGCCGTGGTCACGATCGATATCGACAAGCAGTATCAGTTTCCGAAGGATACGTCGGCCAAGATCCTGACCTCGGGGCTGCTCGGCGAGCAATACATCGGGCTGGAGCCCGGCGGCGACTCCGAGATGCTGAAGGCGGGCGACACGATCTCGATGACGCAATCGGCCATCGTCCTCGAAAACCTGATTTCGACCTTTCTTTACAGCAAGGCCGCCGATGCGGGCGGCGCGAAAGCCGCGCCCGCGCCGGCGCCCGCACCCGCTTCGAGCACCCCGGCCGCTTCGAGCACCCCGGCCGCGGCTAGCGCGCCCGCGGCCGCTAGCGCGGGCAACTGATCGAGTTACAAAACAAGTGTGAGTCAACGGAGAACAATAATGCGAATCACGCGCGCCAAGTATGCGGCGCTGGGGCTGGTCGCTGCGGCATTGGCCGGCTGCGCGTCCGTCCAGACGCCGACGCCGGGCGATCCGCTCGAGGGACTGAACCGGACCGTCTTCAAATTCAACGACACGCTCGATACCTACGCCCTCAAGCCTGTCGCGAAGGGGTACAAGTGGGCGGTGCCGCAACCCGTGCGTTCGAGCGTCACGAATTTCTTCTCGAACATCGGCGATGTTTATGTCGCCGCCAACGAGCTGCTCGAGCTGAAGATCGCCGACGGCGTGGGCGACGTCATGCGTGTCGTCATCAATACGGTGTTCGGCGTCGGCGGCCTGTTCGATGTCGCGACGGCCGCTCGGCTGCCGAAGCACTCGGCCGACTTCGGCGTGACGCTCGGCCACTACGGCGTTCCGTCGGGCCCGTATCTCGTGTTGCCGCTGCTCGGCCCGAGCACGGTGCGCGACGCGGCGGGGCTCGCGGTCGATTACTACGGCAATCCGCTCAGCTATGTGCATCCGTCGAGCGTGAGTTGGGCGTTGTACGGGGTGAACCTCGTCAATACGCGCGCCAACTTGCTGACGACGGTCGACGTGCTGTCGGCCGCCGCGATCGACAAATACTCGTTCATCCGCAACGCATACCTGCAACGCCGCCAGTTCTTGATCACGGGCGGCGACGGCGCGGATAGCGTCCCCAATTACGACGATTCGCTGCCGAAGTACGATGACGGTTCGCAGCCGGCCGCGGCCTCGGGTGCCGAGGGGGCTTCCGCGCCGGCTGGCTCGTCCGCGCCCGCTGCGCCGGCGGACGGGGCGAGCGGGGCGAAGGGCGACGGCCAGACGGTGCCGGGGCAGCAGTATGTGCCGCCTCCGCACGGCGGGCTGCCGTCGCTGCACCTGCCGCGCTGAGCCCGGCATTGAGATGAGCCGAGCGCGGTAACGATTCGATACGAATGTTGCCGCGCATCTAGAGCCGGCCTCGAACTTGCATGGCATGCTGGGTTCGAACTCCGGTTCCTCGAAATTTAAGGATCGACGATGAAAAAATACTTCTGGTTTGCTTTGTTTTCGGCGTTGCTTTCGGTGAGTAGCGGCAGCTTCGCTCAGACGGTCGACACGAATTCGCCCGACGGTATGATCAAAACGGTCACGGGCCAGGTGCTCGACGAGATCAAGAGCGATGCGACGATCAAGAGCGGCGACATCAACAAGATCACGCAGGTCGTGAACCAAAAAATCCTGCCGTACACGGACTTCCGCCGTACGACGCAACTGGCGATGGGCCGCGCCTGGCGTACCGCCACGCCGCAGCAGCGCGATCAAATGGTCGAGCAGTTCAAGATGCTGCTGATTCGCACGTACTCGGGCGCACTGTCGCAAGTGCGCGACCAAACGGTGCAATTCAAGCCGTTCCGGGCCGATCCGGGCGCGACCGACGTCGTCGTGCGTTCGACGGTCATGAACAACGGCCAACCGGTCGAACTCGACTACCGCCTGTACAAGACGCCGCAAGGCTGGCGCGTCTACGATCTGAACGTGGCCGGTGCATGGCTGATCCAGGCGTATCAGCAGCAATTCGCCGAGAAGATCAACCAAGGCGGCGTCGACGGCCTGCTGCAGTTCCTGACGCAGCGCAACGAGCAGCTCGCCGCGGGCAAGCAACCGTCATGAGCCTCGACACGAGCCGGTTCGCCACAGGCGCGACGCTCACGCATGCGAGCGCGACGAGCGCGCTCGCGGCGGGCCTGGCCCGCATCGAAGCGGGTGCGACGGCGGTAGATTGCGCGCCGTTGACGCAATTCGATTCGTCGGCACTGGCCGTGCTGCTTGCCTGGCGTCGCGCCGCGCAGGCGCGCGGCCAGGCGCTCGATATCGTGAACGTGCCCAGCAGCCTCGCGAGTCTCGCGCAGGTCTACGGCATCGACGCACTCGTCGCGGCGCCGCGTGCGGCCGCACCCGCCAGCGCGTAATACGCCCAATAGCGCCCGTCGGCGCCCATTAGTGTCCGTTAGTGTCCGCCAGTGCGCAGTAGGATTCACCCGGGACGCCGGGCCGCGCCGAGCGTGGCGCGCGACGGCTCCCCGGCGCCAAAACGGCGCCCCTGCCCGAGCCGGCCGCGAGGCCCGGTGGGCGATCCCGACTTAGCCTATAATCAACCGTTTTTCGGGCGGCCGATCGGCACGGTGTTTGCCAATGATGCGGCGCCGGCTCACGCCCGATCGTGCCGCGCAATCGGTACGAGTCCGGGCACGAATCACGTCTAAACGAAGGCGCGCCGCCGATAACGGCCGCGCACATCCATGTCAGCGATAGAAATCCGCAACGTCAAGAAGCGCTATAAGGCGCTGCAAGCGCTCAAGGGCGTCAGCTTGACGGTCGAGGAGGGCGAGTTTTTCGGCCTGCTCGGCCCCAACGGCGCGGGCAAGACCACCCTCATCAGTATTCTCGCGGGGCTGGCGCGTGCCGACGAAGGCAGCGTGTCGATTCGGGGGCATGATGTTGTCGCCGATTTCCGGCAGGCGCGGCGCGCGCTCGGCGTCGTGCCGCAGGAACTCGTCTTCGATCCGTTCTTTTCGGTGCGCGAGACGCTGCGCATCCAATCGGGTTACTACGGGCTGCATCGCAACGACGATTGGATCGACGAAGTCATGGCCAATCTCGATCTGATCGAGAAGGCCGATGCGAACATGCGAGCGCTGTCGGGCGGCATGAAACGGCGCGTGCTCGTCGCACAGGCGCTCGTGCACCGTCCGCCTGTCATCGTGCTCGACGAGCCGACGGCCGGCGTGGATGTCGAGTTGCGCCAAACGCTGTGGAAATTTATTTCGCGATTGAATCGCGAAGGGCACACGATCGTGCTCACGACGCATTACTTGGAAGAAGCGGAACAGCTGTGCGATCGCATCGCGATGTTGCGGCGTGGCGAGGTGGTGGCGCTCGACCGCACGAGCGCGCTGCTGCAACGGTTCGCCGGCATGCAATTGTTCGTGCGCTTTGCGCAAGGGATGCTGCCGACAGAGCTGCGCGCACTCGAAATCGAGCCGTCGGCGCCGGGGGCGCGGCAGCACTTGTTGCGCCTGTCGAGCTACGACGATGTCGAGCGCATTCTCGCCCAGTGCCGTGCGGCAGGCTGCACGTTCGAGGAAATCGACGTCCGCAAGGCCGATCTCGAGGATGTTTTCGTCCAATTGATGAACGCCCCCGAACTCGTAGAGGGCCTGGCATGAAGTGCCCCCACGTTCACTTTCGTTCACTGTCGACCGGAGTTTGCGCTTCAGCGCTTACTCCGGTCCCATGCAAAGCTCCCCCCGAGGGGGCCGCTGCCGTCCACGGCCGGCTTGGCAGAGCCGGCCGGCTCCGCAGGCGCGGAGCGGTGCTCCGCAGGCGCGGAGCGGTGCTCCGCGAATTCCCTGCTACGCCCCTTGGGGCGGCCCGACGGGAGGCACCATGAGCGGCTTCCGCACCCTCTTCTACAAAGAGATCCTGCGCTTTTGGAAGGTGTCGTTCCAAACGGTGCTCGCGCCCGTCATCACAGCGCTGCTGTATCTGACGATCTTCGGCCACGCGCTGCGCGGGCACGTCGAAGTCTACCCGGGCGTGGAGTACACGAGCTTCCTGATTCCGGGCCTCGTGATGATGAGCGTGCTACAGAACGCTTTCGCGAATAGTTCGTCGTCGCTGATCCAATCGAAGATCACCGGCAACCTCGTGTTCGTGCTGCTGCCGCCGCTCACCTATTGGGAGATGTACGGCGCCTACGTACTCGCATCGGTCGTGCGCGGCCTGGCCGTGGGCTGCGGCGTGTTCGTCGTCACGATCTGGTTCATCCCCGTGAAGTTCGCGGCGCCGCTTTACATCATCGCCTTCGCCGTGCTCGGCTCGGCGATCCTCGGCACGCTCGGGCTCATCGCCGGAATCTGGGCCGAAAAGTTCGATCAGCTCGCGGCATTTCAAAACTTCTTGATCATGCCGCTCACGTTTCTGTCGGGCGTGTTCTATTCGACGCATACGCTGCCGCCGATCTGGCGCGAGGTGTCGCGGCTGAACCCGTTTTTTTACATGATCGACGGCTTTCGTTACGGGTTTTTCGGCTTGTCCGATATCGACCCTTTGGCGAGTCTGGCTGTCGTCGGCGGATTTTTCGCGCTGATCGCCGTACTCGCGATGCGTTTGCTCGCGTCCGGCTACAAGCTGCGCTATTGAATCGGAAAGGAGTCCACCATGTTGCCGACCCCCGATCAGGTCAAGCAATACATCGAGGCAGGGCTCGCCTGCCGCCATCTCGAAGTCGAAGGCGACGGTCAGCACTTTTTTGCGACGATCGTCTCCGACGCCTTCGAAGGCAAGCGTCTCATCCAGCGGCACCAACTCGTTTATGCGGCGCTCGGCGAGCGCATGCGGCAAGAAATCCACGCGCTGAGCATGAAGACGCTCACGCCGGCGGAATGGCAGAACGGATAATTTGAGAAATCTGAGCGTGCGTATTACACAAGATTCACGCGACGCCGGCAGCGGCGCCGCCACGGAGGCCCGAACGGGGCAAATCAGCATGGACAAGCTCGTGATCGAAGGCGGTCGGCCGCTTGCCGGCGAAGTCGCTATCTCCGGCGCAAAGAACGCGGCCCTGCCGATTCTGTGCGCCAGCCTGTTGACCGCCGAGCCGCTGCACCTCGATAACGTGCCCGATCTGCAGGACGTTCGCACTACGTTGAAGCTGCTGGCGCAGATGGGCGTGCGCGAGGATCGCTCGTCGACGCATCTGACGCTCGATGCGGGCGCGGTGGACAACCCGGTCGCGCCGTACGAACTCGTCAAGACGATGCGCGCGTCGATCCTCGTGCTCGGCCCGCTCGTCGCGCGCTTCGGGCATGCGAAGGTGTCGTTGCCGGGCGGCTGCGCGATCGGCGCGCGTCCGGTCGATCAGCACATCAAGGGCCTGCAGGCGATGGGGGCCGAGATCAGCATCGAGCACGGCTATATCGAAGCGCGTGCGCCGCGTCTCAAAGGCGCGCGCATCATGACGGACATGATTACCGTCACGGGCACCGAAAACTTGCTGATGGCGGCGGTGCTGGCCGACGGCGAAACCGTACTCGAAAACGCGGCGCGCGAGCCCGAAGTGGGCGATCTGGCTCAGTTGCTCGTGAGCATGGGTGCGAAGATCGAAGGCATCGGCACCGATCGGCTCGTGATTCAAGGCGTCGAGAAGCTGCACGGGGCTCGCCATATGGTGATTCCCGACCGCATCGAAGCCGGTACGTTCCTGTGCGCGGTAGCGGCGGCGGGCGGCGATGTCACGCTGCGCCGCGTGCGGCCGATCACGCTCGAGGCGGTCACGATGAAGCTGCGCGAAGCCGGTGTGACGATCGAGGAAGGCGAGGACTGGATCCGCGTGCGCATGGCGCAGCGCCCGAAGGCCGTGTCGTTCCGTACGTCCGAATACCCCGCGTTTCCGACCGATATGCAGGCGCAGTTCATGGCGCTCAATGCGATCGCCGAGGGCACCGCGCAAGTGGTCGAAACCATCTTCGAAAACCGCTTCATGCACGTGCAGGAACTGAACCGGCTGGGCGCGCACATCACGATCGACGGCAACACGGCGCTCGTGACCGGGGTGCCGCGCCTGTCGGGTGCGACGGTGATGGCCACCGATCTGCGCGCATCGGCGAGCCTCGTCATTGCCGGGCTGACGGCCGAGGGCGAAACGCTCGTCGATCGCATTTATCACCTCGATCGCGGCTACGACCGCATGGAAGAAAAGCTGACGGCGATCGGCGCACGCGTGCGCCGCGTGTCGGATCGGTCCGTGCCCGCATCGGAGAACCACGCATGAGTACGCTTGATACGACGCCGTTGACGCTCGCGCTGTCGAAGGGACGGATCTTCGAGGAGACCTTGCCGCTGCTGGCGGCTGCCGGCGTGCACGTGACCGAGGACCCGGAAACGTCCCGGAAGCTGATTCTTCCGACGAGTGCGCCCAATTTGCGTGTCATCATCGTGCGTGCGACCGACGTGCCGACCTACGTGGAATACGGCGCGGCCGATTTCGGCGTGGCGGGCAAGGACGTCTTGCTCGAGCACGGCGGATCGGGGCTGTATCAGCCGATCGATCTGAACATCGCGCGGTGCCGCATGTCGGTGGCTGTGAAGGCGGGCTTCGATTACGCCAATGCGGTGCGCCAAGGCGCGCGCCTGCGCGTGGCGACGAAATACGTGCAGACCGCGCGCGAGCATTTCGCGGCGAAGGGCGTGCATGTCGATCTGATCAAGCTGTATGGGTCGATGGAATTGGCGCCGCTCGTCGGCTTGGCCGATGCGATCGTCGACCTCGTCAGCTCGGGTGGAACGCTGCGCGCGAACGATCTTGTCGAGGTGGAGGAAATCATGCAGATCTCCTCGCGCCTCGTGGTGAACCAAGCGGCGCTGAAGTTGAAGCGCGCCGCGCTGGCGCCGCTGCTCGACGCGTTCGGGCAAGCGTCGCAGCGCACGGCGTAGAGCGCCTGACGCGGGCCGGGCCCGTGGCGCGCCCCTGCGCGCACCGCCCGGCACGTGCATGACCGAAACGGATACCAGCATGCCACTGACCATTCGCAAACTCGATTCGAGCGCCGACGGTTTCGCCGCCAAGCTCGCCGGCGTGCTCGCCTTCGAGGCGAGCGAGGACGAAGCGATCGACCGCTCGGTCGCGCAGATTCTCGCCGATGTCAAAGCGCGCGGCGATGCCGCCGTGCTCGAATACACCAACCGGTTCGACCGGCTCTCGGCCGCGAGCGTGGCCGCGCTCGAGCTGCCGGCGAGCGAACTCGAAGCGGCGCTCGACGCGCTCGAGCCGAAGCGCCGCGCGGCGCTCGAAGCCGCCGCGGCGCGCGTGCGCGCCTACCACGAGAAGCAAAAGATCGAATGCGGCAGCCATAGCTGGCAGTACACGGAAGCCGACGGCACCGTGCTCGGCCAAAAGGTCACGCCGCTCGATCGCGCCGGCATCTATGTGCCGGGCGGCAAGGCCGCGTATCCGTCGTCGGTGCTCATGAACGCCATTCCGGCGCGCGTGGCCGGCGTGCGCGAAATTGTGATGGTCGTGCCGACCCCGGACGGCGTGCGCAACCCGCTCGTCCTGGCGGCTGCGCTGCTCGGCGGCGTGGATCGCGTGTTCACGATCGGCGGTGCGCAGGCCGTGGGCGCCCTGGCTTACGGCACCGAGACGCTGCCGGCCGTCGATAAGATCTGCGGCCCGGGCAATGCCTATGTGGCGGCGGCCAAGCGACGCGTGTTCGGCACGGTTGGCATCGACATGATCGCCGGCCCCTCGGAAATTCTCGTGCTGTGCGACGGCACGACGGACCCGCGCTGGGTGGCGATGGATCTGTTCTCGCAAGCCGAACACGACGAGCTGGCCCAGTCGATCCTGCTGTGTCCCGACGATGCGTTCATCGCGCGCGTGCAAGAGGCGATCGTCGAGCTGCTGCCGACGATGCCGCGCCGCGACGTGATCGAGCGCTCGCTCGTCGATCGCGGAGCGCTCGTCAAAGTGCGCGATATGGCCGAGGCCTGCGCGATCGCCAATCAAATCGCCCCGGAGCACTTGGAGATTTCCGCGCTCGATCCGCATCAATGGGCGAAGGAGATTCGTCACGCGGGCGCCATTTTCCTGGGCCGCTATACGAGCGAGAGCCTGGGCGATTATTGCGCCGGGCCCAACCACGTCTTGCCCACGTCCCGCACCGCGCGTTTTTCGTCGCCGCTCGGCGTGTACGACTTCTTCAAGCGCTCGAGCGTGATCGAGGTGAGCGCCGAGGGGGCGCAAACGCTCGGCGAAATCGCGGCCGAACTCGCGTACGGCGAAGGTCTACCGGCGCACGCGCGCAGCGCCGAATACCGAATGAAGCAAAACGGCTGAATTCACCATGACGACACCGCAAGACATCGTCCGCCCCGACGTATTGTCGATGACGACCTACGCGGTCGCCGACGCAACGGGCTACGTGAAGCTCGATGCGATGGAGAACCCGTACCCGCTGCCCGCGGCGCTCGCCGCGCAACTGGGCGAGGTGCTGGCCGGCGTGGCGCTCAACCGCTACCCGGCACCGCGGCCCGCGGCGCTGATCGACAAACTCAAGCGGACGATGGGGGTGCCGGCCGGCGCCGACGTGCTGCTCGGCAACGGTTCGGACGAGTTGATCAGCATGATCGCCGTCGCCTGCGCGAAGCCGGGGGCAAAGTTGCTGGCGCCCGTTCCGGGTTTCGTCATGTACCAGATGTCGGCGAAATTCGCGCAGCTCGAATTCGTCGGTGTGCCGCATCGCGCCGATCTGACGCTCGATATCGACGCGATGCTGGCCGCTATTGCCGAGCATCGGCCCGCCATCATTTATCTGGCTTACCCAAACAATCCCACGGGCACGCTCTACGCGGACGCCGACATCGAGCGCATCATCGCCCGCGCGAAGGGCAGCAGCCTCGTCGTGATCGACGAGGCCTACCAGCCGTTCGCCGAAAAAAGCTGGCTCGGCCGCGTGCTCGATCACGAGAATGTCGTCGTCATGCGCACGGTCTCGAAGCTGGGCTTGGCCGGGATTCGGTTGGGATACCTCGTCGGTGCGCCGGTTTGGTTAAACGAGTTCGACAAAGTGCGTCCGCCGTACAACGTGAACGTGCTGACGCAAGCGGCCGCCGAATTCATGCTCGATCATGTCGATGTTCTGGAGGCGCAAGCCGCCGAGCTGCGGGCTGAGCGCGCCACCTTGGCGGCTGCATTGGCGGCATTGCCGGGCACGTTCGTGTTCCCGAGCGCGGCCAATTTCCTGCTCGTTCGCATGCCGGACGCCGATACCGCGTTCGCCGCGCTGCTCGAGGCGAAGGTTTTTGTCAAAAACGTGGGTAAAATGCACCCATTGCTTGCGAATTGCCTGCGTTTGACCGTCGGCACGCCTGCCGAGAATGCTCAAATGCTCGGCGCGCTTCGGCAAGCGCTGAAATAAAAGTCACTTAGAGGTTTTACATGCGCGTAGCGGAAGTGTTTCGCGATACCAGCGAGACGAAGATCCGTGTGAAGCTGGATCTGGACGGCACCGGCCGGCAAAAGCTGGCAACGGGCGTCCCGTTCCTCGACCATATGCTCGATCAGATTGCCCGTCATGGTCTGATCGACCTCGATATCGAGGCGCATGGCGATTTGCATATCGACGACCACCATACGGTGGAAGACACCGGCATCACGCTCGGCATGGCCGTGGCCAAAGCGATCGGCGACAAGAAAGGCATTCGCCGCTACGGTCACGCCTACGTGCCGCTCGACGAGGCGCTGTCGCGCGTCGTCATCGATTTCTCGGGCCGTCCGGGGCTCGAGTTCCACGTGCCGTTTACGCGGGCGCGGATCGGCACCTTCGACGTGGATCTGTCGATCGAGTTTTTCCGCGGTTTCGTCAATCACGCGGGCGTGACGCTGCACATCGACAACCTGCGCGGCATCAACGCGCACCATCAGCTGGAAACGGTGTTCAAGGCGTTCGGCCGCGCGCTGCGCATGGCCGTGGAGCTCGACGAGCGTGCGGCGGGGCAGATTCCGTCCACCAAGGGCAGTCTGTAAGCAGACCCTATCCACGGCTGGAACGACGGACCGATGCGCCGCCCGACGGCGGGCGCAGGCTTGCGATGGATCTTCTCAAATCGTTTATTTCACTGCTGGCGCTGATCAATCCCGTCGGCGCGGTGCCGTTTTTCTTGAGCCTCACGTCGGAGCATTCCGACGCGGAGCGGCGCCGCACGATCCGCATCGCCTCGATTTCGGTGTTTTGCGTGATCGCGATCACGACGTTGCTCGGGCAGCAGATCATTAGTTTTTTCGGCATCTCGGTGGGCTCGCTGGAAGTAGGCGGCGGCATCATCATGCTGCTCATGGCCGTGAACATGCTCAATGCGCAGGTCGGCAATACGCGTGCGACGGCCGAGGAGCGCGACGAGGCCGAATCGAAGAACAGCATCGCGGTCGTGCCGCTGGCTATTCCGTTGCTGACGGGGCCCGGCACGATCAGCACGGTGATCGTCTATTCGGCCAACGCGGCGCACTGGTTCGACCGCATCGGGCTCGTGGCGATCGGTGCCGTGATCGCCGTGATCTGCTTCGGGGCGCTGAGGCTTGCCGATCCGATCGCCCGCTGGGTGGGCCAAACGGGGATCAACATCGGTACGCGGCTCATGGGTCTGATGTTGTCGGCGCTGGCGGTGGAGTTCATCGTCGACGGATTGAAGGCATTGCTGCCTAACTTGCGCTGAAAGGCGCTGCTTGCGATGAAAAAGATTGCGATTGTGGATTACGGGATGGGCAACCTGCGCTCGGTGTACCAGGCGCTGAAGAAGGCCGCTCCCGAAGTGGACGTGGCGATCGTCGATCGCCCCGAGGGGATTCGCGCAGCCGATCGCATCGTGCTGCCGGGCCAAGGCGCGATGCCCGACTGCATGCGCTGCCTCGGCGAATCGGGGCTGCAGGAGGCGGTGCTGGAAGCCTCGCGTGCAAAGCCGCTCATGGGCGTATGCGTCGGCGAACAGATGCTGTTCGACTGGAGCGAGGAAGGCTCGACGCCCGGGCTCGGCCTGCTGCCGGGCAAAGTCGTGCGCTTCGCGCTGGAAGGCCGGTTGCAGGACGACGGTTCGCGCTTCAAGGTGCCGCAAATGGGCTGGAATCGCGTGCGGCAAACGCGCGCCCACCCGTTGTGGGCCGGCGTGGCGGACGGTGCGTTCTTTTACTTCGTTCACAGCTATTACGTCGTTCCCGAAAACCGCGAGCACACCGTGGGCGAAACCGACTACGGCACGACGTTTACGTCGGCCGTGGCGCGCGAAAACATCTTCGCGACGCAGTTTCACCCGGAAAAGAGCGCCGACACCGGCTTGCGCGTGTATCGTAATTTCGTCGACTGGAACCCATGAACACGGCGCCGCCGCTCGCGTGCGTTCGTCCGATGCGCCAGGCAAGCGGGCGGTGCCCTGAAAGACTTGTACTACACTAAGCGACACGGCTTTTCGGCGTCGGGGGCGAATGCGCACCCGGTGCTCGAGGGCTGCCGACATTCAACCTTCCAGACTTCACGCGATTGCTATGCTGCTGATTCCCGCCATCGACCTCAAGGACGGTCAGTGTGTGCGCCTTAAACAAGGCGATATGGACCAGGCGACGATATTTTCCGAGGACCCTGCGGCGATGGCCCGGCATTGGGTCGATCGGGGTGCCCGGCGGTTGCACCTCGTCGATCTGAACGGCGCGTTTGCCGGCAAGCCAAAGAACGAAGAGGCGATCCGCGCCATCATCGAAGAAGTCGGCCGCGAAATCCCGGTCCAGCTCGGCGGCGGTATCCGCGATCTGGAAACCATCGAGCGCTATCTCGACGACGGCCTGTCGTACGTCATCATCGGCACGGCCGCGGTGAAGAACCCTGGCTTTTTGCAAGATGCCTGCACGGCGTTCGGCGGCCATATCATCGTCGGGCTCGATGCGAAGGACGGCAAGGTCGCAACAGACGGCTGGAGCAAGCTCACGGGCCATGAAGTGGTCGATCTGGCGCAAAAGTTCGAAGATTACGGCTGCGAGTCGATCATCTATACCGACATCGGGCGCGACGGCATGCTGCAAGGCATCAATATCGAGGCCACGGTGCGTCTGGCGCGCGCGGTGAAAATTCCCGTGATCGCGAGCGGCGGGTTGTCGAACTTGGCCGATATCGACGCGCTGTGCGAAGTCGAAGACGAGGGCATCGAGGGCGTGATCTGCGGGCGCGCGATCTACTCGGGCGATCTCGATTTCGCCGCCGCGCAAACGCGTGCCGACGCGCTGCGCGAATCGGACGACGCCTAATGCGCAGTGCGCGCGCCGCCGTTCGGTCCTGCGGCGGCGCCGGCTAGGACATCCCGCCCGCCACGGCTTTATGCCGTCCGCTTTGCCGCGGGCGGCCCACTTTGCGGCATTTGCACCATCATGGCTCTAGCTAAACGCATTATTCCCTGCCTGGACGTGACCGCCGGCCGCGTCGTCAAAGGCGTCAATTTCGTCGAGTTGCGCGATGCCGGCGATCCCGTCGAAATCGCGCGCCGCTACGACGAGCAAGGCGCCGACGAACTGACGTTCTTGGACATCACGGCCACGTCCGACCAGCGCGACCTGATCCTGCCGATCATCGAAGCGGTGGCGGCTCAAGTCTTCATTCCGCTGACGGTGGGCGGGGGCGTGCGCGCGGTGGAAGACGTGCGGCGCTTGCTCAACGCGGGCGCGGACAAGGTCAGCATGAACTCGTCCGCGGTGGCGCGTCCCGAACTCGTGCGCGAGGCCGCGCAAAAGTACGGATCGCAATGCATCGTCGTTGCGATCGACGCCAAGCGCGTCTCGGGCGAAGGCGAACCGGCGCGCTGGGAGGTGTTCACGCACGGCGGGCGCAAGGCGACGGGGCTCGATGCCGTGCAATGGGCCAAGCAGATGGCCGAATACGGCGCCGGCGAGATCCTGCTCACGAGCATGGACCGCGATGGCACGAAAAGCGGCTTCGATCTGGCGCTGACGCGCGCGGTATCGGATGCCGTGCCGGTGCCGGTGATCGCCTCGGGCGGTGTCGGCTCGCTGAAGGATCTGGCCGACGGCATCGTGGAAGGTCGCGCCGATGCCGTGCTGGCCGCCAGCATCTTCCACTATGGCGAACACACCGTCGGCGAAGCCAAGCGCTTCATGGCCGAACGCGGTATCCCCGTAAGGCAATCATGACTGCTCCCGCCGAAATGAACTGGCTCGACAAGGTGCAATGGGACGCCAACGGGCTCGTGCCCGTCATCGCGCAGGAGGCGACGACGGGCGACGTGCTTATGTTCGCGTGGATGAATCGCGAGGCGTTGGCCAAGACGATCGAGACGGGCCGCGCCGTCTACTTCTCGCGTTCGCGCCAGCGCTTGTGGTTCAAGGGAGAAGAGTCCGGCCACGTGCAGCAGGTGCGCGAAGTGCGGCTCGATTGCGATGAGGACGTGGTCTTGCTCAAGGTCGAACAAGTGTCGGGCATTGCGTGCCACACTGGGCGCCACTCCTGCTTTTTCCAGAAATTCGAAGGCACGGTGGACGAGGGCGACTGGGTTGCCGTCGATCCCGTGCTGAAAGACCCTGAACAGATCTACCGATGACGCAACCCACCCAAACGACGGCCGCGGGCACCGCGGCTGCGACGACGCAAGACACGCTGCTGCGCCTGGCGGCCGTGATCGACGGCCGCAAGGGCGGCGATCCGGAAGTCTCGTACGTCTCGCGCTTGTTTCATAAGGGCGACGACGCCGTGCTCAAGAAGATCGGCGAAGAGGCGACGGAAGTCGTGCTGGCCGCGAAGGACGTGCGCCAGGGCGGCGCGCCTGCCGCGCTCGTCGGCGAAGTGGCCGACCTCTGGTTTCACTGCCTCGTCATGCTCTCGCACTACGATCTGAGCCCCGCGGACGTCATCGCGGAACTCGAGCGGCGCGAAGGGCTGTCGGGGATCGAAGAGAAAGCGATGCGCAAGCGTCGCGAACGCGAGGAAAACGGCGGCTGAACGGAGGAGAAGATGGAGCAACGACCTGGCATGCCCGTCTCTTACCCCGCCCCCGATGAGCGGGGCGACCTGCGCACGCTGACGCACATCCTGTATGGGCTGTTTGCCTTGCATTGGTTCACGGGCGGCGTCTCGATCATCATCGCGATCATCATCGCCTACCTGAAGCGGGACGATGCGGCGGGCACGGCGTATGAAGCGCACTTCACATGGCTGATCCGTTCCTTTTGGCTCGGCCTCGTCGGGTATGTTGTCGGAGGGGTGCTCATTTTCGCGATCATCGGCTTCGCCGTGCTGGCGGCCGTGTCGATTTGGCTGCTGTACCGTATCGTGAAGGGCTGGCTGTACCTGTACGAGAATAAGCCGCTCGAGCCGCGGGCGTGGGTTTGACGTCCACGGCGCACCGCGCATTCGCTTCGCCACCAGGAAGACCATGAGTCACGACAACTGCATTTTCTGCAAAATCGCATCGGGCGAGATCCCGAGCACGAAGGTTCACGAAGACGAGGAATTCGTCGCGTTCAAGGATATTCACCCGGCTGCCGAAACGCACGTGCTCGTCATTCCCCGAAAACACGTCGAAACCCTGTCCAATTGCAGCGAAAGCGATGCGCCGCTGCTTGGTAAAATGATGATTCTGGTGGCACGGCTGGCCGACGAACTCGGTTGCGCGTACACCGGCGGCGAAACGGGGTTTCGAACGGTCATCAATACGGGGCCGGGCGGCGGGCAGGAGGTCTACCACTTGCACGCGCACATTCTCGCCGGTCCGCGTCCGTGGAAGCGGATGGGATAAGGCGCGGCGCGCCCCACTGCCGCATCGATCGACAGGGAGCGTTAGCGCTCCGATTACGGTCGCAAGGCCGGTATTTTTGCCGCCGCATGGCGTGGCGGCAAGGCTTGGGAGATTCTCATGGGTTCGTTCAGTATTTGGCACTGGTTGATCGTGCTGTTGATCGTGGCGCTTGTGTTCGGCACAAAACGCCTGCGCAGCATCGGCAGCGATTTGGGTAGCGCGGTAAAAGGCTTCAAAGAGGGCATGAAGGACGCCGACACGCCATCGTCGTCCGCCCCGGCCGAAGCCGAGCGGCGCGAGCTGCCCCGTTCGAATACGATCGACGTCGAGGCCAAGGAAAAGACGCGTTCGAACGATTACCGCTAAGCGCCGGCCGCGCGCGGTACAGCGCGGCCCGAGTGCAGCCCCAGCGCGGATCGGCACCACCCGTACACCTGTATAACCGCACCACCGATAACGGACGACTCAACCTCTCCCATGCTCGATCTCGGACTCACGAAGATGGCGCTGATCGGCGTGGTGGCGCTCGTCGTGCTCGGCCCCGAGCGCCTGCCGCGCGTCGCGCGCACGGCGGGTGCGCTGTTCGGCCGTGCCCAGCGCTATATCAACGACGTCAAGGCCGAGGTCACGCGGGAGATCGAACTCGATCACCTGCGGCAGATGAAGACCGAATTCGAATCGGCCGCGCGCAACGTCGAGAATTCGATTCACGACAACTTGCGCAAGCACGAAGCGGAACTGAACGACGCATTTCGCAACGGTACGTCCGTTTCCCCGAGTATCGCCGGCGGGGCGGCGGGGGAGGATCTGGGGGCCGGCGATCGCGCGACGGGCGATCCCGCGGTTTCGTCGTGGCGCACCACAGCGCCTCCCAGCGTGAAACGAGTGAGCTGGCGCGCCAAGCGCGCAGCCGCGCCTGTCTGGTACAAGCGCGTCGCTCGCCAGCGCACGCACGTACAATCGGGCGCCGCGCGCGTGGCGCGGCATACCCCCGCGAGCCTGCGCAAGCAGCGACGTTTTCTTTGACGCCGTCCATGCCCATCGACGGCTTCCCACTTCCGATCTTTCGACGCTTCGCGCGTCGATCTCATTAAGAGGGCCGGTGTGAGCGACCCCCAGCATAAGCAGGACGAAGGCGCAGAAGAGTCGTTCATCTCGCATCTCGTCGAGTTACGCGACCGTATCATCAAGGCGGGCGCCGCCGTCATCGTGGTGTTTCTCTGTCTCGTCTATTGGGCGACGGACATCTTCAAGCTGCTGGCGCGGCCGTTGATGGAAAATCTCCCGAAGGGGGGACGCATGATCGTGACCGACGTGACCGGCTCGTTCTTCGTGCCGGTGAAGGTGACGATGCTCGTGGCGCTCGTGATCGCCTTGCCGATCGTGCTTTATCAGATCTGGGCGTTCGTGGCGCCGGGGCTGTACCAACACGAGAAGAAGCTCGTCGCGCCGCTTGTCGGCAGCAGCTACATCCTGTTCCTGTGCGGGATGTCGTTCGCTTACTTCGTCGTGTTCCCCACTATTTTTCGCGTCATGGCGCACTACAACGCGCCGCTCGATGTCCAGATGTCCACCGACATCGACAATTACTTGAGTTTCGTCCTGTCGATGTTCATCGCGTTCGGGGTCACCTTCGAGGTGCCGATCATCGTCGTGTTGCTCGTGCGGATGCGCGTGCTGACGATCAAGAAACTGCGCAGCATTCGTCCGTATGTCGTGGTGGGCGCGTTCATCGTGGCCGCCGTCGTCACGCCGCCGGATGTCTTTTCCCAACTGATTCTCGCGTTGCCGTTGATCGTGCTCTACGAGGCGGGGATCATCGCTGCCAGGCTGATCGTCGGTAAGGATCAGCCTGTTGCCGAGGAAGAAGGCGCGACGAGCTAGGGACTCGGCGCGTTGGCGCTACGCCCGGCTCGCGACCTTTCATTCCTCCTGCTGCGCATCGCTACCGTCGTCTTGGTTGTTCTCGCTCTGCTTGGGCGGCGGCGGACGCTTGCCGATCGTGATGACGACATTCATCTCTTTCTTCTTACGCATGAGTTTGACGTCGGCTTGAGTGCCGGGTTTGATCTGCGCGATCAGATTCAAGAGCCGCGTGGTATCGGTGATGTCCTGGCCGTTCACCTCGAGCAGGACGTCGCCCGGCTTGATGCCGGCTTTGTCCGCCGGGCCGCCTTGTAGCACGCCGGCCACGATCGTGCCGCGCTGCTCGAGCCCGAACGATTCGGCGATCGCCGGCGTGACATCCTGCGGCTCGACGCCGATCCACCCACGGGTGACCGAACCCGTCGTGATGATGCTTTCGAGGACGCTGCGCGCGGTAGAGACGGGAATCGCGAAACCGATGCCGAGCGAGCCGCCCGAGCGCGAGTAGATCGCCGTATTGATGCCGAGCAGATTGCCGCTGGAGTCGACAAGGGCTCCGCCCGAATTGCCGGGGTTGATCGGGGCATCGGTCTGGATGAAGTTCTCGAAGGTGTTGATGCCGAGGTGATTGCGTCCCAGCGCGCTGATAATGCCCATCGTGACCGTCTGGCCCACGCCGAAGGGATTGCCGATGGCAAGCACGACGTCGCCCACCCGGACTTGGTCCATGCGGCCGAGCGTGATCGAGGGTAGGCTCGTCATGTTGATCTTGAGCACGGCCAGGTCTGTTTCCGGATCGACGCCGATCACTTTGGCATTCGTGCGGCGGCCATCGGCCAAGGCGACTTCGATTTCGTCCGCCCCGTCCACGACATGTTCGTTCGTTAGAATGTAGCCTTCCGGGCTGACGATCACGCCCGAACCGAGGTTGGTCGCCGTCTCGTCCTCGGGCTGCTTGTCCTGTTGCTGATTTTTAGGATTGCCGAAGAAGTAACGAAACAGCGGATCCTTTGCATGCGGATTCGGCGGCGTGGATCCGGCTTTGCCCGAGAACACGTTGACGACGGCCGGCATGGCTTTTTGCGCCGCATCGGCATACGAGGCCATCGCGGGCCCCGAACCGGAACCCGGCGCCACTTCGCGCAGTGCGACGATCGGAGAGGCGAGCTGTTTGCCGAATTGCCCTTGATGCTCGAGCCATTGCGGCTTGAGCGTCACTACGATGAACCAAAGTGCGAGCAGCACCGTCACCGCTTGGGCGAAGAGCAACCAGAAGCGTCTAAGCATTTGAAGAATCGAGGTTTCTATGGATCGGATCGAACTTGAATTGTACTTGAACGACTTGCTTCAGATCGGTCGTTTCAAGGACTACAGCCCCAACGGCTTGCAAGTGGAGGGCCGGCGGCGCATCGAAAAGATCGCGACGGGCGTGACCGCGTCGCTCGCGTTCTTGCAGGCAGCCACCGAGTGGGGGGCCGATGCCGTCCTCGTTCACCATGGCTATTTCTGGCGCAACGAGGCGCCGCAGATCACGGGCCGCAAGTACCGGCGGCTCAAGCAACTGATCGACAACGAGATCAGCCTGTTCGCCTACCATCTGCCGCTCGACGATCATCCCGAGTTCGGCAACAACGCGCAACTGGGCGCGCGGCTCGGATTGATTGGCGACACGCGTTTCGGCGCCGACGCCTTGGGTTGGATGACCACCTTGCCGATGCCGGTTTCGCTCGCGCATTTCGCGGCGCAGGTCGAGCATACCCTCGGGCGTGCGCCGCTCTTGCTGGGCGACGCCGAGTCCGAACTGCGCCGGATCGCCTGGTGCACGGGCGGGGCGCAAAGCTATTTCGAGGCGGCGATCGATGCCGGCGCGGACGTCTACTTGACGGGCGAGATCTCGGAGCAGATCACCCATATTGCCGCCGAAAGCGGCGTTGCGTTTCTTGCTGCGGGGCATCATGCGACGGAGCGATACGGCGTTCAGGCGCTCGGTGCACACCTCTCGGAGCGCTTCGACATTGAGCATCTTTTTATCGATATCGATAATCCGGTGTGACGCAGTGCCGCAATTTGCGCAAATGACGCCGCGATTTTTGCGGTTTGAATGAGGCAAAAGCATAGCGCAATAAGCATGCCGATACCGGCCCGTGCTGCCGCCATATGAGGTACGCTGGCTGCATGCGTGGTTAAATGAAATGCTTAACGAGGAAATGACGGCGAATTGCCCCGCTGGGGTGCGGGGAAACCCTTAAGAATCAACGCTTCGCACGGTTTTTGTCGCACGGCTCTTGTAAATGGCGACTCCATTCGCGCAAACTAGCGCCGGTGGCAAAAGCGGTGACCGAAATCCAACTCAGAAGTGGGGCGTGTGATGCGAGATAAAGAAGATGAACGCGTCGACAGCAGCCGCCGTACCTGGCTGATTACGACGACCGCAGTAGGCGGCTGCGGAGCAGTTGCCGCCGTCATACCTTTCGTGGACTCCTTAGAGCCATCGGCGAAGGCCAAAGCGGGCGGCGCGCCCGTCGAAGTGGATATCAGCGGATTGAAGCCCGGCGAGTTGATGACCGTGTCTTGGCGCGGCAAGCCGGTTTGGATTTTGAACCGCACGGCGGACATGTTGGCCGACGTCAAAAAGGCCGATGGGGAAGTGGCGGATCCGAAGTCGGAAAACCCGTTCTCCATGCCGATGCCGAAGTACGCGCAGAACGAATACCGGTCGCGCGCCGATCATCAGAACATCCTTGTCGTCGTGGCGGTCTGCACGCACCTGGGCTGCACGCCGACGCCGCGTTTCACCCCGGGCGCTCAAGCGAACCTGCCCGACAACTGGCCGGGCGGCTTTCTGTGCCCCTGCCATGGTTCGACCTACGATTTGGACGGCCGCGTTTTCAAAAACAAGCCCGCCCCCCAGAACCTCGACGTTCCCCGCTACATGTTCACGTCGCCCACGACGATCGTGATCGGCAAAGACGAAGAAGGAGAGGCGTAAATGGCGACAACGGAAAAGCAGGTGGAAACGACGGGCCTGGCCGGCTGGATCGACCGGCGGTTCCCGATGACGTCGACTTGGAAAGCGCACTTATCCGAGTACTACGCCCCGAAAAACTTCAACTTCTGGTACTTCTTCGGTTCGCTGGCGCTGCTCGTACTCGTGAACCAGATCGTCACGGGCATCTTCCTGACGATGAACTACAAGCCCGATTCGCAGCTCGCGTTCGCCTCGGTCGAGTACATCATGCGCGAGGTGCCGTGGGGCTGGCTGATCCGCTACATGCACTCCACGGGCGCGTCGATGTTCTTCGTCGTCGTCTATCTGCATATGTTTCGCGGGCTCATGTACGGCTCGTACCGCAAGCCGCGCGAACTCGTGTGGATCTTCGGCTGCGCAATCTTTTTGTGTTTGATGGCCGAAGCGTTCTTCGGCTACCTGCTGCCCTGGGGCCAGATGTCGTACTGGGGCGCGCAGGTGATCGTGAATTTGTTCTCGGCGATCCCGTTCGTCGGTCCCGATCTGTCGCTGTGGATCCGGGGCGATTACGTGGTGTCGGACATCACGTTGAACCGCTTCTTCGCGTTTCACGTGATCGCGATCCCGCTCGTGCTGCTCGGGCTCGTGTTCGTGCATATCGTGGCGCTGCACGAGGTGGGTTCGAACAATCCCGACGGCATCGAAATCAAGGCCAAGAAGGATGCGAACGGCAAGCCGCTCGACGGCATTCCGTTCCACCCATACTACTCGGTGCACGATTTCTTCGGCGTGTGCGTGTTCTTGATGGTGTTCGCGGCGATTCTGTTCTTCGCGCCCGAGATGGGCGGCTACTTCCTCGAATCGAACAACTTCATTCCGGCGAACCCGCTGCAAACGCCGCCCGAGATCGCCCCGGTTTGGTACTTCACGGCGTTCTACGCGATGCTGCGCGCGACCACCGATCCGTTCAAGATCGTGTTGATGATCGTGGTCGGGCTGCTGGGGCTCTTGGCGCTCTTGCGCGCGCGGGGCAAGTGGCGCGTCGGCTTGCCGGTGCTGGCCGTGCTGCTGGTTCTGTTCATGGCCTTCACGGAAGCGAAGTTCTGGGGTGTCGTGGTGATGGGCTCGGCGGTGGTGTCGCTGTTCTTCCTGCCTTGGCTCGATCGCAGCCCGGTGAAGTCGATTCGCTATCGGCCGTTCTTCCACAAGGTGTTCTACGCAATCTTCGTGCTGGCGTTCCTGACGCTGGCGTTTTTGGGGACGAAGCCGCCTTCGCCGGCGGCGACGCTGATCGCTCAGATCTGCGCGCTGATCTACTTCGCGTTCTTCCTGGGCATGCCGTTCTGGACCCGGCTGGGGACGTTCAAGCAGCC
>NZ_JBQCIV010000134.1:0-7550 GCF_051953405.1 Trinickia sp. | reverse complement strand
GTGTTTGTTATGGTTTCAGTTTCCCGCTATAATCGAGCGTTTCAGTGGTTCCGAACCCCCGGTTTTCAAGGATTACAGTATGGTCATCATCCGCTTGGCACGTGGCGGCTCGAAGAAGCGCCCGTTCTACAACATCGTCGCAACCGATTCGCGTAACCGTCGCGACGGCCGTTTCATCGAGCGCGTCGGCTTCTACAACCCGGTCGCCACGAAGGGCGAATCGCTGCGTATCGCGCAAGATCGTCTGACGTACTGGCAAGGCGTTGGCGCCCAACTGTCGCCGACGGTCGAGCGTCTCGTGAAGCAAGCGCAAAAGGCGCAACCGGCTGCTTAATCGCACTTGCCGCAGTGGTCGGCCGTTTTTCTCGGCTGCACCTCGCGTGAAGCGCGACGTGCAAGTACCGGGCGGTGGGCGACTGCGCGTGATCGAGCAACTGTGAGGTTTGTCGATGTCCGTTCGTGATTCGGGCTCGGGCCGGGCCAAGACGCCTCCCCGGGCGCCTGTGTCGTTTGGCGCGTTCGCGCGCAAGCCGGTCGAGCGCAATGCGACGCATGCAGCCGCCGGTCAGGCGTCGGCGGGCATCGAATCGGTCGCGTCCTTGCCGGACGATGCCGTCGAAGTCGGTGCGATCGTCGATGCATACGGCTTGAAAGGCTGGGTCAAAGTCGCGGCGCACGCGAGTGCCGCTCAAGGCGGCGACGCATTGACGAGTGCCAAATCCTGGTGGCTCGTCAAAGGGCGCGAGATCCAAACCGCGCCCGTTGTGGCCGCGAAAGTGCATGGCGACAGCGTCGTCGCGCAGTTGAACGGCGTCGGGGATCGCGATCGATCGCTGGCGTTGCGCGGTTGGCGCGTCCATGTGCGCCGCAGCGATTTTCCGTCGCTCGGTGCCGATGAGTTCTATTGGGTCGATCTGATCGGCCTGGAAGTCGTCAACGAGGCGGGTGTCGCGCTCGGCGCCGTCGCCGATCTGATCGACAACGGCGCGCATGCGGTACTTCGCGTCGAGTACCCGTCGCAGGACAAGGACGGGCAGCCGGCTACCGGCGAGCGGTTGATTCCGTTCGTCGGCGTGTATGTGAAAACGGTGGATCAAGCGGCGAAACGCATCGTCGTCGATTGGGACGCCGATTACTGAGCATGGTCCACATCTGGGAGCGCGCGATGCAGTTCGATGTCGTCACGCTCTTTCCCGAGATGTTCCGCGCGATTACCGAGTGGGGCATCACCAGCCGAGCGGTGAAGCAGGGGCGGTTCGGTTTGAGAACGTGGAATCCGCGCGATTTCACGACGGACAATTACCGGACCGTCGATGATCGGCCGTACGGTGGCGGGCCCGGCATGGTGATGCTGGCCAAGCCGCTCGAAGCAGCGATCGGCGCCGCGAAGGCCGCGCAGGAAGCGCTCGGCGTGAGCGGGGCGCGTGTCGTGATGATGTCGCCCCAAGGGGCGCCGCTCGATCACGAGCGCGTGATGCGGTTCGCTAGCGAGCCGGGGCTGGTGTTGCTGTGCGGGCGGTATGAAGCGATCGACCAACGGTTGCTCGACCGCTGTGTCGACGAGGAAGTGAGTCTCGGCGATTTTGTCCTGTCGGGCGGCGAATTGCCGGCCATGGCATTGATGGACGCCGTGGTGCGCCAGTTGCCGGGTGTACTCGGCGATGCGCAATCCGCCGTACAGGACAGTTTCGTGAGCGGGCTGCTCGATTGCCCGCACTACACGCGGCCCGAGGAATACGAGGGCATGCGTGTGCCCGAGGTGTTGCTCGGCGGCCATCATGCCGAAATCGAGCAGTGGCGCCGGAAAGAGGCGCTGAGAAATACCCTTGCCAAGCGGCCCGATCTGATCGTGCGCGCGCGGCGAAGCAAGACGTTGAGCCGTGCCGACGAGGCATGGCTCGCAAGCCTGGCGAAAGCGGCACCGGAGTCCTAATCGGCTTTCGAGCCATTCGCGAGGCATAAGCGGCGCCGCGTAAGCGGTGTCAGGTGTGAACCCATCCTCTATCGGGGCCGAGCCACACTGCCGATTCGGCATAGGGCAGGTACAACGTCGACAAGATGGCATAAGGAGTCAGTGATGGATCTGATTGCAAAACTCGAGCAGGAAGAAATCGAGCGCGTGCTCGCCGGCAAGTCGATTCCCGCATTCGCCCCCGGCGATACGGTGATCGTGAACGTGAACGTGGTCGAAGGTACCCGCAAGCGTGTCCAGGCCTATGAAGGCGTGGTGATCGCCAAGCGTAACCGCGGCCTGAACTCGTCGTTCATCGTCCGTAAGATTTCGTCGGGCGAAGGCGTCGAGCGTACGTTCCAAACGTACTCGCCGCTGTTGGCCAGCATCGTCGTGAAGCGTCGTGGCGATGTGCGTCGTGCGAAGCTGTACTACCTGCGCGAGCGTTCGGGCAAGTCGGCACGTATCAAGGAAAAGCTGGTCTCGAAGGACCGCGCGGCTTCCTAAGCGTGCAAGCAGTAAGAAAAAGCACCCGTTCGGGTGCTTTTTTCTTTGCTGCTTCCCGAGTCACAATGACGGGTATCCGTCCATGACTTCACGAGCGTTACGTTGATTCGTCCCGTCTTCGAACCCGAAGTCCTGCCGATCGAAACCACCGGTTCCGGGTTGCCTGCCGTCGCCAGCTATCGGCTGACGCCCGTGGGCCTGCGCGAACGTTTCGCTCAACGTCTCGCGTGGGCGCCCGAGCCCTTCGAGCCTTTAGCGCAGCAGGGCGATCCGCGCGCGGCGGCCGTGCTCGTGCCGCTGGTCGTGCGCGATGCGCATCTTTCCGTGCTCCTCACCCAGCGCGCCGATCATCTGAGCGATCACGCCGGGCAGATCAGCTTTCCCGGTGGCCGGCGGGAGCCCTCCGATCCCGATGCCGTCGCGACCGCGCTGCGAGAAGCGCAGGAGGAAGTGGCGCTCGCACCCGAACGAGTGGAAGTGCTAGGCGCGCTGCCCGACTATCTGACGGGTACGGGGTTTCGCGTGACACCGGTCGTCGGGCTGGTTCACTCGCCATTTACGGTGCGCGCCGATACGCTCGAGGTGGCGGAAATTTTCGAGGTGCCGCTGCCTTTTCTGATGAATCCGGCCAATCACGAAGTGCGGCTGCTGCGCTGGGAAGGCGGCGAGCGTCGCTTTTTCGCCATGCCGTATCCGCGTCCCGGCACGGGCGGCCAATATTTCATTTGGGGCGCAACTGCCGGCATGTTGCGCAATTTCTATCGCTTTTTAGCCGCGTAGTCCCGCAACACGTCTATCGGCTAGCATTCGGCTGAACGCAGCCGATCACATTCGGGCGCAGCGCCCTGTGCTATCGTTATGCGACATACGAACAAACTCGAATTGCCACGGCTCCTCGCATGACCTTTTTCTCCGTATTGCTGGCTCTCGTCATCGAACAGCTGCGCGCGCTCTCGCAGAGCAACCCCATCTTCGCGCTGCTGCAGTACCACGCGGAATCGGCCGCGCAAGGTTTCGACGCGGGCAAGAGAAAACACGGCATGCTGGCCTGGCTCGTCGTCGTGCTGCCTTGGACGCTTGCGGTCGCCGCCGTTTATTACGTCCTTTATCGAATCAGCTTTGCGCTGGCGTTCCTCTGGAACGTCGTCATCGTTTATTTCACGCTCGGCTTTCGGCAGTTCAGCCATTACTTCACCGACATCCATCTCGCACTCAATAACGACGACGTGCCGCGCGCCCGGGAAATCCTGGCCGAATGGACGGGCATGGACACGGTAGATATGCCCGTCGGCGAAATCGTGCGCCACACGCTGATCCACGCTGTCGTCGCCTCCCATCGGCATGTGTTCGGCGTGTTCTTCTGGTTCCTTGTCCCGATCGGCCCGGCGGGCGCGGTGCTCTACCGCATCTCGGAATACCTCGCCCGTAGCTGGGGCGTATCGGTTGGCGAGCGTACCGCCGCTTTCGGCGTCTTTGCGCGCAAAGCGTTCTTTGTCATCGATTGGGTGCCGTCACGGCTCACGGCGCTCGGCTTCGCGATCGTCGGCAATTTCGAGGACGCCATCTACGCTTGGCGCAACCACGCTCGGCAATGGCCCGATGCCAACGACGGTGTCTTGCTCGCCGCCGGCAGCGGCGCGCTCGGTGCGCGGCTCGCCGGGCCGCTCGCGGAGCCCTCGAGTCTCGATGCGCTCGGCGCATCGGATGGCGGGCCGCTGACGGTCGGCGACGATTGCACGCCCCGTACGCTGCAGTCGGCGGTCGGCCTTGTCTGGCGGGCCGTTATCCTGTGGATGATCCTGCTGCTGATGCTGACCATCGCCGTCTGGCTCGGCTAACGAACGGACAGCCGGGCCGCCGGGATGCTTTGCCTCGCGGGCGTCAGTCTTCCTGGCGCCACGCGCCGCAGCGCCAGCAGGCGGTGAATTGCGGTTCCAATGTTTCGCCGCAAGCGCCGCATCGCCAAGGCGCCGCCCCCGCGGGCGGCCCGTTCTGAGCTGCCGCCAAGATTCGCCTCGCCAGCAGTTCGTCGCGTTCGTCGACGAGCCACAGTTCCGGTGCGCATTGGTCGGCCGGAATTTCTCCCAGCGCGCCGGTCAGATACCGGTTATGCAGTTCGCAATCGATGCCCGCCGCCGCCAGCAAGTTGACCCAATGTTGGCCGATGACGGGGTTCGGTGCGTAGGTGAGCTTCAGCATGGGCGGGCGCCGGTCGAGCGAATCGCAGCACTTGGCCTATCTGACGATCTGGCTGGCTTCGTGCACGAGTTGAGCATACAGCGCGTGCCGCTCGCGCGCGATACGGCCGTCGCCTAGGGCGGCGAGAATCGCACAGCCGGGCTCGTGCAGATGATGGCAATTGTAGAAGCGGCAGTGAGCGAGCAACGGACGGAACTCGGGAAACGCCCGCTCGAGGGTGCCTTCGGTCAAATGATGCAGTCCGAACTCCTGGAAACCGGGCGAATCGATCAGCGCGCCGCCGTCGGGCAACGGGTACAGCCGAGTGAACGTCGTCGTATGGCGCCCGCTGTTCAGTGCAGTCGAGATTTCGCGCGTGGCGACATCGGCCTCCGGAACGATGAGGTTGACCAGCGTGGACTTGCCCATCCCGGATTGGCCGAGCAATAGCGTCGCATGATCGCGCAATCGCTCGGTCAGCGCGGCGCGCGCGTCGTCGGGGCGGGCCTTGATCGACAGTTCCAGGACGTCGTAGCCGAGCGCCCGATAAGGCGCGAGACGGTCGCGGGCGGCGGGCAGTGCCGCCGTCACGTCGGTCTTGTTCAGGACGATCAAAGGCTTGAGGCCGTTGGCCTCGGCCGCCACCAGCGCACGTCCGAGCAAGTCTTCGCTGAAATGCGGCTGCGTCGCCAGCACGATCAGCAACTGATCGAGGTTTGCCGCGAATAGTTTCGATTTGTATTGATCGGATCGATAGAGCAGGTTGCGCCGTTCGCCGATTTCGACGATCACGCCTTGATCCGCCGATGTCGGTTCGTAGACGACGCGATCGCCCACCGCAACCTCGCTCTTTTTGCCGCGCGGAAAACACTGCAGCAGCCCGTGCGGATCGTGCTCGGGCGCGACCAGGTAGTGACGGCCATGCGCGGCGATGACGAGCCCGTGCGCGCACGCGGCGCCGGCACGCTTGCCGGATTTAGCGGGACGCGAACTCATGCGTGTCGCAGCAGCCGTTCGATCCGCTGCGAGGCGGGCGGGTGCGAATAGTAAAAGGCCGTATAGAGCGGATCGGGCGTCAAGGTGGAGGCGTTGTCTTCGTAAAGCTTGACGAGGGCGTTGACGAGTTCGTGCGCGTCGGTCTGGCTAGCGGCGAACGCGTCCGCCTCGAATTCGTGCTTGCGCGAGGTCAGGCTGCCGAGCGGGGTGACGAAGAACATGAACACCGGCAGCGCCAGGAAGAACAGCACCAGAGCCAGCGCGTCGTTGCTGCCCGTCATCGAGGGCCGCACGCCGAGCCCCTCGTAGAACCACGTGCGAGCGCTTAGCCAGCCGAGCAGCGCGAACAGTAGCAGGCTGATGACGAACGTCACGAGCATGCGCTTCGTGACGTGACGGCGCTTGAAGTGCCCGAGTTCGTGCGCGAGTACGGCTTCGATCTCGCTGCCCGTTAGCCGGGCGAGCAAGGTATCGAAAAAAACGATGCGCTTGCCGGCGCCGAAGCCCGTGAAGTACGCGTTGCCGTGCGCGGAGCGGCGGCTGCCGTCCATCACGAATAGGCCCTTGGCCGCAAAACCGCAGCGTTTCATCAAGGCTTCGATGCGGTGGACGAGGGCTTCGTCGGCCAGCGGTTCGAACTTGTTGAACAGCGGCGCGATCAGCGTGGGGTAGAGCACGAGCACGAGCAGTTGGAAGACGACGACGACCGCCCAGGCCCACAGCCACCACAGACCGCCCGCGCGGCCCATGAGCCAGAGCACGACGAACAGCAGCGGAAGCCCGAACGCGGCGCCGAGCCCGGCGCCTTTGGCCAGATCCGCGAAGAAGATCGCACGCGTCATCCGGTTAAAGCCGAATCGTTCCTCGACGACGAACTGCCGGTAATAATCGAACGGCAGATCGATCGCGCTCGTGATCACGGCCACCGCGGCCACGAGCGCGATCTGGCCCGTATAGCCTTCGCCAAGCCACGCGCCGATCGCGCGATCGAGCGCCTGTACCCCGCCGAGTAGCGTGAGTGCAATGAGCACGGCTGCCCCGACGGCGATTTCGAGCATCGACAAGCGGGTGCGCACGACGGTGTAATCGGCCGCGCGCCGATGGGCCGCGATGGGAATCGTATCGGCAAACTGCCTCGGCACCGCGTCCCTGCGTGCCGCCACGAAGCGGATTTGCCGCGAGGCGAGCCACAATTTCGTGGCGACCATCGCGACCACCATGACGGTGAACAGAACGGTGAAGTCGAGAGGGGGCATCGGGAAGTCCAAGTTATCTATGCGAGAATTATAGAGTTTCGCGGGACCGGGCGACGGTGCACGATCCCGCGTTGAGCGGTTTCACCGGTTCGGCTTCATTTCGCTTCTTTTTGTACCCATCAACGGATTGCTTTCATGACTGATTTACTCGAACCCGTCGGCGAGCCGACGCTCGCGCGCAGCGAGATGAACCTCGTTTGGCTCGATATGGAGATGACGGGGCTCGAGCCCGACACCGATCGCATCATCGAAATCGCGGTCGTGGTGACGAACTCGACGCTCGAGAAGGTGGTCGAGGGCCCGGTGCTCGCCATCCACCAGAGCGACGAAACGCTCGACAAGATGGACGATTGGAACAAGAACACGCATGGCCGTTCCGGCCTCATCGATCGTGTGCGGGCATCGACAATCACCGAGGCGGATGCCACCGAGCAGATTCGCGCCTTCCTGGGCAACTATGTGCCGCCCGGCAAATCGCCGATGTGCGGCAATTCGATTTGCCAGGACCGCCGCTTCATGGCGCGCTGGATGCCCGAACTCGAACGGTTTTTCCACTACCGCAATCTCGATGTCAGCACGCTCAAGGAATTGTGCCGCCGCTGGCAGCCGGCTATCTACAAAGGATTCCAAAAGCGCGCGATGCACACGGCGCTGGCCGACAT